>JAZASR010000005.1:0-104348 GCA_036343175.1 Lachnospiraceae bacterium
GTCTCGACGTTCGGCGTATTCGGGAACATATCAACACTGCACATCCGCAGGGCTTTGTAGCCATGCTCCATCATGACCTCGAGGTCGTGGGCAAGACTCGTAGGTTTGCAGGATATGTAGACTATATTCTCAACGCCATATTCCATTATCTTCTTCATGGCCTTGGGATTAATACCCTCGCGTGGCGGATCCAGCATTATGAAATCAGGCTTCTCAGCAATGTTATCAAGAGCTGTAAGGACGTCATCAGCTATGAACTTGCAGTTAGTAAGACCATTGAGCTCTGCATTCTGCCTTGCAGCCTCCACCGCATCGGGCACTATCTCCACTCCGATAACTGAAGCAGCCTTCTTTGCCATGATCTGGGCAATGGTGCCGGTCCCTGAATAGAGGTCAAACACAGTATTTCCTGATGCTTCATCGCTAACGTATTCAAGGGCCTTTCCGTAAAGGCGCTCCGCGCCTGAAGTGTTTGTCTGGAAGAATGAAAAAAGAGACAGCCTGAACTTAAGCCCGCAAAGCTCTTCATAAATATAGTCATCACCGTAGAGTTTCCTTACATGATCGGGTCTTACTGCATCTGCGTATGTGTCGCAATATACGTGGAAGAAGCCCGCTATACGGCCGCCTATCTCACCGCTCTTCTCTGCGTCAAGGAGCCTGTCCTTAAGGTCCTCGTAAGGGTCAGGCTCGTCTGTGATCCATTTTGCCTCAGTATAGACATGAGTCACATTTTCCTTATCCATGCCTCCGGTGTTCTCTATAACAGGCGGGATGAAACCGCGCTCCAGGTACTCTGTCTCGCGGGAGCCGGCATCTGGATTACCTGTGAGCTTCCCTGCAAGCTCCAATTTCTTACTATATGGAAGATCTTTGATATCTGCAGTTCCCACCCCGAAATTCTTAAGCAGCTCCTCATTGAGCAGTCTCTGTGACGAAGTAACCAAAGCCACCAGCATGTCGCCTGTGGTATGAGACCTCCTGACAAGGAGGAAGCGAAGGATCCCCACGTGATCGGCTTTATTGTAGAATGGAATACCTTTTTCGACTGCGTAGTCATGAACGATCTTTGTAACGGTATTCATATCGTTATCGACAAGCTCGCAGGCATCGCAGTCAAGCACATCATACATGCCATGCTTCTTATGAAGACCCAGGGTAAGAGGCCCGCCCTTGTATTCATCGCCAAATGAGTACTCCATTTTATTTCTGTAGCCTGAAGTATCAGGTGAAGCAATGATGCCCTCATAGATATCGTCAAAGCTCTTTCCGCCGTTCTTATCAGCTGTAATGAGATCCGTGAAAAGTTTGCGCGTCCACTTCTGCTTCATTTCAAGCTCCTTCTCTTCAGGGACAGGCAGAAAAAGACAGCCGCCGCAGTTTCCGTAATTCGGACAGGAGATAATTTCGGACTCCAGCGGAGATCTTTCTGCAACGGAAAGAAAGGTACCTGTCCTGCGTCCCGCCCCTCTCTTCCTGATCTTGAAATTCACCCTCTGACCTTCTATACCGCCCTTGACTTTGGCCGTGAACTCCTGAAACTTATCATCAGGACCGGGTATTACACGAACTATTGACTTTCCGGGGAATTCAGAATCTATTACCTCGCCCTCAAATATCATTCCTTTTTTCACTTTTACTTCCCGCCTCTCTGATAATCGTGCTCCGGATCGCCTCTCTTATAATCGGTTCCGGATCTATTCGCTTAAAAAAGGCGCCAATGAGCTTTCCGCACTCACCGGCGCCTGAATTATTGATGATAAAATGATCAAAAGCTTTAATGCCAATTCACACTCTCAGACCTTAAATCTGTATCCAACGCCCCAGATAGTCTCGATATACTGCGGCTTTGAAGAATTAGCCTCTATCTTCTCACGGATCTTCTTGATATGAACTGTTACTGTAGCTATATCGCCGACAGAGTCCATCTCCCAGATCTCCTTGAAAAGCTCTTCCTTTGTATAAACATGATTTGGATGCTCTACAAGGAATGTAAGAAGATCGAACTCCTTTAATGTGAAGCTCTTCTCTACACCAGCCTGCCATACACGTCTTGCGGTCTTATCGATCTTCAAGTCGCGTATCTCTATAATAGTATTCTTTACCTGGCCGACCTCAGTAAGCCTCTTGTATCTTGCAAGATGTGCCTTAACTCTGGCAACGAGCTCGCTTGGTGAGAAAGGCTTGGTCATATAGTCGTCAGCGCCGAGGCTTAAGCCGCGGATCTTATCAATATCATCCTTCTTTGCTGATACTATGATGATAGGCGTATCCTTCTTCTCACGAATCAGCTTGCAGATCTCAAATCCATTCATGCCCGGAAGCATAAGGTCAAGGATTATCAGGTCGAAATCTTCGTCAATTGCCCTTGCTGCCCCGCTGCTGCCATCATTTTCGATAGAAACATCCAGATCACTGAGCTCAAGATAATCTTTCTCAAGCTCTGCGATAGACTCTTCGTCTTCAATGATAAGTATTTTTTCCATAATATTGCCATCTCCCTCTAGTGCGTTTTCCTGGAAAACTATCTGTAATTCAGTAGTTTTCTGTTGGCATAGAACTCAAAACAGATATATTTCATAAGGAACTTTTCTCCTATTTTTATTATAACATTAAATAGCAATAATACAAACATTTTTTTCAAAAAAATGGAAAAATCAGAATTTTTTCTAAACTAAATTTATTAAATTTACCGCATTTATTATAAATTGTACAATTAGTAAAACTGTTTTTCGAAAATTTCTTCATTGCGTTTTATAAATGTGGGCTTTATATCCGGCATCTGTCAGATGACTTTCAGCAGAAAATTAACGTCGAGGCCGCCCTCAGGGTCATTCTCAGCCCATACTTTGCCGCCGTGGTCGTGGATTATCTTTGCAACGATCGAAAGTCCAAGACCGCTTCCCTTTTTAGATGAGTTTCTCGAAGCATCAGCCCTGTAGAACCTGTCAAATATCATACCTATATTATCAGGTGCTACTCCGGGCCCGTTGTCGCCTATCATGATGCGGACGCAGCCCCTTGGATCTGATGCGGCAAGATCAGCCTGTGTATGTGTCTTGGAATTTGAAGGCCCGGCTGATATGTCAGAAGGAACAGATGCTTTTGCAGCAGGATCTTTCCCGTTGTCTTCATACTCATAAGTTTCCACATGGATCCTCAGAATACGATTTTCACTGTCATTATATTTAACGGAATTTCCTATGATGTTATTGACGACACGGCGAAGCTGCTCCTGATCACCCATAATAAAGGTCCCGGCAGGAACACTTGAATCAAATATGAATCTTATGCCTTTCATCTCAAGATCAGGTGCATTGATATTCATAATATTTATCAGTAATTCATTCAGGTCTATATTGGTGAAATTATAAACGATAGTATTCTGCTCAACCTTTACGAACAGCGACATCTCGTCAACAAGGGAACTTATGTCATTTGCCTTTGTATATATTATCTGCAGATATTTGTGTCTCTTCTCATCGGTACGTGCTATTCCATCTATGATACCTTCTGTATATCCTTTTATGGAGGTCAGAGGCGTCCTTATGTCATGAGCCATATTCGTGATCATTTCCCTGGTCGATTCCTCATAATCGAGGCGTTCATCCGTCATTTCCTTAAGGCGGGCACGCATGTCATCCATGGTATCCATGAGCTGACCAAGTTCATCATCGGAACCCTTTGGAAGAGACTCTCCGAGATTCCCGTCGCCAATGGCCACAGCGGCATCCTGCAGAGTATTCAAAGGCTTTACGAAGCTTTTATTTATCCACATGGTACAGGTAATGGTAGTGAGGATCAGGAATGTAATATATAGAATTATAATCAGTGAAAGTGATATTCTCCACTCACTCTTCAGAAGCTTAAGATCCGTTACAAGATAAATATGACCTTTAACTCCATTGGCATAATAAAAATCTATGCCTCTGATCATAAGTGAATTCAAAGGGTCGATAAAATATCCGTTGGGATTATTATTCTTCATGGTATCATCGACCGGCAGAAGGCCGATCTTTGTATACTTTGCAACATCACCTGAATAAAAGACCGTATTATCCTTTTTTACAATTATAAAGGAATGCTTCTTTTCAAGTTCAGCATTGATCCTTTCAAGAGAATCCCTGTTTTCAAAGTCTGAGGGCTTATTATGGCACCGGTCAGCGATCTGGATATAATCATTATGAGATGTCTTGTCGTAATTATTGTAAGGGTCAAATATAAAGCCAAACGGATTGACATTGATATCATATTCATTATTGATAGTTTCGATCCTGACGTGCATGATCAGGACTGTAAAAATGATACAGAAAACGATGGGAAGCACCATACTTAATAAAATCGTGATGAAAAGCTTTATCCTTATCTTCATGATCTGCGCCCCCCTTTTAACCTCTGACTTCAGTAAGCATTTTCATTTACCTTCTTTCCGAAGAAGGTAAGGAACAGTATCTTAATATCAAGCCTGAATGTCCAGTTTTCAACATAATAAAGATCGTACTGGATCCTCTTCTCTATGGAAGTATCCCCTCTGTAACCATTTACCTGAGCCCAGCCGGTCATACCCGGCCTCACCTGGTGCTTTATCATGTACCTGGGGATAGTCTGCTGAAACTGCTTTACGAAATAAGGACGCTCGGGTCTTGGTCCGACAAGACTCATATTTCCGATAAATACATTAAAAAGCTGAGGAAGCTCGTCGATATTGGTCCTTCTCATGAATCTGCCGATAGGTGTTACCCTCGGATCATCCTTTGTAGTCCACTTCTTTACTTCAGCCTTAGGATCCTGCTGATACATGGACCTGAACTTGTACATCTTGAATTCGCGGTTGTGAAGTCCCACTCTTACCTGTGAGAATATAACAGGGCCTTTAGATGTAGACTTAATGATGGCAGCAATTATAAGCATTGGTATCGCAAGTATTATGAGACCAAGCCCGGATGCTGTCAGGTCAAATATACGCTTGATAAGATTATTCAATGAGGAGGAAAGCGGTACATGTCTCAAGTGAATGACCGGGATACCATCAAGATCCTCTGTGTAAGGCTTTGCAGGAAATATCTGATGGTAGTCAGGCACGAACTTTGTGTAGACACCGGCCTTTTCGCAGATATCAATGATATTCTCGAGCTTTGAGAATTCACTGATACTGAGCGTTATGGCAACTTCATCATATTTGTTGGTGGCAAGTATCCCGGGAAGCTCGTCAATGGTGCCAAACACAGGAACGTTTCTGTATATGGTCTTGTCAGACTCATTGTCATCGAGAATGCCATGTACGTAATAGCCCCACTCGGGATGGCTTCTCAGTCTGTCAATGTACTCGATGGCGGAACGGCTGTATCCGACCAGCAGTACATGCTTCTGGTTCCTTCCTTCTCTTCTCATCTTCTTGAGAAAGGCGAATATGATGAGTCTTATGGCATAATCGATCGTTACGTTCAATATTACGAAAAGACCGAGGAAAAGACGGGCAAAGTTTGTCTGATTAATGAAGTAGAGCATTGCCGTCGTATATATCATACCAAAGGCATTTGCCTTAAGGAGACAATAAAGCTCCGATCTTCTGCCTGTCCTCTTCGGGTCATACAGATCGCAGAAGTAATATATCAATATATAACATGGAATAATGAAGAGAAGTATCTCCATGTACTGACTTCTCGAAAAGTAATAGCCCATTGGCGGCTTTATGACATGATACCTTACAAGGAAGGAGTCGCGATCGAATCTCAGCTCATATGCTGCAAAGAATGAAAATGCTATTATCAATGCATCCAGTACTACATGAAAAAGATTCAGCAGCTTCTGGTTTTCCTTTATCATCTGTATTTCCTCCGAAAAGCGGTAATGACCGCCTTATACATACGCACGCAAAAATCCATTTTGAATATAAACATATTATATATTTAATAAAAGCAATTTACAAGGTCGTCATTCTTATTCATAAGCTTTATGGCATAATATTATTCATTTCACACAATCTTCACAGTTTAAGGGCTGATAATTCACAATTGCATCACAAATACCTGTTAGGATATAATACGTAAAGTTGATAAAGGATCAAATGAATGATCAGTTCCTTTTAGACAGGAGGTAATGATTATGAATGAAAATATGAATAATGAAGAAAGGACGAATGCATTCAATGGTGCAGAGCAGAATGCACAGAATGAAAATGCAGGGCAGAATGTTAATGCTGAGAACAGTCAGCAGGTAAACGCAGCCCGGGGTTCAGACGCTGTGAACATCCGGCAGACAGCTGATACTGATGATGACCATAATACATCTGATAAGGGGCAGGCTATTACAGGCGAGTATGGGAACCAGATCCCTGACAGCAGTGTGACCTACAGCTATTCCTATAAGAATGACCCTGACAGTGCGTCACATTCAGGCGATTACAATGCAAGGAATGACAGCAATTACAGCAATGGCTCCTACAATGGCAATTCCAATAATTACAATTCCGCCAATTATAATTCCGCCAATAACACAAGCGGCTATAATAACAATAATGGCGGCAATTATAATAATGGCAATTACGGAAGCAGCTTTAATAATAATCAGGGCGGGCCTCAGAATTACAATAACGGCAGCTTCATGCACTATGGAAACAATGCACCGGAGCCGCCGAAGAAGAAGGATAAGAAGTCTCATCCGTTCTTAATAAACATTGGAAAGTCCGCTGTATATGCTTTAGTATTCGGACTTATTGCAGGCGTCATATTCGAAGGTGTTCTGTTTGCAGGCGGCAAGCTGACAGGCAGCAGGATCGAGTCTACAAATAACGGCAGTCAGATCGGCACAACACAGACTGCTAATTCCAACGCTACAAGCGTTGTAACGGGTGCTGCTGCATCAACTCAGACAAACGTTACAAAGATCGTCGAGAACACAATGCCTTCTATCGTTGCCATCGCATGTACTTCAGAAGGTCAGGACTACTACTCTATCTTCGGCGGCTACTACAAGGGTGAAGATGTACAGAGTGCAGGTACAGGCTTTATAGTAGGCAAGAATTCCAAAGAACTTCTTATAGCTACAAATAACCACGTTGTAGATGGTTCCAAGACCATATCAGTTCAGTTCTTCGACGGCAAGGTAGTCAAGGCTGAGATAAAAGGCAATGACTCAAGCAATGATGTTGCGGTAGTTGCTGTAAAGCTTTCCGATATCGAAAGCTCTACCATGAGTAAGATAAAGATCGCATCTCTTGGTGATTCCAATAAGATAGAGATAGGCCAGCAGGCAATTGCTATCGGCAATGCCCTTGGATATGGCCAGTCTGTTACAGTCGGCTATATAAGTGCCAAGGATCGTGAGATGACAGAGGAAAGCGAAGACGGCAAGAGCACGGGCGCAAAGATAAAGGTCATCCAGACTGATGCAGCTATTAACCCAGGCAATTCAGGCGGACCGCTCCTTGATATGAACGGCAATGTTATAGGTATCACTTCAGCTAAGATCGCTGATCAGACTGTTGAAGGCATCGGCTATGCCATTCCTATCTCCGATGCTTCTCCTATTCTTACAGACCTGATGAACCGTGAAAAGCTCTCTGACAGTGAAAAGGGATATCTCGGCATCACAGGGATCTCAGTTTCTAACCTGAATTCAAGCATGGATATGCCTGAGGGCGTATATGTTAATGATGTTGCCAAGGGCGGCGCAGCCGACAAGGCAGGCATCTACAAGGGCGATATCATAACTGAGCTCAATGGCACAGCAGTAACTACCATTGAGAATCTTCAAGAGCGTGTCAATAATACAAAGAAAGGCACGGAGGTCAAGATAAAACTCAAGAGACTTGAAAATGGCGAATATAAGGAACATGAAGTAACAGCAAAGCTTCAGGGCAAGAGTTCACTCAGCTCACTTCCGGATACTTCATCAAAAGATGATCAGGCAAATGGACAGACACAGGACCCCGGCAATGGGAATGACCAGGAAAATGGTCAGAGCAATGGAAATGACCAGGAAAACGGTCAGAGCAATGGAAATGAAAGCAATCCATTCGGCGGCTCCGAAGGAAATGACCAGGGAAATGGTTCTGAAGGCGGAAACAGCTTTGGAGATATATTCCCATATATGTTTGGCGGTCAGTGACCCGTAAATACTCTTTTGATATCCTTACCTTGCTTCCTGGGATAAAATAAGATCTATGTAATACTTTCAGTCATTATTAATACACAAAAAGAAAATAAAGTATTATAATTTCACCCGTGGGTTCCTTCGAACTCACGGGAATTTTTTGCTGTTAGGAGACCATGATGGAAAATAAAAATAATCTTCCCGGAGAGTCTGACATTATTCAGAATCCCGGGAATAAAGAAAAGTATTCTGATAATGCAGGTCAGGATACTGCAAATATAAGCCGGGGTGCTGATAATACAAGTCAGGATACTGCAAATATAAGCCGGGGTGCTGATAATACAATAAATACTGCCGGGCCTGAGATCAAAGAAAAGAAGCCGTATTTTATCATAAGACTGCTCAATTTTCTTCTGCCCTTTTTGCTGGTAGTGGTAATATCGATATTTGAATATTATCTGTTGGAGATCATGCTGGGCGATGACGTCAAACAGATCGGACTGGAATACGGGCTCAAGAATATCGGCCTGCTGCTTGTATTCAACACAGTGCTGTGCACCATCTTCCAGTACATAAAGCCTGCCCTCATAATTTCCGAGATATTTATATTTATCCTGTCTGCGGCTAATTACTTCGTTGAGATGTTCAGAGGCTACGGGATCGTTATCATGGATCTTACAGCCGTCAGGACAGCAGGGAATGTGGCAGAGTCATATAAATATGAGATACATCAGAATTTTATCATCGGCATCATCATTACTCTTGCTATGATCGGTGCGACGCTCCTTTATAAGGGTAAAAAGCACAAATATTTTTCATGGAAGTATATAGGCAGGTCTCTCGTCCTTACCGCTGCTGCAGCGCTTGTCTGCGTCTGGATGGGCATGTCATCATTCTACTTCGGGGACGTAAGCTCACTCTATTGGGACCATTCCATAGGCATGACCAAGTATGGATATCTTCTTTATGCTGTCTGCAATGCAAGCTCCGAAAAGGTTACTCCGCCGGACGGCTACTCTCCGGAAAAAGCTGATCAGATACTGGACGAATATGCTGAGGGCGACGATAAATATAAAGTAAATACAGAGCCTGATTATCCTAAAGATCCTAATATTATCATGATCATGAATGAGTCATTTTCAGATCTCAGTGTACTTGGAAATATCAGTACCATGCCCGATTACATCCCGTTCTTCAGTACTCTGAAAGAGAACACTGTCAAAGGGTATGCGGTCTCTTCTGTTTACGGCGGCTATACTTCTCTTTCAGAATTTGAATTTCTTACAGGAACAAGCAAGGCATTCATAAGCGGCAATCCTTATCTGCAATATGTAAAAGATTACATGCCATCTGTTGCCTCCAATATCAAGTGCCAGGACGGCTATGACAATTTTGCCTACGGTATGCATCCTTACAAGGGCTCGGGTTATAACAGGAATCGTGTATATCCTCTGATGGGCTTCGACGAATTCCTGGACCAGGAGGCATTTGACAAGCCTTATCTCATCCGCAAGTACATAAGTGACGAATCTGATTACAAAAAGATAGAAGAGATCTATGAGCACAAGAAAAAGGGTCAGCGTCTCTGCATGTTCAACGTTACTATGCAGAATCACAACCCCTATACCATGAATTATTCATTTACAGAACCTATCAGACTCATAAACCCGTCAGGCATGTGGCAGACTGAGCAGTATCTGTCCTTAATGAAGCAGTCCGATAATGCTTTGAGAAACCTGATAACATATTTTAAGAATCAGAGCGAACCGACCATCATCCTTATATTCGGAGACCACCAGCCTCATCTTGAAGATGAGTTCTACCAGTCAGTACTTGGAGTCACACCCGGCAAGATAACGCTTGAGCAGTCTATTGCAGAGCACGAGGTACCTTTCATGATCTGGGCAAATTATAATATAGGCCAGACCGAGGTCGAAAGGACTTCCATAAACTACCTGCAGACCCTTCTTCTTTCTAAGACCGGTCTCAAAATGACCGATTTCCAGAGGTTCCTGCTTGATATACAGGGGACAATTCCGAGCCTTTCTGCTACAGGATACTTTACGAACGACGGCAGGCTGCATGACTGGGCAGAGATTCCTAAGGACCCCGAGGTCAAAAAAATACTGGACGAATACAAGATCGTCCAGTACAATTACGTCTTCGATAAAAAACACCGCAACACGGAGCACTATGAGCTCAATGCTGACTCCTGGGCCGGTGCCGGGGAGTAAATTAAAAAGTATATTGGCAATCTGACACCCTGTCATGTCGATGCACAAGAAAGATCATCAAACGGCAATACTTTCTATAACTTCAGGTCCCTCAAATATACCTTTCAGCTGTTCATTGCTCGGTCCGTATATTCTCATTGTCAGGGAGAATTCATCTTCATCCTTCGGGGCAGGCAGCCAGTTTGAAAGATATTTTTCATCAGCAGGATGATTCTGCTGAACAAAGATATCTATTGATCCATCTGCATTTCTGAAAAAATCATCAATCATATGACTGTTTACAAGATAACGGTCGATTTCATTATCAGCCAGAAACTGGCTTGGCTCTCCGTAAAGAGTAAGTGACCAAAAGAATTTTGCATATGGAATCTTATCTTTATAAAAATGTATTCTATAAGCCTTATCGCTCTTTAATGGAACATCACTGTCATATGATGGATATATAGAATCTTCAGCCAAATTTGCTCCATAACCCCCATAGGCGATTCTGGCTCTTAAAAGAAAATCGTTTCTATACCAGCCATAATCAATGCCATAAGTCCAACTTCCATTTTTTATATCATTACTCCAATTTCCTTTAATCTTCCTTTCTGCATTTTTGCGTCCCTCTTCAAGGAGTCGCCTGTTATTTTCACTGACATTATCAAACCTTCCATTCTCAATATTAATACCGAATGAGGCAGTCAAATTTTTATAATCCTCTTCTACAAAAGCATCATCAAAAGCAGCCACGAACTCCTTATAATAATCTTCCAGACTAAGATCATCAATATAGAAGGTGAAAAGTCTGTCAATATCCTTTCCCCTGTCCTTAAGTCTGTCCGGATATATTGCCTTGAATATGACATTATCCTGAATCGCATTAGCCTTTTTATAATCTTCGGAATTGAAGGATTCAAGCCTCAGGATAAAGAAATTTCTTGAATCCTGAAGTCTTACCACCTTATAATCCTTATACTCCTCCGGAACAGGATCATTTCTATATACAAATATATATTTTCCTTCTGTTTTTCCATTTTTTGAACCCACAGCAAAAGGAATGTCTGTCTTGGTATCAAGTATATCAGCCAGTACATACCTGTCCTTTATTTCCGGAAGTTCGAGTATGTAAGGGGAATTCTTTAGCTGTGTCCAGGAAGTGGAATACAGGGTGTCATTATTCGGCCTTACAATTGTAAACTTCTCCTTTGCATTGACAAATTTTCTTCCATGGTGCAGAACATACTTGTTTTTTACATTACCACGGCTTAAAACACCGCTTGTTACATATGCATATGAATATATAAAAAGTTTTTCTGATGATTCTTCTGAAATTTCTGATAAAATATTGCTCATAATATTACCTCCTAAAATGATAATAGATATAGATACTGACATAAGGTATAACCAAATATAATGGATTTCTGGCAGAAAAATATTATTACCTATAACTATATTTATTACTTATATGTCACTTTTGATGAATCAATGCTCTTTAATGCTTCTGCATTAATAAAATCTTTAATAGAGTAGTCCTTATCATAGAACTTATTTTCAGAGCACCAGTTTTCTATGATCTGCAGCCCATCATAGACATCCTGATCAAATACGTCAGAACGTACCTCTGCATCAAGGGATACCTCTATGAACTGCTTATCAATTCCATCTTTCTTAGAAATATAATCTATAGTATCTTCTCTATTATTTTCTTCATAATCAGCAATCTCTTCAAAAGATTTTAGAAATTTGGCAATTGTTTCTTTATTTCCATTCGCATAAGCATTATTCGCCATAAACATATTATTGGTCGTAATTCCGATATCAGCCTGACCAATAAGTTTTTTCCATCCGTAATCTTCCTGCAGCTTTCGTGCTGTTTCTCCAGCTGTCCAGTATGCTGCAGCCTTTTCAGACTTGGCTAGTGCAAGTACATCAGTCGGTGCTTCCAGCGGAATAATATCCACGTCATTCTTAGTAAACCCTCCCTTTGTAAAAGTTACACCATTAAAATATTCAAGAACGGTACCCAAAGCCACCATTACTCCTTTTCCTTTGATATCCTCAATCTTTGATACCTGTTCAGGATCTACATACAATGCATATGTAGCGGTTTTTGATAAAGGAGCTATGAATCTGAGGTCTGTTTTATCCTGTGTCGAACCTATCCTGTTAATTCCTGCAAAGTCTGCAACGAATCCAATGTCAAGATTGCCGGCTACGATCTGATTGACACTTTCTATTCCAGATCCAAATTCAGTATATTCAACATTTATTCCATTTTTCTTAAAAATACCTTTATCAATTCCTATCTGAGCCTCCCATAAAAGATTGCTAGCTGACAATACTCCCAGCCTTACTGTAGGAAGATCACCTGTACCATTATCAGAAGATACCTTTGCAGACACGACAGATTTTTTAGATTGTGAATCAGTCTGAGTACAACCGGTTAATGGCATAACTGCCAGAACAATTGCTTCAACAATTGCAAAAAATTTTATCGCCTTAGATTTTAAATTTAATTCTTTCATACCTTTGTTCCTCCATAAATATTACTAATAGATTCGGTCGAACCATTTAACAAATAAAATATTAAATTAAAAAAAGATGAATTCAACAAGAATATCAAAAAAGTTATATTTTTCATAACATCTACATTATATATTATTTGGAAATATGTGATTTTGATAATAAAGAATTGCATAAAAGCACTAATAATAGGATCTGTCTAAAAAAAACGCCCTGATTATAGCGACTTCACAATAACCAGAGCAAATATTAGTATGATAATTCAAAAAATTCTATTTTGTTCAATTTTTTTTTGCAGATAATACAAAATTTTATCAAATTTCATCTGCAAAATTATAAGCCTGTTTTCAGATCTGCCTGCTGACTCCGATCATCTCGAGTGCGGAGAGTGCGCAGTCATAGCCCTTGTTGCCTGCTTTTGTGCCGGCGCGCTCTACTGCCTGCTCTATGGTATCTGTCGTAAGTACGCCGAAGAGGCATGGAACGCCTGTATTGAATGATACCTGGGCAACTCCCTTTGATACTTCAGCGCATACGTAATCATAGTGGCT
Organism: Lachnospiraceae bacterium; assembly: GCA_036343175.1. Lineage (GTDB taxonomy): Bacteria > Bacillota > Clostridia > Lachnospirales > Lachnospiraceae > JAEEJA01. Next base: position 13,385 of record JAZASR010000005.1, read on the forward strand.
TGTCTGACCGCGTATAACTGCTCCAAGGCAGATGACAGCATCATATTTGCCTGATTCCGCGAGCTTCTTTGCTATTGACGGGATCTCGAATGCACCTGGTACGTAAACAAGTGTGATGTCGTCATCATTCACGTCATGACGTACCAGTCCGTCGCGTGCGCCCTCGATGAGCTTTGAAACTATAAACTCATTGAACCTTGATGCGACGAGTGCGATGTGATAGCCTTCATTAACTAATTTTCCTTCAATGATCTTCATGGTGTTTATTCCTTTCTTTATGCAGGCAATATTAATGCCTGGTGTTATAAAAAATGTTATCCGCTTTATGGTACTTATGGCTGGTTACCAGTATAAGTATCACAGATTGAGTATATGCCCCATCTTTTCCTGCTTTGTCTTAAGATAGAATGCATCATATTTGCCTGGCTGCATGATGATAGGCACACGCTTTACGATCCTTAAGTCAAAGCCTTCAAGCCCGTAGATCTTTGCCGGATTGTTGGTAATGAGCTCAAGTTCATGTATGCCAAGGTCAGTGAGTATCTGAGTACCCACTGTATAGTCACGGGCGTCCTCCGGGAAACCAAGCTTTAAGTTGGCTTCTACTGTGTCATAACCCTGATCCTGAAGCTGGTAGGCGCGGATCTTATTGATAAGACCTATGCCGCGGCCCTCCTGTCTTAAGTAGAGAAGGACCCCTCTTCCACGCTTCTGTATCATCTTCATAGCCGCGTCATACTGCTGGCCGCAGTCGCAGCGCATGGAACCCAATGCATCACCTGTAAGACATTCTGAGTGGACACGGCAGAGAACAGGCTTGCCGTCTGTGATGTCGCCCTTGACGAGTGCCACGTGGTGCTCTCCATTTATCTTATTCACATAGCCGTAGATCATAAAATCACCATATCTGGTAGGCATCTTGGCCTTTGCCACACACTCTACAATCTTCTCATGCTTCTTTCTGTATTTTATGAGATCTCTGATACAGCCGAACCTGAGGCCGTGCTCTCTCGCAAAGCCGATCAGATCATTGAGCCTTGCCATGCGGCCGTCATCCTTCATGATCTCACAGCAGAGTCCTACAGGCTTAAGGCCTGCTGCCTTCATAAGGTCTACAGTGGCCTCTGTGTGACCATTTCTCTCGAATACTCCGCCGTGAACAGCCTTGAGAGGGAACATATGACCAGGACGTCTGAAATCATCAGGTCTGGCGCCGGGCTCTACTACCTTTCTTGCTGTCATAGCGCGCTCTTCAGCAGAGATACCAGTAGTTGTGTCCACATGGTCGATAGAGACTGTAAATGCCGTACAATGGTTGTCCGTATTATTGTCCGTCATCTGCCAGAGGTCCAGCTTTCTTGTATATTCCTCGTCCATAGGCATACAGATAAGACCTCTTGCATATTTGGCCATGAAGTTTACGTTTTCGAGAGTAGCATGCTCTGCAGCACAGATAACATCTCCCTCATTCTCGCGGTCTGTGTCATCGACCATGACAACTATCTTCCCCGCCTTGAGGTCTCCAAGGATATCCTCGATACTGTCGAATGTAAAGCCTGCATATTCATCCTCATATGGCTTCTCAGGGATGTCAAGCTTAAGATCCTCCTCAAATTTCTCTGTCATTTATCTATCCTCCTTAAATAAAACCATTCTTCGTAAGAGTCTCAACTGTAAGAGATCCTTCGCTTCGCAATACTATAGGATCTGAGGCTTTTGAACGGTGCGCGTAAGCGCTGTCCTTTTGTATTGCATCTGCAAGACCGCGGTCTGCCTTAAAATTTACCAGGCGCTCTACGTATTTGCCTATAATGTCATTCTCAAGATTTACCGGATCTCCTTTTTCCTTTGTGGTAAGTGTCGTGGCAATTCCGGTATGAGGAATGATGGATACGCTGAAGTCACCTCCGGTTACTCCTGCAACTGTAAGGCTTATGCCGTCTATCGCGATCGATCCTTTCTCAACTACATATTTCATGATGTTCTGCGGTGCCTTTATCCTTATCCAGACGGCTTCCCCCTCAGGCTTTTTTTCCATTATCTCGCCTGTCCCGTCTATATGACCCGATACTATGTGGCCTCCCATCCTTTCAGTCGGAAGAAGGGCTCTTTCAAGATTAACACGGGACCCTGCCCGAAACTTACTGAAGGCCGTCCTTCTCATGGTCTCTCCCATGGCAAAGGCCTGAAAAGCAGATGAAGAAATGCCTGTAACTGTCAGGCAGACACCATTTACAGCTATGCTGTCGCCGATCTTCGTGCCTTCAAGCACCTTTTTAGCATTTATTACCAGATCCGTATTGGCGCCGTTTCTCTTCATGGACTTTATAGTCCCTGTTTCTTCTATTATTCCTGTGAACATATTTCTCCTCTCATGCCTTCACATAGTTAAGCAGCAGGTCATCTCCGAACTTTTTTGAATTCTCAAGCTTAAGTTTTACGCATTCATCAGGTGTTCTGACGCCCAGCCCTTCTACTGCTGTAGGTGCTTCTGCCCCTCCGAATATCTTCGGGGCCACAAAACAGGATACATGATCAACTATTGCCTCTGTAAATGCTGATGAAGCAAGGGTACCGCCGCATTCAAGGAGGACTCCTGAATACTTTTGCTCTCCTAAGTACTTTATGATGGACCTAAGACTCAGCATTCCTTCCACAAGATCAGACTTTGGAAAAGTCATGACCTGTACATTATGTGCCTTCAGCTCCTGTATCTTTACAGGGTCGGCTCCCGGAAGTACTGCAATAATAGTCTTATATTTATCGGCGCTATTAACTATCCTGCTGTCAACAGGGATCCTCAGATAAGAATCGCAGATAACTCTGACCGGGCTCCTGCCGCAGGAGCCGACGAAGGGGTTATTCCTTTCCGGGGCAAGGTCAGAAATATCCATACCTGCAAGCTCATCCGGAACTTCATCAAGCCTTGTATTCAGCATCGGATCATCCTTAAGGACAGTACCTATACCTGTCATGATCACAGGATAATGATTGCGCATGCGATGAACCTGATACCGGGATAAAGGTCCGCTTATCCATTTGCTCTCACCTGTTGCACAGGCGGTCTTCCCATCAAGTGTGACTGCTGTTTTAAAGTCAACATATGGCAGACCTGTCGTAATATAGTGAAAAAACATTTCATTAATGGCATCACATTCCTCTCTGAGAAGTCCTTCATGTACTGTAAGACCTGCGTCACGAAGCTGCTTTGCACCCTTACCCGATACAAGGGGGTTCGGGTCGAATGAGCCTGTATACACCTCTTTAATGCCTGCTTTTATTATGGCCTCAGTACATGGAGGCTGTTTGCCAAAGTGGCAGCATGGCTCGAGAGTAACATACATCTTTGCTCCCCTGACATCCACGTCATTTTCTGCTGCATTTTTAAGAGCATCCCGCTCAGCATGGAGCTCCCCGCATTTATGATGATAGCCCTCTGCTATTACCCTTCCATCGCGGACAATGACCGCTCCGACGAGCGGATTGGGATCAGCAGCACCGCTGCCTTTCACCGCAAGGGATAAGGCCCGCTGCATGAAGCTCTCATCTTCCAAAGTAAATTTCTCACCCATAGTAAACACCTGCCTTTACATCTGACACCATTAAAGGTCTTAGAGTACTAAAATATTTTTAATATTATTAAGCCTGATATGTAAATTTGCTTAAAGACCGGAAGTCTTAAATATCATGAGCAGAAATCAGGCAAAAAAAAGCCCCAAGGATCGATCCTTAAGGGCGTTGATTTCAAAAACAAAAGCATGATGCGGCCGACTTGTCAACTGATAACAGAAGTCGAAATAAATGCTTACGGACGGGCAAGCATCCTTTAGCTTCATGAGTCTTTATAAGGCCTCCATACATGCACATCTTCTCTCATCCAGACTATACTGTCGGTACCGGAATCTCACCAGTTCGTGCCTTCGTATAAAAGCCGCTTAAGATCTACATACTTAAACCGGGCTCAAATACAGAAGCTTGCGGACTTTACCGCCGGTCGGAAATTTCATCCCGCCTTGAAGAACAAAATGTATTATAGACGAATATCCTCGCTTTTTCAAGCAAATATGGAGCAGGATTTCTAATATCTTTGTAAAATTTATTATAATACGGACGGCGGTTTTTTAATCCGACAGCGAATTTATGGATATCAGCAGACCTTCATTATCTCTTCTTTGTCGGCTTTAAGCCGGGCGGTAAGCTCACCGATGCCGGAGAATTTCTGCTCGGGCCTGATAAATTTTGTAAGCATGACACGGGCGGGTCTCCCATAGACATCTTCATCAAAATCGAAGATATTGGTCTCAAGATTTATGCCAAATTTTCCTACTGTCGGCTTATTGCCAAGATTTGACATGCCGCGGTATTCACGGCCGTCGATAATAACTCTTGCTGCATATACACCGTTTGGTGGGATGATCTTATTTCCGCGGATCTCCATATTGATGGTAGGAAAGCCAATAGTACGGCCAAGCGCCTGACCATGCAGGACAGAACCTTCTATGAAGAAAGGCTCCCCAAGCTCGATCATGGCATCTTCGATTTCTCCGGCTTTTATCAGGTGCCTGATGTGTGTGGAGCTTATGACGTGACCATCGCAGGTAAGTTTATCAAATACCTTAAGTTCATAGCCGTATCTGACACTGTATTCCCTGAGGGTGTGTACAGAACCTTTCCGTTCATAACCAAAATGAAAATCTCTGCCTGCTGCTATGAACTTTGCATCCATGCGGCTGATCAGGATCTCCTTTATGAAATCCTCTGCGGACATCGTCTTAAGCTCATTAAGAAATGGCAGGGAAACAACTTCTTCAAAGCCCATGCGTTCGAGAAGTCCTTCTTTTTCAGACTGCGTATATATGTGCTTCCCGGTATCCAATACGTCAAATGTAAACACTGAGGGCAGAAGCCCCTGTGCTTTTTTCTCCAGTACTGCAGATGCCAGCATCCTGTGGCCGGAATGCATCCCATCGAACTTGCCAAGACACACAGCGGTATCCTTCAGTCTGAAATCCAAATCATGATATACGTTCATATCCAACCTTAATCTAAAATACTATTTAAATCCGACCGTATCATCAGCTAAGCCTTAAGTTTTTGAAGCTTTTAAAAACCTGCCCTGTAAACTTACCCATCCCCTAAAGGAAATGGGCTTGTAACTGCCCGGTCTTAATGAAAAATACAGATCATAAAAACATCTTCACAGGCTTAAGTTCATCGCCATAAAGCTCGTAGACAGCCTTGAATGTGCCGTCAGAGCCGTAAATGCGGAAACGTGTATTATTAAGCGCTTTCTTTATTTTTTCGGGATCTTTAAGTACTTCATGATCATCAGCATATTTTCCCGCCGATTTATGTTCTGCTTCAGCATTTCCTGCAGACCGATCCACGATATCCGCCGGAAGCTTATTGCCATTCAGCAGGTATTTCATTGACTCTTCCGGGACTTTTAATGCCGGATAATTCATGAAAAGCGAATCCACGGGTAATAAAATATCACCGATACCTCCCTTACGGAATATGTCCCCGATATCAGAAAGCTTATGGGCTTCCCCGATCCTGAATATTCCGGATGCTGTACGGATAAGGCTTGTCATAGTGCCGTGAGTGCCAAGCTTCTGACCTATATCATCGGCCAGAGTCCTTATATAAGTGCCGCGGCTTACGACCGCACGGGCACGAAGCACCCGTCCTGAGAACCAGTATTTATATGAGTCTGTACTATCATTGCTAAAGCTTAAACTCTGTGGAGCACCGGCATTATCCGTGTCACATTGCCCGTCTGCTGCAGTTGTTTTGTAATGATCCGGATCAAAAGCATCAAACGGCAGGATCTCTATCTCCCTGATAGTAACCTGTCTCTTCTTCCGCTCTACAGTCTTTCCCTCGCGCGCAAGCTCATAAAGTCTCCTTCCATGGACCTTAAGCGCCGAATACATGGGAGGGACCTGCTCTATATTGCCGACAAATGAGGAGACCGCCTTAGCGATCTCCTCATCCGTAAGATCAATATTCTTATCCTCACTTATAATGGTACCCGTACGGTCAAGGGTATCCGTAAGGACACCTAATTTCATAGTGAAAATATATTCTTTTTCTTTCTCCTGGATAAGGTCGCATACACGTGTAGCATTGCCGAAGCAAACAGGCAGTACTCCTGTCGCCATGGGGTCAAGCGTTCCGGTATGCCCGACGTGCTTTTCGTGCAGCATTCCGCGCAGCCTTGCAACTACGTCATGTGACGTGAATCCCTCTTCTTTATATACGTTGATGATTCCGTTCATATGGTCTCCAGTTTGATGATGACTTTAACATTCGCCCTGCGTCTGCATCTGCAGCTGTATCTGAGCAGTTACCGAATTGACTACATCGTGGATCTCTCCGTCCATCTCGAAGCCGGCAGCACGCACATGTCCGCCGCCATTGAAGTAAACAGCGATCCTGCTCACGTCAATGTAATCATTGGAACGCATACTGACTTTGTAGTGGGAAGGAGCAGTCTCGTGAAGAAGGATAGCAGTCTCAACACCTCGCGTGATGCGGAGCTGGTCGACTATGCCCTCAATATCTTCAGTCCTGGTCCCATAGAGTTCCATCATATCCATGGTAATGGCAGCAACTATGCATTTGCCATCCATTATCAGCATGCTCTCGAGAAGAGTCCTGCCAAGGAGCTGTGCCTGGGCAAAAGTTCTCTTGTAAAAGCACTCATCCATGATCTTTGAAAAGTTAATGCCGCGCTCCATGAGCTCGCCGGCGATCTTCATGGTCTTCTTTGAAGTGGCTGAATAGCGGAATCCGCCTGAATCAGTCACAATACCTGTATATACAGCCTCAGCTGTAGGAATGTCGATATCCCTATCCATGAGGCCGTAGATCACCTCACATGCTGAGCTTGCGTCAGGCTCGATGTAGTTTACAGCTCCATATCCTGCATTTGATACGTGATGGTCTATTACCAAAGTCTTATCTGCATGATGGAACTTTTCTTCAGCATCTCCAAGCCTGTCCGGTGAGCTTGTATCAACTGCTATAAAGAGGTCAGGATCCCATGAAGGAAGGCTGTTCCCGATCAGTTTTCTTTCAGGATCAAGATAAGAATATACGTTGGGAAAAGCCTCAAGATAGGCATAGATATTCTTTTCGGGATAAATATTCCTTAAATATCTCAGCACCGATATACAGGCACCCACACAGTCTCCATCCGGCCTTAAATGTCCTGCGATCAGAATATTCTGATAATCTTTTGCAAGATCCTTTATTTCGTTCATAATGATTCTCCATAATTTTTCAAGGCTGTAGTCTTATAACAATATCAGTATTCGTTATTCTCCTCACCCTCAGCTTCAGCAGCTTCGGAAACATCCCTGATCTTTCTGGCAATGGCTGCCTCGTACTCGATAGTGTCATCGACCACGAATGAAAGCTCAGGTGTAATACGCATGTTCATATTCTTAGCGAGCAGGCGTCTGATCTTAGGCGCTGCGCTTTTTAAGCCTTCAGCAGTCCTCTTTTTTTCAAGGTCGCCGCCGAATACACTTACATATATTCTGGCATAATGAAGGTCCGGAGAGATGTCGGTACTTAATACGCTTGTCATAGGATGTATTCTTGGATCCTTGATCTCTGATGCAAGTATACGGCTTATCTCACGCATGAACTCTTCATTGAGTCTTTCATACTTAATACTTCTTTTCTGCATTTAATGCTCCTTTATACAGTCATGATCTTTACTGTCTCGGTACCTCTACCATCTTGTAGGCTTCTATCTGGTCGCCTACCTGGATATCATTGAAGCCTTCAGCGACGATACCGCATTCATAGCCTGCAGCGACTTCCTTAGCATCATCCTTGAATCTCTTAAGCGAAGCCAGAGGACCGTCGAAGATCTGATCTCCGTCACGGGTGATCCTGAGCTTGGAGTCTCTTTCGATCTTGCCGTCAAGCACATAGGAACCGGCAATAACACCTACACCTGATGCCTTGAAGGTCTGACGGACTTCAAGATGTGCGATAACCTTCTCCTCATATATCGGATCGAGCATACCCTTCATAGCGCGCTCTATATCTTCGATAGCATCATAGATGACCTTGTAGAGCCTAACATCGACCTTCTCACGGTCGGCGATCTCCTTGGCTGTGTTATCAGGACGAACATTGAAGCCAATGATGATAGCATTTGAAGCAATAGCAAGCTCTACATCTGACTCACTTATGGCACCGACGCCTGCATGGATCACATTGATAGCGACCTCTTCATTGGAAAGCTTTAAGAGTGAAGTCTTAACTGCTTCAGTAGAGCCCTGTACATCAGCCTTTACGATTATGTCAAGCTGCTTTACCTTGCCGGCCTGGATCTGTGAGAAGAGACCATCGAGAGTAAGCTTTGACTTTGTATCATCAAGGAGCTTCTTCTTACGCTCATCTACATATGCTTCTGCAATGTTCTTAGCTTCCTTATCGGTATCTGTTACCATGAAGATCTCACCGGCATCCGGTACATCGTGAAGACCAATGATCTCTACAGGAACAGATGGGCCTGCAGCCTTTACATTGCGTCCCTGATCATCTGTCATGGCACGGACCTTACCATACGCAGCACCGACTGCTATGTTATCACCGATCTTAAGAGTACCCTTCTGTACAAGGACTGTGGCAACTGCACCGCGGCCCTTATCAAGCTTGGCTTCGATAACTACGCCACGCGCATTTCTCTTCGGATTGGCCTTAAGCTCCATGACCTCAGCTGTGAGGAGGATCATCTCAAGAAGGGTATCGATACCTTCCTTGGTATGAGCTGAAACAGGTACGAATATCGTATCTCCGCCCCAGTCCTCTGCCGTGAGTCCATACTCTGTGAGCTCCTGCTTAACTCTTTCAACGTTAGCTCCGGGCTTATCTATCTTATTTACTGCAACGATTATCTCGACTCCGGCTGCCTTTGCATGGCTGATAGCTTCGACTGTCTGAGGCATGACACCATCATCTGCTGCAACTACAAGTACAGCGATATCTGTTGCCTGGGCACCACGCATACGCATGGCTGTAAATGCCTCATGGCCAGGGGTATCGAGGAATGTGATCTTCTGACCATTGATCTCCGATACGTAAGCACCGATGTGCTGGGTAATGCCGCCGGCTTCGTGTGTAGTAACATGTGTCTCACGAATAGCATCGAGAAGTGAAGTTTTACCATGATCAACGTGGCCCATGACGCAGACAACAGGAGGACGCTTGACTTCCTTGCCCTCATCATCATTATCATCTTTCATGAGCTCTTCAATAACATCTATCTTTTCTTCCTTCTCAGCTATGTAATTATAGTTGAGGGCAATTTCCTCAGCCTCATCAAATGAAAGCTCGTGATTCAGGGTAACCATGCTGCCCTTGAGGAGAAGATCCTTTATGAGCTTTGCAGGAGCAACCTTCATAGCATCTGCCAGCTCTTTGATAGTGAGGCTCTCAGGAAGAGTGATCTGCTTGATCGTATCCTCTGATTCAGTCTCCTTTGGTAATTCCTTAGGCTTGATGAAAGCTCCCTTTCTATGCGGATCCTTCTTCTTTCTTTCTCTGATGCCGTCAGGATAGAGAGGATCGTAAGCAAAGTTCTTATTATCACGGCTTCTGTTATAATGTTCTCCCCTGTTCCTGTCGTAATCCTTCTGGTCTTTCTTTTTATTATTCTGCTTTCTTGCGTCTCTGCTGTCAGGCTTAACTGTGAATGTATCACCAAAGTCTGAGCTGCCGCGGCCGCCCTTACGGTCAGAATTTCTTCTGTCACCGCCAAATGACGGCTTTCTTCCATCAGTAGAATATCTTACGCCGTCTTTCCTTTCACCAGGCTTGAACGATCCATTGCCGTTCCTGCTTGTAAAAGCACCGCCGTTTCTATTTGTATTGCGGTCATCATTCCTGCTGCCGCCTCCATTACGGCGATCACCAGAATCGGATCTTCTGCCGCCTCCATTGTCATTTCTTCTGCCCTTGAAATCGCGATTGCCATTACGGCGGTCACGTGAACCGTCTCTGTTACTGTCACGACTCTGATCACGGTCATTACTGTCACTTTTTCTTCCATCGGAATTCCTGTGATCACTGCCTGCGCCCTGATGTTTGTCTGCCTTTGAAGATGCAGGCTTCTTATCATTATCAGAAGCCTTCTGTTTCTGATCAGCGCCTTCTGTAATATTTTTCTGATCATGTCCCGCTTTATCTGCCTGGCTGCTCTCTTTAGTCTCAGCTGAATTATCCCTGTCCCTCATATTGCTGTCATTATCCGCTTTATTCTTAGAAGCATTCTTATCCGAAGCAGGAGTCTTAACTCCGGTATCTTTGTCACCCGGCTCTTCAGTCTTTTCGGAGGCTTTGGCTGAAGAGGCCTTTTTCTGTGCAGTATTATCCCCTGTATTTTTATCGCCGGAAGACTTCTTTGCAGTGTCTGACTTCTTAGACGCTGACGCCTTTTTGCCGGACTTTGCAGATGGAGCCTGAAAATCAGGATGTTCCTGGAAATACTTTAAAAGGAACCCGATAGCATCATCCTCTATGCTGCTCTGAACACTCTTTACTTCAAAGCCGTTCCCGCGCAGCAGCTCGAGAACATCCTTATTCCTCAGATCGGGGAAATTTACCTGAAGACTTCTCGTAATTTCAATAAGTCTCATTTTTGCCATATTTTACATTGCCTCCTAAAATAATTATAAATGCTTCTTTATGAGTTCTGCGAACCCTTTATCTGTAACAGCAGCGCTTGATAAATATTCTTTTCCGGTCATCCTTCCGAGCTCTTCTTTTGAAAAAACTCTTATGCACGGAACATTCTTTGCTTTACAGCTGTTTATTATTTTCTTACATGTATTATCAGATGCATCTCCTGCTAATATTACAAGCAGGGCTTTACCGGCCTTTAATGATTCACTGACCTGGAAATCACCGGTCTTAAGAAAGCCTGCCCTCATAGCAAGACCGACAGCGCCTCTCATGCCATTTTCATCCATACTTAACCCTTTTCTATTTCCCGGGCTATTTCTTCAAAGATCTCAGGCGGAACCGTGACCTTCAACTGACTGCTCAATACTTTTTTCTTCTTTAAAAGATCAAGACAGGATCCTTTCCTGCAGACATATACTCCCCTGCCATTCTTTCTGCCGGTAGGGTCGACCTCGACCGTACCCTCAGGAGTTCTTATAACACGGAGCATGCTGCTCTTATCCTTCTTTTCACCGCATGCCGCACATGTCCGGAGCACTGGTTTTTTCATAAAAAGCCCCCATATATAAATAATTGACCACACATCTTACGCCATAGCCTGTATTCCTTGCGCCACAGCCTGTGATCCTTACGCCATAGCCTGTGATCCTTGCGCCACAGCTATGATCCGCTGATCAGCTGCACCTGATATCGATCTTATATCCTGTAAGCTTAGCTGCAAGACGGGCATTCTGTCCTTCCTTGCCTATAGCAAGTGAAAGCTGGCTTTCCGGTACAAGCACCTCTGCCGTCTTCTCCTCAGGATCGGCCTTAACGCTTACAACTGTAGCAGGACTTAAGGCATTCTCAATAAGGATCTCCGGATCATCATTCCAGACAATGATATCTATCTTTTCACCGTGGAGTTCTTTAACAACAGCATTGATCCTTGCGCCATTAACTCCGATGCAGGCGCCTACAGGATCAACATTTGGATTATCTGTATAAACCGCCATCTTTGTTCTGCTGCCTGCTTCACGGGCAATGCTCATGATCTCAACTATGCCGTCCTGGATCTCTGTAACTTCCTCTTCAAAAAGACGCTTAACGAACTCGGCTCTCGAACGTGAAACTATTACCTTAGGGTCTCTCGGTGTCTCCTTAACGTCAACGACATAAAGTCTTATGTGATCTGTAGGTCTATAATGCTCGCCTCTTACCTGCTCGCTCTCTGTAAGAACTGTATCGAGCTTGCCAAGGTTTATGGCAATGTTTCTGCCGTTATAACGCTGTACCACGCCTGTAATGATCTCGTGCTCTTTCTCACTATAGTAATTATAGAGGATCTTTCTTTCTTCCTGCCTGATAGCCTGAACTATAGTCTGTTTTGCGTTCTGAGCAGCTATTCTGCCAAAGTCCTTAGGGATAACTCTGACCCTGACGATATCTCCAACCTCAGCGATCTTTGAATACTCATCCCTGGCCTGAGAGAGCGATATAGTAACACTCTCGTCCTTAACGTCATTCTCTCTCATTTCCTCTGCATAGTCTTCATCGCTTACGACTGTCCTGTCGGCATAGACATTCATCTCGCCGGTCTTATCATCGATCTCGACTTCGATATTGTCATTGCGGCTGAACTGCTTTTTGCATGCAAGCTTAATGGATTCTTCAATGGCCGGGATCATGATATCTTTACTGATATGCATCTCTTTCTCAATTGCGTTAAGGGCCTCGATAAGATTTTCTCCATCGGTCTTTGAATTCTTCTTTGTCTTTTTTGCAGGCATTTTTTCTCCTCCGTTTTTGTACTCATGTGATTCACATCTCAAATGTGAGACGAATGAGTGAAATATTTTTTCTATCTATTGTTATAATATTTTCCTTTGTATCTCTCCGGACTTTTTCCTGTATGTCCGTGCCTTCTATATCAGGCATATCGGATACATCTTCAGGATCATCCTTAATAGGGCTGCCGGCTGCTTCATTGTGCTCCTGAATGGCAATTGCCTTTGGAAATTCAATATAAGGCTCTTCATCACCATTTAAATCCAAGGTTACAGTGCTGTCATCAAAGCTCTTTAAAATTCCTGTAAATTCTTTTAGCTTTTTAGTCTTCTGCTTACCCTTGACAATAGCAGTTTCTTCAACAGGCTGATATAGATGAGCCGTGACACGACGTCCTGTTGCAGCCTTAAACTCCTGTGGTCTCTTAAGCTTCCTGTCCAACCCCGGAGATGATACCTCCAGAAGGTATGGTTCCTTTATGAAATCATCCTTATCGAGAGCTTCGCTTAAAAAGTTATTCACTTCCTCGCAGTCATTCAGGGTTATGCCATGAGGCTTATCGACAAAGACCTGAAGATGCAGGTCGCCCGACTCCTTAAGACAGCTGATATCCCACAGAATAAAGCCCTTTTGATCAAGGTATGGCTTAAGGATCTCTTCAGTGCGCTTTTCATATTCAGAATAGACCGCCATCTACAGACCTCCATGATCATTCTACAATTATGTTTGCATATAAAAAGTGGACTTTTTTCAAAGTCCACTTTAATAATCATCATTACCGAATACAGATTATACAATAAAAAAAATGAGATTTCAACAGTTTTTTTCTCTGAATTGATAAATATCAGATCTCGACAGCTTTTTCTCTGAATTGATAAATATCAGATCTCGACAGCTTTTTTATTCTCTCTGAATTCTGTAAGCTCAAGGCCTTCATTGTCCTCGAGCAGAAGCCTTACCATCCAGTCATTTACGAAGAGCAGGGCCGCATTGCCGCGCATATCCCTGACAGCCTTAACATTATTCATCCTGTGGAGCTTTGAGGCATCCACAGATGGATCAACTATCCAGCGGATATATTCAAATGGAAGAGTCTCAAGTCTGATATCACACTTGTATTCATTTTCCAGCCTGTATTTAAGAACATCGAACTGAAGGACTCCGACTGCGCCCACTATGATTTCCGAAAGCCCGAGCGTATAATCCTGGAATATCTGAATAGCACCTTCCTGAGCTATCTGGGTTACTCCTTTCACAAACTGTTTCCTCTTCATAGAATCGAGGAGGGTAAGTCTTGCAAAGTGACCCGGAGCGAATGTCGGCATACCTTCATAAGCAAACTTCCTGCCGGGAACTGTAATAGTGTCGCCGATTGAAAATATGCCCGGATCGAATACACCGATAACATCGCCTGCATAGGCTTCCCTGATGACGCTCCTCTCCTGGGCCATGATGGTCTGAGGCTGTGAAAGCTTGAACTTTCTGCCTGACTGTACGTGGTATATATCTTTTTCAGCATCAAATCTGCCGGAACAGATACGCATAAATGCTATACGATCGCGGTGAGCCTTATTCATATTGGCCTGAATCTTAAATATAAAGCCGGAAAAAGGCGAGCTTACGGGATCTATAAGTCCCTCGTCCGACATTCTGGCAAGAGGCGGAGTAGTAAACTTGAGGAAATAATCAAGGAAGATCTGCACGCCGAATGTATTGAGTGCTGAACCCCAGAATACAGGCGAGAGCTTTCCCGCTCTTACCTCCTCTATATCAAATGAATTGCCTGCCTCATCGATAAGTTCTATCTCATCCTGAAGCTTTTCAAACAGCTCATCTCCGATAATACCCTTAAGTTCAGGATCATCGATGTCATAATCCTTTTCTTCTGCAGCCTTGGCACCGCCTGTTGCTATTGACCTGTAAAGCCTTACTGTCTTTGCTTTTCTGTCGTATATTCCCTTGAATTCCTTACCTGAACCGATCGGCCAGTTAATAGGGCATGTATTGATGCCGAGCACAGACTCTATCTCACTGGTGAGCTCAAAAAAGTCCTTGGCGTCACGATCCATCTTATTGATAAAGGTGAAGATCGGAATATGTCTCAGGGCGCACACCTTGAAAAGCTTGATGGTCTGAGCCTCAACGCCCTTGGAAGCATCGATCACCATAACTGCGGAGTCGGCAGCCATAAGTGTACGATATGTATCCTCAGAGAAATCCTGGTGACCCGGAGTATCAAGAATATTAATACAGAAGCCCTCATAGTCGAACTGCATGACAGATGATGTTACAGAGATGCCTCTCTGCTTCTCTATGTCCATCCAGTCCGATACAGCGTACTTGGAATTTGCCTTGCCCTTTACGGAACCGGCAGTATTGATAGCTCCTCCGAATAGAAGAAGCTTCTCTGTAAGAGTAGTCTTACCGGCATCCGGGTGGGATATGATGGCGAATGTCCTTCTTCTGTTTATCTCTTTTTCCAGGGTACTGTCTGTGCTCATTTACTTTTCTCCATTAATAGATCTATATTGAATTACGTAGACTTTACTGCTGCTCGATATACTTGTCAGCACCAAGCTTATTGAGTTTCTCATTCTTCTTCACTACCTGATCCTTAAGGCTCTTCTTGTAGTCAACGAGCTTCTTCTCAAGCTCCTTGTCAGAAACTGCGAGGATCTTTGCTGCAAGGATAGCTGCGTTCTTTGCGCCATCTATAGCAACGGTTGCCACAGGGATGCCCGATGGCATCTGAACTATGGAATAAAGTGAATCCACTCCTCCCACGCTCTTTGTATAGATAGGGACTCCTATTACAGGAAGATTGAAGATCGCTGCGCACATGCCCGGAAGATGAGCTGCTCCTCCTGCTCCTGCTATGATCACCTTTACTCCTCTTTCCTCTGCCTTTGAAGCATAGTCTATGAATACATCCGGCTCTCTGTGTGCTGAGATGACGTTCATCTCATAATCGATGCCAAATTCCTCAAGCTGCTTTGCCGCCTTATTCATGATCTTAAGATCAGAGTCGCTTCCCATAAGGATACCTACTGCTGCCATAATGATTACTTCCTTTCGTAATTAAAAATCTTTCTTTATGAAATATTGCAAGAGCTTATTGCATAGATCCTGTAAATTACGCAATAAACTTATGTTTAATACTTACAGCGGATCCGGTCCGTGATGGATCAGTCCGGTACAGATCCGGTCCGTGATGGATACAGTCCGGTACAGATCTAGTCCAGGATGAATTCACTCATACAATAATTGCTGATATCAAGTCCGCGGTCCGTGAGCCTGTAAATGTCACGGTCCCTATCATACTCTAATAGTCTTTTTGAAGTCAAATCAGATATAACATTTCCGTAGACATAATCGACCGTCCTGAGAAACCTCTTTCTGAATTCTCTGCCGCTTACCCCATCGGTCATCCTGAGACCCATGAACATGAATTCCTCCATGCAGTCATTTAAAGTGCGGTGAGTAACTTCACACCTGAAGCCCGTTTCTGATGATATTTTTTCTTTTGACAGTATCTTTTCATCTGTCAAAAGATTTTCCTTTGACATTATATTTTCTTTAAGCAATATATTGTTGCTGATATTGTTTTTAGCTTTGTCATCTTCAGCCGGATGGTCTGCATTTAATAAAAATAATGCTTCACTGACAAGCCTGCCCTCGAGTCCTACAGATCTGTAATAATCATCGAAATTATCCGCATTTCTGAATCTCATATTCAGAAGGCATGAACTCGCATTTAAGCCGACTCCGAGATAGTCATCGGTCTGCCAGTAGTGCTTATTGTGAATACACTCACATCCATTCAGGGCATAATTTGATATTTCATATCTGTGGAAGCCTGCCTCTGCAAGCATCTCCTTTGTCATATGATACATTAACCGGTCTGTATCCTCATCGGGAATATGCAGTTCTCCTTTCTGATGCATCTGATAGAATGGAGTGCCCTCTTCAACAATGAGGCTGTATGATGAAATATGCTCAGGCTTAAGACTTATGACCTTTTCAAGGGTATGTCTGTAAGAATCCACCGTCTGATCCGGGATATCTGCCATAATGTCTACATTGATATTTTCAATGCCGCATTTTCTGAAAAAATCATATGTTCTTAAGAAATCATCGCTGCTGTGGATCCTGCCGAGAATTTTCAATTCGTCTTCATTCATGGTCTGCAGACCGATGCTTACGCGATCCACATGAGTCCGACTTATATATTCAGCCTTCTTTTCATCAACAGTACCCGGATTAGCTTCTATGCTGTATTCCCGGACCGTGTCGCAGGCATCCGGGAATGCACAGAATACTGCCTCATCGATCTTCACAAGATCCTCAGCAGGAAGTATGGAAGGGGTACCCCCTCCTATGAAGACCGTATCAAGAAAATACCTGTTATGAAGCTCTTTTCCCCAGCTCCTTATCTCCTTTGTCAGTACGTCTGTATATTCATCCATGCTGTCACGGCTAGAACCTCCCCATGACCTGAAGTCACAATACAGGCATTTACGGACACAGAAAGGAATGTGGATATACAGAGCCAGTGGTTTCCGATTATTAATGATCTCACCGCCTTGCTTAAAAAGCATTTCAGCTGTCCTCGTCAGGCTTATAACACTTAAGCATTTCAGTTGTCCTCGTCAAGCTTCAGGACATTAAGGAAAGCCGACTGAGGTATCTCCACAGATCCAAACTGCCTCATCCTCTTCTTGCCTTCCTTCTGCTTTTCCAGAAGCTTCTTCTTCCTGGAGATATCGCCTCCATAGCACTTTGCAAGGACATCCTTACGCATGGCCTTTACTGTCTCACGGGCAATTACCTTGCCGCCGACAGCAGCCTGGATCGGGATCTCGAAAAGCTGACGAGGTATCTCCTCTTTAAGCTTCTCACACATCTTTCTTCCGCGTTCATAGGCTGTATCCTTATGAAGGATAAATGAAAGTGCGTCAATATTCTCTTTATTTACCAGGATATCAAGCTTTACGAGTTCAGAACGCCTGTACTCCTTGAACTCGTAATCAAGGCTTGCATAGCCTCTTGAACGGGATTTAAGGGCGTCAAAGAAATCATAGATTATTTCATTAAGGGGCAGATCATAGTAAAGGACCGCCCTTGTCTGCTCGATATAATCCATCTTCTGATATACCCCGCGCCTCTCCTGGCAGAGCTTCATGATGGCACCGACAAATTCCGTCGTTACCATGATCTCAGCAGATACTACAGGCTCCTCCATATAATCTATCTCTGAAGGATCCGGAAGATTGGAGGGGTTGGTGACATCGAGCTCCGTGCCGTCAGTCTTATAGACTTTATAAATAACGCCAGGCGCTGTAGTTATCAGATCAAGATCGAATTCTCTCTCTAGCCTCTCCTGTACCACTTCGAGGTGAAGAAGTCCCAGGAAGCCGCATCTGAAGCCAAATCCTAAGGCAGCTGAAGTTTCCGGCTCATATTGAAGTGCAGCATCATTGAGCTGGAGCTTTTCAAGGGCATCACGAAGCTCAGGATACTTAGCTCCATCCGATGGATAAAGACCGCAATACACCATCGGCTGAGCCTGCTTATAGCCCGGGAGAGGTTCTTTTGTCGGATTATCAGCCATTGTGACTGTATCACCGACACGGGTATCATGGACATTCTTTAAGGATGCAGTGATATAGCCTACCATACCTGCTGAAATCTCATCTGTGGGTATGAATCTTCCAGCACCGAATATCCCGACTTCTACGACCTGGGCAGTCTTGCCGGTCGACATCATCTTTATAGTCTGTCCTGCCTTAAGGCTTCCGTCAAATACCCTTACGAATACATAAACACCCTTATATGAATCATAAAGAGAATCGAAAATAAGAGCCTTTAAAGGTGCATTAAGGTCACCTGCCGGCGCAGGTATGGTCTTTACGATCTGCTCAAGCACGTCCTCAATACCGATTCCCATCTTTGCTGATATGAGCGGGGCTTCTGATGCATCGATACCGATAACATCTTCTATTTCCTTGCGTACTCTCTCAGGCTCTGCGCTTGGAAGGTCTATCTTATTAATGACCGGCATTATTTCCAGATCATGATCTATTGCCAGATATGTATTTGCCAGAGTCTGCGCTTCAACACCCTGACTGGCATCTACGACCAGTATGGCCCCCTCACAGGCAGCAAGGCTTCTCGACACTTCATAATTGAAGTCCACATGACCGGGAGTATCTATGAGGTTGAATACATACTCCTCACCATTCCTGGCATTGTATACTATTCTTACAGTCTGAGCCTTGATGGTAATACCCCTCTCACGCTCAATATCCATATTGTCGAGGACCTGATCCTGCATCTCACGGCTGGTAAGTGTGCCGGTCTTCTCTATGATCCTGTCGGCAAGCGTTGACTTGCCATGATCGATATGGGCAATGATACAGAAGTTCCTGATATGTGACTGGTCTATCTTATCCATTAAGTATTATCTCCATTTTAAAATCCATTATCGTATACATATGCAATATATAAGCACATTTAGGAAGATCCGGTGCTGGCAGATATTGTTATAATGCAATACTCACATTCCTGTTGGCTCTTTCATACCTTCGTACAGTAACGCCGGCTGCTTCCATCATCTTTATGGATGCCTTTGTGCTCGAAGTGTCAGGATATTTGTTATCATAATAAATGATTTCTTTTATGCCTGCCTGGATCAGAGCTTTGGTGCATTCATTGCATGGAAAGAGTGTTACATATATTCTCGACCCGGTAAGAAAAGTTCCGGAATAATTGAGGATGGCATTGAGCTCGGCATGGCATACATACAGGTATTTATCCTTCATATCATCAGGATCGTCCCTTTCCCATGGAAACTCATCATCCGAACATCCTCTGGGCATACCATTGTATCCTACAGATAGTATCCTGTTATCAGGTGCTACTATTACAGCCCCGACGCATGTGTGCGGGTCTTTGCTTCTCTCAGCAGAAAGAAGAGCAATGCCCATAAAATACTCATCCCAGTTAAGATAATCTTTTCTCTTCATGATAAGCCCTCCTTACCAGACAGGTCAAAAAAAAGCCGCCATTTTAGAACAAATGGCAGCTTTCGTAAGTTTCATTATAAGATCAATCGACAGAGTTAACTGATGCAGAAAGTCTGGAAATCTTTCTTGAAGCAGTTTCCTTCTTAAGGATTCCCTTAGAAGCGGCCTTTGAAATCTTAATGCTGGCTTCTTTAAGAGCTTCTTCAGCAGCAGCCTTATCATTAGCTTCAACTGCAGAATTAACCTTCTTAACAGAAGTCTTGATAGAAGACTTAACGTCCTTGTTTCTAGCTTCATTTCTCTGGTCGATAAGAATTCTCTTCTTTGCTGACTTAATGTTTGCCATCGTTACACCTCCCGACATAGATTATTTACTAAGTTTATTAAAGAGTTTTCAGATGAAAGCTTCTTTTTTCACATAAGCACGAATTATCATATACGAAACCGGCAAAAAAGTCAACAATTATTTTTGAAACGCTGTCATGGTTATCCTGTCTTTATTGCAGCTGCTGTCATAGAAAAAAACTGCCACATGATCTATGAACATCAGCTCATTATTCTTTCACTCCTATTACCAGGAGCCGCTTATCACGTCCTTCCAGAGTCCTGCAGGTAGAGAGCGTCAGGAAATGATCTTTCCCCTGCGTATAACTTAATGAATCATCAGGGCCTTTATCAACAGAATCATATACAGGTGAATGTATATCGGTTTCAATGACTGAACATATTCTGTACTTACCCCGTATGCCGCTTTGGATATCCGTGAAGAAAAAGAACGGATGGTCTCTTAAAAATGTTTCATTGCGGAAATTCTGCAGATATCCGAAATACCTCCTGCCATTGATATTATGACCGTATATTATCAGATTTTTAGAATCCGGACTGCAGCGGTGATCAAGAAAAGGAGTGCCATAAAAGCTGTAATCGCCTTTGGCATCTCTGTGAAGGTAGTATTCATTATCCTCCTCATGATGACCTGAGACCCCGGTCTGCATTACAGGATATGAGAATAAGGTATCCGGTATCTTTATCCATCCGACCATATCATGATACTTTTTCTTAAAAGCTTTAGAGCTTGAAATCATTCCGCTTCTCTCCGTATTATAAGAATATTCCTTCCGGATCTCCCTGATGAACTGCTGCTGATGCTCATCATCAGCTTTAGCCCCGCTCATACATATTATCAGAATTACTTCAAGAATTGAAAATATACATACAAAAGCAAAGAGTATCGCACCTTTATTGCTGTTCTTTTTCTTCATCCTTATCTTTCCTTTTCTGCAGGATAAGCGCTCCGCCTGATACGATCAGAGCCAGGGTAAGAAGAATAAAGATAATAGAAAGCATCATAAGAAAAGTAATACCTCCGGTCTGCGGGACCTTACCTCCCATGGAAGCTTTTCCTGAAGACTCAGCCAGTACAAGCTTTTTCGCATCCTTTACAGTTATGGTCTGTACCTCACCTGTATCCTGCACCTTAAAAGCTGTGTCCTTTGCCTTCATATATCCTTCAGGGGCCTTCACTTCCTTAAAAATATAGATCTGACCGGCTATGAACAGTCCGTCAAACATCATTTCATCGTCAGCAGTCGTAAATTTCTTAATGACATTTCCATCAGCATCGGTGACCTCAAACACAGCCCCTTTAAGAGCCTGACCGGTCTCCTTATCGATCTTTATGAAGCGGACATGTGTCTGCTCATCCTTCATGACCACACGGTCACTATCCATATCAGTATATGACCCGTCAGCATTCTTAATTGAGACGATAGTCCTTAAAAGTCCCGGTTCTTTCCCGCTGTCTGCATTTGTAACAGAAGCCTCTGCATCCTGTTGACCGGCCGCATCATTCTGAACTCCCTTCAGTCTGAATATGATCGACTCGGCCGTCACATATCCATCTGCAGGTCTTACTTCTGTAAGCGTATAATCCATGTCATGAAGAAGTCCCTTTATCATAAGATCTCCGTTTTCATCGAAATCATACGTAAGATTTGCATAAAGTCCGGAATTACCGTTAACAGAGGCATCAGTGGAAATATTATCTGAGGTTCCGTTCTGATCGACGCTGATCTTTACAGAGTTCTTATCTCCTGTTATCCAGGATATTATTTCACGTCCATCCTTATCAGTGATCTTCAGATGAGCGCCATTTACCTCTTCATCGCCTGTAATATTGGTCTTTGATATAAAAGCTTTAGTCTGCTGTTCAAGTACCACTGCGTCAGATGTGAGCGTCCCTGTTCTCTGATCTATATACTTCTGCGTAAAGCTTACCGGAACATCACTCCTGTAATAGCTGTCTGATACAGACCTCTCAGTAAAGTAATACCTGCCGGTATTTACTGCGGCGCTGCTCGCTATGCTGTTATCAGGCAGGCGCATCGAAGTATCGATGAGGCCTTCTTTATCCGTCACAAAGCTCTTTAATACTGTTCCTTTGGAAACGATCTTCATGCCGCGGTAATTATAGATATCATCCGCAGTACAGAGATCAAATACCGCGCCGGCAACAGCCTCATTTGTATCCCTGTCCTTCTTCTGAAGCTTAATATGAGATACTGTCCTAAAGTTTGTGACTGCTAATGTACCATTATCGTCAAGAAGTGATATGTTATCAGTCAATACCTCTTCTGAAGAACCATCCTTATCGGTGAAAGAAAGCTTCCATTCATTGACCTCAGGAAGAATATATCCATCCGGAGCCTTAAGCTCAACGACCCTGTAATTTCCAAGCGGCAGTGTCAGATGTAAGGTTCCGTCGGTGTCCTTGCTGTACCCGCATATTCCATTGCAGCTGTTCATGAAATCAACTTCCTGCCCTGATATGATGGACGCAGCAGTAGCACCGTCCTTAAACCAGGTGTATGGTCTGCCTGTCTCAGGATCGGTCTGTCCGTCCGGGGTCACTATATCGCCATCAGCATATATGGCAAAGTAAGCTCCGGTCAGAGGTACGTTTTTATATATGAATTCATGCCTGTCAGGGTCCCATCCTGCAAGTTCCTCACCATATTTCTGAATATTTATGCGTGCCCTGACTTCAGGATTAGGATATTCAAGAGTTACGGTCACATGTCTTACCTTACCGATGATCCTGCCTTCAGGGTCCTTAAGATCGGTCTCGACTGGTATTTCTGTTGTAAAGCTCCATGAATCGCCGGTCTTTACAGTGACCGAACCATCCGCGTTCTTCTCATATGTATACTTTTCCGGCATTTTAGCTTCATTGCCGTTCTCACTTATTACAAATACCTGATCATTCGGATTGATATAATATCCTCTGGCGGAATGGATCTCTTCCAGTCTGTAGGTACCTGACGTAAGAGGCTTGAATGTTCTCATCTCACCATTTTCATCTGTAGTAAATGTATCATGTACATTTCCATCAGCATCTGTGAATGAAACAGGAATTTCCTTTCCGTAATCTTCTGTGCCGGCATCAGTGACCTTTTTATAGATCTTATAGGTATTTCCGGCTTTAAGAACTGTGCGGTTTGTCTGCTGATCCTTCTTGATGAGCCTGATATAAGCATCATAGATCTGATTATATTGTGTCTTATTCTGTGTATTCAGGCCTGCTTTATCATTATTTTCCCCGTTATGTACGATCGAAAAAGTGAAATCGTCTGTATCATATGTCTCAGTGGAAAGCGTCTGGTGGACAAGATATGTTCCATAGACCAGATCCTTTGTAGTACATATTCCCTTTGCATCAGATACTGCCTTTCCCTTGCAGTCATCCTGACATCTATTGTAGTCTTCTAAAGAGAAGGCCTTTTTCGCATCAGATGAAGGCAGCCTGTAATAAATAAATTCTGCACCGCTCTCATCCTTTGCATCTTTATAAATATCATCAGCTCCTGACCAGTATTTCTTCTTGTACCAGGTATAGGTCCCGTGAATAGTTGTATCAGAAGTAGATACACAGGCATAAGCTGAATAATTATCGGTTGGCGCAGTAACTGTAATAACTTCACTATTAACAGCAAACCCTTCAGGCGCAGACAGTTCTTTTAAATATAAGGTCTTATCTCTATCATAGCTATTTGCCGAAACGGCATTTCCGTTATTATCGGTTGTAAGCTTTTCAAGAAAATTACCCGGATTATCATTTGCAGCATTCTTTGCTTCATCGTATAAGTCATAAAGCCCGTAAACAGCCCCTGAAACAGAAAAATCTTTTATATTATAGATGCTTCTTTCAATCTGCATTGAAGCAACATTGCTCAATACGACTGTTGGTGTTTTATTTACACCTGAAAATTTACAGGAATAAAAATATATGCCGTTCACCAGGTTCAATCCGCATGGAATATATATGCAGTCTGCTCCATTAATATAACTGTGATTTTCATCACCAACCACCTTTGAACACTGCTTTGTAAAAGGATTTATATAATACTCACTATTGTTTTTTTCATTTATATATTGAATAAAATCAGTTCCCTCGAAGGAATAGTTATCCGGCGGGAGATACATGATATCTTCAATATTTATATCATTAACTCTCTCCTTAAATTTTTTGCTTAATGCAGGAGACCTGTTAACACTTTTCTTAAAACTTTCTATATCATCAGCGGATAGATCAGGAATGCGATTAAAGGCTTCAAGTTCATCAGATCTGCATTTGATCCATCCCCTGCTGATCTTTAAATATGACTGGAATGATGATAATTTTTCCTTATCATCTCCCATCAGAGGGCTGGTCCAATCACCGGAAAAATCGATCTTTGACGCTTCGCCAAAATGATTAAGATCATGATCGTCTGCTTTTATATAATAATTGAAATATGGATTTATATTTCCATAATATTCACCATTTAAGGATTTTACATTCCTGGACCTATATGATTCTCCATGGCTTGCAGCAGAAATATCAGAATCACCAAAACGACCGCATTCAATAAATCCTTTTCTTTCTTCCGTAGTATTATCAATAGTCCGGATAGAATCCCTTATATCCATACGAGATGCTATCCCGGAAAAATCCGGGTCATCATTAAGAGTACTATAGTCGTAAAATGCGCAGTTTCCATCTCCTGAAATTCCATCTTCCGGAATACCGCTAGCATCCATAGCTTTATGCAGGCTGATCCTGTAATTCACAGGTGTCTGGGGTGTTGAGGTCGGTGTTGGCGTCGGTGTTGGCGTCGGAGTCGTCGGTGGCGTTATCGATGGTGTCAATGATGGAGTGTTTGTAGCATTCGACCACTTGACCCTGAAGGTTGCAACACCTTCCTGAGTCAGGCCTTTGGTTCCCGTCCCACTGATAGCATGCTCTGTCCTTACTCTTATTAATGCCTGTTTAGTGCCTTTGTCGACCTTCATTACTTTAAAAAAGGCTTTCATAGGGCCGCTTCCTGTACCCACATCCTTTGAGGTATGTCCGCAGGCTGCCGGCAATATAAGATTCTTTTTTGGATATCCCCCAAAGATCGTTCCCTGGGGTATGACAAGATACCACTGGTTGTTAGTTACTGATATTTCCTCGCGTACGGTTCCGTCATTTTGTTTACCCGGCTTGGCAATATAATTGCCATCATTATCCTTATTATCATTTTCAAGCCAATAATATGGAGTTGTGCAGTCTTTATCGTAATTTGCAAATATCCCGTTCTCATCGCCATACGGGTGATATCCGTTATCAGAATTATGTTTCTTTACAAAATCAGAATAGTTAATACCATATTCGGTTATTGTAGCTGATGACATGCTGTGAAGATCAAATGGAAATCCGGTTGGATTGGACTGCTGACCAAGGTCAAATTCACGAAGTTTATTACTCTTCCAGTCTTCAACTATTTCAGCTGCATTAAGTGAGAATACATCTTCAGTTTCGAGAATAATTGAAACATTATACACTGATGCAAGGAACTGGTTATATTCACTTAATTTAATTGTATATGAAGTATTCTGCTCTTTTGAAGGTGCTTTGAGAATCTCTTTGACAGGCAATTCAGAATCTTTAATATTATCATTGGATGATTCTTTATCCCTGTATCCGGACCGTTCGATAAGAGACTCAGAGACCTTATTGTAGTTGACTCTTACCTCCTTAATATCTGATCTAAGGCCCCTTAATATAAGGTCATCTTCATTGAAAATATCATCGATCTTTAATGTATCTTTATATAAAAGCTCTTCATTTTCATTATATATGTCAAGGTCAATATGCTCAGAAAGCTTATAAGGATCAACAGGGATCATAACCTGAAGCTGACCATCAGCAAATTCCTTGTTGCTGAAAGCATCTTTATCTACTGTTGCTATATGATCCTTAATATTAAAGTCTGCGCCCTTTGTAATAACTTCACCATTGAGATTGGCATTTGCAAAGCAGTAATCAGTGATATTTGTGGATGCAAGGCCATTTCTGTATGGGATATCAGCATAGAAACATAATTTCCCATTATCTTCATAGATAAGAGGATAGTCTTCAGTCTGGAAAAGCACGGCATCAGGGCTGTTCAGCCACATATCATCAATAGATGCATTCGAACCGATCTCATTTTTATCCACATAAAGATACTTTACCATGAATCTCACAGAAGAGTCTGTAACAGGCTTTCCAAGTGGCTTTTCCTGGTCATCCAGGTTCTCCGTGTAATCTCTGTATCCGGCACTTGCAATATCAGACTTTTTTCCTGAAGTATAGATGCCCGTATATCTTGCAGCTGCTTCAGAGGTGGAGTCTGCAGCCACATACATATCCGCATCGAAGTTAGAGTTCTTCTTAAGTGTCATATCTGGATTCAGGGCACCGACGCTTATGACATCTTCAATACAGCCGGCAACATACTTCTTTGCGGAGTCATGCAGATTTCCGGCAGCTCCGATCACTATGATCCCCTTCTTAACTGCCTCGTTGATCACATCAATAACGGGCTGTGTATCTTTCGTCTTCAGACCGGAAAATGAAAGGTTGATCACTTTTACATCAGCCTTTATCGCTACCTGCATGGCAGCGTATATGTCTGAAGCGTTAGCCGTATTATTATCGAATGCCTTGATGGATAAGATCTTTGCATCAGGGTCTTCTTCCCTTATGAAATCTATCATTTGGGAACCGTGACCGACCTTATCCAGAGGATCATCATCTATGACCGATACAGATGTAATAACTGCACTCTCGCTCATCTGCGATGGACTTACGCCTGAGTCGATAACAGCGATATAGTCAGAATAATCAATATCATCTGTCTTTTCATCGTTTTTAAGTTCACCGGCGATGGTCCTGATATTTTCCACTGCATTACCAGAGCCTCCTTCAGATACTTCAGAGCCTGCTTCAGATACATCGGAGTCTGCTTCAGATAAAGTATCATCCGAGATCTCAGCCGCAGTATCATCGGATATCTCAGCTTCAAAAGCCTCAGCATCCACAGTCTCATCTTTAAAAGTCTCAGTATCCACAGCCTTAGTATTAATATCCACGGTATCTTCATCACTAAGTGAAGACATAGATACAACTGACGCAGTGGCAGCTGCTTCTCCGCCATCATTTCCAGCCAGAGTCACTATATCCGAAAGGTCAGATATATAATCAACCTTATCCTTATAATAAGAGTAGACAGACCTTGCCTCTTCTTTTGAATCGCATGACAATATATATACATCATCATAATGGGCGGTTATTCTGGTATTCGGGGTAAAGATCTGATCAGCACCTGCAAAGAACTTCCTGAAAGTATCTGGTCTTACCCTGACAAAGAGTTCATTTGTATTGATCCCTGAAACATCTGTGTTCCCATATATATGATCAAACGATACTTTCCCTATGCCATCTGCTTTATATCCGATCTCCGATGCATTTGCAGGGACCGATGTGAATAACATGCACAGGCTCAGAAAAAGTGTCAGTATATTTTTAAATCTACGGTTAAGCTTCATATCATTTCCTCCTTTATATCATTTATCTTCTGTATATTCGTAGGTGAGCCTGTATTCACTTCCGCGCACCTCATCTATCTTCTTATTGCCGTCATAATATACCCTGTAGATCTCCTTACCTTCTGCAAACCTTTTTCCATCGGCATCAAAATATACTTTGCCTACATGAGTCTTATGGACAGTTACTTTAACTCTTTTTCCGGTATAAGGATCTCTCACACTTGCGGACATGGTATCCTTAGCGCGCTCTGCCCCTCTAAGCGTCTTGTAATCCTTGAATTTGACCGCATTCTGCATATGTTCGGGAACAAATACCTTTTCATTGACTGAAACGTCTGAAAGTATATATTTGTGTCCGTTTCTCCGCATTGACTTTCTTGGTTTATAAGTCCTGCCCTCTTTTATCTCTTTTATGATAGTTATAGAATCTGTAACGTTATAAGTCTCCTTTTTTTCTGCGTCATAGCTGATGCTGCTCATCAGCATGATCTTTTGCTGCCGGCTTCCTCCAAAAGTCTTTGCAGAAGCAGCCGGGCAGGCATTGATCTCCGCAAGTATTATCAATGCGGCAAGAAATACCACTGACATTCTGCTAAAAAAAGAATCCCCTCTGCCATTGCCATTTATCATTCTCCTGACATGACAAGTCAAAATATATCTGCTTTTTTCCATTTCTTTAAGTCTCCTTTCTCCTCTCGAGATCCGTATAAAAACCTAAGCATCATTTATTCCGCCTGAGCAGATCGCTCTGAAAAAAACGTCTTACATTGCCGGTGATCATACGATTACCTTATACTCATGTCCCCTGTAATATAAGTGATCCGGGACCTCGACCTCATCAGTACCTTTAATATTTATAATGATTGCCTTTCTTTTACCTTTTTCTGATGTAAGCCGGAATACGATACTATCGCGCGTTATAGTCGGATTTCTGCCGGTTTTTTTCGTCGGTTTTCCCTTGTTTTTGTTCTTGTTGTTGTTTATATTTTTCTTTTTCTTATTTTTCTTATTATTTTTTACCTGCCCGTTGACAGTTTTCTTTTTATGAATATTTTCCGATGATGAAGCTGAAACCTTATTATCGTCCTGTTCATTAGAATATGATGTATCACCCTCAGATGAGACCTTAGCTCCATCAAATGCCGTAAAGCTTCCCGTATAAATAATTCTGTCAGTACTGCAGGTCACATTCCCGCAGATGTCTGTCTTAATACTGAAGAGGAATACTGCAAGTCCCGCCAGCAAAAGACTTATCACAAGAAAGATATTGAAATAAAAATAGATCGAAGTCTTACCTTCTATGAAAAACGATCTCCTTCCAAAGTGGATTTTGCCTTTTAATTCAGAATAATGCCGAGTATAAAAACTTAACCTCGAAAAATCAATTGACGGAATGCACAAAGATTTAAATTGTATGCAATCGTATTTTGGTGCACTTCCTACAAAATTTCATACAACTTCTTGTGAAAATTGCACTAAACCGGACATAAAAAAAAGACGTGATTTCTACATTACGAAAATCCGTCTTTTTTTATTACTATAAACTTCTTCAAAAGCCGTATCTATAGGCTTTTCTTGTCGCATGTCCGTTATGAATAAAGCTTCTTAAGCGCATATTCGTTATGAATAAAGCTTCTTAAGCGCATATTCGTTATGAATAAGGCTTCTTAAGCGAAAGCATGCTATTTATCAATAAGGATATTTTGCCTCGATATCGTCCCTGATAGACTGCACTTTGTCCATAATATCAGACTTTAAGGTCTCCCACTTTTCCGGATGCTTTACATAGAACTTCGGACAGAGCTTGCCGGTTACATCATAGTGCCTTATGATCTGGTCTTCACTGATGTCATACCTGACGACCAGCCATGAAACAAGATCCAGAAGCGCATTATAGGTATCTTTATTGAACCTGCCCGAACTTCCCGGTATGCAGCACTCGATGGAAATCGTGTCTTTGTTGCGTTCATTGGATGCATATGCTATTTCCGTCAGAGGTATGCACTGGATGATATTTCCGTGAAGGCCTATGATAAAGTGGCTGCTGACCTTATTCTCTATTTTGTCGGGGGCATCCTTGCGGCTTTCAAAATAATCCCTGTTTGCCTGAGCATCTGTACCGGGATTAGCCGTATAGTGTATGACCACGCCCCTGATCTCTGTCAATGGTTTCTCACTTCGTGAATTTTTATTGGGAGTAAGGAGCTCCTGTTCTATTTCAGGTCTGATATCCTCAATATAAGCCTCTCTCTCAGCCTTCACCTCGGCAATATGCTCTTTATGTCTTTTAAAATAGGAAAACACCAGACAAATAATGGCCAGGGCAATAAATGCACTGACCACTATTATGGAAATATACTTTTTTAACAGCTTCTTCTGCTTTTTGGTAAGCTTCCTGCCCGATGCGATCCTTTTAATGATAGAATCGTTATTCTTATTCATAGATATATTTCTCTGATCGGATACAGTCTTTGACAGATCAGTTCAATTCTTTCTTCGATGGAGCCGTTCGATCCTTTCCCTGACAGATCAGATCTTGTCTTTCTTCGATGGATCCCATCGATTCTTTCTTCAACAGATCAGATCTTGTCTTCGATAGAATAGTTTGGAGCTTCCTTTGTAATATGAATGTCATGCGGATGGCTCTCGCGAAGAGCTGCACTGGTCATCTTCACGAACCTTGCCTTATCATGAAGCGTGGCAATATCCTTTGCTCCGCAATATCCCATACCTGATCTGATACCGCCTACAAGCTGGAATACCGTATCCTCAAGAGTGCCCTTGTAAGCTACTCTTCCTTCAACGCCTTCAGGTACGAGCTTCTTGGCACCTTCCTGGAAATAACGGTCCTTAGAACCATTTTCCATAGCCGCGATAGAACCCATGCCGCGGTATACCTTGAATTTTCTTCCCTGGTAAAGCTCGAATTCACCAGGTGCCTCATCGCAGCCTGCGAACATCGAGCCCATCATACATACGTTTGCGCCGGCTGCAAGAGCCTTTGTAAGATCTCCGGAATACTTGATACCGCCGTCAGCTATGATCGGAATACCATACTCTTTGGCAACTGCATAAGAATCCATGATGGCTGTGAGCTGAGGAACACCGATACCTGCAACAACACGTGTTGTACAGATAGATCCTGGTCCGATACCTACCTTTACGCAATTAACTCCTGCATCGATAAGAGCCTTGGTGCCTTCTGCTGTAGCAACATTGCCGGCAATGATCTGGATATCAGGATAAGCGCTTCTTACTTCCTTTACTACACGAAGTACATTTGCAGAGTGACCGTGAGCTGTATCGATAACGATACAGTCTACCTTTCTCTTTACAAGTGCATCTACTCTGTCATATATATTGGCGGTAATACCAACAGCAGCTCCGCATAGGAGCCTTCCCTGTGAATCCTTTGCTGAATTAGGATACTGTATCTGCTTCTCGATATCCTTGATAGTGATGAGACCCTTAAGGTTGCCTTCCTTATCAACGATAGGAAGCTTTTCCTTCCTTGCTGAAGCAAGGACTTTCTTTGCCTCATCAAGGGTAATGCCCTCTTCTGCCGTAACAAGTCCATCCTCAAGTTTTGTCATGCACTCCTTGATTGGCCTGTTGTAGTTTGTCTCGAACTTCAAGTCACGGTTGGTAATGATACCAACGAGTTTATTATTCTCAGTAATAGGAACGCCTGAGATCCTGAACTTGGCCATGAGCTTGTCAGCATCCTCCAGAGTATTGTCTGGTGAAAGATAGAACGGATCAGTGATTACACCGTTCTCTGACCTCTTGACCTTATCTACTTCATCTGCCTGTGCCTCTATAGACATATTCTTGTGAATGATGCCTATGCCGCCCTGTCTTGCCATGGCGATTGCCATCCTGTGCTCAGTTACGGTATCCATGCCCGCACTCATCATAGGAATATTCAATTGAATTGATTTTGTAAGATGTGTCTTAAGTGATATCTGATTTGGAAGTACCTCTGAATATTGCGGTACTAAAAGGACATCATCAAACGTAATTCCTTCGCCAATGATCTCAGCCATTATTGTTTCCTCCTGTTTTTCTGCTTTTGAATGTAATGATAGTATCTTATATCAAAAATTCCTCAATATCAAGGAGCTTTATCTAAAACTTAATTCTTAAATATTAATAAAATATACCATATCGAACATTTCCGACTTTTTCCCCTACGGTTTGCAGGGATTAGCTGTAAGCAATACTGTTTAGTCTCCGTGCTTGCAGCTCAAACCTGCATACTCTGAAAAGCTGGTTTTTGTATCATAAGCCTCACTAAATATAAAAAGCACTTTGATGGTCAGATAATGCTTATAGACCATTCTGAATGCCGCTTCTTAGCGAAGACGACCGTAAGGAGTCTGAGGTTAGAAGCGCTGCGTGAAGAAGTGAGCGAAAGCGTGTCTATAAGCATTATCTGACCACAAAGTGCTATTAAAAATAAAGAAGCTGATGATAATATAAAAAGCCAGTATCTTAAATTGCTTAAGATACTGGCATAAGATCAATTAATTAAGATTTCAGTTCACATCAGTGTCATCTGATGATGCCTGACCTGAAGGGCTTGATTCTCCGGGCTTGTCGAAGCCTTCCTGAAAAAGCGTTACATCGATATCTTTTGGTTCGCCGTCTCTATGGGCTGCATCGTACCTGGTAACTTCGCCCCGCTTTACAACTGACTTCTTTCTGAACTCCATGTTCTGGAAGAGCTTCTCATCAGGTGTAAAGAGTATGCCCGCATTGCCCTTTTCGAGCTTTGTTATCATAACATAGTTCTTCGCCTGCTTGTCAGTAGATCTGAAGTCATAAAGCATCGGTACGTTTTTGAAGTCGGCAAGGTAATCTGAACCTTCCGGCGCCACAAGCTCAACATTCTCCATAGATGTCTTTACTACGGTCTTACGCTTTTCTCCATTTGATACCTTATCAAAGCTTATGTCACCTTCCACGAACACATACTCAAAATCAACTGAAGTGCCCGGAAGGAAATTGTATATTACAATATCAGCTATGACACCTATTGCGATTATCAATGTCCCCAGACCTTTCATAATAAGGCCGAGGAATATGACAAATACCATAAGGATCACCATAAGGGCGATCAGGAAAACCCTCATAGACTTATCCCTGCCCCTGATGGATCCCTTGACAACAGTTTCTGAATAAGAACTTGTCTGATCAAACATTACATCATACCCATTCCAGGATTACCTGCTCCTGCCGGTACAGGTGGTGCTGGCTCCTTAATTGTAGCTACTGCTGACTCTGTTGTAAGAAGTGAAGAAGCAACGCTTGTTGCATTCTGAAGAGCTGATCTTGTAACCTTTGCAGGATCTACGATTCCGGATTCGATCATCTTCTCATACTTCTCTGTTACTGCGTTGAAGCCAATGCCTTCTTCTGATTCCTTAACCTTATTTACGATAACGCTGCCTTCAAGTCCGGCATTGTCAGCGATAGTGTAAAGAGGAGCTTCAAGTGCCTTGAGTATGATCTTAGCACCTGTCTTCTCATCACCTTCAAGTGTATCAACAAGAGAAGTAACATCCTTTGCAGCATGGATGTAAGCTGATCCGCCGCCGCCAACGATGCCTTCTTCAACAGCTGCACGTGTAGCTGCGAGTGCATCTTCCATTCTATACTTGGCTTCCTTCATCTCCGTCTCAGTAGCAGCACCTACGCGGATAACTGCAACGCCGCCTGCAAGCTTTGCAAGACGCTCCTGAAGCTTCTCCTTATCGAAGTCAGATGTTGTCTCCTTTATCTGAGCCTTTATCTGGGCGATCCTGTCTTCAATTGCCTTCTTATCGCCCTCACCGTCAACGATGACAGTATTTTCTTTCTTAACCTTAACTGACTTTGCAGTACCGAGCTGATCAAGATCAGCATCCTTAAGCTCAAGACCAACCTCTTCAGAAATAACTGTACCACCTGTAAGAATAGCGATATCCTGAAGCATTTCTTTTCTTCTGTCGCCATAGCCCGGTGCCTTTACTGCAACAACATTGAATGTTCCTCTGAGCTTATTGAGAACGAGTGTTGTAAGTGCTTCGCCCTCAACGTCTTCAGCGATTATTAAAAGTGATCTGCCGCTCTGTACGATCTTCTCAAGAAGAGGAAGTATATCATTTATATTAGAGATCTTCTTATCAGTAATGAGGATATACGGATTCTCAAGATTTGCTTCCATCTTATCCATATCTGAGCACATGTAAGCTGATACATAGCCGCGGTCGAACTGCATGCCTTCTACAAGATCAAGCTCAGTCTTCATAGTCTTGGACTCTTCGATAGTGATAACGCCATCGTTGGAAACCTTCTCCATGGCATCGGCAACAAGCTGACCGACTTCATCATCCTCAGCTGAGATAGCAGCAACTCTTGCGATCTGATCCTTGCCTGATACCTTCTGGCTCATAGCCTCGATAGACTCAACAGCCTTATCTGTAGCCTTCTTCATACCTTTTCTCAGTATGATGGCATTGGCGCCTGCAGCTATGTTTCTCATACCTTCCTTGATCATTGCCTGAGCAAGTACTGTAGCTGTTGTGGTACCATCACCTGCTACATCATTTGTTTTTGTAGCAACTTCCTTAACGAGCTGTGCTCCCATGTTCTCGAACTCATCCTTAAGCTCGATGTCCTTAGCAATAGTAACACCATCGTTTGTGATGACCGGTGTTCCATAGCTCTTATCAAGAACTACATTTCTTCCCTTAGGTCCAAGTGTTACCTTAACTGTATCTGCAAGCTTGTCAACGCCGGCTTCAAGTGCCTTTCTTGCGTCTACACCAAATTTAATATCCTTTGCCATAATTACTTAATTCCTCCGTTTTAATTCTTGTTTCTTATATATTTTGTAAATACAAAGAAGATGATCTTAAAGAACAGAAAGTAAAGTATTCATTACCTGTTCCTATATATTACTGAACCTTTGCAAGAATATCGCTCTGCTTTACGATGATGAACTTCTCATCCTCAAGCTTAACATCTGTTCCTGCATATTTAGAATAGATGACCTTGTCGCCCTCAGCAACCTGCATCTTTACTTCCTTGCCGTCAATGACCCCGCCAGGACCTACGGCTACAACTAAAGCTTCCTGCGGCTTCTCCTGTGACTTCTCAGGAAGTACGATACCTGACTTTGTCTTCTCCTCAGCCTCTAACTGTTTTAATACAACTCTGTCACCTAATGGTACTAACTTCATGACATATTCCTCCTTTTTCATGAACAGAGATGCCAGACGTTTATATTTGCATCTCTTGATATTCTGATTTTATTAGCACTCATTCTCTTTGAGTGCTAACTATGGTAATAATATATTTCATTTCACTGGGATATGCAACCGTATTTATGTTGATTTATCTTGAAATAATTGGATTCATTTCA
This sequence comes from Lachnospiraceae bacterium, assembly GCA_036343175.1. Classification (GTDB taxonomy): domain Bacteria; phylum Bacillota; class Clostridia; order Lachnospirales; family Lachnospiraceae; genus JAEEJA01. The sequence goes on from JAZASR010000005.1 coordinate 48,185, forward strand.
ATTTACAATAAAATATCTTTAAAATTCGGTAAATTAAACTTTTATGAAGTCTTAAGAAAAAGCTTTCTGCATTATCATCCGGGCCATCTGGCCTGGAATAGTCTGACTCTATGGAAAGATTATCAGTTCTCTTTACTCTTTCCTTGTTTTTAAGCATTTTTTACAGTATAATTACGGAGTAATCGTTCATTAACAGGCTGATACAGGCTGGTGCATGATCTTTCTCTTTTAAAGAAAAGCTCCATCAGCAGGCTGATACATTATCTTTCTCTATCAGAGAGGGCAGCTTAAGTATCCAATAAATATAGAAAACTTCATTGTCAAAACATCATTTTATGAAAAGAGACGAACAATGGCGGAAAATAAAAAGAAAATCGTATCTAATGATAAGTCAGATCCTAATAACTCAGCTATGGAAAAAGAGAAGCTTAAGCGGCTGATTTCAAAAGGCGAAGGCGCTGACGCCGATCTCAACCAGCGCATGAAGAAGGAGATATATAAGCTCTTAAGGAGCTTAAGGAATATTGATTATGTAGTTCCTGAAGAAATACCTGATATAGACCTTTATATGGATCAGGTAACTACATTCATGGATACACATCTTGAATCGTCAAAAAGATTCAAAGACGATAAGATCCTGACAAAGACCATGATCAATAATTATACAAAGAACGATATTCTGCCGCCCCCTCAGAAGAAAAAGTATTCTTCAGATCATCTTGTACTTCTGCTTTTTATTTATTACCTGAAGAATTTCCTTTCAATAGGCGATATCAGTACTATTCTTGGTCCTATTGAGGAAAATTATCTCGGTGACAAGGGAGATATAAGTCTTAAGGAAATATATTCAAGGGTAGTTGACCTTGCATCCAGCAATATGAACAGCCAGGTAAAGGACATGATCAATAAGATCCGTTCTTCCATTGAGTCATTTGATGATCTTCCTCAAGGCGCAGAGCGCGAGGAGCTTGAAAAGTTCATGTTTGTCTGCATGCTGAGCTTCGATATATCAGTTAAGAAAAATCTCATTGAGAATATCATTGACAACAGCTACGGCGAAAAGAAAGATGAATAGCATGAAATACGCAATTGCAGGAAACAAAAGAGAATTTACCCATAATAATAAATATAAAGCATAATTAAAAAAGACAAATACAGAAAGGATACGGAATTATGTGCGGAATCATAGGATTTACAGGTACTATCAATGCTAAGGAAGTCATAATCGAAGGCTTAAGGTCCCTTGAATACAGGGGCTATGACAGCGCAGGAATGGCTTATCTCACTGAGGGCGGGACACAGATCGTCAAGACCGTAGGTAAGGTACAGGACCTTGCTGATAAGATCGAGGCTTCCCATAAGGCAGATGTGACTACATGCGGTATAGGACACACAAGATGGGCAACTCATGGAGGAGTTACTGAGGTAAATGCGCATCCTCACCGTTTCGGACACGTTACCCTTATCCACAACGGTATCATTGAGAATTTTCAGCAATTAGCCGATGAGCTTGCAAATAAGGGCAAAAAGCCTGTATCCGAAACAGATACAGAGATCGCAGCTATGATCATAGATGACTGCTATGACGGAAATCCTCTTTCAGCTATAAGGAAAGCGATAAAGAAGCTTACAGGTTCTTATGCCTTCTGTATCATGTTCGATGAATTTCCTGGAAAGATATATGCTATAAGAAACGGAAGCCCGCTCGTTGCGGCGAACTTCGACAACGGCTCCATTGTTGCTTCTGACGTTACAGCAACCATAAAATATACAAAGGATTACTTTGTAGTCCCTGAGCATCACATTGCGGAGCTCACGCCTGATACCATCACTCTTACTGACCTTCAGGAAAAAGTCATCGAACCCGATATGCTCCATGTAAGCTGGGATATGACCGCTGCCAGGAAGGGCGGCTACAAGTATTTCATGCTCAAGGAGATCCACGAGGAGCCTGAATCACTTAAGAATACGATAATGCCAAGAATAAAGGACGGTCTTCCTGACTTTTCTACTGATAACGTTCCGGATTCAATATTTGAAGGTGTTACAAATATCACTATTGCTGCCTGCGGTACAGCATGGCATGCCGGTCTTATCGGCAAGAGCATCATAGAAAAGCTTACAAGGATCCCGGTCAATTGCGAGATAGCCTCTGAGTTCCGTTATAAAGATCCGATCATCGATGAGCATACATTGACGATCATCATATCTCAATCCGGTGAAACAGCCGATACTCTTGCTGCTCTTAAGCTTGCCCGTGAAAAGGGCTCCAGGACGCTTGGAGTCGTTAACGTAAAAGGTTCATCGATCGCGCGTGAATCAGACTATGTTCTTTATACACACGCAGGCCCTGAGATCGCAGTGGCTTCTACAAAGGCATTCATGGTACAGATGTCAGTTATGTACCTGATCGCATTCAGAATCGCTCTCATAAGCCATAAAGCTTCCGAGGACAGGATAAGGGAGCTTACAAAAGAGCTTATTAACATACCTGATTATACTGCACATATTATGACCGCAGACAAGGCTATAGAGTCCATAGCCCAGGATCTTGTAAAGGTTCCGAGCGTATTCTTTATCGGCCGCGGACTTGACTATGCTCTGTCATGTGAAGGTTCACTCAAGCTCAAGGAGATCAGCTATATCCACTCTGAGGCCTATGCGGCAGGCGAACTCAAGCACGGCACCATATCGCTTATCACAGATAATGTTCCTGTTGTTGCTCTTGCTACACAGAGGGACGTGTTCGGCAAGATGATCTCAAATGTTGTAGAGGTAAGGTCAAGAGGTGCTTATGTTATTCTCATCACGAATGAAGACGCCGATATAAAGGCGTCACTCAGCGATCACGTACTTACCCTTCCGAAGATCGACGACATCTTTACCCCATTCGGCTCCGCTGTGATGGTACAGTTGCTTGCTTATTACACATCATACGCAAAGGGTCTTAATGTCGACCAGCCGAGGAACCTTGCAAAGAGTGTCACCGTTGAGTGATGTATTGAGTGATATATCAGGTGATACATTAATAGTAATATTTTAATACAGTAATTTCTGCAGATCATTTTACAATTAATAAGGCTGCTCCTTCCACTGTCTTAAGACAGTGATGGGAGCAGCCTTTATAATTATGGCTGTCAATAAAATTACAGGGAAAGGCACAAAAGCTTTATCAGATTTTAAGTCCAAGCACCTTCAATTCTTTTACGAGCCTGGCAGCAGGCAGACCGACCACATTGTAATAGTCACCGTTAATAGATTCCACAAATGCCGCAAAAGCGCCCTGGATGCCATATGCACCCGCCTTGTCAGCGTATTCGCCTTTATCGAGATAACTTTCGATCTGGTCGTCATCCATGAGAGACACACTAACGTCTGTCTTCTCATGAAAAGTCCTTACGATCCCGGCCTCTTCGCGTGAGGTCACCTTTTTTACAAGTGTTACCCCTGTATAGACCTGATGAGTCCTGCCCGACAGGGCTCTTATCATGTTAAAGGCATCATCGCGGTCCTCAGGCTTTCCCATCAGCCTGCCATCCAGACATACTATGGTATCAGCCCCGATGATAAATGCGTCCTCGCTGATCCCGGATGCGGCAGATAAAGCTTTTTCTTTGGAAACTTCTTCTACGTAGGCTCCCGGTTCTGTAAATGCACTTTTTTCTTCAATATTTCCCGGGATTATTTCAAATTCCAGGCCTATCTGTCTTAATATCTCAAGCCTTCGCGGAGATGCAGATGCGAGTATTATCTTCATTTATTTTCTCCCTGATAATCATTCATTACAGCATTTATCTCATTGCCCTCTTTCGGGGCCGGAAATATATGAGGCTTTTGTCCGCCGGACTCATACATCCTTACAAGCAGATCCTCCTGACCATGCTTTACCAGCCCGTAATATGCATAAATATTCTTCTCAGTATCATGAATGATAAAAAGACTTGATGCCGTACCGTCTTCATTGAATTTCTTCGGCATATCCGCTTCAAGGAGCACTAAGGATTCTGACATGGAAAGTTTAAGAGATGAAAAATCATCCTCAGTATAAGGGCATTTTACAGGACTTCCAACTTTTTCGGTAATTTCCTTATTTTTGAGAACATTCTTATAGGCCTCTGCAAATGTATCCGCAAGGGTCTTTTCAGGATCGTCAAAAAGCATTTCCGCAAATCCGCTTTTACGGAAAATATAATCCGGTATGGTATGGCTCTCTACTGTACCCCGGATCATGATGTCTATGGAGCCCGGCTTTATGATATCCTCCTTGAATGGATCCTTTACTCTCCGGGCATTTGCAGGAGCTGTAAAGAACAGATAATTTCCGGAAAACGGATTAATGGCAAAGCCTGTACTTTTGGCATTGAGCTTTGATGCCATATACATGATACGATCATAACCGGTCTCCATTATCATGTTGTAATCCATGACCCCATTGCCCTTTTCAAGCTCTTCACGGGATGTAAAGGCAGGTATCATGTGCTGGCCCTGATCATTGGCAAGCACGACCCATTGCGGCATCTGAGGATGCTTAATATCGACATTTGTGACCTGCGGTGCCCTTGCAGGGACAAAGAATATGAAGTCCTTAATATCTTCAAGGAATTTATTCATATCAGTCCCTTCAGGGTCGGCCTTCAGCGCCTCAAGCTTCTCTATGATCTCTTTTTCTTCCATGGCTGTTCCTTTCAATTCTTCTGCAGGGTAAGACCCTTATCCTTAAGTCCTGCATCCATCCTGAAGATCTCAGCGGCCTCTTCTTTATTCTTATCGCTGTAATAAGCGTACTGCAGGATCTTATAGTCAGAGATAAGGTCAGAAAGCGTCTTATCCTTAATGTCCTTATAATCATGCCAGTGGCCGTCAGAATCCATATATCCATTGACATTCATGGCAGGAATATAGGCAGATACGTCTTCAATAAACTGATTGTAGGCTGGCAGCGGTATACCTGCCTGCTTAAGGATCATGTTCTCATTATAATTGTTGCTTATTACAAGGTTATCGGCTTCCTGAATATCATAATTAGCCCACATGATATAAGGTACGCCATAGCGTTTCTGCATATCGTCGAGCTCCCAGTCTGCTTCACCCTTGCCCAGAAGCTGCTCATAAAAGGCTGTTTCGACTGCAGGGAAATGATCGCCGAACATTACTATAAGGGTCGGATCATCGACCTTGCTGAAATAATCGATCAGATATTTAAAAGCCTGATCTGACACATGAATGGATGAAAGGTATTCATCAGTTTCATTGTAATAAGAGTTGCTGACCTTTACAGGATCCTTCCAGTCTGTCTTCGTGGTATAACCTCCATGGTTCTGTATGGTCATATCAAAGAAGAACATAGGCTTGTCATCTTTGGCCGCCTCATAGAGCTCTATGACTTTTTTGTAAGAATCTTTATCTGAAATATATCTGATATATGTGGGATTCTTGAACTCATCAATAGATACAAACCTGTCAAAATGCTGACTTCTGTAGGCATTGGTCCTGTTCCAGTTTGTCGGAGAGCTTGGATGCACCGCTGTCGTGGAATATCCAAGGGTCTTGAGATAGTATGCGAGCGCAAATGTAGTATCATGGGTAAACTGCTGATAAACGTTGGATCCGCTTGGGAAGAATGTCATGGTATTACCGGTCATGGCTTCGAACTCCGAGTTGGAAGTGCCTGCTCCAAATACAGAGACATAATCACGGCCTTTTATGGTATTCTTTCCCATACTGTGAATGTAAGGCAGCGGATCCTCACTATAGGACATACGGCCAGCAAGATCAAAGTCCGCAAGACTTTCGTTCATTATCAGGATGATATTCGGCTTCTTTCCATTAAGCTTGTCATTCATCTCAAAGTCAGCATTTGTCTTCATATTCTCAGAGCCGTCAGAGAGAGGAACCTGCCTTATGGCGCCGGCAGTTGAGATATATGAGCCGTCATAGACTTTATCCATAATATTCTTCGCTTTATCGAGAGAATATCCGGAAGGCTTTGACACCTTGAGATAATGGATATTCAGGAAGAAATTCATATAGAATCCATTCTTCCTGCACGACTGTGCCTTATTCCAGATATCATCAGTAACTCCCGCATTTGTAAGAAGCGGTGTATTATAGAATACCGCCAATATGATGATCGCCGGCGCCAGACACGTCACTAATACGGAAACATATCTTCTGATATTGAACTTCCTCTTTCTCTTCCTGCACTTTAAGAGGACCATGATCCATATCACAAACAGTACCAGCATGATGTACTGGGCAGGTGTGAAACTGAATGAATATGTCGAGACGACTTCAGCCGCGGTATTGGTCCCAAGTATATCCGATGGTATAAACGGAGTGCCTCTGAATGTAAGTACGAAGAAGTTTACCAGGCCAAGTATGAAGAGCAGGATATCCGCCGCTGCAACGCCTGCCAGAGAATTGCCTGTAAGCGCAATGAATATAAATTCTATCGAAAGCACGAGCAGCCATGAGAACGGCCATACATTGGGCTTTACCAGTCCGAGATTGCCGTTCAGAGTCTCCAGTATGAGCATGAGAACCAGCGGATTTATTATAATAAATATATTCCTGATCGTATAAATATTTCTTCTGGAAACCAGGAATGACTTAAAAGCATGAGACTTATGATATTTTGCTTTCCTGGTTCTATGTTTTATGACGCTTGAATCGTCGAAAGCAGGTTTTGGATCGCTCTTTCTTATAGCTGCGATCTCCTGCTCATAGGCACTTCTCGCCGGTATGATCCGCTCTGAGACATTCTCAAATATCAGGAAAAGAATTGCCAGGACTTCAAAGATCATTACAAAGAACGGGTACACAAGGCCATATGTGTATGAATATGAAATATTCAGCGACTTCTTTTTCGTCTGAAAATTCAAAGTCGACATATAGGTATTAGGGTCGGTCTTATTGGTCGTATTAAGGGTAGGAAGCGTTGCATATGTTATCATATCACGGTCAGCAAAGCCTGCGATCCTTATGGTACATGTAACACCTGCCGGTATCTTTATAGCATTAACAAGCTTTATATTGTAGCTCGTATTGGGGCTTACATTATCTGTAGATATGCTCTTTTCAAATACAATATTTGCCTCTGAATCTATGAGCTGGATATCCATATAGTCTGCAGTTTTTTTGCGTTTGAATGATCCAAAGCTTAAAGCAAAGGCATTGAGAGTAACATCCTTGTTGAATGTGAATTTCTGTCTTACGACTTCGGTGTCCTCAAGGATACCGATGACAGCGCTGGCACTGTCACCGGGCTTTGTCGTTATCGACTGCCTTGAGAGCAGCGAACCCGTAAAAATGCCCTGTATGGTAAAAAGGCATGCAAGTATTATGACAGCAGCTGCTGCTCTGCCAGGCGTGAATTTAAAATATTTTCTGAAAAGATCCCAACGGATCTTTCTTTCTTTTTTATCGTGCCTTATTGCCTTCTTTTTTTCCTTTGACATTACTGTACTCCACTATCACTTTTCTTATTGCATTCTTAATAACAGAAATAATAAAGTTCACTTGATATTATCGAATTTCTTTCTTGCTATTGAATCGATCGATGTCTCTTTCTTCTTGTATTTCCGTATACCGGTACTTCCGTCCTCATTCGTGCTGCTTTCTTCACCATATTCTGCAGCTGCCCCGCTCCTGTAGAGCCTTGCCGCAAGATACAGAGCTGCAGCCGTGATCACAAGAAGTATTATAAGTGCGGCAGGTCCGTTCAATATCTTGCTCTGAGCGAGTCCAAATGGAATGGAGGCAATAAAATGAATACCATACGCAGCAATTATTGCCTGAATTCCCTTTTTATGAAGCGCATCTGCTTTATCAGCTGCATCGGCAAGAAATATAATGCCTGTTAACACCATGACTGACAGGGCAATCTGCAGGGCAAGCATGATGACCCTTTCCAGAACGTTCACTGTTATCAGACCGGGTGTGAATGATCCCGTAAGGTCCGCGATCGAGGTGAGACTGTCTATCTTCTGCTGATAATCAGCACCCTTTTTATCGGAAAAGAATGCTATCCTCTGAGCTATAAGACCGTCATTAATATATTTCGAATATATCCAATACTGGAAGTAAGCGGCCCCCAAAACCATAAAGCCTTCAGCGCCTCCATGACCGATACCATAGGAAATGGCATCCTCACGGACGAACCTGGACCTGAATACTTTCTTAAATACAAATAATCTTCCGGTCTCTTCAAACAGAGCCGCCATTAAGCTTCCATAAATGGCATAGGCAAAGCCATTGCCGTTTATGAACTTTGAGACAGGATTATCCCCTGCCAGGAAAAAAAGATGCGGGATAAATTCAAGGATCCTGGCAAAAAGAAGGTATGTGAATATGCCGGCAAAGAAATATACCACCCTGACTTTCTTCTGATACCTCCAGATGATCATAAGAAGTATCGGGAATAAGGCCGACATGATCCCGAAAAATAAAAATGAATATTGTATACCGCTGCTTATTTTATCCAAAATATTCTCCATCTGAATTAATCATCATTTATGATAGGGCTCGTTATGCATGATCCTCATAGCCCTGTATATCTGTTCTAAAAGTATTACCCTCATGAGCTGGTGAGGAAATGTCATCTTTGAAAAGCTTAACAGTTCATCGGAAGCCCTGAGGACCTTATCGGAAAGTCCGAGCGAACCGCCGATAATAAACGTAAACCTGTCATTGCCTCTTGTCATAAGACTGTCAAGCTCATTGGAGAACCCTACTGAATCATGCTGTTTTCCCTCGATTGCAAGAGCATAGGTATATGAATCACGGGAAAGGCGCGCAAGTATCCTTTCGCCCTCAATATCCTTTATGAGATCCTGCTCCTTCTCACTAAGGGTCTCGGGAGTCTTCTCATCCTTTACTTCGATAATTTCGACCTTTGCATAGCGGGACAGTCTTTTAAGATACTCATCTATCGCATCGCGATAGAATCTTTCCCTGACCTTTCCTGCTGTGATCAGTGTGATCTTCATACTCTGCACACTTTTCCATGCCTTATATACTCTCTTGGCACTCTCTTTCCCACGTCACAGACGAATTCATAATTGAATGAGTCTTCCATACCGGAAAGCTCTTCTACCGTTATCTCCTCATCGCCGTCACGCCCCATGAGGGTCACCTGATCACCGACCTTTATATCATCAACAGCAGAAACATCCACCATAAACTGATCCATACAGATGCGGCCGACTATCGGCACACGCTTTCCATGGATGATTACATCCGCTTTATTGGACAGGGCTCTTGGATAGCCGTCCGCATAACCTACAGGTACAGTTGCTATGCGGGTCGGCCGGGTACACTTATATGTACCTCCATAGCCTATCGTCTCTCCTGCCGGCATGGTCTTTACAAAGGCAACGTAAGCCTTTATCGACATGGCGGGCTTAAGAGGAAGCAGATCCTTCCGTACATGATCAGATGGATACATGCCATAAAGGCAGATGCCGTCACGTACCATATCAAGGTTGTATTCAGGCCTTTCAGTGATCGCCGCACTGTTGGAAATGTGCTTAATCGGGATATTTACACTGCGGTCATTAAGGTATGATACAAACTGCATATATCTCCTGTACTGGATATCAGCTTTTGTCTTATCCTCATCATCCATAGTGGCAAAATGAGTGAACATCCCCTCTATCTCTATATTGTCGAGCTCTGATATCTTCTTTACGATATCAGCTGCCTCTTCATCAGGGAAGAAGCCTATCCTGCCCATACCTGTATCCACTGCAATGTGGATCTTTGCGGTCCTGTCCATTTTTACGGCACATCTGGAAATACTCTCCGCCATCTCATATGTAAAGACCGTTGTACGAAGATCATTCTCTATCATTTCCGGATAAAGCGGCTCAGGCGTATAACCAAGTATCAGAATAGGCTTCTTTATACCGTGCTCACGAAGGGCTATTCCCTCCTCTATAACTGCTACTCCGTAGAAATCGCTTATCTCATCGACAGTATCCGCTACAGCACAGGCACCATGGCCGTAGCCGTCTGCCTTGACTATAGATAAAAACTTTACTCCCGGTTTAAGGAGCTTCTTTGCATTAATGGCATTTTCATATATTGCATCAAGGTCGATGACTGCCTTGACCCTGTAAATATTCTGCATCATATTCACCTCCGGTATTTTTACCACAAAATGAAATTATACAATAAAGGCTGTAAAGAAGCAAAAGGCATTTTACTGCAAACTTTTTTTGCATTCAGATATCTGACCGGACAGAAACGGATAGACCTTAAGCAGGACTTTTTTAACAGCCTGGTCATATACTTTTAAGCATCTCAGGGATCTCTGAAGCCAGCATAGTATAAGATTCCCGTGTCTCCACGTACTTATCTGCGCATGCCCCATGAAGATATACCGCAAGGGAGGCTGCAGGGAAGTTTTCCATGCCCTGACTTAAGAGCCCAAGCATCATGCCGGCAAGTACGTCTCCTGAACCTCCTTTGGAGAGGGCTGAGTTTCCGGTGGTATTGATATATATATTGTCATCCTGGCGGACAAGAGTCACTGCATCCTTAAGCACAAGGACAGGAGGCATGGTGTAGTTCATCATCTCTTCAAGGGTATGAGACCTGATGATCTCCATATCATGACCGGAAAGGCGCTTATATTCCATGAGATGAGGAGTCATTATCTGATTCGCCTTAAGTAAAGAACATAAGCTTTCCTCAGCAATGATATTCAGGGCATCAGCATCTATCACCACCGGCTTGTCAGTACATTTAAGTACTTCCTTAACAAGGGATTTCGCAGTCTCGTCCTGTGAGAGTCCCGGACCTATAAGGATCGCGTCTGCCCAGGAAATGTTATCATTTAATGAGCTCAGAGCGGACTGTTTGTCAACATATGTGTCTAAAAGCGCTTCAGGCAGTTTATCTGCTATAAGCTCTCTGTTGGCTTCGTGAGTAAATACTTTGACAAGACCGGCACCTATCCTGTAGGCGCCTGAAGCAGAAAGAAATGCAGCACCGGAGTACTTTGAAGAACCGGCTATCACAAGAGCATGACCGAATGAACCTTTATGCTTCCGGCCCCGTCTCTCGGGAAAGAGATTCTTTATATCATCCTCTGTAAATGTGAATATCCTGGGAGACATACCGCGGACAGCCGTCTCTATGGCTTTTCCCGGGAATACATTCTTTACTGTCGTGATCCTTCCGGCGTAATCGATGCCCGGATATACCTTAAGACCGACTTTCCCAAGTCCGAATGTCACAGTAATATCTGCCCTGACTGCACACCCAAGTACCTGACCGGTATCGCATGAGATACCGGATGGTATGTCGACAGCTATTTTGACAGCAGCTGATGAGTTTATAATCTTAACAGCCCGGAGGAAATCACCTTCCATCGGGCGGGAAAGACCGGTGCCAAAGAGGCCGTCTATTATCAGGTCTGCTTTAAAAAATGGAGGAATATCGGTAAGATTCCCCGAAAATTCATTAAAGTCCATTATCTCAAGCCCCAGCCTTTTAGCTGTCTCGAGCTGGCTTTTAAGAGCAGGAGACTCCCTATGGCCTCCTGTAACGCTCACTATCCTTACATTCTTTCCCTCATCAGCAAGCATCCTTCCGCAGCAGACAGCATCTCCTCCGTTATTGCCGCATCCAGCAAATACAAGCACATCTCTGATAGCGGGGAGCTTTAATATCTCATCACGGATACTTTCTGATGCCTTTTCCATAAGCACCAGAGGAGGTATCAGAAAATTTTCCGATGATATCCTGTCCATGGTCTGAGACGCTTTTCTGTCAGCAAGAAAATTCATAAAATTTATCGGACTGCTTAAGACCCACTGATATTTTGTGGTGTGAGGAGCAGCCGGCCTCCTTTCGTTATATTACCCGGGTATTCATCATTTTTCATAATTTTCAGCAAGGGCAAAGGCCGCTCCATACCGGTCAGTATCGGAGATAGATATATGGATGTATTTTATCCCCATATTATTTGCTATTTCCAGAGCCTGTCCATGGAGCACTATGAAAGGAGCTCCATTATCCTTATGATCGACCTCTATTTCTGATGGGAAGAATACCAGACCGGTAGACATGGCCTTGGCTGCTGCCTCCTTGGCAGCAAATATGCCTGCAGCCTTCATGAGCCATACCCTTTTATTTGTACTTTTCATAATATAAGAAAACTCCCGGTCTGTGAAAATATGACCGGGCTTTCCCTTATCTATTAACCTTTCGAACCGATCCGTCTCAACGATATCGGTGCCTACTCCAAGAACCATATTCTTTCTCAAAGATCTCCTTAATATTGATCAGCAATAAAAATTCAGCTCCGTATACTTTTATCTATAACATAATATCACATATCGGGATAAAGCTCTACATAAGCACGTAAGAAAAGTGAACTACCCACTGTCTAAAGCTTAAGTGAAATTAAAGGCAGCCTTAAGTGAGCTGCTCCAACAATCCTTTCAGACCTTCTTTATGATAGATATCCTTATAGAAGCTCACTTCATTTCGAATAATGCCGTCCAACGCCCTCATACTGAGGACTTCGACCGGTGCCTTGTCATCGGTGAGTATGTGGCTGCCTGCAGCATATGGAGAGAGATTGGACTTAAGATCTCCAAGCAGCCCGGCAAGCTCTTTTGCTGAGCCTTTCGGAGCACTGAAACATGCAGGATCCATAGCATCAGGATAAATGCCTGTATCCACTGCCCGGTCCAGTGATCTGATATTATCGCCCAGAAGGCTTAATATCTCTTTATTATCCGAAGCAAACAGCTCACGGTTAGTGCCTGCCGGGACATCAATGGTACAGACCGTATCGAAAACAGTCGAGATAGTGTCTGACAGATATTGATTGATATTGCCCTCGCCCTCTCCGCGCATGTTCATATTGATCACCATGACCCCATCTCTGTCCAGATGGTCCTTTACCTCTGTAAAGAACTCTTTCGATGACATTTGAAAGGGCACTGAAATATCCTGGTAGGCATCGACCATTATGACATTATACTTTTTCTCAACGGCATTGAGATAAGCCCTGCCGTCATAGGTCGTGACCTTAACGTCATCAGGCATTTGAAAATAGTCCCTTGCCAGGTCTGTGATCTTCTGATCGATCTCAACACCCTCGATATCCGCATTATTAAAATAGCGTTTAAGCTCTGTGGCATATGTGCCGCTGCCATTGCCAAGGATCAGGACTTTAAGTCTGTCATTGCCCTTATAACGGTCTTTGAGGTATCTGGTATCACTTTTGGGTTCTTCTATATTGTCTTTATGGTACCTGGTACTGCCTTCAGTGTCTTCTGTACTGCCTGTGCCGCTTCTTTTATTTTCAGGATCATTATCTTCATTATTATGGCTGAAGACATCGGTCATAAAAGGCGCTGCCATTGCGTAATCATAGTACATACCGGTAAGACTTCCATCCTTGACCTTCATGGACTGAACTCCGAAGAGAACGTTCGTTGACAGATATGTCGCCCTGTCATCGTCTCTCACCTGAAGATAATTGTATACAGACTCATCCTCAAGAGTCAGGTCATTTTCCCAGAATGCAAAGCTTGTACTCCTGCCGAATATGCATGAAATACAGAGAATAAATACCGCTATGCCGGAAAATGCAATATTCTTCTTTGCTGTTTTTTCACTAAGGAAATATACAAGTGAGACCGCTGTTAAAAGTCCGGCAAATATAAGAAATGTTATAGATGTTCCAACTTCAGGTATGGTCACAAATGTAGGCAGGAATGTGCCTATGATAGAACCTATGGTGTTTGACGCGTAAAGATATCCCACAGTCCTGCCATTATCCTCAAGACTGTCAGTTGAGTACTTTACAAGACAGGGGCTCACGGTTCCAAGCAGGAATAACGGAAATACAAATATAATGAAGCAGCTTGCGAAGGCGGCCCAGATGAGATAATTCTGATCAACGGCAAGTATAATGAGTCCTGAGATACCGAGTATCACATACTTTCCAAGTACGGGTATAAGCGCCGTCCATATGCCGGCTATGATCAGTCTCCTGTAAAGTATGTCAGGATCGGGATCCTTATCGGCGCTTCGTCCGCCGAATACGTTGCCCAGAGCCATTGCTATCATTATGGTCCCGATGATGATGGTCCACACTATCTGCGACGAACTGAAATATGGCGACAGAAGCCTGCTGGCACCGAGTTCTATGGCCATGACCGCGATACCTGATATGAATTCCGTAAGATAGAGGAACAGCTTGTTTTTAAGTATTTTTCTGTATTTCATGATGATATTACTGCTTACCTTTCTCTGAAACATAAACACACCATGGTCATTATACCATAAAGCCTTTGTCTTTACCTTTTTTAGTAATAATGCTATAATAAAGTACTTTCCGTTTAAAGATCGTATCATTATTTTCGTATATGGAGGAATTATTATGAATTACAATGAAGCAGAGAAAAAGCTAAAAAAGTACGGTCAGGACCACGTCCTCAAGTACTATGATCAGATAAATGATGACGAAAAGAAAGCACTGCTCGATCAGATCGGGTCGGCTGACTTCTCTGTTATCGAAAGCTCCATAGAAGCCATGGAGGCTCCTGCCAAGGAGCATAAAATATCTCCGATCGAAGCTTTGAAGCTGCCGGAGATCGGAGACTCTATGGATAAGTATAAGAATATCGGTCTGGATGCGATAAAGGCCGGCAAGGTCGGTGCCGTGCTTCTTGCAGGCGGCATGGGCACAAGACTTGGAGCTGAAGGCCCCAAGGGTGTCTTCAATATCGGAAAGACCAGGGAAGTATATATATTCCAGAGGATCATCGAGAACATGCTTGACGTTGTTAAAGAGGCCGGCTGCTTCATTCATCTCTTTGTCATGACAAGCGACAAGAACGATGAAGAGACGAGGAACTTCTTTGAAGCCCACCAATACTTCGGCTATGATAAGGGCTTCGTATCATTCTTCAAACAGGATATGGCACTTGCCACGGATGTAAACGGCAAAGTCTATATGTCTTCAAAGTACCATATTGCTGATTCTCCAAATGGCAATGGAGGGTGGTTCCTGTCACTTAAGAAGTCGGGACTTCTGGACGTGATCCATAATGAAGGCATAGAATGGCTTAACTGCTTCGCAGTCGATAACGTTCTTCAAAGAATAGCGGATCCTGTATTTATCGGTGCTGTGATCGATCATGGAGATAAGTGCGGTTCCAAGGTTGTCCGCAAGGCAGACCCTGATGAAAAGGTAGGCGTTATGTGTCTCAAGGACGGCCACCCGTCTGTTATCGAATATTATGAAATGACTCCAAAGCTTCGCGATACCAGGACTTCTGATGGTGAGTATGCATACAACTTCGGAGTTATATTAAATTACCTCTTTGACGTCCAGTCACTTGAAGAGATCGCTTCCTCACGCCTGCCGTGGCACGTGGTCAATAAAAAGATCCCTTATCTCGATGAGAATGGAGACCTTATATCTCCGGAAGAACCTAATGGATATAAGTATGAGACTCTCATCCTCGATATGGTGGAGATGTTCGATTCGTGCCTGCCATTCGAAGTAGTAAGAGAAAAGGAATTCGCACCTGTAAAGAATAAGACAGGGGTCGATTCCGTTGAGTCGGCGCAGAAGCTTCTGGAGGAAAATGGTTATACGCTGTGATCTGCTTGAAAGTTTTTTTCGGAGGGTCAGCAATTTTTCAATAAGATAAAACAACAAAAAAGCACCGGATACGTACCGTATCCGGTGCTTTTATCATTATTCTCTGAAATATTATGCAGTATCTTTATTCTTTGTTATCCTCTGATCCTTCTTCTTCGTCGGAATCTTCGTCATCATCTGTATCTTCGTCATCATCGGAATCTTCGTCATCATCGGAATCTTCGTCATCATCGGAATCTTCGTCATCATCTGTATCTTCGCCATCATCGGCTCCTGATCCTTTAGTCACCTGATCTTCATCAGGATCGTCCTCTTCATCATCCGCAGGGTCTGAGTCCGGATCCTCGTCGTAGCCCATGATCCTGTTGAAGAAATCATTGACTATGAGTTCAAGGAATGATCTGTCTTCGTCCGGATATTGGCGGAAAAGAGTGGCACGGATGCGTCCGAGTATTGTGAGGTCATTCTCCTCTACTGCTGCATCCTGGTCCTTCCAGCTGTCGATCGTATCTTCATCAACATTTTCCATGAGCCAGGAAAGTTTTTCCTTATAGGACTTTTCTTCCTCCTCTTCACCATCAAGATATTCCCTAGCCTTTGCTATGCAGCGGATGCCGTAAATAAGCATTATGGCAAATATCAGCTCTATGATGATATACATTACCTTTGAGTAGGATACGGGGATAACATTGAAGTATGAAAGACAGATGTATATGGTGCCTATGATGCCAAGGATCAGCCACATGGCGCCGGAGGTCCTTTCATCTGTATACCTCTCCTTAAGCATCTTATATTCTTTAGCCGGTGCAGCAACGCTGAAAAGCTCGTCGCGTTCTTCCTCTTCTTCTGTTTTGCTGTTTATATGAGATCTCGTGCGCTTTTTCTTACCGGTCGATCCGGACTCATCATCGTCCTCATCATCTTCTTCAGTTTCATCATCATCTTCTTCAGAGTCATCTTTATCGTCTGCTTCCCTGCCGGAGGCATCTTTTTCTTCATCGGATCCATCTTCTGTCTCATCTTCAAATCCGTCAGTATCTTCAGATTCCTCATTCTCTGAGTCTTTATCTTCATCATCGGAATCATCAGCTTCCGATCCTTTCTCATCTGCAGACCCCTCATTCTCTGAAGTATCATTTTCAGCTTCATCGGCATCATCGTCTGAGTCATAAGCCCCCTCATCAGCATCAGAGTTTTCCTCTTCGCCGCCCGTATCACCTGCGGAAAACTTAGCGCTTTCTAGCGCTTCAAGGACCTGGTCCGGGTCAAAAAAGTTCATGGCGCTTTCTGCCTTGGCATACTTTTTCTTTGCTATCGAGATAATATATGTCTCTTTGTCTTCGTCATAGTCCGTGAATATCTCATCTTCACCATCGAGACCATTGCTCTTAAGAAAGTTCACGCAAAGATCCATGACCTTTTCATCATCAAATTCACAAAGCTCTTTAGTGACCGGACGGAGCTTTTCTACCAAAGGCACACCGCAGTCAGGACAGACTGTGATGCCCTCTCTGTATTCAGATCTGCATTTTGGACAAAACATTTGCTTTACCTGCTTTCTATATATTAGCAAAAGACAAGAGCCCGGACTTCTGTACGTGTTTTGCCGATAAAAGAAGTGTCAGTCAG
The DNA here is from genome assembly GCA_036343175.1 of Lachnospiraceae bacterium. Classification (GTDB taxonomy): domain Bacteria; phylum Bacillota; class Clostridia; order Lachnospirales; family Lachnospiraceae; genus JAEEJA01. The sequence goes on from JAZASR010000005.1 coordinate 65,448, forward strand.
ACGTCTCTGCCAGAACTTAATATTACCATAAAAAAAGCAGCATGTCATAAAATCATGACATGCCGCTTTAATTTCATAATTGAATTCTTAAGCGCTGGATTATTTGATAACTTCCTTGACCTTAGCAGCCTTACCAACTCTGTCACGAAGATAGAAAAGCTTAGCGCGCCTTGCGTGACCCTTACGAACCACCTTGATATCCTTAACGATAGGTGAATGAAGAGGCCATGTCTTCTCAACACCTACACCGTTAGAGATCTTTCTGACTGTGAATGTCTCTCTTACGCCGGTACCCTGTCTCTTGATAACTGTTCCCTCGTAGATCTGATCACGTGTCTTATCGCCTTCCTTGACAACAGCTACTACCTTAACAGTATCACCTGTGTTGAACTCAGGGAGCTTGTCCTTCTTCTGTGCATCTTCAATTTCCTTGATAATGCTTTCCATTGTTATGTTTCCTCCTTTAAGTGTCGACGTTCTTAATACTTGATCTGTATGATGCAAAACAAAATGATTATTATGACCTTACTTAAAAAGTCCTGTGTCCATATTCACCATAACCGTAACAGCGGAACATCTCTATTTAATCAGCAACTTAAATATCATACCAAAATGCAGGTCTCCTGTCAACAATAATATTCATAATAAGTATAAGCCTTATAAGTCACATTCGATAATGTCTAAAAAAGCATACATAATTAAAAACACGGAATGAGCCAGGTGTGTATAGGTTGGCAATAAGGTTGAGGAAGCTATACATAAATGAGAACAGAATAGGAGCCAGGCGTGTATAGGTTAACAATAGTACTCGTTAATCTATACTATGATCAGGTAAAGCTCTTCTGGACTGTCCGCATCGGTTGGCAAAAACAAACCTTTTGAACTTGCCAATAACAGGCAAGTTCATATGCAGGGGCACAACCGAAGGAGAGTCTCAAGGTTAGAAGCACTAAAGTGAAAAGTAAAGCGAAAGCGCGTCCTTAAAACCTTACCTGACCACAAAGTGCAATAAAATTTAAAAGGCTGATGATGAAAGAAAATCGGAAATATCTAAAAAAGTATAAAATAAAGATCCTCACAGGACTTATGTCCTGTGAGGATCTAAGGAGTGTATGCGGGTCGGTGCTTAAAACGCACCGGCTTACAAAGTGAAAGAATTATGCATCAGCCATTGCCTCTTTGATGGACTCCTCGAAGATATCAAGTCCTGCCTTCATCTGGTCATCTGTCATGCAGAGAGGTGCGAGGAATCTTACAACATTTGATGCTGTACCTGCGTTCTCGATAAGAAGACCCTTGTGAAGAGCATTCTGGATGATCTTCTGAGTAAGCTCTGAAGCAGGCTCCTTGGATTCCTTATCCTTAACGAACTCGATACCGATCATAGCGCCCATGCCTCTTACGTCGCCTACGCACTCATACTTGTCCTTGAACTCTTCATAACGCTTCATTACGACTTCGCCGATATGTCTTGCCTTTGCAGGATAGTCCTCCTTATTCATAATGTCGAATACCTGGTTAGCTGCAGCACATGCAAGAGGGTTGCCGCAGTAAGTACCGCCTATGGTTCCCGGGAGTGCTGCATCCATAACCTCTGCACGGCCTGTGATGGCTGAGATAGGAGCACCGCCGCCAAGTGACTTTGCAGTGGTAACGATATCAGGAGCTGCGCCGTTCTCAGCCCAGTACTCTGATGCATAGTAGTATCCTGTTCTGCAGTTGCCGCACTGAACCTCATCAGCAATAAGAAGAATGCCATTGTCATCGCAGATCTTTCTGAGAGCCTTGATGTACTCGATCGGTGCAGGTACGAAACCGCCCTCACCCTGGAATGGCTCTATAAGGATACAAGCAACTTCATTTGCAGGTGTGCCCTGATCGAATACCTTCATGAGCTCATCGATATAGTACTGAACTGCCTCATCCTTTGTATAACCCTTTGGAGCTCTGTAAAGATATGGATATGGAGCTCTGTAGATACCTGCAGGGAATGGTCCCATGCCTGCTGAATATGCCTTCTTTGCGGTTAATGCCATAGTAAGATTTGTTCTTCCGTGGAATGCGCCTGTGTAACAGATAACGTTATGTCTCTTTGTATATGCCTTTGCGATCTTAATAGCATTCTCATCACACTCTGCGCCGGAGTTTGCAAAATATGTCTTTTTTACGTCTCCGCGGCATGGGATCTTAGAATTGAGCTTTTCAGCAAGATCTACATATCCCTCATGGCCGACTATATTAAATATTTCATGAAAATACTTACCTGCCTGGTCCTGGACTGCCTTTACAACTTCAGGTCTTGAATAACCGATATTGAGTACGCCGACACCGCCGATCCAGTCAAGGAACTTATTGCCGTCAAGGTCTTCGAACATAGCACCCTCGCCGCGCTTAATAACAACCGGATATGTGTATCCGCAAAGTGCCTTTGGCACTGCCTTGTCTCTCCTGTCAAGGATCTTCTTACACTCCGGTCCAGGGAGCTCCTTTGTTACAACTTCAGGTAAATCTTCTCTTAACATAATTTTTGTCCTCCTTAATGTGTTTCTTTGTGCCGGGCGATTGAGATTATTCCCGGTACCTAAAAAGATTCCTATTTGATATATTTAAATTTTTTTGTACAGGTACAAGACCCATACCAATTATGAAGCGCCTGAAAGATATCAGGCACTATCATTCTGATGTGATAAAGCAGGCTTAAATTCTTATGTGATAAAGCAGGCTTCAGAAGTCTGATACATAATGATCAGGTGCCTTTTAAAGCATCGATCCGACCTCCTGCTTCTTAAGCACTGTGCTGATAGCCTCTTCAATAGCCTGATCAAGAACTGTTCCAAGCTCTTCGTTGCTGACCTGAAGAGAAAGAGCATCTTCATCGGATATGATCTCAGCCATGTAACCGAACTTCTCGGCATATTTCATCTTGCATACTATGAAGAATACGACTCCAAGCAAGCTCCAGAAACCTATGAGTGACCACTCCTGCACACCAAGTGTTGAACCTGAGCCGGGGATCATGTACATAAGAAGCATAGCTCCTGAAAGGATAACAGCTATTACACCTACAAGCTTTCCACACTTGACTTTGTAAGGCCTCTTCATGTCCGGCTCCTTCTTCCTTAACATAAGGAATGATAAAGCTACCATGCAGTAAGCAAGCACACAGCCGAAGTTACCGGCATTTGAGATCCAGCCAAGCATTGACTTGCCTGCAAACGGGGCAAGCATCGAAAGAAAACCGATAAGATATAGTGCTGTGATAGGTGTCTTGAATTTTGGATGAAGCTTTCCGAGGAATGCAGGTACCATATATGATTCTGCCATTGAATACAAGGCACGGGAGCCGCCTACAAGGAATGAATTCCAGCTCGTAAGGATACCGCACAGACCACCCAGGATGATGACATCAGCCATTGTCTTGGAGTTGAATGCCTTTGCAAATGCATCTGCAGACACAAGACCATTGCCCTTCATGGCCTGGGCTAATTCTGAAGGGTTCAGTTCATAACCAACTGCGAATATGACCATCGCATAGAATATAACAGCACAGATGATGGAAAGGATAAGGATCTTACCTATCTTTGCAAGTCCGGTCTTTATCTCTTCTGCCGCCTGCGGGATAACATCGAAACCTATAAAGTAGAAAGGCGTCATCATGGCAACTGAAAGCGTTGTCTTAAGTATTGCTCCCCTTGTCTCCCCTACAAAAGCCTGAGCCTTGAAGTTTTCGATATCACCGGTAGCAAGGGATACCGCAAAAAGCGCTATGCCTGCAAGGCCGATGATCACCGTAAGCACCGACTGTAAAACAGCTGCGGTCTTTACACCGCGGATATTGACATATGTCATTAAGGCTGCCGCTATAACTGCCACAGCGACCCATGTCCCGTAGATATCGAAGCCCTCGATCGTGTACATATATCCCTTAAGAAAGCCCGGCCATATATAGCCCAGTACTGTAGGAAAGGCACAGGCTTCGAAACAGACGACGCTGACATATCCGAATACTATTGCCCAGGTACATATAAATGACCCGGCAGGACCCATAGCCCTGTAGCTGAATACGTGCTCGCCGCCGCACCTCGGCATCGCCGGTGTAAGTTCTGCATATGTAAGACCTACGAAGAAGATCATTACACCGCCGATCGCGAAGCCAAGCATGGCTCCGAAGGCGCCGCCTGCCTCTATCCAGCCGCCTGTCGATACGACCCAGCCCCAGCCGATCATGGCTCCGAAGGCAATTACCATTATGTCCCATCCGGAAAGGACCTTATCAAAGTCTGACTTTTTTTTATTTTCCATATTTCTTCCTCCTGAACAGTTCTATGAATTCTTCAAGATACTTTGCAGTCCCCTCTACACCAAGGACACTGGAGTCGATAAGGATCTGCCTGTGATGGCGTTCGCCCCAGTCTGTACCGGTTATCTGCAGGTACCTGGCATGCAGGTTCTCATCATTTTCTTTTATGAGCTCTGCTGCCTTTTTATCATCGACCTTGAGCTCATTCTTAACGTTCTCCATACGTTTATCCATAGGGGCATATATGAAGAAGTTCAGGCAGTCATCGCGTTCCCTCAATATGTAGTCCGAGCATCTTCCTATGATGATGCATGATGACTTCTCAGCAAGCTTCTTTACTACTTCCTTCTGCAGATAAACCATACGGTCTGTCAGGTTTGTATACTTGGTAGGAGCTCCTGAATATCCGCTTTCCGCTCTCAATCCGCTGATATCTATACCCTTATCCGCGAGTGACAGCAGAGCAGGTGATACACCGGTCTGCTCCATGATACGGTCAATGACCACACGGTCATAACATGGAATGCCAAGATCTTTTGATATGGCCCTTCCTACGGCTGCCCCGCCACATGCGTATTCACAGCCGATCGATATAACTATATGTTCGTCCATGCATTGATCCTCTTTTCTTTTGATTTATATTGCAAGTTCAAATCCATAACAGCTTTTTTTGAATCCATAATTCTCATAGAAACTGTGAGCTGCTTTTCTCGGAAGTCCCGAGTCCAATATGATGGCCTTTGAACCAACTGCATTTGAAAGTTCCTTAACGTGATCCATCATTAAGGTCCCTATTCCTCTGCCCCTCATATCGGCTCTGGTAATGATCCCTGATACGTAGGTCGTGAGGCCTGACATCCAGAAGGTATTGAAATAGTCGCCCTGACAGAAGCCTATGTACTCATCTTTGTCTTTAACGAAGAAAGCAAATGTTTTCTGATCATTTAGGACCTCCTTATATACATTCCTGATGGTCTCTTTGTCGTATGTGTTATAGTCCCAGAGAGCACAGATAAATGAATAGGCTGTATCAAAATCTTCAATTTCAGCATTGACTATTTCCATTCCGGGTACCCTCCTTAATTATCATTGTCTGTCTTTAATTCACTCAGATCAGGTCGAGATCAAACTTTTAAGTCAGATAACGATTTTTTTCATCTCTTTCAAAGCACAGATCACATGCACTTTTTATAAATATCTGCAATTGCTGCTTCATCAAATGAGACAGGGATATTGGAAAGATTTCCGGCAGAGACCTTCATACAGTTCCTGGCCATCCATGGAATATCCTTATCTTCAATACCCAGATCCTTAAGTCCCAAAGTAAGGTCTATCTTCGCAAGGAACTCACGAAGCATCTTTCCGCAATCTGTTGCTGTAGTGCCTCCAAGCATCTTTGATATTACCTGGAATTTATCAGGATCACCCTTGCAGCAGGCATCAACTGCTACGGGCTCTATAGCTGCAAGTCCCATACCATGTACTATATCCTTAAGACCGCTTGCAGGATGCTCCATTCCATGAGCCAGACCGCAGCCTGCATTATTAATGACCATGCCTCCTATAGTGCTTGCCAGAGACATCTTTTCCCAGTTGTCAAGTGAATCATCTCCGGAATACAGCTTTGGAAGTACATCAATGATAAGCGGCATAGCGTACAGTGCTAAAGCATCAGTAAATGGCTGAGCGCTTAGTGTTGTAAATGCTTCGATATTATGACAGAGAGCATCGAATCCGACAGATGCAAGAACTTTCTTTGGCATGGTCTTCATGACAAGAGGATCAATGATGGAAGCCTTTGCAACGATAGCATTGCACCTTAAGGATTTCTTATCACCATTGTCAGGATTGGTAAGAACAGCGAATCCATTTCCTTCCGAACCTGTACCGCATGTTGTAGGTATCAATACAAGAGGAAGCGCATCATCTGAAAACTTACGCTTATAGATATAATCACTTATATCACCATCATTAACTGCCGCAAATGCGATGCCCTTTGCGCAGTCCATGATACTGCCGCCGCCGATGGCAACGACTACATCGCATTTCTCGCTCTTTGCAAGAGAAGCGCCTTCTATTGCTGTTGTAGTAAGGGGATTAGGCTTAACCTTATCAAAAAGTACCGAATCGATCCCCTCTGCCTTAAGCAGGTCCTTAACCTTGTCATAAAGTCCTGACTTCTTGGCACTGCTGCCGCCTGTTACGATCAGAGCCTTGCTGCCGTACTTCTTTGTAATAGTGCCGGCCTTATCTGTTGCGCCCGCACCGAAGATCAGATTTACAGGAAGATAATACTCAAATTTCATCTCACATTCCTCCGTTATGGAACATCTAAGAAACATAAAAAAGGGCACTTCACTTGACAGATCCAAGTAAAGCGCCTTTGCTTCTTAAATATACGGTATATTATGTTGTTCAGTTATTTCTGCTGCCTAAGGCTTTGTTCAGAATATGTATAATCAGATCAGTGTATACATTATAATGGACTTTGCCTTTTCTTGTCGGGAAAGAAAAAAGGGTCGGAAAGATAACTTCCGACCCCTTTGTCTTAACTGAATAGAGCTCTAACACATGTTCAATATATTGTCAAGAACTTTTTTAACCTCACTTAATAAGTCATTTTTGATAATGTCTTGGTAAACCACAAGAGAAAATGTCTCAGAGATTCTTCATCCCGGTCAGATCCTTTACCACTTCGCTGGCGATGATTAGCCCCGCGACAGCCGGGACGAAGGATGTTGAACCCGGAATGTCACGGCGGACCGTACATTTACGAACAGTGCCCGGCGGACATACGCAATGGACCCTGCAGGAATCATCTTCATCATCAACAGGACGTATAGGCTTTTCCTCGGAATATACGACCTTTAAGCGGGCAACTCCCCGTTTCTTAAGCTCTCTTCTCATGACCTTTGCAAGAGGACAGACCTTTGTGTCATAGATGTCAGCTACCTTAAGCATGGCAGGATTTACTTTATTGCCGGCGCCCATACATGATATGACCGGCACGCCTGAATCCTGTGCCTGCATAATGAGCTGCAATTTCCCGGTCACCGTATCTATAGCATCGATAACATAATCGTAATTTGCGAATTCAAACTGATCGGCGGTATCCGGCATAAAGAATGTCTTATGCTTATTAACCACGATACGGGGGTCAATATCGTGGATACGGTCCAGAGCGACATCGACCTTATAGTGCCCGATAGTAGACCTCAGAGCATAGATCTGCCTGTTGAGATTGGTAAGACAGACTTTGTCATCGTCGACTAAGTCAAGAGTCCCGACACCGCTCCGCGCCAATGCCTCTGCAGCATATCCACCGACACCGCCTATCCCGAAAACTGCCACACGGGAGTTATGAAGTCTTTCCATTCGCTCCTTACCTAAAAGAAGCGTAGTTCTTGAATACTGATCTAACATAAAATTCTTCCTTTTAAATCCATATTACATATATTATAACTATTCATTAAACATCTGCCACTGATCAATTAAAACTGTTGTTTTGATACAAACTGCGTGATAAACATGATATAATCTTTGAAGTTCAATTAATACAAAAAAGGAGAAAACACATGAAAACTGCTATTGAAGCCGTTGAGAAAAATATTGCCTCAGCCCGGGCAAAAGCCCGGATGCCAGTCGGAAAGATGTTCATACTTGCAATATTTGCCGGCATCTATATCGCATTCGGAGCGTTCGGAAGTCAGGTGGCCGCAGCAGGCAACCCTGTTGCATCAGTTGGAAAATACATGGGAGCATTCGTATTCCCGATAGGCCTCATGATGGTTATCCTCACAGGTGCGGAGCTTTTCACAGGCAACTGCCTCATGCTCACCGGTGTCATGGACAGGAAGGTCGCATGGGGAAAAATGCTTAAGAACTGGCTGACAGTATATATAGGGAACTTCGTCGGCAGCGTGTTTATCGCAGCCATGCTTGTATATGGACATTCGATGTCTGCATTTGACGGAGCATTAGCCCGGTCAGTTGTTTCAACAGCAGCATCGAAGGTGTCTTTAAGCTTTTCGGATGCTTTCATACGCGGTATCCTCTGCAACATGCTTGTTTGCATAGCTGTCTGGATCTCATATGCAGTTGAAGAGGCAGCAGGGAAGATCATCGGCATATTTCTCCCGATAGCGCTGTTCGTACTCTCAGGCTATGAACACTGTGTTGCCAATATGTACTTCATTCCGGCAGGTCTCATGGCTAAGGCAGAGTATGGAATAGACGCGCCTGACCTTACAGTCGGCTCATTCCTTATTAATAACCTGCTTCCTGTCACACTTGGAAACATAGTTGGCGGCGCGATCATAATCGCCGGCGGATATTTTCTGGCCCATAAAACATTCAGCAGGGCTTCAAAAGACTGATCATATCTTTCCCCGTATCTCCTCATCGACCCTGCGGCAGTCTTCCTCGAATTCACGCGAGGACATGAGCCTGCAGCCGTTGGAAAGGATGATCAGCTGGACTAAAGCGTCACTCGTAACCACAGTGACGTTCTTTTTTTCGCCTATTTTGAACGTGGTCTGGGCTATATATGAATCAGCTGTCTGAGCCTCTTTGGTATATACGACGTCGATATTGTGGAATCTTTGCATATGGCCTATATTGCCATGAACATTGTAGGCGTCAAACACCAGTATCAGATCTATCCCCTCATAAGCTGCATAGTTGGAGCATATGTCCATCAAAGCATCACGGGCGGAATTGATATTATCCTTCGCAAGCGCCTGGAGCTTTTCCCATGCAAAGACCACATTATAGCCGTCAACGAGCATTATCCTCTCATCGGAGACCCTGTGCTTCTTTCTGATCTTCTCATAATCATCAGGATCATCGTATGAATTGCCGCCCGGAGCCTCCAGCTTCTTTCTATTCTCAAAAGACTTTTCCTGTGAGAATCTGGCATTGGCACCGCGGCTTCCATATGTATCCTCAAATATTTTCTCAAGTTCTTCTTCTGTTGCTTCAGTATGCTTTATTTCACGCCTTATGCGACGCAGGTTCTTCTCACTGAAAGGATCGTCCTCTCTTTCCTGATCCGGGTCTCCGACCGTGTTAATGGAGACGTGCATCATACCGTAGGATACGTCCCACGGAAAAAGAGTCCCGGAACCATGGCTTGTAAATATTGAGCCGGATGGCTGGCGCATATCCAGATCAGGATCATAATCTGCTTCTTCTATGATATTTAATATGCGCTCCTCCAGTTTTTCCGCGCCGATACTGTTTCTTCCATCACCTCCATATGCCTCGGCTATACTCCTGTAGACAATGGCATCTGAACTGAATGTTCCTTTGCCGGATGACACTTCGGCAAATGCGACGGGATAATCAGAGAATTCACGTACAGGGGCAATACCTGATATCCTTGACAGTGACTCTGAAACATCGGTCTGAGAACTTTTTACTACACCGGTAGAATGGCTCTCTGAAGAGATACCTCTATTATCACTGGCACTTTCTATTGCAGTCGAAAGCAAAGCCCCTCTTTGCTGCATATCGGTCATTACTTTACCGATAAGATCTGACGGTACAGTCACGCTGAATGAATAATAAGGCTCAAGTATCACAGTGCCGGCTTTCATGAGTCCCGCTCTGACAGCTCTTACAGCAGCCTGTCTAAAGTCGCCGCCTTCTGTATGCTTCACGTGACTTCTCCCCCCGGTAAGCACAAACCTTATGTCTGTAACAGGAGAGCCTGTGAGGACACCTCTGAAACGCGTAGTTTTGAGTACGCGCATGACCTCATTCCTGTAATTCTGGGAAAGCATATCAGGCGGGCATTCATCGGCATATAGAAGACCGCTGCCCCGCGGAAGAGGCTCTAAGCGAAGGTGCACTTCAGCATAATGACGCAGAGGCTCAAAGTGGCCGGCACAGTCGACCGCTGTAAGTATGGTCTCAAGATATGTGACCCTGCCTTCAGAAAAACTGATATCGAGGTCAAATCTTCTCTTAACGATCGACTTAAGGACCTCCATCTGTATCTTTCCTGTGATAAGCACAGACATCCTCTTTGACTTCTTATCGATAGAAAGCCCGAGATCAGGATCCTCTTCATACAGGATCTTAAAGTATGGAAGCACCTCATTTACTGTTTTCCCGGAAGGGAGGACAATATCGTATCTCATGACTCCATCACTGCCCAGCCGGTTAAGTGGAGAGAGCCTGTCTCCCTTATCAGGAGCATTGTGACTCTCAGCTCCGGAAGAACCGCTGTCCCCAGGTGCCGCAGCGCTGCCATCTTCGGAAAGGCCGCTCTCTTCTGCATCCTCAAATGCCTTTTCATCAGGCCCCAGTATCTGTACGACCTGACCGGGATAAGCCTGACCGACGGATGTAAACTTTTCTCCGGAATATATCCTGATCTCAGTGACCCTCTGACCTCGTATGGTATCCCGGTTATGAAGGACGCCTGATAATATCTTTATGTGAGTCATGCGCCTGGATGAAGCGTCATGAGTCACCTTGTAAGGGATGAAAGCCAGACCGCCTTCTTTAACAACTGAACCGGAAGCGTTATCATCATCAGAATGCATCTCATACTTCGGCATGACCGTGTACTCATAAAGAGCATCAAGAAGCTTATCGATCCCTTTAAGCTTTAAAGCAGAGCCATGAAAGACCGGTATCACCTGTGACATGCTTATGGCATCAGCAATATGTTTTTTAAGGATGTCTCCATTTTCCGTATATTCATTGAGAAGTTCTTCCGAGCCGAGGGCTATATCCTCGCAGAATACATCCTTATCATCATTTTCAAAGTCGACAAAGTTATCATCTGTCCTGCTCTTTAAGTCCGATAAAGTGTACTCATAATTAGTCTCAGGGGCGTCAGTTTTATTTATGAATATAAAGACAGGAATGTTCTGGCTGCGTAATAGCTTAAAAAGCGACAGAGTATGCATATCCACAGGCTCTGAAGCACTGATGATGAGCATGGCATAATCGAGCACCGACAGAGCCCTCTTCATCTCGGACGAAAGCTCAGCATGACCCGGAGTATCGATAAGGGTAAAGTGAGTGTCCCTGTAATCGAAAACTGCCTGTTTGGAAAATATGGTGATGCCCCGCTCGCGCTCGAGGGCATTATTATCAAGAAAAGCATCCCCGTTATCCACACGGCCGGCTTTCTTAATGGTGCCGGCAGTGAGCAGCAGACCTTCAGAAAGGGTCGTCTTACCGGCATCTACGTGTGCGATCATGCCGATAACTATATTCCTGGTCTTTTTTTCCATAGCACTATCCTTTATTCCCCGATCCTGATGGTATCCTTGAGCTTTATCACATTGTCATCGAACACTCCGACGATCTCATATGTGTCATCCGGCAGATCATGAACATTGATAATGAACCTGCACTTTTTATCCGGATTCTTCGGAACCACAATATTAGTATAATCCTGCACAAACTTATGCTTAGTACCCGCAAGATAAACAGCTCTTATCTTTGAAGGATAAGCATTGAACTTAAAGAATCCGGAGCTTACAGCCATCATAGCCATATACCTTCTTGCCGGCTTTTCAAGGGTGATCTCCGGCACGCCGCCATTATACTCATCAGGGATGTCTATATTGCCGGTAACCAGTGTTTCGTCAGAAATAAGGGCCTCTGCCTCTTCCTGTACACCCTTATCAGAAGCCTCTGCTGCATCAGAAGCCTCTGCTGCATCAGAAGTATCAGCTTCTCCGGAAGATAAGGATGAATTATCAAATCCTTTATGATCAGTCTTATATTTTTCATACATTGAATCCGCAAATAAAGATGGGTCCGGTTCAAAGGCATGGGCTCTGTTATATATTCTGTAAAGCCTTAAGATCCCCTTCCTTTCCAGTGTCCCGGCATCAAAGACTGCCGCAAGGCTTCTGAAATTCTTTGCAGGCTTAAGGAGCTTGCCGCTGTATACGATCAATTCTTTTCCGTCATCAGAGATCTCTGCGCTTCCAAACTTTATGCACTTAGGGGTACGAACGGCATTGGCAACTGTATATGTCTTATCATCATTTACAGCTATCAGGAGTACCTGAGAGGATCTCTCGTTATTTTCATTATTTTCATTATTTTTTTCATCATTTTCCGATGTCTGGGCAGAGTAAATGATGATATTTCCATCTGCTGTAAAGAATGCAGTCAGCGGACTTATAATATCGGAAATGCCGGCCGGGGCCGGAGCCTGTGACAGCTTTTCCGCACGAAGCTGCTTCTTCACAACGGTCTGATCCTTCTTTATAAGCTTGTCAAAATTATCCGGAAGACTCAGGTCGGCAGGCTTTGAAGCTTCGAATACCTTATCATTAAGGTCCTTATCCACCGGGTCCTTATGGAGCAGATACTTTTCAGCAGGCGTGCCTTCAAGAGACGTCCTGCCGCCTATTACATAGAGTACTCTGAAGCTTTCTGCATCAAAGGCGATAATGCAGTCAAAGTTTCTGACTGTAACCAGGAGGATATTATTTTTATAATTCATACTGGTGACCCTTGCCCAGATGCCCGCGTGCTTCTTCGATCCGCCCAGCACATCCATAAGGTCAACGCAGACCTTAAATGTGCCTTTTTCCGTATCAAGATGCATGATGACGTCATTTTTACATTCGGCAGATGAATCTCCCATCATATAAAGGCCATCATCAGCCGCTGCGGTACTTCCCTTTATAGCCTCATTCAGGTAAAGAGTCCTGTGTATCCTGCCGAAATAATCGCCCTCATAATAGCAGCAGGAACTGATGTTGCCGTATTTATCGAGTTTCACCTGTGAACGGTCAGCAAAAAGGAAACGGCCGTTTTTTAATGGAATGATGCCCTTCTTATCGGTCCTGAAGTCATATGTATATCTGATATCTCCGTGTTTATCGATAACAGTTGGCCTGAACCTGAGACCATTGAAAAGATGCGGATGGAAATATGTGTCCTCAAGGCTGCAGTCAGTGATGAGAGAAAGAAGCGGGAGGGCAACATCATGTACATACATTTTAAGGGGTCTGCGGCTTACCACCTGGTCTTCATCGTCAAGAAGCTCCAGCTGCAGGCTGTTGGTGGTGCCGCTTCTGAGCATAAGTATGGGTACAAGATGCTTCTTTACTGCAGGATATGTCCAGACGTATTCAGGAGCGCCTTCTCTGTCAAAAAGCGTAACCCTTACTTTAAGCTCATCCTTTGTACAGAAAAGTATCAGGGCCGACTGAGTAACGGCAGCATAAGGATCCGGTATTACAAGCAGATGTTTAAATGAATACATGCCGCCTTTCAGAATATCATCAAAGGCCAGACTCCTGATAAGGGTATCTGCAGGTGCAGGATTCTCTTTTATGAATGCTGAATGTATTCGGGCATTGCGTGTACTCTTAAATGACTTTGTATATCCTCCCATGAGCTTCTTGATATCATTCTCGCTGAATGTAACCTTCTGAGGGTCCTTAATGTCTATCCTTTTCTTAAAAAAAAGCATATCATTCTCCTTATCAATGCATTCCCTGCAAAACCATATCAGATGATCATGGAAAGCTGTATGCGCTTCTTCTTCAGATCAACTGAAAGCACCTTTACATCAACGATATCCCCTACATGTACAATGTCAAGAGGATGCTTTACGAATTTCTTATCGGACATCTGTGAAACATGTACAAGTCCATCCTGATGGACTCCTATGTCTACGAAAGCGCCAAAATCAATTACATTTCTGACTGTGCCCTTAAGGACCATACCTTCTTTTAAGTCTTTCATCTCCATGACGTCGCTCCGGAGGATCGGCTTGGGCATGTCATCACGCGGATCGCGGGCAGGCTTTGAAAGCTCATTGATGATAAAGTCAAGCGTTATCTCTCCGATACCGAGTTTTTCGGCCATGGCCGCCTTATCTTTTATCTTTGACGCGAATATGTTATCAGCGGATAATTCAGATCCGGCCTCAGCTGATGAGGCCTTATCTCTCTTACCCCCGTTCTTCTCATTATTACTATCCAAGGCAAATGAGTTATTATCACCATCTGTATTCCTGCCGTGTTTTCCGCGGTCTTTGCTCTCTTCATTAAGAGCCGCCATTATAGCTGCTCCAAATGCGGAACTGGTATTCTTTACCACGAAGCCTGAAGGAGTTCTTTTTTCCCTGCGCCTGCTTCCCCTGTTCCCTGAAGCCTTCTCTGTACCATTACATCCGTCATTTATTCTGACGTAAGCTGACTTTGTCCCAGCGGAGGCTGAAGCCCTGGCCCGCTTAACTTCATCCATAGTGAGACCGGTAAGGGTCAAAAGCTCTTCTGCTGCCTTATACGATTCAGGATGGACTGAGGTGGCATCGAGCGGATCGGTACCGTCCATGATACGCATAAAGCCGGCTGACTGTTCAAAGGCCTTAGGTCCCAGCTTAGGCACCTTTAAAAGTTCTTTTCTGTTTTTAAATCTGCCATTTGCCTCCCTGTAAGCGACAATATTCTTTGCGACAGTCTTTGAGATACCTGAGATATGCTCCAGCAAAGAGAATGAAGCAGTATTAAGATCGACCCCGACGTTATTAACGCAGTCCTCAACGACACCGTCAAGAGTTTCCTTAAGCTTTTTCTGATTCATATCGTGCTGATATTGACCGACTCCAATCGACTCAGGATCTATCTTAACGAGCTCCGCAAGGGGATCCTGAAGTCTGCGGGCAATACTTACAGCACTTCTCTGCCCGACGTCGAACTCAGGGAATTCCTCCGTCGCAAGCTCACTTGCAGAATAAACACTCGCTCCGGCTTCATTTACTACAACATATTGAACAGGCTTCTTTAATTTGCTTATCATATCCGAAATGATATTTACCGACTCCCGCGATGCAGTACCATTCCCGACTGATATAAGGCTTATATCATATTTATCGATAAGTTTCTCCACGATGCGCTCTGACTCTGTTACCCTGTTCTGCGGGGCTGTCGGGAATATCACGCATGTATCAAGGACCTTTCCTGTAGGGTCAACAACAGCGAGCTTGCAGCCTGTTCTGAATGCGGGATCCCAGCCAAGTACGGTCTTGCCGGCAATAGGCGGCTGCATCAGCAGCTGATGAAGGTTCTCGCCGAATACCTTTATGGCATCATCCTGAGCACGGTCAGTAAGCTCACTTCTTATCTCACGCTCAATAGCGGGTCCTATAAGTCTCGTATAGGAGTCTGCAGCAGCCTTCTCTATGAGGTCAGCGCCTTTACCCTCAGGATCTTTAGTATTCTGCTTTGCAAGATATCCTTTAATGCGGTCCGCATCCACTTCAACATTTACCACAAGAAACTTTTCGGCTTCACCTCTGTTAATTGCAAGGATCCTGTGGCCAGGAATGGTATTCACGGCTTCCTCAAAGTCATAATACATGTCATAGACAGATTCCAGCTTCTCATCCTTTGCATGAGTAACGATCCTGCCCTCATCTTCGGTGAATTTTCTTATATACTGCCTGTATTCAGCATTATCGGATATATTCTCAGCAATGATATCGAGGGCTCCCTGAACAGCAGTCTCCGCATCAGAGACCTCCTTTTCTTCTGAGATATACTTTGAGGCAGCATCTTCTATAGTCCCCTCGAAATTCTGGTCAATGATAGATTCAGCAAGAGGAAGGAGTCCCTTTTCACGTGCGATAGAAGCCCTGGTCTTCTTTTTCTGCTTATATGGGCGATAATAATCCTCGACCTGTACCAGGGTCTCAGCATCCCTTATGTTCTTCTCGAGCTCGGGTGTTAACTTTCCCTGTTCAGAAACAGATGAGATTACCTGATCCTTCCTTTCCTCCAATCCTCTGAGGTAAGTAAGTCTTGTGTAAAGATTTCTCAATTGCAGATCGGTTAAGGATCCATGCTTTTCCTTACGGTATCTGGCTATGAAGGGGATGGTATTTCCTTCATCTATTAGCTTTTCAACTGCTTCTACCTGCCAGAGCTCTATCTCAAGCTCATCGGCGATCTTCTTCTCTATGTTCATAAATATCTCCTGCTGCCTGCCGGTTCTTCCCGGTTTTTGAAAATTAAAGCTGAATCTCTTTCCTGTTTCCTGCTGCCTGTCGGCTCTTCTGCTTACAGATCACATGTTAAAGCCTTTAAGTCAGATCCGCATCTTACTGCCCTTATTAGCCCTCTTTCCAATACTGAAGCGCTGCGTCTTTACCTGTTTCCCTCCAAGTGCAACCATTTCATCCATCGGGCCTGCGACCGCTGCATACTTTACATGATCATCTTCAGAAAGCTTCATGGCAATGACACCGCGGCTGGTCTTCTTGTATTCACTTACCTCTTCCAATGGGAAAGCAAGTCCCATTCCGTTTTCCGAAACAAGGAACACATTGAGGCAGCCGATAATCACGTCCGCCGTCGAGAGCGCTCTGATATAAAGGATACTGTCATCACCCTCGAGCTTCGATGCTACCAGTACGCTTCTGCTTGAATCGAACTCTACTCCGGATACACGTTTGATATATCCATTCTTCGTAACAAACAGGAGCTCCGATTCGAAAAGCTCTTCAAAAGGTATGAAGAGGACAGGATCCTCATCCCCTATCCTGCACAGATTATGGAACAGTACACCCTTGTCCTTTATCCTGCACTTAGGTATATCCTTTACCTTTATGGAGTACATATTGGCCTTATCGGTAAATATGCAGAGCGAGTCTGTATTTTTTATCTTTATAACATGATTATAGGCTTTCCTGGTCTCATCGTCTATCTTGCTGAAAGAAGCCTCATCAATGCACTTTGTATATCCGAACCTGTCAATAAAGAGATACAGATCCTCATTAACGACCTTTTCCACGTAAGAGTCCGGTGTCTCTACCATAAGTGCAGTCTTTCTCTCGGTCTTAAGGATCTTCTTAACCTCGCGCAGCTCACGCTTTATGGTCTTGTCGAGTTCACGGGTGCTGCTTAAGTAAAGATTGTACTCTGCTATGTTCTCGATAAGATGGTCCTTCTCCTGATGGAGCTTCATGACTTCAAGGCCTATGAGTCTTGACAGCTGCATCGACAATATGGCATCCGCCTGGGCAGGAGTAAAGTCAAATGCTGATGCTTCTATGCGGGACTCATCTGACTTAAAATTGATCCCGTCAGTGATACCTTCTGTCAGGCATCCCTTAGCCTGGGCAAGATCTTCAGATCCGCGCAGGACCTCGATGATCAGGTCTATCACATCCGTTGCCTTTATAAGGCCATCTGTTATCTCGAGCTTCTTTTCATCCTTTTCGAGCTGGTACCTGTATTTTTTTGTATATATTTCTTCCTGAAACGATACGAACTCAGAGATCATGCTCTTCAAAGAGAGCTTTACCGGCTGTTTATTCTTAACTGCCAGGAGATTTACAGAATAAGTATCCAGAAGAGGGGTCTTCTGATAGAGTCCGTTAAGGAGGTTATGAGCATCGCGGCCCTTTTTGACCTCTATTACTATCCTTATGCCTTCCTTGGATGACTCATCGCGAACATCATATATTTCATCAAATACCTTGTCCTTCTGCAGGTCAACAAGCTTCTCCACAAGGGTGCTCTTACGGCCTGAGGACGTAAATGGTATCTCGGTTATCACGATATTTGTCCTGCCGGCATCTCCCTGCTCAAACACAGCATTTGCACGGATACGGATCTTTCCTTCGCCTGTCTCATATATATTTTCAAGCTCATCGGCATTTACGATTACTCCGCCGGTCGGAAAATCAGGGCCCTTTATGTACTCCATGAGTCCTTTGGTATCAATGTCTTTATTATCCATATAGGCGATGACAGCGTCCAGAACCTCGCGCGGGTTGTGAGTGGGAATGTTGGTAGCCATACCTACTGCAATGCCCGTGGTTCCGTTAATAAGGAGATTAGGCAGCTTTGCAGGGAGGACTACAGGTTCCTTTTCGGATTCATCGAAATTAGGCACAAAGTCGACGACGTCTTTATCGAGGTCTGAAAGCATGGATACTGCAGGCTTCGAAAGCCTTGCTTCCGTATATCTCATAGCCGCCGCACTGTCGCCGTCGATAGAACCGAAGTTTCCATGTCCGTCTACAAGAGGAAGCTGCATGGTATAAGACTCGCTCATGTGTACAAGAGCCTCATATATACTGCTGTCTCCATGCGGATGGTATTTACCCATGGTATCACCGACAATACGGGCGCTCTTTCTGTGAGGCTTGTCAGGATCCAACCCCAGCTCATGCATAGCATAAAGCACCCTCCTCTGGACCGGCTTCAGTCCGTCGCGGACGTCCGGCAGGGCACGTGCTATGATGACGCTCAATGCATAGTCTCTGTAAGAATTCTTCATTTCCTCGGAAAAATCCAGCTGGATGACTGAAGAAGTATCGCTGCTCATATATATATAACCTCCTGTTGATCGTATGCTTTCAATATTTGCTGATCATCAGCCTTATAGTTATGGCACTTTGACGGTCAGGTAAAAGTGAAGCTGGTGTAATTTACAGATCGACTGTCGCATACCGGGCTTCACTCATGATGAAATCACGCCTCGGCGGTACATCATTGCTCATAAGAAGTCCTGTAGTCTCATCGGCTTCAATGTTGTCGCTGATAGTTATCTCTGCAAGAACACGGGTATCCGGGTCGAGTGTCGTCTCCCAGAGCTGGGCTGCATCCATTTCTCCGAGTCCTTTGTAGCGCTGCAGGGAATTGATCTTAACTCCCTTTTTCTTTCTGAATTTCTCAAGCTCAAAATCATTCAGAAGATATTTGACGTATGACCGCTTATTCCTGGCATTCTTAGGCTTAACTGCCTTCCAGGTGTCATTATCGGAGATGTCGGGACCTGTCCCCTCAGTGACAAGATAATCGACCTTGTAAAGGGGCGGAATACCTCGGAATACCTTGCCTTCTTTAAGAAGCTCAGGCATGAACCTGTAAAAGAATGTGAGCAGCAATGTGCTTATGTGGGCCCCATCGACATCGGCATCCGTAAGAATGATGATCTTATCGTATCTCAGTTTACCGATATCAAAGTTCTCGCCAATACCGCAGCCAAAAGCATTTATCATAGACCTTATCTCATTATTGGTAAGGATCTTTTCAAGCGGTGCCTTCTCAACGTTGAGTATCTTGCCCCTGAGAGGAAGTACAGCCTGGGTACGCCTGTCACGGGCAGTCTTTACTGTGCCGCCGGCGGAATCACCCTCGACAATATAGACCTCACACTCTGAAGACTTTCTGGATGAACATGCAGCGAGCTTTGACTTGACCTCCATCTCATTAAGCGACTTAAGAACAGCATTGCGGGCCTTATCTCCAGCCTTCCGGGCAGAACATGACTTCTGCACATTATCGAGGATCTCTTTAAGTATCTCAACGTTCTTGTCAAAATAATGCTGACCCAGAGTAGAAAATACGACATCCACCGCATTCCTTGCATCGGTATTTCCAAGCTTTGTCTTTGTCTGACCTTCAAATTGCGGATCGGGATGCTTGACGGAAACTATGGCTATAAGACCGTTCCTGATGTCCCCACCCTCGAAATTATCCTGCTTCTCCTTGAGGATATTAAATTCCCTGGCATATTGGTTCATGACACGGGTAAGAGCAGTCTTAAAGCCTGTTACATGCATGCCGCCGTCAACAGTATTTATGCAGTTGCAATATGAATTGATCTGCTCTGTATAATTATGTACGTACTGGAAGGCTATCTCCACTTCGATATCGCCCTCTTTTCCTGTAATATATGCAGGCTCCGGCATTATCTTCTCAAAGTTCCTTGTCAGATATTCGACATAGCTTTTTATGCCGTATTCCTCATAAAATGTTATTTCCTCTCCGGTCTCTTCATCCCTGAAATTAAGATGGAGGCCCTTATTCAAATATGCTGTCTCCCGTAAATGCTTCTTAATGACCTCAGCCTTGAAGGTCAGCGTTTCAAATATTTCAGGATCCGGGTAAAATGTAACTGTTGTGCCAGTCCTCTTTTTAGGACATGTATCGATTGCGGGAAGATTGCCATTGCTGTCGAGTGAGGTTACCGGATTGCCGCCATTCTCATATTCGTCCTGATATACATGTCCATCCCTCTCAATGCGGACAATCATCCTTCTGGACAGGGCATTCACTACACTGGAACCTACTCCGTGCAGACCTCCGGATACCTTATAGGCATTGTTGTCGAACTTGCCGCCTGCATGCAGGATAGTATATACTACTCTTTCTGTCGGGATCTTCTTTACAGGATGTATATCCACCGGCACACCGCGTCCGTTATCAGATATAGTCATGCCGCCGTCGGCTCTCTTAATGATATCTATATTGTCGCAATATCCGGCGAGATGCTCATCTATACTGTTGTCAAGTATCTCCCATATCAGGTGGTGCAGGCCGCGTGAGCCCGTAGAACCTATATACATGCCCGGTCTTTTGCGGACAGGAGCCAGGCCCTCGAGGACGACGATCTGACTTCCATTATATTCTTCTGACATTTTTTTCTCCTTATACTGTATTGGCTTTTATATTGGCGGACGGTTGGCTTATAAGTTAAGTTCAGCCGTTCTCTGAATTATTATCTGCTGATGAGAATATTATCATCTGTCCGGCCGTTTGGTATGATATCATAAAACTCATTTTTCTGGCAAAGACCATTGAATACGACTTTCATATAGTTAGACGTATAACCTGTCCAAAATTGAGCGCCTTCAAGAGTGACATTCTCCTCTGCAAGAACGCGGACAGATCTTCCTATATACTTTTCTTCATAAGCCTGCTTCACGCGGTCTTTAAGTTCTATGAGGATATGGCTGCGCTCTTCCTTTATCTTTTCATCTATCTGATCGGGCAGCTTATCGGCAGCTGTACCAAGCCTTCGTGAATATCTGAAGACATGGACATCTGCAAAGCCGATCCTTTCGACAAAAGCGCATGTCTCCCTGAACTCATCATCAGTCTCACCCGGGAAACCGACTATGATATCTGTCGTTATGGCGGGATCATCGAAGTACTTACGGAGCACGGCCACAGCTTCCGCATACTTTCCCGTATCATAATGACGGTTCATGCGGGCAAGCACCGTGTCTGAACCGCTCTGCAGCGACAGATGAAAATGAGGACACACCTGCGTGACCTCTGACAGTCTTTTCACAAATTGATCAGTAATGATGCGGGGCTCAAGGGAGCCGAATCTTATCCTCTCTATGCCTTCTATGCGGCTTATGCCTTCAACAAGTTCAAGCAGGGGACCGCCATGAAGCGAGAGGAAAGCATCCGCGTCTATCTTCTGACCCGGGGCATATTCCCGGTCTATACCGAATGACGACAGGTGAATGCCTGTTATAACAAGCTCCTTCACACCGTGTCTGGCAAAATATTCCGCTTCTTTTATAATATCAGATGTATCCCGGCTTTTAAGGGTACCTCGGACAAAGGGAATAATGCAATATGAACAGAACTGGTTGCAGCCGGTCTGGACCTCAAGATCCACGCGGACCCTGGAGCTTATTTCATCGAAATCAAAATCTTCCTGATCATTCTCCGGTTTGTCATATTCTGCCTCCTGATCTGCCGGAGTGTAACTCCTCTTCTTTTCAACAGCTGCAATGATCAGGTCAGCTGCCTTATCCTTCTCCTCATTGGAAATAAGGGCATCTATACCGGCGATCTCGGCATTTTCCCTTTCAACAGCATTTACATAGCAGCCGCAGGCAATGACAGCCGGATGCCCGTCCTTGCGCTTTGCCCGGTTTATCATCTTCCTTGATTTCCTGTCGGCAATATTTGTGACAGTACATGTATTAATAATGTAGGCATCGGCCGGTTCCGTAAAAGGCACTATCTCGACGCCTTTCTCCTCCAGAGCCCGTTTCATCCTGTCAGTCTCATATAAATTGACCTTGCAGCCCAGGGTCATAAAAGCAGCTTTCATAAATTATCGTCCTTATCTGATATAACTATAGTCTGTGTCCGCTTATAGGAGCCATACCATTATATATGATAATTCAAAATATTTGCACTATTTTGTTGGCAAATATCCCAAAATATGATATATAAAATTTCATTTTATTAGTGCAAATTGTTCAAAATTAACTGTGCCGTCATTTTATCTTAAGAAACATAGGGAAAATTTATCATGAAAATCTATAAAATCTTATATAAATTTGGCAAGTTTGTACATTGACAGTTTTCATGACTGAATGTATCATGTAGGTGTCAGATGAAAAGAAGGAAAAAGGAAACATGATATTCCCTTTCTCATCCGATATAACAAATAGAGGAAAAACATTATCTAAAGAAGGGAAGGTAACTACCATGAAAACAGTAAAGATCAACCTTAACACAATCGACAAAGTAAAGAGTTTTGTCAATGAAGTATCTAAGTTCAGCTCAGACTTCGATCTTGTATCCGGAAGATATGTAATCGATGCAAAGTCTATTATGGGTATTTTCAGTCTTGATCTTTCAAAGGACATCGATCTCAATATCCATGATGATGAGAACGCAGATGCTATTCTCAAGGCACTTGATCCATATATCGTTAAATAATCGGACTTGATGCCCATGCAGGTTAAAGGCTTACAGATGATCCTTTGACCGGCAGTTCTGTTATTAATATGAACACATAAGAAGACCCGGTGACGGGTCTTCTTTTTTATTGCTTTTTCATTTACGGATTGATCCGCATCACTTCTTCAGTATCAACTGCCTTCTGAACCATCTCATCGATCTTATCCATGATATTCTTCTCTGACTTCTCTATCTGAGAAAGCTTTGGCTTGGTTACAGGGTGCTCTGCCACGAATATGGTGCAGCAGTCCTCGTATGGCTCGATGGAAATGTCATATGTCCCGATCTTCTCTGAAAGATCGACTATATCCTGCTTGTCAAAGGCTATGAGCGGTCTGAATACCGGCATATCTGCTGCGGCATCAGTGCACACAAGACTCATAGCTGTCTGCGATGCTACCTGACCGATAGATTCTCCTGTGATGAGGGTCAGACAGTCATTCTTCCTGGCAAGGATCTCCGCGATCTTCATCATATAGCGGCGCATAATGATAGTAAGCTCATCGTGCGGACATTTCTCATAAATATACATCTGGATCTCTGTAAAATTAATGATATGGAGGTTGATCATACCGGTATAGCGGCTTATGGTCTTTGCAAGATCTATGACCTTTTTCGTTGCGCGCTCACTTGTATAAGGAGGTGCCGAGAAGTAGACCGCATCGATATATACGCCTCTCCTGGAGACCATGTATCCGGCGACCGGGCTGTCAATACCGCCTGAGAGCAGGAGCATGGACTTGCCGTTCGTTCCCAGAGGCATGCCTCCGATTCCCTTTATCATCCTGGAATAAATATAAACTTTATCTCTGATCTCTATCCAGATAAAATAATCAGGATCGTGAACATCAACTTTAAGTTCAGGAAAGGCATCAAGCAGCCTTGCTCCGGCCTCACGGCAGATAACGGGTGAATCCATAGGATAGTTCTTGTCCGCCCTCCTTGCCATGACCTTAAATGTAAAGTCATGCTTTTCATAAGTGTTCTTCACATGTTCAATGACTTTGGAAGCAATTGACTCGAAATCCTGATCTGTGGATACGTCTACAAGGCATACCTGGGCAACGCCGAATGTGTCCCTGATAAGCTCGGTTATCTCAGCAGCATCTATGTCGCCTTCAGCATTTATGATGATCCTGCCATGGAGGTTTTCAGATGTAAATGTCCCTTCTGTTCTTTTCAAACGAAGGAGTATATTGTGGATAAGGGCTTCCTCAAATTTGCCCCTGTTCTTACCCTTGATGCCGATCTCCGCATATTTAACAAGAAATGTCTGTTTCATATAATCCTGCTTTCTTTTGCTTTAATACTATTTAAGATCAGATACTTTAATTACTTATGTACAAAACGCCTCAGTACCGGGAGGAGCTCGCCCAATGCAGATACTGCCGCATCGATCTCTTCTTTTGTCGTATGACAGGAAAAAGAAAATCTGAGTGTACGGTCAAGAAGATCATCAGCGATACCTATAGCCTTTAATGTACCGCTTAAGTCGGGCCTGTTGGATGAGCAGGCCGAGCCTGATGACACATATATGCCTTTTTCGGAAAGTGCATTAAGAAGTACCTCAGCTCTGATACCCTCAAATGAGGCACTTACTATATGGGGCGCTGTATCTTTGATGTGGTCTGCGGCGATATCATTGACCGACTTCCATACTGAACCCTTTTCAGAATGATCAGCATTGGATTTAAGTATGCTTAATTCATTCCCGGAAAACTTTTCCGGCTCGCATGGCACTCCGCCCGCCGCGATCTGCTGTTCATAATCTGACTCTATTGAATGCACAGGGGACACAGAAGGAAGCAGAAGTCCATTAATATGTACTCCATCGATCTTAAGAAGTTCGCTTATAAGATACTTTTTTAATTCATACATATTTTCAATATGTTCTTCAAAACCATGATATATTTCTTTTACCGCAAGGCCAAAACCGGCAATGCCGGGCACATTCTGTGTGCCTGACCTCATAAGGCGCTCCTGGCCTCCGCCGTAGATATACGGAAATATCTTAATGCCTTCACGTACGTAAAGAAAGCCTGTTCCCTTGGGACCATGGATCTTATGAGAGCTTACCGAAAGAAGGTCTATGCCAAGCTTCTTAGGATCGAGCCTGTATTTGCCATAAGCCTGTATGGCATCAACATGCAGATATGCCCTGGGAGCATTATCGCGGACCAGACGGCTTATGGAAGCGATATCATTGATCGCGCCGATCTCGTTATTTACTGCCATGACTGATACAAGGACTGTCTGATCATCAAGAGCATCCTTTAAAGCATCCATATCCACATGACCATCAGGAAAGATCTTAACATAGACGACCTCAAAGCCTTCTCTTTCAAGGAAGCCCGACGGTTCAAGTATGGAAGAATGCTCATAACAGGTAGTTACTACCCTTTTACCCTTGCGCTTATTGGCAAGGACGGTCCCAATGAGCGCCTGGTTATTGGACTCGGTCCCGCCTGATGTAAATATGATATTCTGGGGCTTTACTTTAAGTGAATCCGCAATTATTTTTCTGGAATCGATAAGATAGTCTTCAGCAACTATGCCCATTCTGTGCTTGGAAGAAGGATTGCCGTAATCCTCTGATAAGACCCTTTCCATGATTTCTACGGCCGCATGGCTTGTCTGTGTTGTTGCGGCATTATCTAAATATGCTGTCATATATTTTCCTGCTTCTGAATCTGATCCTGATCTCAAATAGTATCAATGTTTACTGACCTTGGTCTCCGACTTGTACATGAGGACTGACATCGTAACGAGCCCCGCAGTCTCTGTCCGGAGTATCCTCCTGCCGAGGGATATAGTCTTTATGCCCTTTGACACAGCTTTGTCGACCTCATCCTTTTCAAAGCCGCCTTCAGGACCTATAAATATGCCAACGCTTTTCTTATCTGCAGCCTCATTCAGTACTGCATCGGTATCCTGCATGCCATTCTGTACTTCATAAGGAAGTATGCTTTTGTCCAGTTCCCCTGCCATCTGTAAGGCTTCATCAAACGACACCGGCTGTGTGACCTCCGGTATCATTCCCCTGTCGCATTGCTTGGCTGCAGCAAGAGCTATCTTCTGCCATCTCTCCTGCTTCTTTGACGCCTTCTTAGGGTCAAGGCGAACGACCGACCTTGCCATGGCTACCGGTATTATCCGGTAAGCGCCGACTTCAACAGCCTTCTGTACTATAAGATCCATCTTGTCGCCCTTTGGAAGTCCCTGAAAAAGGACCATTCTCAGGTCAAGTTCATTGCCTGTCGGCACAGTCTTTTCGATATCGACAAGTACTTCATCACGGCTTATATCGCTGATCCTTCCGATATGGTCGATCCCGCTTCCGTTGCAGCAAACTATCCATTCGCCGGTATTAAGACGCAGGACATTTGCGATATGATTCACGTCTTCCCCTGTTATACGGGCAAAGCGTCCGTCAAAATCACTTTCATCTATATAAAATCTGTACATTTTAAAACCCTCAATCGCTTTGATAGTGCCGGGCAGCAATATCTATCATATATTTTAAGCAGCAAAAACGCTGATCAGATGCCGACCCTTAAAACCGGGCTAATAAATATTATACAATTCACAGAATAAAGTCAATTTATAAATAAGAGTATTCATACGATCTCCCTGCTTAAGTGACAGGTAAAATATATGACCTGATAGTCCTCTGCGATCTTCTTTATGAACTCTTTTGCACCTTTAAGCTTATCATCGTCAAGGTTTACGAACGGATCATCCATGATGATGAATGGCTTCTCGCCTGTAAACATTGCATCGACCCATGCCATACGCAGGCACAGACCAACCATATCCTGGTAACCCTCACTAAGATAGCCGGTCTTTTTCTGGTCAGAGTTTACGCGAAGCTTTACCTCAAAATTGGCATCAATAGTATAATCATTATGAGCCTCTCCGGTAAACATCTGATAATACTTATCAAATGATTCTTTGAGCGGCTGCATATAATTGCTTGAAAACTCATCCTTAGCCTTCTCAAGATAGCTTTTTGCGATCTGAACTATCGCATAAAGATGGCTTTCATAAGCCCTCTTTTCTTCAAGCTCTTTAAGAGATGCCTTTAAGCCATTCAGCTCATCGATATTTCTTCTTACAGCATCGATCTCATTTTCTTTTTCAATAATGCATTCATTAATTCTCTGGAGCCCGGAGTTCTTATCATCCTTAAGCTTATTCAGCTCAGCAGTGGTCTCCTTTGGTCTATTCTCAATGAGATCATTGATGGAATCTATCTCATGCTGATGTTCAATGAAAAAATTATTTAGATCATCTGCCGCAGCTTTAAGATCCGTCTCGCGCTTTTTATATTCACCTATCTGGACCTGGATCTTATTCAGGGCCTCCTGAGGGCTGCCCGACAGCTCAAGACCGTATTTTTCCTCGAATCCGGAAAGTATTGCGGAGCCTTTTTCATATTTCTCACAGGCATCATATAAATTCTTATTCTTTTCTTCCAGATTCTTATAATAAACAACATCTGAGGCAAGCTTATCGACAGCATCCGGGATCCAGCTGTGATCCTCATGACCGTATGCAGAACCCTGTACATTATCATAGCCTGCAGATCCTGATCTGTCGATTATATCTCCTGCGTCCTCAGCTCTGCCGGCAATGCCGGCTTCACCTTCAGCTTTATCGATAATACTGCCTGCATCATATGAATACTCTTTTAAAAAGCTTCTGATATGAGCGGATCCCTTACGGACCTCATTGGTCAGGGAATCAATTTCAAGAAGTACATTGCTTATCTGCTTATCGCTCTCCGCATCATCATATGCAGCTTCTGCACCATCAAAGCTTTGAAGTTCAGCCTGATCATCGGGAGTATCATAAGAGGCATCGGCAATATTCACCTGCAGTTCAGCTTCTTCCTGCTTAAGGGCCTTAAGGCGCTTTTGCGATATGATGATAAGAGGAATACCAACAGGGCATAGTACTATGGTGACAGTAAGGATGATACCGATTATGAACATATGCTTATACTTCTTAACAGCAGCTTCTGTCTCCCTTAATCTTTCCTCTTCTTTTCTTTTCCTGTTCTCTGCCGCTATCTTCCTGTCTATCATCTCATTTACATGACGGGACTTTTCTTCAGCTGCCCTTCTCTCTGCCTCTGCCTTGCGGAGCTCTTTACCATGCTTTATATCAGAAAGCTCAGCCTGCTTCTTCGAGATCTGTTCGCGTATATCCTGAATATCCTTCCATTTTTTTCTGATATCGGATATCTCTTCCTTTTCGGGCACCCTGTCCTTAAAAATATCTGAAAGCCTGTTATAATCTTCTTTTTCCTGATCGGAAAGTTCATTGGAATCCTGTATACCGCTCCATGTGACCATCTTATTTGCTGTTTCCAAAGCCTCTGTCATATAAGAGTCAGTCGGGATCAGACCATTAACGAAATATGACTTTATGGATCGAAATTCAGCTTCTGACCCTGCTTTGGCTTTTTTTAAATTCTCATATTGAAGGATCACTTTCTGAGCTTTATCGTACTCAAGGGAGATATCCAGTTTAGCATTGATATCCCCAATTTCTTTTTCCAGGGCTTCCCTGTCCGACAGAAGCTCCTTTCTGCCGCCGGGACCATATATCTTCTCGTCAAGGAGCTTTTCCTTAACAGGAAGATCTGATACTTCAAGCTCCAATTCGCCTATCCGGTCCTCAAGCTTTGAAAGACTCCCCCTCTTATCATCCGGCTTCAGAGAATTGATCTTATCCTTTAAGATATTTACCGCGCTGGTAAAATTCTTCATATCAGCTGATTCATCGACGCGCCCGATCTTGGCGGTAATGCCGGAAACAGCCCCGTAATCCGGACGCAGATCATCCTGACCGATAAATATCGTATTCTTAAAAGCAGGGCAGTCTACTCCAAATAGACTGCTTCCAAAGGCTCCCCTGTCAACTGTCTTTGTCTTTTTTGACCCGGTCTTAGCCTTTTTTGATAAAGCCGCATCAGAACTGTTATCATCTATGGAAAGACCGGTCTTATTATCGTAAAGCGTGTATCTATCCTTACTTGCAGTATCCCCGAATGAAGCATCGATGCGATACTCCTTACCATCCTTTTCATAGACAAGGGAGCCGCCATATGAATCACCGTTCCAGGGGTGAAATAAAATACGTTCCTTTGCCAGTTCATCCCGCTTGCTGTCATTCTCAAAGCCATAAAACATCACTTTGATAAAAGATGCCAGGGTGGATTTCCCGGTTCCGTTATCACCTTTGATATTTACAAGGTCAGAGCTCAGATCAAAATCTTTATCATGAATGGTTCCGAAATCATCTATATGAGCTTTTATAAGTTTCATAGACTTATATCTTCTTTCTTCTTTGCTTCCAGGGCCCTGAGGCCTATATATATTGCCTCCCCCTTTTCCTTCTCCGATAGGGATGTATCGGAAAGGATATCACGGATATACTGTCCCTTCAGGCTTTTATCATTCTGAAACTGATGATAATCAACTGCGATCGTAGTATTATCTTTGACGCTGAAAGCATAATAACTGCTTTCCAGACTTTTCCGGATGAGATCGGTATTTCTGTCAGAATCCATATCAACACTGCCTGTAAGAAGTACACGCACATAATCATCAGAGCATATGTCTGTGTCAGATGCCAAAGCATCTTTAATGGTATCGATAATATCTATGCATGTTTTCTTTCCGCTTATATCAACGTCTTTAATGAAAACATTTCTGCTGGCCATAGGGCGGAATTCCATGTTAATGGTCCTTGTCTCACAATCGATATCAAGCACCTCAACACCGTGAGGACCTCCCTCATCGAATCCCCTTCCCTCAAAGCAGCCGGGATATACATACTGTATTCCTCTGAAAAGTCTGCCCTCCCTGTGTTCATGGATATGGCCGAGGGCGAGATAGTCGATGGATAAGTCACTTAAGAGACTGCCTGAAATATTCTCATCATCAAATGCTTTGAGGCTCCCGGCAGACCTGTCATCTATCACGGTACCATGAAGCATGACAATATTTATCTTTTCACGGTCGAGCGAGGCTTTGCTGATACCGGATATGAAATTTTCACCCATCTCAATGCCTGAAACTGTCACCCCGCCGAAATCATAGCTCGTCCATGTCTCTCCCAACAGATACAGATTGTCCGGCTTATCATCCTCAAAATACTCTGTCACATGGCGGTCATGATTGCCGGAAAGAAGCACAAAAGAGACAGAAGGGTGCTGCTTCATAGCAGACTTCAGGTTCATAATGACAGATGGATCAGCCTCAGCAGTATCGAAAAGGTCCCCTGAAATAAGAAAAAGGGATGCGCCCTCCTTATCCGCCATATCAAATGCATTGATAAAATCAGCAAGTATCTCACTGTTCCTCATGGAGATCTTCACCGGATCCCCATATGAGGCAAGAGCTGAACAAAGATGAACGTCCGCACAATGAAAAACTTTCATATTACCTCCTTGTGTCTGCCTGTTATCCTGAATGTTACCTCCACCATGGTGATCATGAGGATAACAAAGAACAGGATATATACAGGCATGATCCAGAATCCGATACGGCTTGCAATCACTCCAAAAAGAGGCGGCATAAATGTCGAACCCACATAGGCGCTTGCCATCTGTATGCCTATGATGGCGCCGGAATTTTCTGCGCCGAAATTGTCCGGCGTCGAATGGATGATGCATGGATATACAGGCGCGCAGCCGAGACCGACTATGATAAAGCCTGCCATCGGGATGATCTTGAGATCGACAGGCAGAAGGAGCATTATGAGTCCCAGAATCAGGACTGAGGTTCCCAGACGGATCATATTATGGTCTCCTAACCTGTTCATGATAAAGCCCGACAGGAATCTGCCTAATGTGATGCCGATGAAGAAGAGAGATGCAAGTGTCGCAGCCTGCTTTGGCTCAACACCCCTGCTATGCACGAAATAAGTGCTGGCCCAGCCCATGGAAATACCCTCTGCAGAACAATATGCAAAAAAGGCCAGGAGAAGAGCAGGAACACCTTTTATCTTCAGGGCATTTATGATGCCGACAGGTGCCTGTGATCCGCTGACAGTGTCTTCTTTGACCTTCCATACTCCAAGTGTAAGTGTAAGGATAACCCCTATTATGAACTGAATGATGCCAACATAGCGAAAGCCCATATTCCATGATGAGGTATGAAGGGCATAGTTCATTACAAAAGGACTGAATATAGTTCCGACTCCCCACATACAGTGGAGCCAGCTCATATGTCTGGAAGAATAATGCAGGGCGACGAAATTATTAAGAGCTGCATCTATGGAGCCGGCGCCGAGTCCATAAGGGACAGAGAACAGGAGAAGCATCCAGAAGCTGCTCGAATACGAGAATCCGATCATTGCGGCAGCTGTCATGAATACACTTATGACAGTCACGTACTTTGTGCCAAGCTTATGGGTAAGACGATCTGACATAAGGCTCGATACTATGGTCCCACCGGATGTGATCAAAGTAATGAATCCCATATAAGACACCGGAACATTCAGAGAAGTATGCATAACAGGCCAGCTGGAGCCTACAAGCGGGTCAGGCAGACCGAGACTGATGAAAGCAATATAGATAAGTATCAGAAGTAAGGTCGTCAAGGTAATATCCTCCTAAAGATTCAGAAAGCATTTTTGTTAATACATCGTCAGAATATAGAAAAAGGTCTGATCAAAATATA
Source organism: Lachnospiraceae bacterium (assembly GCA_036343175.1). Classification (GTDB taxonomy): domain Bacteria; phylum Bacillota; class Clostridia; order Lachnospirales; family Lachnospiraceae; genus JAEEJA01. Next base: position 96,938 of record JAZASR010000005.1, read on the forward strand.
TCATACTGTTATCTCGATCTGATTATCCTCTATCGCAAGTATTGAGCTTTCATAGTATCCATCACCTGTCGTGCGCGGACCGCTTGTGACTTGAAAGCCGTCTTCTTTAAGTCTGGCTGTCAATTCATCGACAGCCTCTTTGCTGCCGACAGAAAATGCTATATGAGCGTAGCCTGTTCTTGTCAGAGTTTTATTCTGATCATCCATATCAGGCTTATTCATAAGCTCAAGTCTGGCCCCATCTGAAAATGAAATGAAATAAGAACGAAATCCTGTCTTCACATTGTGATAGCCGTCATTGGGCTTTCCCTGCAAGTATTTTACGAAGAAGCCGCGGGCCTTCTCAAGATCATTAACATACATAGCAGCGTGCTCTATCTTCATAAATGTACCTCCTGTATTTTATAATAATAATATAATAGCAAAATTATCCCAAATAAACCGGCGTACTTTTTCATAATGATCAGCATGAAAAGGGCCGGGGTGTAAAGCCCCGGTCCTTAAAAAAACTGTTAAGGTCTTTTTTGCCAGACGCTCTTATTTCATTTCATTTTTTAGTATAATCGTAAAAACCTTTTCCAAAGTTAATTCCCTTTTCGCCTTTATCGATCTTTAATTTCAGAATATCGGCGAATTTTCTGATCGGTGACCCTTCAACCTTATATTCCGGATTCATGATAGTGATATTATATGCTGTTTCCAGACCGACTACATCGAATATGCGGAAAGGTCCGGCAGGAGCACCGGTAGCCAGCTGCCAGGTCTTATCGATAGTTTCAGGGTCAGCCACTTCCTTGGCAAGCAGCGTGCCGGCTGCATTTAAGAACGGAACAAGCATGGAATTTAATATATAACCAGGCTGCTCTTTGTGAAGTTCAAGCGGAATCATGTTGATCTCACGCGCAAATGCTACAGTCTTCTCATATACAGCAGGGTCAGTACCCGGATGACCCATAACTTCGGCAGTATTCATCTTCCAGATCTCATTTGCAAAGTGCAGGGCACAGAACTTTTCAGGCCGTCCGGTCACTTCAGCAAATGTACTTGGCAGAAGCGTGGAAGAATTAGTCAGAAGTATTGTCTTCTCAGGCAGATATGGAGCCAGCTTTTTATAAAAAGCTGTCTTTGCATCGGGATCCTCAGACATAGCTTCGATCACTATATCAGCATCATCACAGGCTTTTTGAAGATCGAGCTCTATATGAAGCAGTTCTTTAAAATTTGCCTCTGCCTGAGCTTTTTTCTCATCGATCTTGTCAAAAGTAACTTCATCCGGACCGGCAAAAAGTCCGCGTGGATACAGATAAGCTGCCATCGGGGAACCTACGATCTTACGTGCTCCTTCTAATGTGGACATTATCGCAGCAGAATAATTCTTTATCTTTGGTTCTGTCCTGCCAATAGACCCTTCGCTTCTGAGCCATATGACCGTATCATGCCCTGTATAAGCACACATTAAAGCGATCTGGACACCAAGCACACCTCCGCCGGCAACTACTACCTTTTTAAACATAGAAAACCCTCCTTTAAATTGAAATAATGTGAACCGCCACCCACCTGAAGGCAGTGGGTATTGCGCTCCAAACATATAAATCACAAACTGCATTTACAACAGAGATTATATCACATTTTCAATCGGATTTGCTCACCGGGTTTTCTTTCTTATCTTCTTCAGAGCTGCCCTTCTCAGTGCTGTTCTCTTTGGTGCTGTTTCCTTCAGTGCTTTCCTCTTCAGTGCTGCCTTAATATTACACCTGATGGCAGGCAATAAATTACCAGATCAGAAAAAAAATTACTTTGATCCATTCATCCTTTGAAATATTCGCGCAGCTCGTATAAAGGAACATTTACCATCCAGTCCTGTTCCCTGTAATCAGACATGGATGTCCTGATGCCCTTCAGCCCATATTTACCGCAAAAAGACCTGAGAGATCTGGCTTTCAGATTTTCCTCGGCTTTTACTTCTATTGGATATACAGTATTCTTATGCTGCAGTACAAAATCTATCTCACCACTGGAGTTCTGTGCGGACCAGTAGTACAGTGAATTACGAAAATCCGGAGTAAGCTGTTCACTTACGAACTGTTCTGTCAGCGCGCCTTTGAATTCAGTAAATATTGTATTTCCCTCAAAGATCACTCTTTCGTCCAGATCTCCCATTGCGCACATCAGACCTACATCCAATATATATATTTTAAAAATATCCTGATCAGCATATGCCTTTAATGGTATACCCGGCTTTGAAACTCTATTAATAATATTAATGACACCATAATCCCTGAGCCAGTTTATCGCTATCTCATAATCTTTAGCCCTGCTTCCTGACCTTACCATACCATAAATAAATTTCTTATTTTCCTTGGAAAGCTGTTTAAGAATACTATTCCATACAGCACGGATCCGTACGATCTGGTCAGCCGGCGCATGTTTCGAAAAATCATTATCATAGAAATCAAGGAGTGACTTCTGAATATTACGCACTTCTTTAAAATCTTTGGTATCCACCCAGGTCTCAACAGCTTCGGGCATACCGCCAACAAGGTAATATTCTTTCAGAAGATCTTTAAATGTATCTTTAAATACCACTATCGAATTCTGATCATGATCTTCAATGAGCTCACGCAGATCGTCATAACCTTCAGCAGAAAGATATTCAGCAAATGACATCGGGTAAAGGAAAAGCTCATCCACCTTCCCGACAGGAAACGATGTTCCTTCATGCATGGCTATTCCCATGAGTGAACCCGCCGCGATAACATCATACTGACGGGCTTCTTCGCAGAAATATTTAAGACTTTCAAGAGCTCTCGGTATTTCCTGAACTTCGTCAAATATCAGGAGTGTTTTTCCGGATATTATCTTCCTTCCCTCAGCAAGCTCTATCAGAGGCAGGATCCTATCCGGTTTAAGCGGGCCATCAAAGATCGATGTAAGAACTGCATTCTTCTTATCACATACGAGATATATAAAATCATCATATTCGTTTGAAGCAAATTCTTTAATTATATATGTCTTTCCTACCTGTCTCGCACCACGAATTATCAGCGGCTTTTTCTTTTTCTTATTTTTCCATCGAAGCAGATCTTTATAAATATCACGTTTCAAGCTATCACCTCCGTTTATGGAAATTATAACTCGTGAGTAGAATTATGTCCATAAAAATGCATGCATTTACAATTTTATGTCCTTAAATTTGTGATTATACATATTTTTATGTCATTAAAATTGTGATTATACATATTTTTATGTCATTAAAATTGTGATTATAGATATTTTTATGTCCTTATAATTGTGGTTATATGCAGTTTTATGCCCTTAAAATTATGACTAATAATATTTTTATATCATTATAATTGCGATTTCCACTTCCATAAGCTTTGAAATAAATTATTGAAAGTAAGTCAAATAAAGGATCGATCACGAATTATATTTACCACAGGGATCACAGCGCATATTCAATAATAGATCAGACCTGTTTTCTGAAACTTTCCGTCTTCCTGAGATGGCTGTATGATATGAATAAGTTCGCGAACCATCCTATAGGTGACGCATACCAGACGAACTGTATGCCGTAGACCGGCCTCAACCTGTCCTTCCTGCCGGCGCCGGTATTCTGCGCTGTATATGAAGAAATGGCAGCGTTGAATGCGCCCCATGGCACACAGCAGAAATTCTCAACTCTGATAGCAGCAGAGTAGCCTGCCAGGACCTACTCGCTTACGTACCTCCCTACGACCATGGAATCGGCCATGGTATATGTCTGCTGGAAGAAATTTCCTATGATCATAGGCAGGGAAAAAAAGATCAGTGCATTTGCAGGATTTTCAGATGAAAGATAATGTATGTTCTGTGACTTAAAGGCCATAATGATCCTATCCTTTCATACACACTGCTTCCGCGGCCATGAAGACGCCCATGAGTATAAGAGGGATCATGCCATCGATATAGCCCTGCAGCTTTGGCAGGTCATAATACTTAAGATAGGCTGCCAGGCTCACAGCAGCTATCACTATGGCAATTATCAGTAAAACAGCAAAAGCAGTCCTGCTTATACCTCCTGCTCCATAGAAGGCCTGGGCGGTATCCAGCACCATTATCTGAAGGATGGTCCAGCCGACTATGAGAAAGAGCTCAGTCGTGACGATCCTGTGCATGAAGAAGTATGTTATGAAAAGCAGGGCGGCATAGACGAGTATCCCGATGCCGACCGGCATCAGGCCGAAAAGCTTCTTTGCAGGGGTATTAAGTCCTATCCCTGATATGCACTGCCAGATGCCTGCAAATCCAAATGCCGCTGTCACGATCAACCAGGGCCAGGTAAGGCTCCATCTTCCCTTTGGATCAAATGCAAGGATCCACCAGACAAGGTAGAAGATGCAGCAGGCAAAAAGAAGTAAGTTCCCGTAAATAAGTTTATTCATGATATCGCCTCTGTTTTTTCAGTTTATCCGTTTTCCAGATGGCAATATTATATCACTCTGATGATATGCCTGCACTTTTCAACCGGATATGGCGCATCTTCAGCTTCCGATACCTCAATGGATCTCACGAGCGCCCGCCTTGTATCCCCATGGTCTCCAACAGGAACCAGACAGGTGTCACCGACGGCAATATATGGATCATCCGCAATATAGCAATATGTCTTATCTCCGGCTTCGAATGAAACCTCTGCAAAGATATATTCTCCATCAGGAATATAGACCGGTTCTCTTGCACACCCGTCAAAAGCGAAGAGCCCGGGAAGCTTCAGGTGACTACGCAGTACAGCCGAAACCTCCCTTTGATCGACAAGGACCTGACCGTCAAGAAGCTGACCGTAAAATTTATGCTTATTGCCATCCTCATCTGTAAGAACGGCACCCCATGAACCAACATCCGTAGCGAACATTATGTCATGCGGCTTTGAAAAGCAGAGCCGGATCATCGCCAGCAGATATTCCGCTTCAGCAGGCTCGATCTTAAATGACCGGTTATATGCTGCTTTATCCCGAGGTTCCTCTCCCGGAATCTCTATGAAGTCAGCCTTTACCCTGACCCTGCCGTCCCGTCGTATCGTTAAGCTCTGCCTGATCATAGATCCCGGCCTGGGTCCGATGAAGCTGCAAGGTTCTGAGGTAAGCTTAAATTTTTTAATAGGGGAAGGAAGGTCTTCCCAGTTATTTCTATACATACATTCTCCTTTACTATTGAATTCAGCTGCAGGCTCAGAAAATTTACAACCTGAATGACTATCATTTTCTGACCCTTAAATAAGCCTGATGAATGGCAAAAAGATAGCCTGCCTGAATAATCATCATTTTTTTTAGGTTCTTAAATATCAGGAAAATTTGACAAACTGACTACTCCCACGGGCAAGTCCGTGGGGTTTTACGCCCGTTTTATAACTTTTCATTCATGATTTAGCTTTATCTGAAGTCTTCAAATGCTTCTCTTCAGTATTGCTTTTCTTCTCCTCTTCGTCACTTTCATCTTCGGCATATTCTCCAATTTTGAACTCTTTCCTTAATTCCTCAGGAAAATAATCAGCCGGCTCCGAATATCTAATATTTTTGCTCATGAAAATATACCTCCTTATTTTTCATAAAATATTATATCACTACTTTTATTTATTATAACCGGTAGATTGGGTAATAAATTACCAGGTGAAAATTGTATAATATAAAAGTCACTGCGGAAAAGTCATGCAGGGGCTTAGCAATATGGTTATATGTTATGCATAAAGCCAGGCACTAATCTTCCCACTCTATGTAATATTCTTTCCTGTATCATTAGTTATCTTTCCATTGAATTAAAAACATTCACCAGGCAGGCGCATTGATCCGGTTATCTTATTGTCAAATGCAACCCTTCTACAGACAAACCATAACATAAACTTATAATTATACAATCTCAAGTGTTCACACTTTATTCACTGTACCTGGCCCCTACTGATCTGAATTAACAAGGCTCTCAAACTCGATATTGCCGCTCGGAGCAATCCTTTCTGTTTAAGACCTATATGAATTAACAAGGCTCTCAAACTAAGAATCAGGACACAGGAAAGTCAGAAGGTTTAAGACCTATATGAATTAACAAGGCTCTCAAACATGGAAACCAGAATAATAGCTATCATCAACGTTTAAGACCTATATGAATTAACAAGGCTCTCAAACTAAAATTCATTAAAGGAGAAAATTATGCCAGTTTAAGACCTATATGAATTAACAAGGCTCTCAAACCATCCACCGACACCGGAGATCGCATCCACAGTTTAAGACCTATATGAATTAACAAGGCTCTCAAACTGAAAAATGTCAGAATCCACAAAATTTTTGGTTTAAGACCTATATGAATTAACAAGGCTCTCAAACGCCGGAGCATCCATAAAAGGGTGCATCATGGTTTAAGACCTATATGAATTAACAAGGCTCTCAAACTGTAAGTACAATACCTACAATACCACCGGCGTTTAAGACCTATATGAATTAACAAGGCTCTCAAACAGGTATTTTCCTTAAAAAGTTCATCTGTATGTTTAAGACCTATATGAATTAACAAGGCTCTCAAACGACCTTCCTGAACAAACCTTCACAGACATAGTTTAAGACCTATATGAATTAACAAGGCTCTCAAACTATCAATGACCATCGCCTTTTTGAATTGCGGTTTAAGACCTATATGAATTAACAAGGCTCTCAAACGGAACCCGTGTGCTTGAAATCTACAGAGGAGTTTAAGACCTATATGAATTAACAAGGCTCTCAAACCGTTGCCGTCGCCGAGCGAACCGTCCGTGTGTTTAAGACCTATATGAATTAACAAGGCTCTCAAACCACACAAGGTTGGTTTCCCAAACATCCCGGGTTTAAGACCTATATGAATTAACAAGGCTCTCAAACGATCCGGATAATCTTATTAGTGTAAGCGAAGTTTAAGACCTATATGAATTAACAAGGCTCTCAAACTTATGTACGAGAGATTAAAGAGGCTTTATCGTTTAAGACCTATATGAATTAACAAGGCTCTCAAACCGCATGTTGCTACTCTCGCAGAGATCCGCGTTTAAGACCTATATGAATTAACAAGGCTCTCAAACAAGTTCGCCGGTTCTGTAGCAATCTACACCGTTTAAGACCTATATGAATTAACAAGGCTCTCAAACTCCGTCAGATCCCTCGCCTTTTTGACGATCGTTTAAGACCTATATGAATTAACAAGGCTCTCAAACTGATTTTATGAAAGGAAAGGTGAACTAATAGTTTAAGACCTATATGAATTAACAAGGCTCTCAAACTGATCTTCCTAACGCATCAAGAACATATGCGTTTAAGACCTATATGAATTAACAAGGCTCTCAAACGCAGAAAAAGCACACAAGACAAAGAAAAAGGTTTAAGACCTATATGAATTAACAAGGCTCTCAAACGCAGAA
>JAZASR010000006.1:0-98719 GCA_036343175.1 Lachnospiraceae bacterium
AAAAAATGGAAAATAATTCAAGCGATTGTAAGACTGTCTGGCTGGTCATACCCTGCTATAAGGAGCAGGAGGTACTTCCTGAGACATCAAAAGAGCTTAAGACTATCATGAATGACCTTATTGCCAGTGGGAAGATAGCCCCGGAAAGCAAGGTGCTTTTTGTAAATGATGGTTCCAAAGACCAGACGTGGCCCATCATCAAAGATCTGTGCGAGAATGACAGATTGTTTTCAGGCATTAACTTAAGCCGCAACAGAGGACATCAGAATGCCCTTCTTGCCGGACTTATGACTGCCCGGAAATACTGCGATGCCGCTATTTCGCTTGATGCGGATCTGCAGGACGACGTTGCTGCCATTGAAAAGTTCATAGAAAAGTTCTATGAAGGCAATGATATCGTTTATGGAGTCAGGTCTGCAAGAAAGACCGATACTGCTTTCAAACGCGGGACAGCTCATATGTTCTACAGCCTTATGAATAAGCTTGGTTCTGAGACAGTACGCGATCATGCCGACTATCGCCTTATGAGCAAAAGAGCTCTTGACGGGCTGGCTGAGTATAAAGAGGTCAATTTATTTTTAAGAGGGATAGTCCCTATGATAGGCTATAAGACAGATGTGGTCTATTACGAGCGTCATGAGCGGTTCGCCGGGGAGTCCAAGTATCCGTTAAAAAAGATGCTCGCCTTTGCAATTGAAGGTATTACATCCTGCAGTGTCAAGCCTCTCAGGATGATCACATTTTTAGGACTCTTTATATTTATGGTAAGTATCGTCCTGCTTATCTATTTCCTTGTAGTATATTTTACGGGACGGACAGTACATGGCTGGACAACCCTTGCAATTTCGCTCTGGGGCATAGGCGGACTGATCCTTTTATCACTGGGAGTAATAGGAGAGTACATTGGAAAGATATACCTGGAGGTCAAGGAACGTCCACGTTATATTATACAGGATTTTATTATTGATTCGGAAAGGAAAGAGCAATGATCGAAGCAAATAACGTTACCCTGAGAATAGGAAAGAAAGCCCTGTTCGAAGACGTAAATATCAAATTCACTGAAGGAAACTGCTATGGACTTATAGGAGCCAATGGTGCAGGAAAGTCGACCTTCTTAAGGATCCTTTCCGGAGAGCTTGAACCATCAAAGGGAGAAGTAATCATTACTCCGGGCCAGAGACTCTCATTTATGAAGCAGGATCATTTCAAGTACAATGAATATCAGGTGCTGGATACTGTTATTATGGGCAATGAACGTCTTTATCAGATCATGAAGGAGAAAGACGCCTTATATGCAAAGCCTGATTTCTCTGAGAAGGATGGAATTAAGGCGAGTGAACTCGAGAGTGAATTTGCTGAGATGAACGGCTGGGAAGCCGAGTCTGATGCTGCATCCATTCTTAATGGTCTTGGCATAGAGACTGAGAAGCATGATGCCCTCGTAAAGGATCTTACTGATTCAGATAAGGTCAAGGTACTGCTTGCACAGGCGCTTTTCGGCAATCCGGATATTCTTCTGCTTGATGAGCCTACAAACCACCTGGATCTCGACGCTATCATGTGGCTTGAGGAGTTCCTTATTAATTTCAATAATACAGTTATTGTAGTATCCCATGACAGATATTTCCTGAATAAGGTCTGCACCCAGATCGCTGATATCGATTATCAGAAGATCCAGCTCTATGCAGGCAACTATGATTTCTGGTATGAATCATCACAGCTGATGATAAAGCAGATGAAGGAAGCTAATAAGAAAAAGGAAGAGAAGATCAAGGAACTTAAAGAGTTCATTCAGAGGTTCTCAGCCAATGCTTCAAAGTCAAAACAGGCTACGTCAAGAAAGAGGGCTCTTGAGAAGATCGAGCTCGATGAGATGAAGCCGTCTTCAAGAAAGTATCCTTATATTGATTTCTCTGTTGAGAGGGAGATAGGAAACGAAGTTCTTACAGTAGAGCATCTTTCAAAGACCGTTGAGGGTGTAAAGCTCCTTAATGACATTTCCTTCACCGTAAGACGTGAGGACAAGATCGCCTTTGTAGGCAGCGATACTGTCGCAACTACTACGCTTTTCCGCATACTTTCAGGTGAGATAGAACCTGATGAGGGAAGCTACAAGTGGGGAGTTACTACCAAGGTCGGATATTTTCCTAAGGACAATACAGAACTTTTTGACAGCGACGATTCAATAGTCGACTGGCTCATGCCGTTTTCACCTGAGAAGGACCCTACATATGTCAGGGGATTCCTTGGAAGGATGCTCTTCAGAGGAGAGGATGGCATCAAGAAGGTCAGAGTCCTTTCCGGAGGGGAGAAAGTAAGGGTGCTTCTTTCAAAGCTTATGCTTTTGCAGGCTAATGTACTCCTGCTTGATGAGCCTACACCTCATCTTGATATGGAGTCGATAACAGCGCTTAATAATGGCCTGATAAAGTTTTCCGGTGTAGTCCTTTTTACATCTCAGGATCACCAGTTCATACAGACTATTGCCAACAGGATCATGGAAATAACCAATGGTCATCTTATAGATAAGATGACCACATATGACGAATATCTGGAGAATGATGAACTGGCACGTAAGAGACAGATTCTTTCAGTCCAGGAGGAGGATGATCCGGATTGAAGATAGCAGCGGATATTATAGTCGGGGCTGTTTCTCTATATGTTCTCATTATCTTTATCTTACGCCTGCTTTATGAATCCGGAATTCCTTTTCAAAAGATCAGGGATAAGCATTCCAGAACTGCTGCATTTATTTTTTCTAAAAGGGCGGTTGAGGATAAAGTAAAGACAGACAGGAGAGAGCTGCTCCTGATCTCTACAGGAGCATTTATATTCAGAATACTGATGCTCTTTGTATTTTATGTGATCTGCGCAATACTTCAGCATGGTGATGAATTCAGATTGTCATATGACGTATTTATGAATTCATTAAATATATGGGATGCTCCTCACTATATTGATATTGCGGCAAAGGGGTATTCCGGAAATGCAGAGAATGGCCAGTATTTATTTCTGGTGTTTTTCCCTCTTTATCCTGCCCTGATAAGAGCTTTTGGTATTTTCTTTACTGATTTGAGAATGGCAGGTCTGTCAGTATCTGTACTTGCATTTTGCATTGGATCTGCAGCATTTTATAAGCTTGTCGGGGAAGAATACGGAAAAAAGACCGGGATCATGTCGCTGATCCTAATATCTGTATTTCCGTTTGGTTTCTTTTTTGGAACCCTTATGACAGAAAGCCTTTTCTTTATGCTGGTGTCCTTCGACCTTATCCTTATTAAGAAACATAAGTTTCTGGGAGCGGGACTTGTCGGAATTTTAGCTGTACTCTGCCGTATACAGGGAATACTTTTGCTTTTTGCAGCTATTGTCGAATCTCTTATCTGGTACAGGCCATTTGAGAAAAAGAAGGACAGGGCAGCCAATGTTAAGAAATGCCTGACTGCAATACTCTGTTCATGTACCATGATATCAGGGTGGCTATTATATCTTTATGAAAATTACCGCGTGGCAGGTGATCCTTTTATCTTCATGAAATATCAGAAGGAACATTGGTATAATTCTCCAAAATTCTATATTTCTAATATTAACGATATATTGGATTACTGTACCAACAGTTCTGTCCCTATGGTAAATAAATTCGGTATGTGGGGACCTGATATTGCATGTCTGGCAGCTGCGGTATTTATAATGCTTTGGGCAGCAAGTAGGGAAGATCTTGCATATCTGTCTTTTTTTCTGACCTATACGATGCTTGTGTATTCCGCCGGTTTTCTTATCAGCGGAGGAAGGTATATGGCCTGCGCTGTGACAGGCTTTATATTTGCCGGACATTATTTTAAAAAGCATGAAAAGCTTTTTTATCTTATTAGTGCTTTATCTGCAGTCCTGATGGGACTGTATATGGTGGGATATATTTTAGGGAAAAATGTAATGTGAAAAAAGTTGAAGGTTCGCTGGAATCAAGGTGGTAAGTAATATGTACGAAAGTAATAAGTTTATGATACTTCCGGGTTACGTGATGACATTTGGAGTTATCAATGTAAATGGCGGTGTCCAGTTTTCAGTTATGAAAAAAGCAAAGGGTGATCTTTATCTTAATCTTTATAAGAAAGGTGCTGTCCGCCCTGAGATCCATCTGCATCTGACTGAAGAGTACAGACGGGGAAGTGTTTATTTTGTGACTGTTGCAAAGAATCCAAAATATTCAGAAAAAGATGATCGTCCGATTTCGGAGATCCTTTCGGATGATTATGAATATACATATGAGTCTGAGAAAGGGGAGTTCGTTGACTCTTTTTCTGCCAAGATCAATGGACGTGAAAGCTATGGCTGCCTTGATGACGGTCATGCGAGAAGGGTGCGCGGCGGCTTTGTGCTTAAGGATTTTAATTGGGAAGATGATAAAAATCCTGATATCCCGTTTGATGACATGATTCTTTATCAGCTGCATGTACGGGGATATACAAAGGATACATCATCAGGCGTTCCTGCAAGAATGCGCGGTACTTTTTTGGGACTTGCAAAAAAGATCCCGTATATTAAAGACCTTGGCATCAATGCAGTCCTTCTTCTGCCTTGCTATGATTTTGATGAGATAATCAATGAGGGCATCTATGGACTGCCGGCATCTCTGTCTTCAGAAACAGGCGATCTCAATGATATCAACAGAAAGCTTTTTGATCCCGAAAGACCTGTAAAGCTCAATTTCTGGGGCTATGGCGGAACGGATACATATTATTTTGCACCAAAGACCGCCTATGCATATGACAATGTAAATGCCGGAGAAGAATTCAAGTCCCTTATAAAGGACTTTCATAAAGCCGGTATTGAAGTTCTGATGGATATTTATTTTTCTCCCGGAATGAATGTATATCTTATGACTGACGCATTGAGAAGCTGGGTCATTCAGTATCACATAGATGGCTTCAGAGTAAATGATGATGTTATGCCTGCTGTAAATCTTGTATCTGATCCGATACTGTCAGGAGTAAAGATTCTTACTACTCACTGGGATGCTGCCGTGCTTTACAGCTCAGGAGCATATAAAGCAGATGATGAACTGGCTGAATATAATGAAGGATTTCAATATACAGCCAGAAGGTTCTTAAAGAGCGATGAAGGCATGGTAGGACAGTTCGCAGAGGCCTTCAGAAAAAATCCCGATAATAATGCTGTCATCAATTACATTACCAGTGTGAATGGTTTTACTATGGCTGATCTTGTGTCATATGACATTAAGCACAATGAGTCCAATGGGGAATTCAATACAGATGGCACCGACTATAATTACAGCTGGAATTGTGGAATTGAAGGAAAGTCCCGTAAAAAGAATATCACCCAGAAGAGAATGACTCAGATCCGCAATGCTTTTACCATGCTGCTTTTAGCCCAGGGAACCCCTATGATACTTGCAGGTGATGAATTTCTTAATTCTCAGGAGGGCAACAACAACCCTTACTGCCATGATGACATGGTAACATGGGTAAGGTGGGGAAGATCTAAGAATGCTCTAAAGACACTTGACTTTGTAAAGAAGATGATACGGTTCAGGAAAGATCATCCGATACTGCATCAGAAAGAAAGACTCCTGCAGGCAGACACAAAAGGCTGCGGTATGCCTGATATGTCAATGCACGGCATAGAGGCATGGAGACCGGATTATTCAAACTACAGCAGGATGCTTGGAATACTTCTGTACGGCGGCTACGCAGTGCGTGAAGATGGAAGCACCGATGATTCTGTATATATTATTTATAATATGTACTGGGAAGCAAAGAGCTTTGATCTCCCGTTCCTTCCTGATAATGAAGAATGGCATATGTATATGGAGACATTCTCAGATTCATTCTATGATATACCTGAGAGAAAGGTCAAAAAGAAAACCAGGAAAAAAGCAAAGGATCCCCTTTTGGAATTCAGAAAGGCGATTGTTCCTCCGCGCTCTATCGTAGTATTTATAGGCAGGTAGACTAAAGGCTTATATGCTCCATGGCCTTTATACCTCTACACATATTACCGTCTAAAAGGTTTCTTTTTATTATCCTTAATACTATCTTGCGGCTGTCTTAAGATTGTCAGATCTTTTAGACAGCCGTTCTTTTTTTGTATTTTTAATGAGATTTTATAAATTAGATACTTTATTAATAACCACTTACTACTTTTAAATATTTATATTATAATATTATTAAATTTCATTCCAGGAGGATCTTATCATGAAACGTTTAATATCATTTTGTATACTTCTTGCAATTGTTGCAGCAGTACTATTAACGTCCAATGATGCATTTATTGTATATGATATGTATTGATCAGCGAGAAAGGAGATCTAAGCAATGCGTCTTGGACTTTTTCATAAAATTGCTTTCTCATATTGGAAAATTCATAAATCAAGACTTTTCTCCGTATTACTTATCCTTATTCTGGGAACTGCAGCTCTCTGTTGCGGTTCATTGTTTATTCGGAGTGAGAAATGTTCTGAACTTGAGATGTATTATAACTGGTTCGGCAATTATGATCTGAAGATAAATTCTGTCTCACAGTCAGTATTTGACAAGCTTTCAGCCCTTGATGATTTTGAAGTTTCAGGAAAATATTTTGAAATAGGAATGGCTAGAGGAAGATACTCTTCGGCAGAACATCTCTGCGTAGCTTTTCCAGATAAGACATCACAGGATCTGTATGCTTTGACATGTACCAAGGGACGTTATCCTGAAAAAGAAAATGAGATCGCTCTTGATGTCAGCACGGCATATATGCTCGGTATAGTTCCTGAACCTGGCAGAAAAGCAGTGCTTTCTATAATGTCAGATGATGGAAAGCAGCTGGCTTCTGATGCAGAATTTATTATCACAGGAATTTTTCAGCAGTCCGATGACGATGTCGTCGGTGGCTGGGAGAGAGCAGCTTCAAATCCTGAGCTGCTTGAAGATTACAGGCCTCCTGAAATCATAATATCCAGAAAATTTCTTAAAGGTCTGGATACATCGACTATGAATGTTACTGGCTTCTTCCAAAGAAAACTGAATGAAGAATCAGATAGCAGAGATGATGAGAAGAAAACAAATATTTCTTCATCAATGGTTGTATCTGATATGAACAGTGATATGGCCAGTAAACTGCCTATGAATATTACAAAGGCTCTTGGAACTGATTATGAAGAATTTAAAAAAATAGACTTTACGGAAAGCAGGACCTTAGTCTATGAGAATATTCTTGGAATGCAGTATACCTTCGGAAAAAATGGAACTTCGATTAATCATGAGAGCATGCTGAAGGCAATCAGACAGGGAAAGTCTAAAAAGGATTTTTATTCTCATGTATTGATACCACTGCTTTATATATTTGTATTTATAATATCACTAATATCGATATTCAATATCGTAAAAAACGTTGTTAAAGATTATTCTGATGATATGGGCATCATGAGGAGCCTTGGACTTGAGTCCGGCCTTACACTTCTGCTCGTGTTCATTACGTTCGTAATAGTTATAATACCAGGTATAATTCTTGGACTTGCAGCCGGTTCGGGCGCATATCTCCTGATACTTGATGTCCTGAATAAGTACTATGACTTCGGTCTTAAGCCTGCCTTCAATGTGCCGGCGTTGGTCAGACTTGTAACATTTGATCCATTTATCATTCCTGCACTGGCTATTCTGATATGTTCTCTGGTATCTCTTATATCTCCTTCACGGTCTATAATCAGGAAGACTCCTGTTTTACTGATGAATTCATCTGCACTGCAAAGTGATTATTCCGGTGTCAGAAAGAAAAAGTCAGCTGTTAAAGTATATAATAAGCTGGGAAGATCTGAAGTCGTCCTGACCGGGAACTGGATGAGACTTCTTCGTAACAGGATGTCGCTTGGTGATATATCATCTATTGTCATCATTACTCTGGTGGCATCAACTGCTGTATTTGGATACAGCTATTTCCGAATATATTCCGCATCAAAAGTAGAAGAGAACTATGATGTTTCAGCTGAAAAACTATCCAAAGAATATGATTATATTGCTCAGAGACCTGACAACTGGAATATGTTATTTTTTCACGTCGAAAATCATCATGATTATGGTGTCCCTATAGAAAAAGCAGAAAAGATAGCTTCAAATGGCAGGATAAAGGAAGTAAGAGAATATATATTAAATAATTCAACCAGAGTTGCATATGTAAGCCCGGTAAGCTCTGAGAAAGAAAAATTGTTAAGTCATAATTCATTAAACCCGGTCAGACCGGATGACACGGATAAGAATTCTGAATTTTATGAGCTGAAAAAAGCTGATTATAAGGCTGAAATGGCAGCTATTAAAGGAACCGGCTATGATCCTGATTCCGAAATATATTCTCTTCAGACTAAAGGACTGCCAGATGCAGAGATAGAAGGTCTTGAAAAATACGTTAAGGCCGGGTCAATAAATCTGAAAAAGATTAAGAGCGGTCAGGAAGTTATTCTTGCAGTCCCTAAAAAACTTGAGGATATAGCACTGGCTGCTTTTAAACCTGGAGAAGAGCTTCCATTGAGTGATGTCGTATTGAACGATCAGGAAGAAGGATATGATCCATCGAGTTTTGATGGAAGAGATTATGGACTGCATGAGGCATACAAAAAAATGTGATCGTTAATGGAAATACGGTTCCAGTAATGTCTTTTGTCGTTGGAAGCAGAAAAGACATCAATACCAGGATCGGAGCTATTGCTGTCGTGTCTGAGAAAAAAGACGTAAAAAGATATCTGGCTGAATTCACAGGTCCGGGACTTGTATGCAGTTTTTCATCTTTTAATAATTGGGGGCTTCCTGACAGAAATCTGACATATTTTGCAGCAAGGCTAAAAGACAAGTCAAAAAATATTGATGGAGTCTGGTATTCTTTTCTTTCGGAATGCCCCGGACTGGTATATCATTCAACTAGCTTCAAAATGAATAATCTTACTGTTGAACGTCGAAAGATCATGGCAGTATTCTATATCATGATCCTGATAGTTATCGTGTCAGGTATGCTTTCTGTCAGCCTGAGCCTTTATACCAGGGGCCGTCTTTACGGAAAGGAGTTTTCATATATGAGGGCTCAGGGCATGAAGATATCACAGATAGCAGGTCTCATGATATATGAAAATTTATATTATCCTTTGGTCGGAGTGCTGGTATCACTGATACCGGTCGCGCTTATGCAGAAGCTGCTTGTAACCATCAGGGCCAACCTCCTGAGCGGCAGATGGAATCCTGACAATGACTTGAATTCCGGCCGGGGACTCCCATGGTATTTGAATCTTCCTTACAATCAGGACATTCTGAATAAGCATACTCCGTTGATAATGGCTGCAGTGCTTATACTGTTAATAGTACTTCTGCTTCTGGCCATGATTCCTCAGATATCATATCTAAAGAAGAGAAGCATCATTGATGAACTGGATGACACAAGCTTTTAAATTATCTGATCGTTTTCAGACTTAATAGCAGACCGGCTATGGATATTACGACGGGACTCTGAACCATTTTTCCAGAAATACATCACAGCAAGACAGGCTGCGGATATTACGTCGGAACTGCACTCAAAAATGGTGAATTAAATAAATTCTTGTAAGAAGACTTTGCTTATCATATTATTTATATAGAGGTCGTGCTGTTTTGTACAATTATTACAAAATATAATTTTTTTTCACATGTTTTTTGTAAAAATGTAATAAAGATATTGATAATCGCTTTGGATTTTATTATAATAGTGTAAGTGATTATTGGGTGTTTATCTATTTTTTTATGCAATATGACGGAAAATTTCCGGGATTGGAGATTTAGTTATGGATTCGATGAGAATGAGAAGAAAGAGAAGGTTGGGTGATCTTCTCGTCGGTGTTCAGGTCATTACACAGGATCAGCTGAATGAAGCCCTGGAGGCTCAGCACAATGACATGAAAGGCCACAAGCTTGGTAGTATCCTTATTGAAAAGGGATTCATTACTGATGAGATCATAGCCGAGGCCCTGTGCCACCAGTTAGGACTTGAAAGAGTTCATATCGGAGGCATGACCATTTCAGATGAGATCCTTGCTATTGTTAATGATAAGGTACTCAAGAAGTACATGCTGATGCCGTTTGACTATGGCGATAATAACCCTAATGTGCTTAAGGTCGCGATGTCAGACCCTCTGGATATGAATGCGATCGATGATCTTCGTATTATCACAGGCCTTCAGATACAGCCGTATGTAACGACTACAAAGGATATAGCCCAGGCTCTCGATAAGTATTTCGGCAACAGCGAAGTTAATAAAGCAGCCGAACAGTTCACAAAAGAGCATGATGCCAAGTACGGAAAGCTCCAGAATAAGAATGATCAGGATAATGACGAAGTTAAGTCTGCACCTATCGTACAGCTTGTTGAACAGATCATTGCTTCTGCTGCCCGTAAGAGAGCATCCGATATTCATTTTGAGCCGCTCGAGTCGCAGCTTCGTGTAAGGTTCCGTATTGATGGTGTACTTCAGGAAGCCATGAGAAATGATATATCCCTTCTTCCTGCTATTGTAGCCCGTATCAAGGTTGTCGGCGGCATGGATATATCAGAAAAGCGTAAACCTCAGGACGGTCGTATGACACAGGTCGTCGACCGTGTAGAGTATGATATCCGTGTATCTATTCTTCCTACCGTATACGGTGAAAAGATAGTTATGCGACTTACTCAGAAGCAGGCTCTTTCAAGAGATAAAAAGAACCTGGGCTTCTCGCCTCAGGAGCTTGAGAGATTTGATGATATACTTCAGCATTCACATGGTATCATGCTTGTTACCGGCCCTACAGGTTCCGGTAAGTCCACGACCCTTTATACAGCCCTTTCAGAGCTGAATACCGAGCAGGTAAACATCATTACAGTTGAGGACCCTGTCGAGGCTAATATCAATGGTATCAATCAGGTTCAGACCAATGCAAAAGCGGGACTTACATTCGCGGCTGCCCTCCGTTCTATCCTCCGTCAGGATCCTGACATAATCATGATAGGAGAGATCCGAGACGGTGAGACCGCCTCCATTGCCGTTCAGTCCGCTATCACAGGCCACCTTGTTGTTTCTACACTCCATACTAACTCAGCAGCTTCAACCATTACCCGTCTTGAAGATATGGGTATTGAGTCTTATCTTATAGCAGACTCTGTTATCGGTATCATAGCACAGCGTCTTGTACGCCGTATCTGCCCTTCATGTCATGAAATGGTACCTGCAACTGAAGAGGAAAAGGAAGAACTTGGCGTAAAGCCTGAAGATATGGATAAAGAGCTTCTTATACCTAAGCCGAACGTTGGCTCTGACTGCCCTAAGTGCGGCGGTGTAGGTTATAAAGGCCGAATCGGTGTATACGAGATCCTTCTTATGTCTCCAAGGATCAAAAGGCTTATAAGTGAGCATGCCACAGTTGAAGAGATTGAAAAGGTTGCCATTGAAGAGGGCATGAATACTCTTGTTATGGCCGGCAACAGACTTGTACTTCAGGGAACAACAACTATTGAGGAAGTACACAGAGTTGCATACGAAGGATAATCAGTCCATTTACGAAACAGTACTGCCGGTATCCGGGATTAATTTACTCAATTGTTTTTCCGCTTTACCAGTGTCAATAAAGTAATGGACTTAAGTGATCTATAAAATTTTACAAGATAGGAGATTTTTGACAATGGAAATTACGATGGCAAGTTTATTGAAGATCGCTAGAGAGAGAGGCGCATCCGACCTCCATGTTACAGTTGGTCTTCCTCCTAAGTGCAGAGTTAATGGCAACCTTGAGGATGTCATTCCTCATGTCCTTACTCCACCTGAAACACAGGCACTCATCATGCCGCTCATCAATGACCGTCAGGTAGCAATACTTAAGAGAGATGGTGAAGTCGATTTCTCACACGCGATCCCAAATCTCGGACGATTCCGTGTAAACGCATTCAGACAGAAGGGTTCATTTGCCTGCGTTATCCGACTTATCAATACCGTCATTCCTAAGCCTGAACAGCTCGGTATTCCGTGGTCAGTACTTGATCTTACTAAGAAAAAGCGTGGCCTTGTACTTGTAACAGGACCTACCGGTTCCGGTAAGTCTACAACACTTGCCTGTCTCATCAATCTTATAAATGAGAACAGAAAGGAACATATCATAACACTTGAGGATCCTATCGAGTACCTGCACCAGCATAAGAACTCCATTGTCAATCAGCGTGAGATCGGTTTCGATACACTTTCATTCGCAAATGGTCTTCGTGCTGCACTTCGTGAAGACCCTGATATCATACTCGTCGGCGAAATGCGTGATAATGAGACAATCGGTGCCGCTATAACCGCAGCCGAGACCGGCCACCTTGTATTTTCAACACTCCATACAATCGGTGCCGCAGCTACTATCGACCGTATCATCGATGTTTTCCCGCCTCACCAGCAGCCACAGATCAGAGTTCAGCTCGCATCCGTTCTTCTTGCAGTTGTATCTCAGCAGCTCATGCCAACATCTGATGGCAAGGGCCGTGTTGCCGCATATGAGGTCATGCACTGTACACCAGCTATTTCATCACTTATTCGTGATGCCAAGTCTCACCAGATCCCATCTATCATTCAGACATCAAAGAAGATGGGCATGCAGACCATGGATGATGCAATATTCGATCTGTATCAGCAGCTTCGTATTGCACCTGATGTTGCACTTGAATACGCTCAGGAGCCTGATGTCCTCAAGAAGAGACTCTTCTGATCTGTTATCTTTTATGAATTTACGGCACTTTCCGCACCAGAGGCGGAAAGTGCTTTTTTATGCAATTCTATATGTTTTGCCATTTAAGATATGTTTTTGCTATTTATAATGATTCAGATCTGCATATATGGATGTAAAATACAGCTTAAGGGCAGGTTTAATGCCAACACCTGAACTTTCAATACAGCTTAAGGGCAGGTTTAATGCCAACACCTTAATGACAATACAATGAAGAAAGGATGTCATAAATGAACGAAAAACTTAAAAAAGCATATGAAATTTTTAAAAGCAGGATAGATTTTGAGCCCAAAGTTGCGATAGTGCTCGGATCAGGTCTTGGCGGATTTGCAGATGAGATAGATGTGAAAGCTGAGCTTGCCTATAAGGATATCGATGGGTTCCCGGTCTCGACTGCTCCAAGTCATGAGGGAAAGTATATTTTCGGATATATTGAACAGGTGCCTGTAGTGTGCATGAAGGGCAGGGTCCATTACTATGAGGGATATTCAATGCAGGATGTTGTGCTTCCTATCAGGCTTATGAAGCTTATGGGGGCAGATACTCTTTTTCTGACCAATGCCTCAGGAGGTATTAACCGCAATTTTCATGCAGGCGATTTCATGATGATAACCGATCAGATCTCTGACTTTGTCCCATCGCCTCTTATAGGGCCGAATGACCCTGATCTCGGAGTACGTTTCCCTGACAACAGCCATATCTATACGAAAGAATTGCAGGAGATCATCAAGAGTACAGCGAGGAAGCTTGATATCGATCTTAAGCAGGGAGTATACATCCAGTTCACAGGACCTAATTATGAGACACCGGCAGAGATCCGCATGGCTGGGATACTCGGTGCTGATGCGGTCGGCATGTCTACAGCTGTAGAAGCAATTGCAGCGAGCCACATGAAGATGAAGGTCTGCGGCATTTCCTGCATATCGAACCTCGCAGCAGGCATAAGCCTTAATCCTTTAACACAGGAAGAGGTAGAAGAGACCGCAGACCGCGTCGCTCCTGCCTTCAGGAAGCTTGTGAAAGAATCAGTAAAAGCGATGGGGGATATTTAATATCTCGAAAACGGAAAGGTTCAGAAAAGTATAGGTTTTGACTTGCCGGTTCTTGCAAACTGCATCTCAAAATGCTAAAATAAAGAGTACGTCTGTGGATCCATAATTTCCGAGACTTCTGCAATGCTGATGTTGGTTCTGCTCCGTGCTCACTGCTAACGTACGCTATTGCAGTTGTTTCGGTAATTGATTCGCAGCAAATAATATTAATAGCCTTAATAAAGGCGGAAGGAGAAAAAATGTCGGAATATAAGTCATATTCCATGGAGCTTGCTGGAAGGACTCTTCGGGTAGATATAGGCAGAGTTGCCAAGCAGGCTAATGGAGCTGCTCTGATGCATTATGGCGATACCACGGTGCTTTCAACTGCAACTGCATCAGATAAGCCAAGAGAGGGTATTGATTTCTTCCCTCTTTCAGTAGAATTCGAAGAAAAGATGTACTCAGTAGGAAAACTTCCCGGAGGTTTCAATAAGAGAGAGGGTAAGGCATCTGAGAACTCAGTACTTACATCAAGAGTTATCGACCGTCCTATGCGTCCTCTTTTCCCTAAGGACTATCGTAATGACTGTTCTATCAATAACCTTGTGCTTTCAGTTGATAGTACATGTCGTCCGGAGCTTGTAGCCATGCTTGGTTCATCCCTGGCAACTACCATTTCAGATATTCCATTTGACGGCCCATGCGCAACAACACAGATGGGTCTTGTAAATGGAGAGTTCATTGTAAATCCAGGTCAGGAAGACTGGGATAAGGGAGACCTGAAGCTCACAGTTGCTTCAACTGCCGAAAAGGTGATCATGATCGAGGCCGGTGCCAATGAGATCCCGGATGATGTCATGATCGATTGCATTTATAAGTGCGATGCCGTTAATAAGCAGATCATTGATTTCTTCAATAAGATCCGTGAGGAAGTGGGAAAGCCAAAGAGTGATTATGAGCATGTTGCTGTTCCTGATGAGATGTTCGCAAAGATCCGTGAGATAGTTCCTCCTGAAGAGATGGAAGTGGCAGTATTCTCAGATGATAAAGAGACAAGAGAGAATAATATAAAAGAAGTCACCGATAAGGTCAATGAAGCTTTTGCAGACAATGAAGAGTGGCTTGCAATGGTTCCGGATGCTATATATCAATACGAGAAGAAGACAGTCCGCAAGATGATCCTCAAGGATCACAAGCGTCCTGACGGCCGCGCCATCAACCAGATCCGTCCTCTTGCAGCTGAGGTGGACCTCATACCTCGCGTACATGGTTCAGCCATGTTCACACGTGGACAGACACAGATCTGTGATATAGTCACACTTGCTCCTCTTTCAGAGAAGCAGAAGGTAGACGGACTTGATCCATATGTAACAGAGAAGAGATACATTCATCAATATAACTTCCCGTCATATTCAGTTGGCGAGACAAAACCGAGCCGGGGACCCGGACGTCGTGAGATCGGTCACGGTGCTCTTGCTGAGCGTGCCCTTCTTCCTGTTATTCCTTCAGAAGAAGAGTTCCCATATGCTATCCGCGCCGTTTCCGAGACATTTGAATCCAATGGCTCCACATCCCAGGCATCTGTCTGTGCATCATGCATGTCACTCATGGCAGCAGGAGTACCTATAAAGAAGCCTGTAGCCGGCATTTCATGCGGCCTCGTTACCGGTGATACAGATGATGATTATATAGTACTTACTGATATTCAGGGTCTCGAGGATTTCTTCGGTGACATGGACTTCAAGGTAGCAGGTACACCGGACGGCATCACCGCTATCCAGATGGATATAAAGATTCACGGACTTACAAGACCTATTGTTGAAGAGGCCATTAGACGTACACATGAAGCCCGTGACTACATTATCAACAATGTAATGCTTCCATGCATCCCTGCTCCGCGTGATCATGTAAGCGAGTATGCTCCAAAGATCAAGCAGATCATCATCGATCCTCAGAAGATCGGTGATGTAGTTGGTCAGAGAGGCAAGACGATCAACGCCCTCATCGAACGTACAGGAGCAAAGATCGATATCACAGATGACGGCAAGGTATCTGTAATGGCAGCTGATGTGAATGCCATTGATGAAGCCATCAGACTTATAGAGATAATCGTAACAGACTTCCATGAAGGCCAGATCCTTGAAGGTACCGTAGTTTCCATCAAGGAATTCGGTGCATTCATTGAGTTCGCTCCTGGCAAAGAGGGAATGGTACACATTTCCAAGATCGCAAACGAGCGCATCAACCATGTTGAGGATATCCTTACACTTGGCGACCATGTCAAGGTCATCTGCCTCGGCAAGGATCGTATGGGCAGAGTTTCATTCTCTATGAAGGATGTAAAGCAGAACTGATCTGCAATACTTCTTTATGAAGATTTTTACAAAAACAGCTATGGACTTTAAGCTCCATAGCTGTTTTTTAAACTTTTGTTTTCTGAAATTGAAATTTATAGCAGGTAATATTTTCAGCATGAAGCCCCTGCTTCTATTAATAAGAGCAGTTCATTAAACCGGAAAAGGCAGTTAACAGCACAATGGAGAATAGCAGTAAATTTAAGAAAAATAACTTTCAGATCACGATAGGCCATATCCACAGGACCTTCGTTAAGGATGGCCTGCTTTGCCAATATATTAATACAGATATTTTCAGGGATCCTTTAGGAATGTATGAGAACCTTAAAAGTGTGACTGACCATATTAAAAAGAAGGCCGAAGAAAATGGCATGGATCCGGAAAGGGTGACGCTGACGCCTGTCTCTCAGGAGAAAACAGCTGATGGCTTCATTAGAAAAGTAAAGTATATTGATAATACGGTAAGTATTGAGAAGAGTGATGATAAGAAAACTTTATACAGCGCGGCCTTCGGATATGGTGAGTTTATAAAATGGCTTTCTGACTTCCCTGCAGAAACCTTAAATATTACTATCCCGGATTTCCATAATACTTTAAAGAGACTTAAAGACCTTGAAAAGGCAGTAAGAGACGATCCGCTTGGCCTGAAGAAAAATATAGAATATGAACTTGAGTATGTCTTAAGTCATAAGGAATTTGCCTGTGACTTTTCTGAAAAAGTCCCATTACGCGCTGTACATAATGATGCCAAGCTTTCAAATGTATTATTTGATAAAGATGATCAGGAAAAAGCCCTTGCAATCGTGGACCTTGATACAGTTATGCCTGGCTATGCAGCAACTGATTTCGGAGACCTTGTCCGCAGTGTGGCAAAAAAGAAGACCCCTGACGGTCTGCATACTATATTCGATAAAGAAGCTTATGAGAGTGTACGCCGGGGCTTTTGCGACGGGGCAGGCGACAGTCTTACAGGCCCGGAAATTGAAAGCCTCTATTACGGCGTTATCAATATTGCTTACGAAATGGCTGTCCGTTACCTGGAAGACTATCTTCTTGGCGATCCGTATTTCAGAACCATACGGGGAGAGGCCAAACGAAGCCGGGCCATCGAGAACATAGAATTTCTGAAGGCGTTCATTCGATCTTCATAAAAGTGTACCTTTCCGGGACAGTTGCGCTTGGGCCCGGATTTGGATATAATTAATCATGAATGTCCATAAGCACAAATGAAAGTACATAGAGGTGAATAAATGAATCCAGATGATAATAACGATCCAATGGACGACGAAAATAAAAAGCGCAACAGGAGGTCTGTAATAGTATGCCTTATCATAGCATTTGGCGTCCTTCTGGTCTTCTTCTTCATGAATCAGAGGATACAGCAGGCATCCAATAAAGAGATAACATATGATAAATTCCTTCAGATGCTGGATGAAGGAGTTGTTGATGAAGTAACACTTACATCGAACAAGATAGAGATAAAGCCAAAGTCAGACAATAGTGTCTATAATATTAAATATTATACAGGCATAATAGAGCAGGATTTTTCACTTGTTTCCCGTCTCAATAAAGCCGGAGTGACATATAAAAGAGAGATCCCAAGCTCTACAGGCGGAATCGGCTATATACTTGCAAGCTATATCCTTCCTCTGCTCCTGCTTTGGGGCGGCTTTTTCCTGGTTTACAGGCTCATGGCCAAGAATTCGGGCGGAGTCATGGGCGTAGGCAAGTCCAATGCCAAGATGTATGTGCAGAAAGAGACCGGAGTCACATTCAAGGATGTGGCAGGTCAGGATGAGGCTATGGATACCCTGACTGAAATGGTCGATTTCCTTCACAATCCACAGAAATATACGGAAATAGGTGCAAAGCTTCCGAAGGGCGCGCTTCTTGTCGGTCCTCCCGGAACAGGTAAGACACTTCTTGCCAAGGCTGTTGCCGGAGAGGCACATGTGCCATTTTTCTCATTATCAGGATCTGATTTCGTAGAAATGTTTGTGGGTGTCGGTGCATCCCGTGTCCGTGATCTTTTCAAGCAGGCGCAGTCTATGGCGCCTTGTATCATATTCATCGATGAGATAGATGCCATAGGAAAGAGCCGTGATTCACAATATGGCGGCGGCAATGACGAACGTGAACAGACTCTGAATCAGCTTCTTTCAGAGATGGATGGCTTTGACTCGTCAAAGGGACTTGTAGTCATAGGTGCTACAAACCGTCCGGAGGTACTTGATAAGGCGCTTCTCAGGCCGGGACGTTTTGACAGGCGTGTCATTGTTGAAAAGCCGGATCTTAAAGGCAGGGTCGAGATACTTAAGGTCCATGCAAAGGATGTCCGCATGGATGAGTCGGTTGATTTCGATGCTATTGCCCTTGCTACAAGCGGTGCCGTTGGTGCCGATCTCGCAAACATGATCAATGAAGCTGCCATCATGGCAGTGCGTGCCGGGAGAAAGGCTGTCAATCAGGCAGACCTCTTTGAGGCTGTTGAGGTTGTAATAGCGGGTAAGGAAAAGAAAGACAGGATCCTTGGCAAGGAAGAAAAGAGGATAGTTGCTTACCATGAAACAGGACATGCTCTTGTTACAGCTCTTCAGAAGAATGCGGAGCCGGTACAGAAGATAACCATCATTCCGAGAACCATGGGATCACTTGGATACGTACTTCAGGTACCGGAAGAAGAAAAGTTCCTTATGTCCAAAAAGGAAATGCTTGCGCGGATCACCACGCTTCTTGGCGGCCGTGCGGCAGAAGAAGTTGTTTTCGATTCAGTTACAACCGGCGCATCCAATGATATAGAGCAGGCAACAAAGATCGCCCGTGCAATGGTCACCCAGTATGGTATGTCAGAAAAGTTCGGCCTCATTGGTCTTGAATCCATACAGAACCGCTATCTCGACGGCAGGGCTGTCATGAATTGCGGCGAGACGACTGCTTCCCAGATAGATGAAGAAGTAATGGACATCATTAAGAGCTGCTATGAGAAGGCTCTTGAGTATATAAAAGATAATCGTGATGCCCTTGACAAGCTCGCTGCTTATCTCATTAAGCATGAGACGATAACCGGTAAGGAATTCATGAAGATATTCAGACAGGTGAAGGGCATAAGCCAGCCGGAGGGAGACCTTTATGATGCACTGATACTTGACGTCGACGGCACACTCCTCAATTCATCCAAGGTACTTACGGATAAGGTCCGCAATGCGGTGATCGATGCTGAGATGCGCGGAAAGCATGTAGCCATTGCCTCCGGAAGGTCTGTTGCCGGTATCAGGCGTACAGCAGCGGCTCTGCAGCTTGACCGTTTCGGCGGCTTTATCATAGCTTATAACGGAACAACTGTAGTTAACTGTAAGAATGGAGAGGTAGTTTATAATCAGTTCATGCCTCAGGAGCTCTACAAACCTGTAATAGATGCCTCAGTGAAAATGGGCGTTAAGATAGTTGTTTACAATGACCAGTATAAGCAGATGATCATAGGCAATGGGCCGGATGATTTTCTGACTGAGCATGCAGGACATCTGGATCTGACACCGGTAAACGCAGGAAACTTCTTAAAAGCACTTAATTTCCCGGTCAATAAGTTTTTACTGAAGGGTGATCCGGAAAAAATGGCTGACGTGGAAGCCCGCATGAAGGATGCGTTCGGGGACAGGCTGAATATTGTCCGCTCGGATCCGATGTTCGTGGAGGTCCTTCCTAAGTTCGTGGATAAGCATGTAGCAGTTGAAAAGCTTATGAAATACCTTGACATACAGAAGGATAAGGTGATCTGCGTAGGTGACAGCTTTAATGATCTTCCTATGCTTCGCGCTGCCGGCCTGGGAGTTGCCATGGGCAATGCAGCAGATGCTGTAAAACAGGAGGCAGATTATGTTACGGCTTCTAATGATGAAGATGGTGTCTTTGACGTTATAGCCAGATTTATGACGAAGAAGAGTGAAGGATTACCGGAGAAGACTGAAGGTCACGACGCTCCTGCTTCTGATTCAGAGGGATCTGACGATCCTGATAATTCTTAATAATTCACAGGTAAATAATACATGTTTGACATTAAGGAAGAATTAAAAAAGCTTCCGGCCCGGCCAGGCGTCTATCTGATGCATGACAAACATGATGCCATCATATATGTAGGCAAGGCCAGAATTTTAAAAAACCGTGTACGCCAATATTTTCAGGAGTCCAGGCACGTATCTCCAAAGATAGAAAAAATGATCTCCCAGATAGATCATTTTGAGTACATTGTAACGGACTCGGAGGTAGAGGCTCTGGTGCTTGAGAGCAATCTGATAAAGGAGCATAGTCCCAAGTACAATACCATGCTCAGGGATGACAAAAGCTATCCCTTTATAAAGGCTACTCTTGATGAGCCGTTTCCGAGGCTCTTTCTTACAAGGAACCGCGGACGGGACAATAAGAACTCAAAGAACAGATTCTTTGGTCCCTATACCAGTGTCGATGCGGCCCGCGATATGCTGAAAACTGCCCAGCATATTTATCATATCAGGACCTGTCACAGGGTACTTCCGCGTGACTGCGGACTTGAGAGAGCCTGTCTCAATTATCATATCAGGCAATGTGATGCCCCGTGTCAGGGCAATATTTCTGAGGAAGAATACAGGAAAAAGTTCGCCCAGGCATTGAAGTTTATCCAGGGTGATTATGAAGAATGCATAGAAGATCTTACCGAAAAGATGAATGCGGCTTCCGAACGCATGGAGTTTGAAGATGCGGCGGTAATCCGCGATACGATAGCCAATATCAGGCGTGTCATGGTCAGCCAGAAAATTACGGATTTTAAGGATGTGGACCGTGATATAATAGCGGCAGCGGCATCGGGTGATGAAGCTGTGATCGTTGCTTTCTTCGTAAGAGAAGGAAAGATAATCGGACGTGATAAGTTCCATATGAAGGGTGTGGATCCGCAGGATACGGGTGATATCATCCAGTCATTTATCATGCAGTACTATGGGGGAACACCATACATACCCTCTGAATTGTATCTGGAGTCCGATATCTCAGACAGGGAGCTTGTTGAAAGGTGGCTTTCAGACCGTAAGAAAGCTTCTGTGAAGATAACTGTTCCATTGAGAGGACAGAAAGAAAAGCTTATGGAGCTTGCTCATCAGAACGCGGAGATAGTATTGAAGCAGGATCGCGAGAAGATAGTCCGTGAGGAAGAACGTACCTCAGGAGCAATGAGCGAGATATGCAGCTGGATAGGCATACCATATGCAAAGCGTGTCGAATCTTACGATATCTCCAATACCAGCGGCTATCAGTCGGTCGGATCCATGGTAGTATTCGAAGATGGAAAGCCTGATAAGTCTGAATACAGAAAATTTAAGATCATGTCTGTAAAAGGACCGGATGACTATGCCAGTATGGAAGAGATACTTACCCGCCGCTTTGAGCACGGCATACGCGATCAGAAGGGGTGGGAAGAGAAAGGAAAGCAGGAGCTTCTTAATACCGGCTTTGCCCACTTCCCTGACCTTATACTTATGGATGGCGGCCGCGGACAGGTAAATGTTGCTTTAAAGGTACTTGATTCATTGGGACTTGATATTCCTGTTGCCGGACTTGTTAAGGATGACAGGCACCGTACCCGCGGCATCATATTTAATGACCGTGAGCTTCCGATTGATACGCATTCAGAAGGCTTCTGGCTCATAACCAGGATACAGGATGAGGTGCATCGGTTTGCGATAGAGTATCACAGGAGCCTGCGTTCCAAGGTGCAGGTTAAGTCATCTCTTGATGATATAGAAGGTGTGGGACCTAAGAGACGGAGAGCCCTGATGAAGCATTTTAAAGGAATAGAGGCTCTGCGCAGCGCATCGGTCGAAGATATCATGGAGTGTGACTTCATGGATCGCCGTACAGCTGAAAATATATACAGATATTTTAATGACACAGGGACCTGAGTAAAGAACAGTTTTTTATCGTGTCATTAAAACAGCAGCAAAGGGACTTATGATCATGACTTTCGGATCAAAATAGAGTTTCCTGATCCAGGGGCAGATCAAAGTTTATTATAATATCAGGAGGATCAGCTTATGCAGAATAACGAGGTTTACAGCGTACCCTTATCAGAACTCATCGATAAGATGAAACTTGAGAATTGCACGCCGGATATTGACATTACGGATATTAAAATAAATCAGACTGATATAAACAGGCCTGCTTTGCAGCTTGCCGGCTTTTTTGACTATTTTGATTCCGGTCGTATACAGATAATCGGACATGTTGAGAACACATACATGAAGCAGAAAGGCATAGAGTATTCGTCCCAAATGATGGATAAGATCATGTCAGGCACCAACGGCAATCCAAAGCCTCCCTGTGTAGTATTCTGCAGAGGTATCTGGGTCGAGGATGAGATACTCGAGATCGGAAGAAAGCATGGAGTGCCGATACTCAGGAGCAATAAGGCTACAGATTCATTCTCGGCAGATCTGACCCGCTGGCTCAATGTTCAGCTTGCTCCAAGGTGTTCTGTTCATGGCGTTCTGGTAGATATCTTCGGTGAAGGTGTTCTGATCATGGGAGAGAGCGGTATAGGTAAATCGGAGGTCGCCCTTGAACTTATACACCGCGGCCACCGTCTTGTATCCGATGACGTTGTTGAGATCAAGAAGGTCAGTGAAGAGTCGCTGATAGGCAGCTCACCGGATATCACAAGGCATTTTATCGAACTGCGCGGTATCGGGATCATCGATGCAAAGATGCTCTTCGGTGTCGAGCACGTTAAGGATGAACAGGAGATAGACCTGGTCATAAGACTTGAAGAGTACAATAAGGATCAGATATACGACAGAATGGGACTTGAAGATCAATACATAGAGTTCCTTGGAAATAAGGTGGTATGTCATTCTATTCCTGTGCGTCCGGGCCGTAACGTTGCCATTATCTGTGAGTCTGCTGCCGTTAACTACAGGCAGAAGAAGATGGGATACAATGCTGCAGTCGAGCTTTATAACCGTGTTACCAATAACATTCAAAAGGGATCCGTCGATGACAGCCAGCAATAAGAGGTTAAAAGCAGAGGCTCATGATATTATCATTGCATGCCGTAATTATTAAGGATTTTACTTTTAACAGATAACTATTTTAGAAAGAATGATTTCAGAAAGGATGATTTCAGAAAGAATGATTCCAGAAAGGATCAG
Organism: Lachnospiraceae bacterium; assembly: GCA_036343175.1. Taxonomy (GTDB): domain Bacteria; phylum Bacillota; class Clostridia; order Lachnospirales; family Lachnospiraceae; genus JAEEJA01. The sequence continues at coordinate 23,304 of JAZASR010000006.1, forward strand.
TTATGAAATTTATTAAGACTCCAGACTTAAAAAGAGGAATGAAGCTTGCCAAGCCTATATATAACAGAGATGGTGTCATGCTCTACGAGCGAGGAAGTCTTCTTACAGAACAGGGCATAGTAAGTATCAATAATTTTGGGCTCATCGGTGTCTATATACTTGAACCCCAGGAGCCTGTCCCGCCTATGTCAAGGGATGATATCGAGTTCGAACGTTTCCAGGCCATGAGCATATTCAGTATCAGAGATATCCTTGACGAGATAAAGAATGAAAAAGAGCCTTCGGGGCTTTATCAGTTCGCCAATAAGATAATAAAAGAGTTCGGTATGCTTGACAGAAAGATAAATTTCATACAGAGCCTGAGAAGTATTTCAGACTATATCTACAAGCATTCGCTCAATACAGCCATACTTTCCGCCATGATGTCTCATTTCATGAAGCTTTCATTTAAGGAGCAGCTGGACGTAGTAATAGCAGCTCTTGTTCATGATGCAGGCTCATTGAATGTCCCTCTTCCTGTAAGAAGAAAGCCTGAAGACCGTCTTACAGAAGACGATAAAAATACCATACAGGCAGCTCATATGAAATTCTTCTCAACGATCTCAGACCAGTTTGAGATGGATCCTGAAGTAAAAAATATATTACGGTCGCTTCTGTATTCAATACATGGTATCCGGACAGCTTCAGACACAAGCATTGTCGTGAATCATGATGCTGTAGAGGTAGTCAGGGTCGCCGCCTGTTATGATGAGATGACTGCCATGAAGCTCGATGAAGAGCCAATGTCAGAAATTGCCGCCATCCGTTTCCTTATGGATGAGAAGAATGGTTATGCCCAGAACGTTGTCGCGGCATTGACCGGCAGCATTAATCTTCTTAAGCCGGCACTTATGGTAGAGCTTACAAATGGTGAAAAGGGACTCATAATAGATGGTAATGATCAGGATATTCTATCACCAAAGGTGCTTTCATTCTCCACGAATGAGGTATATGATCTTGCGGATGCTATCGTGAGCCGCGGAATCGGTATCAAAGACATTGTAAAGACTCTCGACAACCGTTTTGTCATCAATACATATCTTCTTGATACATACCGGGGAAAGACAGTTCATATTGGGGAGAAGCTTGATAAGTCCACTTTTTAAAGGAGAGTAAAATGTATATAATAGCAGGCCTTGGAAACCCTGAGAAAAGATATGCGGGAACGAGGCATAATATAGGCTTTGCAGCTGTCAACCGCCTGGCGGAAAAACATAATATTATTATTGGAAATGAAGAGAAAAAGGCGCTTACAGGCCGCGGTATCATAAACGGGGAAAAGGTAATGATAGCCATGCCTCTGACATATATGAATGCCAGCGGGGAAGCGGTCGCCTCATTAGCCAATTTCTATAAGATAGATATTAAGGATGAGCTGATAATCGTATATGATGATATTGACCTTGATCCCGGGAAACTCCGTATCAGGCAGAAATCAAGTGCAGGCGGGCATAATGGCATGAAGAGCATCATAAAGTGCCTTGGAACCGATGATTTCCCGCGCGTCCGTATAGGAGTCGGTGCAAAACCGGCTGGCTGGGACTTAGCTGATCATGTGCTTTCAAAGTTCGATAAGGATACGATCCCTGTCATGGACCAGGCTCTAGACCGTGCCTGCGAGGCCATTGAGACTATCATAAGATACGGTACCGGCGCGGCTATGAACAAATATAATTGATATGCTGATCTTTAATTTATGGGTCATATCAGAGCAAAAAAAGGAAGGTAAAATATCCATCCAGGAATTTGTAAAATGAAACAGAACAACAACGGGGCTCTGACTGCTCCTATCAAGAATATGCAGGCGGTTAAGGAAATTTCGGCCTGTATTAAGCACGGAGACCTTCCGGCACAGGTTACAGGCTGCCTTGAAAGTCAGGAATCACAGTTTATTGCTGCCGTGTCTCCTGAGAAGTCATGGAAGGTCATTATAACATACAATGAGATCCGGGCCCGTCAGATAGCTGATGATCAGAAGACCTTTGATGATAATGTATACTATTATCCTGCCCGCGATCTTATCTTCTATAGCGCTGACATCCAGTCCAATGCAGTATCTTCCCTGAGACTTAAGACTATAGAAGCGATACTTACTTCAGGTCAGGCTGGCACCGTTGTGACAACAATGGCTGCCGGCCTTGAAATGCTGCAGAAAATAGAACTTTATAAGAGTCATATCCTTACACTTAAGGCCGGGGAAGACTATGTGATCTCAGAACTTGCTGCACGTCTTTTAGAGATGGGGTATGACCGGGAGATTGCGGTAGTAAGTCCCGGTACATTTTCGATCAGAGGAGAGATAGTTGATATTTTCCCGATATCGGCGGAAGTGCCGGTAAGGCTTGATTTCTTTGATACAGAGATAGAAAGTATCCATTCATTTGACATCGACAGCCAGAGGTCTATAGCTGTGGAAAATGAAGCCGTAGTATTTCCTGCTTCAGAGATCATTCTGGATGACGATGATATAGCACTTGGCATGAAGAAGATAGATCATGACCTTGACAAGATGAAAAGTGAGTTCAGCAAGTCCCAAAATATGTCCTCGTACAACAGGATAATCGAGAACGTATCTGAATTCAGGGAGCTTCTGCAGATCTCAAGGGCAAAGAGCGGAATACTCGGTTTTCTCCCGTATTTTGATGAGGATCTGGAATCATTCTTCGATTATTTCAATGATGAAACAGTATTTTTTATAGATGACCCATACAGATGCTTTGAACAGGTAAGGTCTGTGGAAACTGAGTTCAATGAAAGCATGGAATCCAGGCTTGAGAAGGGTTATATTCTTCCTGACCAGTTCAGGTGTCTTATGGAAGGAAAGGACCTTAAGAAACTTCTTGCCGGAAGGTCAGTTGTTACACTCACCATGCTGGATACAAAGAACCCGGGCTTTATTCCGAAAAAGACCGTAAGTATCAATGTCCAGCAGGTCCAGTCATATTTCAATCATTTTGATCTGCTTCTGGAAGACCTGAAAAAATGGACCTCAAATGGTTTTAAGATCATAGTCCTCTCTGCATCGCATACAAGGGCAAAGAGACTTGAAAGCGATTTTAAGGAGAATGGGATCAATTCGTTTTATCACGACGGGTTTGATGCTTCACCGGAGGCCGGACAGGTCATGGTTACGTACGGCCATCTGAGTAAAGGATTTATGTATCCGTCACTTAAGTATGCAGTCGTAAGTGAGGGCGACATATTCGGGACCCGTCCTGCACGGAAAAAAGCTGCCCGCAATAAGTTATCCGGAGAAAAGATAGCAAGCTTTTCTGACCTTAAGCCCGGAGACTATATAGTTCATGAGAATCACGGAATAGGGCTTTTCCGCGGCATTGAAAAGATAAAAACAGGCAAGGCGGAAAAAGATTATATTAAGATAGAGTATTCAGACGAGGGTATCCTGTACGTTCCTGCTTCTAACTTAGACGTTATCCAGAAGTTTGCCGACGCGAACGCGGCAAAAGCACCTAAACTCAATAAACTTTCATCCCAGGACTGGTCAAGGACAAAATCAAGGGTCAGAAGCCAGGTAAGGAATATAGCAAAGGATCTTGTAAGACTTTATTCACTCAGACAAAACTCATCCGGATATGCATTCTCGCCTGATACAGTATGGCAGAAAGAGTTTGAAGAGCTTTTCCCGTATACGGAGACAGATGATCAGCTTGAGGCAATAGACGCTGTAAAGCGTGACATGGAAAGCACAAGGATCATGGACAGACTCATTTGCGGGGACGTAGGATATGGCAAGACGGAAGTTGCCCTGCGTGCGGCATTCAAGTGCGTTATGGATGGCAAGCAGGCTGCGATACTTGTCCCTACGACTATTCTTGCTCAGCAGCATTACAATACATTTACAGAAAGGATCGGAGACTTTCCTGTTAAGATCCGGGTACTTTCCAGGATGAAATCCGCAAAGGAAAATAACGAAACTATCCGGATGCTTAAGAATGGCGAGGCGGATATAGTCATTGGTACGCACAAGCTGCTTTCAAAAGATGTATCATTTAAGGACCTCGGTCTGCTGATCATAGATGAGGAACAGAGGTTTGGCGTCACCCATAAGGAAAAAATAAAGCAGATGCGTGGGAATGTCGATGTATTGGCACTTTCAGCCACTCCTATCCCCCGTACTCTTCATATGAGCCTTATCGGTGTCAGGGATATGAGCGTGCTCGAAGAACCGCCGGCTCTCAGAATGCCGGTCCAGACTTTCGTGCTGGAACATGACGATGAGATAATACGCGAAGCGGTCACCCGTGAAGCAGCCAGAGGCGGGCAGATCTATTACGTTTATAACAGGATAGATACCATAGGTGAAGAGGCAGCCCACCTTAAGGAACTCATGCCTGAGGTAAATATTGCCTGCGCTCACGGCCGCATGAATCAGCGTGAGGTCGAGAGGATCATGATGTCTTTCATATCCGGAGAGATAGACATGCTGATCTCAACAACTATTATTGAGACCGGTATTGACATCCCTAACGTTAATACCATAATAGTAGATAATGCTGACCGTATGGGACTGTCGCAGCTGTATCAGCTGAGAGGGCGTGTCGGAAGGTCAAACCGTATTGCCTATGCCTTCCTCATGTACAGGAAGGATAAGATCCTGAGCGAGACTGCTGAGAAGAGGCTCAATGCCATAAAGGAATTCACAGACCTGGGCTCCGGCATAAAGGTCGCTGTAAGAGACCTTGAGATCCGCGGAGCAGGAAATATCCTTGGCGCCGAGCAGTCCGGTCATATGGGAGAGGTAGGATATGACCTTTATTGCAAGATGCTGAATCAGGCAGTTGCGGAGGCTAAGAATGAAGCAGATCCTGAGAGCAGCGATGAATATGACTTTGAGACAACGATCGAGCTGAAGATAGATGCTTATATTCCGGATACTTATATCAAAACTGAATTCACAAAGCTCGAGATGTATAAAAAGATATCGCTTATTACCTCAGAGGAAGAATTCTCTGATATGGAAGATGAGCTCAGAGACCGTTTCGGACCTGTTCCTGCAGAAGCAGAAAATCTTCTTAAGGTGGCTCTTATTAAAAATTATGCCCATAACGTATTCATAAGCCGTATACTGCAGAAGGATGACGGCATAAAGATCATGGTTCAGCCCAATGATCATATCAATGCGGATAAGCTTGCCAGGATCATAAAGGATTACAAGGGAAGGCTCGTCTACAAAGATGTACCGGTCAATCCGTATCTTATGTATTATTATGAGGCACCAAAGGTCCAGACCATAAAGAGATTCGGGTATACAAAAAAGATAACCATGAACCCGGCAGGGGCAACCGCTGTCATCATAGGGAGTGAAGAGCTTTTCTCACTGGTAATGGGACTTATAAAGGACATGGGAGAAGTGATCGAAGCTGATTATAAGAAGGGAAAGTCTTATGAAAAAAAGAATGAAGACTCATCAGATAAATAAAAGGTCAGGCAGGTCTGTTAACATCAGCAGATTCGGACATGCACCGGGCATTTTCGTTATTATGCTTGCCCTCTGCATTACCATGGCTCTTACATCCTGCGGATCTGAAGAAGGAAGGCAGCGTGGTTCCGGTTCAGATCAGGCAGAAGTTTCGGCGGATCCTGCAGGATCATCTTCCGCGGAATCAGAAGCAAGTAAGACTGATGACGATACAGCAGTCATGAAGGTAGGCGATACGACCGTTACCTATCGTGATATAAAGGCATATCTCTGCATGATCGATGCCGATTACCTTTCTGCCCTGGGAAATGATATTCTCGGTGTCGATATCGGAGGAAAGAAGCTTGGCGATGATATACAGGAAGACGTCATGAATTATGTGGCTGAAATGCAGATCATAAAAGACAGGGCTGCAAAAGAAAATATAACTCTCTCAACTGTTGAAAAAGATAATGCTGCTCAGAGCGCGCAGGGGCTGTTTAATAAGCTTTCATCTGATATACGTGACAGGTATTCCATAACTCTGGCCGATCTTGAGCAGGTATATGAAGAGAATCAGATAGCGGAAAAGCTTTATTATTCTGTCGTATCAAAGGGAAATGACTCTGTTTCTGAAGACCAGGCAAGACAGGCTGTAATAGAGTATATCTGTATTCTGACCGATGGCGTCGATAAGGATGGAAGCAGGGTCTCTTTAACTGATGCTGAGAAGACATCGGCTCTTGAACGCGCAAATGAATTAAGAGAAGAAGCAAAACAGGCATCAGATTTTTCATCATTTGCCAGGATCAATACAGAAAAAAGCGAAGTAAATACTGTATGCAGCCTGATATATTCAGATTCCGACCTTCCTGACCCTGTTAATAAGGCAGCCATGCAGCTTGATTCAGGAGAGATAAGTGAAGTGATACCGGGCGATGACGGATACTATATATTATATTGTGTAAACGATAACGATGAGACGCTTTCGGCAGCCAAAAAAGAAGATATCATTAATAGAAATAAAAACCTGAGATTTAAAGATGCTTATTCGGAGTGGCTCAATAAGACCGATATCAGCGTAAATGACACATTCTGGGAAAATCTATGGAAATAAATCATATTTACATTATCGGTAAATTTTGTTAAAATATATTAACTATTGTGATAATGAATATCAGAGAGGATGGCAGTCAACTTGAAAGCAGAAAATGTTAATCCTTTTATAATATCGATATGTAAAGTCATGAAAGACATGTGTATGCTGGATCTGAAGATAGGCAAGCCTGAGAATAAGAGATGCAGCTATGCAGCGGATGACTCTATAATAAAGCTTGGACTCGTGGGAGCTTTTGAAGGATATGTTATACTCCGTCTCGACCACGGTACTGCATTGCAGGTAGTATCCAAAATGATGATGATGCCTGTGAATGTCATAGATGAGATAGGAAAGAGCGCTATATCAGAGCTTGGAAATATGATAGCCGGGAACGCAGCTACTATATTTTCAGGCAGCGGCACAGTTCTTGATATAACCATACCAAGCTACTCTGAGGGTGCAAGTTTCGTACCTGAGGATGATGAGATACTTTCCGTGCCGTTTGATACCGGTGCAGGCAAGCTCTCACTGGACATAACGATCGAAGAAAAATCTTAATAATAAAAAAGCCGGCGTTTTTTGCCGGCTTTTTTAGATATAAAATATTCATGGGTTATCTTAATACGGATATCCCTTTACCTGACAGTCTTTTAGTCGACCCTTTGCATATGATTCCTGACTTTTTCCTCATACATCCTTTCATCGGCGATCTTGATATATTCCTCAAGTGATATCTGTCCGTCTGCCTCCCCGGTAACGATGCCTATACTGGTGCTTACGATGTAAGGCTTTCCCGATCTCATGTTGAATTCATCCAGATATTCATTGACTTTTTTCCGGAAGTTATCTTCAAAGTCAGGATCCTTAAGCTCTCCTGCAAATACGAATTCGTCACCGCCGAATCTTGCGCAGATATCAGTCACGCCTGCGCAGGAATTGAGCGCAAGACCTACGGTAGTAATTGCCAGGTCGCCGTCAGCATGACCGAAATTATCGTTGATCCTTTTCAGCCCGTTCAGATCTGCGGAAACGACACATACCTTTTTGCGGTCCTTCTGACATGAATCAAATATCTGTTTCATATGCTGATAGAAGCCTCGTCTGTTGTAAAGACCCGTCATAGGATCATGGATGTACTTATTCTCAAGAGAGTTGATGATGGTATTCTGAGATACGCGGTTCTTCGTGATCTCCAGGGCAGTACTTACATTCATAAAGAACTGATAGATCTGATACATATTATAGTGTCTGGGATTAAAACTTAAAACTGAATACCCTATGACTCTGTCACGGACATGGAGCGGGAAGAACTGGAGTATGTTTACTCCGTGAAGGACCCCCTCAATATTCGGAAGGATCTCATCAGTTCTGAAGTCGATCATTCCGTTCCACACGTCATTATCGCGGTAGAGCATAAGATCCATTTTCTTTGAGAATGATCTTGTCTGGTAATTGCTTTCATTAATGATGTCGGAAAGCTCTTCCTGCAGAAGAAAAATATCATCAATGACCAGCAGAAAGCGGTCAACATTGAACTCAAATGTATACCCTTTTATTTTTTCAAAAAGATCAGCGAATGAATCATTGTCAGTAAGGTCTGCAGTCATCTGCACATGTTTCCTGACGCTTAAGTTCATATTTGCAAGCTTTTCATGAAGGGCGGTGATTACATCGCCCGAATCATCCCTCTTTATGGAATCGGTATTTTCATTAATGCATCCGCATGACTGGCCGGGGATAAATGATCCGGAGACCTTTATGACTCTTTCGATCTTTATTCCATGTGTCAGAGCGATAGCCGCTTCAAGTGCAGCATTGGCTGAAGCATCAATATCCTGTTCCGCTGTAGTAATTGAAGGAATGTGGAAGAATGAATTTTCCGTACCGCCAAATCCGGTAACTATGATATCATCAGGAACCTTTATATTATAATCATTAAGTATATCACAGGCAGTGCAGGCAATATTGTCATCAGCGCATACCAATGCGTCAATATCCCTGATGCCGGAGAATATCATATTTTCAACAACAGTTCTTACTCCTGCTTCATTATCAGTATAATGAACTGAATCCTTATCAAATTTCAGTCCGTTTTCTTCAAGAGTTTCTTTATAGGTGTTTATACATTCATTCGAGAATGAGTCTTCACTGCTGCAGGTGAGAAGGTGGATATTTTTCAGCCCATGTTGACTTATAAGATGGGTGATAATGGCATTCATGTATTTCTTAGTGTCGAACAGGATATTAACTGATGAACGGAGTTTCCTGTCGATCGAGATAACAGGTACATCATATCTTCCCGCACTGTTAAGAATATTTTTTATTATTTTTTCGTTCTTAATAGTCTTGCCGAGCAATATCAGAGCGTCTATCTTCTGATAATTGATAAGGGAAAAAATATTGGATTCACCAATATCATGCTTATTCATGTCCTTCAGAGGGCTGAATGAATAGAAGCAGAGGATCTTAATGCCGTATTTATAAGCGTATTTATCGAAGGCACGTAAGATTAAATCATTGTAGTTCTCATCTATCCCTGCCATGCAGAGACCGACTGTAATGGTGCCGTCAGAAAGCATGTCTTATCCTCCCGAAAAAAGAAATTTAGCCACTCTCTATTTTAATAAATTGCGTGACCTATTGCAAGAAAAATCGGCTGTTCTGTTTAATATTACACGGGTATATGGTAGCCATTGGCTTTAAAGGACAGATATTCACTTATTATCCTTTGCTGCCTTTTTTTACCTGCGCCGTGTGTTATAATACAATAGCGTAAGATCTGCAACATTATAAAAAGAGGAATAATATGTCAAAACACGAAGAATTAAAGAAATATATAAAGATAAGAGGTGCATCCGAGCATAATCTCAGGAATATAAGCATCGATATTCCGCGTGAAAGCTTTGTAGTCATAACCGGTCTGTCGGGGTCCGGTAAATCATCCCTTGCATTTGATACAATATATGCAGAGGGTCAGAGAAGATACATGCAGTCCCTGTCTTCATATGCAAGGCAGTTTTTAGGTCAGATGGAAAAACCGGAGGTCGAGTCTATAGAGGGACTTCCGCCGGCAATATCGATCGATCAGAAATCTACAAACAGGAACCCAAGGTCTACAGTCGGAACAGTTACTGAGATTTATGATTATCTGAGACTGCTCTTCTCAAGGACCGGTATTCCCCACTGTCCGAATTGCGGCAGGGAGATCCATAAACAGACCGTGGATATGATCGCGGATGATATTCTGAGCATGGAAGAGAAGACTAAGATCATGATACTTGCCCCTGTAGTGCGCGGGAGGAAGGGTACACATGAAAAGGTCCTGAAAAGCGCTGTAAAGAGTGGATATCTTCGAGCCGTTATCGATGGCAATACTTACGATCTCGATAGTGAAGATATAAAACTTGAGAAGAATAAAAAGCATGATATAGACATAGTTGTCGACAGGCTCGTAGTTCGCGATGGTATAAGGTCAAGAATTGTTGATTCTCTGGAAAGCGCATTAAAACTTGGCGAAGGTCTTACGAGAGTTCAGGTCCCCGGTGGTGAGCTGAGGAACTATTCCCAGTCATTTTCCTGCCCTTATTGCGGTATCAGCATAGATGAGATAGAACCAAGAAGCTTTTCATTCAACAATCCGTACGGCGCCTGTCCGACCTGTTCCGGTATAGGCTTCAAGATGGAATTTGACGTGGATATGATCGTCCCTGATGATTCTTTAAGCATTTCCAAAGGAGCGATATATGCGCCGGGCTGGATGAGCGCATCTGATCCTTCTTCATTCAGCGGAGCATTGCTTTCTGCTATGGCTTTAAAATATGGATTCAGTCTTGATACTCCTTACAGGGACTATCCTCAAAAAGTGAAGGATATGATAATGTATGGTACCAATGGAGAGAAGGTTGAAGTACATTATGTTGGACAGCGCGGAAGAGGGGTTTACAATATCGCTTTTGAAGGAGTTATCGCAAATCTTAAAGAGAGATACAGAATGACATCTTCAGATACAGCAAAGAAAGAATACGAATCCTTCATGCAGATAACCCCATGCCCGGACTGTAAAGGCAAAAGATTAAAGCCTGAAGCGCTGGCTGTTACTGTCGGCGGTAAGAATATTTCCGAGCTTACCGATATGAGCATAGACCAGCTGTCCTCATTCATGGATAACCTTGAAATGACAGACAGACAGAAACTTATCGGACATATGATCTTAAAAGAGATCCATTCCAGGCTTGGATTTATGGTCCAGGTAGGTTTAGGGTATCTCACCCTTTCAAGATATGCTGCATCTTTATCAGGCGGTGAGGCACAGAGGATCAGGCTTGCCACTCAGATCGGTTCCGGCCTTGTAGGAGTTGCATATATCCTTGATGAGCCAAGCATAGGTCTTCATCAGAGGGACAATGACAAACTGCTCGAAGCCCTGAAGTCCCTGCGTGATCTCGGCAATTCTCTGATAGTCGTGGAGCATGATGAAGACACGATGTTTGCGGCGGATTATATCGTCGACATCGGCCCCGCAGCCGGAGAGCATGGCGGACAGGTAGTTGCCGCCGGGACTGCTTCTGATATCATGAAATGTAAGGATTCTCTTACCGGGGATTATCTGAGCGGCAGAAAGAAAATACCGGTACCTGAAGAGAGACGTAAGCCAACTGGCTGGATCGAGGTAAGAGGAGCCCGTCAGAATAACCTTAAAAATATCAATGTAAAGTTCCCGCTTGGCATCATGACTGTTGTTACCGGCGTATCGGGTTCGGGAAAGAGCTCTCTTGTCAATGAGATCTTATATAAAGCATTGGCAAGGAAGCTGAACCATGCCCGTTTTCCGGCGGGAGAATATAAGGACATCGTGGGTACGGAAGCGCTCGACAAGATCATTAACATCGATCAGTCGCCGATCGGTCGTACCCCAAGATCCAATCCGGCTACATATACAGGAATGTTCGATATCATAAGGGAACTGTTTGCCATGACGCCTGATGCAAAGATGCGGGGATATGGGAAGGGCAGATTCTCATTCAACGTAAAGGGCGGCAGATGTGAGAACTGCGGCGGTGACGGCATCATAAAGATAGAGATGAACTTCCTTCCCGACGTCTATGTTCCATGTGAACAGTGCCATGGCAGACGTTATAACCGTGAGACGCTCGATGTAAAGTATAAAGGCAAAGATATATCCGAGGTCCTCGACATGACAGTTGAGGAAGCGATGTCTTTCTTTGAACCGGTAAAACAGGTATGGGTAAAGCTGAAGACATTATATGACGTAGGTCTGGGATACATGAAGCTTGGTCAGCCTGCAACAACTCTTTCCGGCGGCGAGGCACAGAGAGTAAAGCTTGCCGCGGAGCTTTCAAAGCGCGGCACCGGCAGGACGATATATGTTCTCGATGAACCGACGACAGGTCTTCACTTTGCTGATGTCGATAAGCTGATAAAGATACTCCGCAGGCTTTCAGACAGCGGAAACACGGTTATCGTGATAGAACATAATCTGGATGTCATAAAGACCGCGGATTACATAGTTGACTTAGGACCTGAAGGAGGGGAAGGCGGCGGAACAGTAGTTGCATCCGGCACCCCGGAAGAAATATGCAGATGCAGAAAGAGCTGGACAGGAAAGTATCTTAAAGCGAAACTGAAATAAGGCTGTTTTTAATCCCGCCGGCTTTAGACAATGGACTGCTCACATGAATAATAATGCATATATTTTAGACTTTTGCAGTCATTAGTTTTTCTGGAACAGTAAGATCTGTGCTTAACTTAAAAAAGGATGATGAATATGGAAAATACTAAAGAGATCCCAAAAAACTATACATTCTATGCCATGCTTTCGAGGATGAAGTATATAGAGAGATGGGCTCTTATGCGCAACTCTGTGCATGAGAACATAAGTGAGCATTCCCTCGAAACAGCGATGATAGTGCTTGGCATGGCTTTTATCGGCAATGCCAGACATGGGAAACACTACGATGCCGAGCATCTTGCAGCCTGCGCCATGTACCACGATTGCACGGAGATCATGACAGGGGATATGCCGACACCTGTCAAATATCAGAATGAAGATATCAAGTCCACCTATAAGGAGGTCGAGCGCATAGCTGCCTATACCATGATCAATAAGCTCCCTGCTGACTTAAGGTCATTTTATGAGGAGCTTATACTTCAAAAGAGCCTGTCTTCAGAGGATAAGAAGCTCATAAAGGCAGCCGACAAGATGTCGGCCCTCATAAAGTGTATAGAAGAAGAGAAGAACGGAAACACCGAGTTTTCAAAGGCTAAGGATTCAACGCTTTGTGCCATTCATAAGCTTAACTGCATCGAAGCAGAGGACTTCATTGTTGAATTCCTTCCTGCTTACAGACTGACCCTCGATGAGTTATAGATCGGCGGAGCCTGGCTCTTGCCGGATAATTTTCCGTTTCTTTTTGATCCTCCCGGATGAGTTTAATATGCCGGTGCTTTTTTCAGATCCGGCCTTTAAAATTTAAGGAGCAGCATTATGTTGGAAATGTATGGCGGCTTTGCCCACGTATATGACGAGTTCATGGACAATATTCCATATGACGAGTGGACCGGGTATCTGCATGGCCTGCTTGTTGAAAACGGAGTGGAGAAGGGCACGATCCTTGATCTGGCATGCGGAACGGGAAATGTCACGAAGAGGCTTAAGGATCTGGGCTACGATATGATAGGTCTTGACCAGTCAGAGGATATGCTGGAGGAAGCATATGATAAATGTCCCGGTACTTTATTTCTGTGCCAGGATATGCGGGAAATGGACCTTTATGGAACAGTAGACGCCATAGTCTGTATATGTGATGGCATGAACTATATGCTTACAGAGGATGACTTTGTAAAAGTCCTCAGGAAGGCAGATAATTTTCTGGAAGCCCGCGGTCTGTTTATCTTTGACTTAAAGACGGAACACTATTATCGTGACATCCTGGGGAACAGGACAATGACCGATAACCGTGAGGATGCCAGTTATATATGGGAGAATGAATACGATGAAGAGGCTCATGAAAACAGATATCTGCTGACTACCTATGAGCAGAGATCTCCTGAAAATGAAAACCTCTTTGTGCGTACTGATGAATATCACGTTCAGCATGCCTTTGCAGCAGATGATATAATCAGGATGGTCAGGAAGTCAGGTATGGAGCTTGTCGGCCTCTATGACGCATTTACCCATGATAAAGCGAAGGCAGATTCGGAAAGAATCTATTGTATTGCAAGGGAAACATATCAGAAGGGAAAGTATTATACCTCATGAAAATATATTTCAGAAATGGCATTATCATATTTGCTGCTGCCATAGCTCTTTTCATTATTTTTAATCTGGTATATCGTGATGATACTATGGATTCGACAACAGCGGGTTATGCTACTGTGCTCGATCCCATGGTCATTCATCAGAATGCGGATGAAAAGAGCAGGACAGTTAAGGATGGCGATCTGGATGTGACGATCGCAAACGGAGACAGTCTTACCATACTGTCTTCAAAAGGCGACTGGTATAAGATCTCATTTGAGAGTGATGGAAAGACATACGAGGGTTATGTTCCCAAAGTCTACGTTTCCACTATCAGTGCCAGCAAGACTGTAAAGATAACGGGAAAACTGAATAAGGACTGTTATATTAATGAAAGACCTTTTTTCTTCTCCGATCCCGTAAAAGACGGCGAATCACCGCTCGTAGTAGAAGAAGGTACTTCAGTTTCCATAGGATCTGTTGCTTTTACATCCGGTGAAAAATGGTATCTGGTATCATTCAGTCACAACGGCAATCCGTATCAGGGCTTTGCAAGGGCGGCAGATGTCGAAGTTAATTATTTTTCCGGCATCCAGGTACAGGTAAGGACAAAAGGAAATACTGTTCTTCTTAAAAAGCCGGGTACAGTAGTGCCGGTTAGCGTTGACGGACAAATGGCGGCCTTCTCAGACGGAGCTTTGCTTATTGCTACAAATATCGTGGAAAAAGACGGCATCCAGTACCTGAGAGTCGAAGGAAAGCAGGGCAGTCAGACCGCCATAGGATATATTCCTGATAACATGCTTACATTTAAGAGCATAGAGACTTATGAATATTCATCTGATACCGAAGCTGACTATGAGACTGAAAAATATGAGGATATACTGCCTGTTGCTGAACCTGTTAAGCCTGCTCAGGTAGTCCAGCTTGTAGATAACAGTGGAAATATAACTGACAGCAGCGGAAATGTCACAAAAGCTGTTATTATTCCGGATAATAAATTTACAAAGGATCTTAAGAACCAGGGTTTTCCGGATTCTTATATATCAATATTGCTGGATCTTCACAGACAGTTCCCTTATTGGCGTTTTGAAGCTATGGATACCGGTCTTTCCTGGAATGATGTCATAAGCCATGAGTCCAGGGTGGGATTGAATCTTATTACCAATGCCAAGGCCCCTGATTGGAAATCACAGGCACCGGGGGCTTATGATGCTTCAACAGGAAGATATATTCCATATGATGGCTCCAGCTGGGTAACGGCTTCATTGAAGTGTGTCGAATTCTATATGGATCCGAGAAATTTCCTTAATGCTGCCAATATCTTCATGTTCGAGAATCTTTCATATCAGAAGGAGACTCAGACAGAGGCAGGTGTTGAAAATATCCTGGTTGGTACTCCTATGGCCCATAAGTCATATACTTATAAAGACTCTGATGGAAAGAAGCACAGGACCACATATGCCAAAACATTTATGGAGGCAGCAGAAATAACCGGGGTAAGTCCGTATCATCTGGCATCAAGAGTAAAGCAGGAAGTCATAAGATCATCCACGCAGTTCTCCGGTTCTGCCGATGGCCATAATGGATATTACAATTTCTACAATATCGGAGCGAGCAATTCTACAGTGCCGGGAGGCGCTGTCGCTAACGGGCTCAGATACGCAGCAGGCTCCGGATCGTATATGCGTCCATGGAATAATATACACAGTGCCATAATCGGCGGGGCTATGTTCATTGGCCAGAACTACATCAATATTGGCCAGAATACGCTTTATCTCCAGAAATTCAACGTAACTGAAAAAGCAACCTACAATCACCAGTATATGGGAGGCATAGAGGCACCGGCAGCAGAAAGTCTTAAGACTGCATTGGCATATGGGGCTAATATGCGCAACATGACCATTCTCTTCACCATACCTGTATACAATAATCTTCCGACAGAGATATGCCCGGCGCCTGCCGGAGACAGGCCTGCAGGACAGGGATATGTTTATACATATACTCCGGTACAGTCTCAGCCAACACAGAGTCCTGAAAAAGCTCCTGCTCCTGCCCGACACAATAGACATAATAACGACAATGATAATGAAGAGACTACGGATACTCATGAATCAACAGATATTAATAACCACGACAGCAGCGGATCAAAAGGTGATGAAAATGCAGAGCAGAATGGAGAAAGCGGTACTGCAACCGGTTCTTCTATAGAGGGGGAGTAAGATGAAGCATGATAAATTCAGCAGGATCGCACATTATAAGTTACCCTGCCGCAGATCTGTGAATATTCTATTGATGATAACCCTGTCAATGATATCCATAATTGTAGCTTTAATCCCTGCAAAAGCATCCCTTGCCGCATCTGCGACCGTGGATATTTCAACAAGTGACAATGACATCCGTAGGGGTTCTGAATTTTATCTGATAATAAAAGTACAGGCAGACGAGATAATAAATAATATTTCGGGTACTGTATTTTACGACCCCGATCTTATGAAATTCAGGAAGGGCAGCAAAAGCATCACTGACCGGAATGGAGCATTTGTGATCTCATCTGATTATACAGGCCGCTCTGTTGAGAAAGTGACATATGCTGTGAAATTTAAGGCAAAGAAAAAAGGAAAGGCTTTAATATCATTCGGCAGTTCATTTGCGGTTACAGGCAGCGAGTCAGGACAGCTTTCTCTTTGCTGGAATGATATCAGTCTTAAGATCAAAGGGAAAAAGAAAAAGTCAGATGAGCCGCTGACTGTTACAAAAGAGGAGGCAGATCCGGACAGTGAGTCCTCTTCCTCTGAAAACGGTGAAGATATGCCGGATGATGACAGTACAGGAGATCGGTTCAATGAGGATCTGGAAACAGCTTCTGCTTCCGGAATCGAGATCGTACCATATTCCGGGCAGGACGCAGATGATGATATTATCAGCTCAGGCAGCAGTGTGGACGAGGCGCAGCAGGGCCAGGTACAGGGAGATCCATATGCCGGCAGATCTGATAAGGGCAGAAGAATGATAATTTTGCTCTCATGCCTTACTATTGGCGTATTTATTACCGTTTTTATGATCGCACTCATCAGATATCTGAGACGAAAAGACAGGTTTGACCCGGAAGATGATCCTGATGACGATAATGAGGATGAGATCTGAAAGCCTGTCGGACAGCTGGCAGACATCATGAACAAAAAACTTTTCGCCTGTTGAAATCTGCTTGAAATTATACGGGTTCTTTATTAAAATTGAACTATAGTTTAGTTTGGAGGAATTTATATGGCAGAGTTTACGGAAAATGCCAGAAGAGTTATAGAAAAGTCCAGGACTGTTGCTCTCTCAATGGGCCATTCCTTCGTAGGTACAGAGCATCTGCTTATTTCTCTGTCAGAGAATAAAGGAGTTGCCTCCAAGGTCCTTCGTGAGAACGGGGTATCCAGTCTTAAGCTTAGAGAGATCATAAGTGATCTTGTGGACACCGGATCAGGTCTTATGGTCGCAGAAAAGGGTACATTCACGCCGCGTGTGACGAGGATCATAGACAATGCGCTTGCTGCTGCTATGAAGTACGGGGCAGTCAGCGCCGGGACAGAGCATCTGCTTCTTGCCCTGATCAACGAGAATGACTGTATTGCTGTGAGACTCCTCATTACCATGGGTATTAATATTCAAAAGCTCTATGTGGATCTTGTGACAGCGACCGGTCAGGATATCAGTACTGCCAAGAACAGCTACATGAATGCAAAGAAGGGTCAGCAGGGAAGATCCAAAACTCCTGTTCTTGACCAGTATTCCAGGGATCTTACCGGTCTTGCTTCTGAAGGAAAGCTTGATCCGGTGGCGGGACGTGATGACTGCATGGAGCGCATCGTTGAGATCCTGTGCAGAAGAACCAAGAATAATCCTTGCCTCATTGGTGAACCGGGCGTCGGCAAGACGGCGGTCGTTGAAGGTCTTGCACAGAGAATAGCCGAGGGACAGGTTCCGGAGATCATTAAGGATAAGAGGATAGTTACTCTTGATGTCTCAGGTATGGTTGCCGGTTCCAAGTACAGAGGTGAATTTGAGGAAAGGATAAAGCGTGCCCTGAATGAAGTTAAGACGGCAGGCAATATCATCCTTTTTATAGACGAAATACATACTATAATCGGAGCTGGCGGTGCTGAAGGAGCGATCGATGCTGCCAACATCCTGAAACCGGGTCTTGCACGCGGTGAGATACAGCTTATCGGAGCTACCACTACCGAAGAATACAGAAAGCATATAGAGAAGGATACTGCGCTTGAGAGGCGTTTCCAGCCTGTTACAGTAGAAGAGCCTTCTGTAGAAGTTGCTGTTGAGATGCTCAAAGGTCTTGCGCCTGCTTATGAGGAACATCATAAGGTCAAGATATCAAATGCCGCTCTGATCGCAGCGGCGCGTATGACTTCCAGGTACGTTAATGACCGTTTTCTTCCTGATAAGGCAATAGATGCACTTGATGAAGCATGTTCCAGAAAAGTTCTTCACAGAAAGGTACAGCCTGAACTTGCCAGACTTGAAGATGAGTTCAGCCGCATGAGCCTTCGTAAGGAAAACGCCATACAGGATGGAGATTACGACACTGCCGGAAAGATCAAAAAGATACAGCTCTCTATAAAGAGCGACATTGCAAAGCTTAAGGACAGGGAGAACAGTGATAATGAAGACTATGCAGTAGGTGAAGACGACGTAGCATATGTGGTCTGTGAGTGGACCGGTATACCTGTTCAGAAGCTTAAAGAGGGAGAAAGTGAAAGATTAAAGCATCTTGAAGATGTGCTTCATCAGAGAGTGGTAGGACAGGATGAGGCGGTCAAAGCTGTTGCCAGGGCTATCAGGCGCGGACGAACCGGACTTAAGGACCCTAACAGACCTATAGGTTCATTCCTTTTTCTGGGACCTACCGGAGTCGGCAAGACCGAACTTTCAAAGACTCTTGCAGAAGCAGTATTTGGCAATGAAAATGACATCATCCGTGTAGATATGTCAGAATATATGGAAAAGCAGAGCGTATCCAAGATGATCGGATCGCCGCCGGGATATGTCGGCTATGACGAGGGCGGTCAGCTTTCTGAAAAGGTGAGAAAACACCCGTATTCAGTTGTGCTTTTCGATGAGATCGAGAAAGCTCATCCTGATGTGTTCAATATTCTGCTGCAGATACTTGATGACGGTCACATAACTGATTCACAGGGAAGACGCGTAAGCTTCAAGGATACCATTATTATTATGACCAGCAATGCAGGAGCCCAGAGGATAGTTGCTCCCAAGCATCTGGGATTCGGCACTTCCGAGGATAAGGATGCGGACTACCTACAGATGAAAGATGCTGTCATGGATGAGGTAAAGAATATCTTCAAGCCTGAATTTATTAACAGGATCGATGAGATAATAGTATTCCATATGTTAAGTCAGGAAGATATCGAGAAGATCGTAAAGATCATGCTTAACAGCCTGGCAAAGCGCATAGAGAAGGAACCCGGAATAATACTTACATGGACTGAAGCGGCAGTAAAACATCTTGCAAAGAATGGCTTTGACAAAAACTATGGCGCGAGACCTATAAGGCGTGCTATACAGACAGAAGCTATGGACGGACTTGCAGAAAGGATCATCGATGGCACCTGTACTCCGGGCTCCAAAGTGGAGCTTGATGTAAAGGAAAAAGAAAATGATGAGCATGGCTCTGCTTCAGATACTGATAAAGACAATAAAGAGATAGTATTTAATTTTTTGTAAAATAAACATAGGAGGACAAAGAGATGGCAGTAGTTAAAGAGTTAATACGCAAGGAAGAGAACGGACTTTTAAGTTTCGGAAACTTTGAGCTTTCTTCCAAGGCAAAGTTGCCTGATTTTAAGTATGACGGCGATTCATACAAGGTTAAGACCTTCAGCGGTATTACAAGGCTTGAAAAGAATGATGCCTTTGTTTATGAATCTGTTCCGGGAACAGTAGTTACTGACTTTAAGCAGGATGCTGATAATACTGAGTTCGACGTGGAAGCCCTTGAAGATTCATCCATTACTATCGGTCTGGAGCCGGAGCAGGAATATTCTGTAAAGGTAGGGGATGAGAATGCCGGTAAGATGAAGACCAATCTTGGAGGTAAGCTTTCACTTTCAGTAGAGCTGAATAAGGGGGAAAAGAAAAAGATCATCATAAAGAAGATCTGAAAATATGGCAAAGAAAAGTATTAAGAGTGTATTTTTCTGCAAGGAATGCGGCTTTGAGTCATCAAAATGGCTCGGCCAGTGTCCCCAATGCAAGGCCTGGGATTCTTTTGCAGAAGAAAAGGTAGTATCTGACAGCGTGCATCACACCGGATCACTGTATAATGAGAAAGTAAAGCCACTTCAGCTGGGAAAGATCGAGTCTGTTTCTGAAGGCCGTATGACTACTCATATCGGGGAGCTTGATCGTGTACTTGGCGGCGGTATAGTGATGGGTTCACTTGTACTTGTAGGAGGCGATCCGGGCATTGGAAAATCTACTCTTCTGCTTCAGATGTGCTTCAATCTTGTAAAAGATGGTATAAAGGTATTGTATGTATCAGGTGAGGAATCGGCAAGGCAGCTCAAGATGCGTGCAGACCGCATACCGGATGCGCCTTCGGACTTAGCTGTCCTGTCAGACAATGATCTTATGAATGTTGAAGATGTTATCAGGACTACCCTTCCTCAGGTCGTTATTATCGATTCTATTCAGACCATGCTCTCACCGGACCTTGATCAGGCACCCGGCAGTATTTCCCAGGTAAGGAAGTCAACAGGCATACTTATGAAGCTGGCCAAGACTCTGCCGGTGACTATTTTTATAGTCGGACATGTCACAAAGGATGGCCAGGTCGCCGGACCACGTGTGCTTGAGCATATGGTCGATACTGTACTTTACTTTGAAACGGATGCCGGAGCCAGTTATCGTTTCCTTCGTGCCGTTAAGAACAGGTTTGGATCGACAAATGAAGTCGGAGTATTTGAAATGAATGCCCAGGGCTTAAGAGAAGTTCCCAATCCTTCGGAATATATGCTTGCCGGAAGACCCCAAAATGAGTCCGGATCTGCGATAGCATGCACTATGGAGGGCACAAGACCGATCCTCATAGAGGTTCAGGCTCTTGTCTGCAGGACAAGCTTCAATCTTCCGAGGAGGACTGCGGCGGGTACAGACTATAACAGGGTCAATCTTCTTATGGCCGTAATAGAGAAAAGGCTTGATCTGCATCTTGGAGAGTGCGACTGTTATATTAATATTGCAGGAGGACTTAAGGTGAGCGAGCCTTCACTTGACCTGGCGATCGTATATGCCTGTGTGTCCAGCTACAGGGGAACCGCCATAGATCCAAAGTCAGTGATCTTCGGCGAAGTGGGACTTACCGGTGAGGTAAGAGCGGTAACCAATGCAGAGCAGAGAATAGCTGAGGCTGCAAAGCTTGGATTTGAAGAGGTGATCCTTCCCAAAGCCAATCTTGACAGACTCGACGATGAAAAAAAGAGCAGATTTAATATAACTCTGAAGGGCATTGATAATATCAGACAGCTTTTTTAGAATGCTTTTTTTGAAAGGAGAAAACATGAGCGGGCAGGAAATGAATGAAGTAAACAGTTCCTCAGAAGAGGTGCTTGTAAATATGAAAAAGGGACTTGCCAACATGGAACAGATCTCTTTCGACACAGTGAATAATGCCGATAAGCTTCTGGTGCTGATCGGCGAAGCCAGAGATATCATAAATGAGATCAAGAATGGAATTGCTCCAGGCTCTGATGCTGAAGCCCGTGATCAGAGGATCGCAGAGCTTAAGAAAAAACTTGATCAGCTCCAGGATACAGCTTTCACCGTAAATAATGCTTCACACGAGCTTGAAAATGAGACCCTTCGCCAGAAAGACAGCATTGACTCTGTTGTTCAAATGATAGACTATTATCAGTCCATCTGAAGTTTTTGATCCTGAATATTTTTTTGATTATTATTAATTGCCGGACTTTAAGTCCCGTGAAGTAAAAGCTGTTTGGGTCTGTAACATAACTTCAGACACATGTCTCTTATAATTTTACAAAAGGAAATAATATGTTGGAACAGATAGAATGTGTATCTCCATGCCACTTTGGACTGGAAGCAGTATTAAAAAGAGAATTAAAAGGACTTGGGATAAATGTATCTGAAGTTACTGATGGCAGAGTTTCATATTCAGGTGATATTTCCATAATACCAAGAGCAAATATTTTCCTTCGTACTGCTGAAAGGGTAATGCTCAAGTGCAAAGAGTTTGAGGCCCGCACATTTGATGAACTTTATGAGAATACGAAAGCAGTTCATTGGGAAGATTATTTTCCCGCAGATGGGAGATTCTGGGTCGCAAAAGCATCATCTGTACGATCAAAACTTTTTTCACCGAGAGATATTCAATCCATCATGAAAAAGGCCATGGTAGACAGGATGATGGCAGCTTACCATGTAAATACCCTTCCCGAGACTGGAGCCTCTTTTCCCTTAAGAGTTATGATCAAGGATGATACAGTCACAGTATGCCTCGATACGTCAGGAGAGTCTCTCCACAAGCGGGGATACAGAACATCTGTGGTAAAGGCGCCCATATCAGAGACTCTTGCCTCAGCGCTCATCATGCTCACACCCTGGAAGCATGACAGGATACTTGCAGACCCTTTCTGCGGAAGCGGGACATTTCCTATAGAGGCTGCCATGATAGGCTGCAATATGGCACCCGGTCTTAACCGAAGCTTCATCTCTGAGGACTGGACAGATCTGATCCCTAAAAAATACTGGTACCAGGCAGTAGACGAGGCATCTTCGCTTGTTGTGATCGATCATGACATGGATATACAGGGCTTTGATATTGATGGGGATGCTGTGCGTACAGCAAGGATCAATGCCCAAAAAGCCGGTGTGGCCGATCTTATACATCTGCAGCAGAAAGATGTAAGTGCATTCTCGCATCATGGCAGGTATGGCTTCATGATAACCAATCCTCCTTACGGTGAAAGGCTTGAAGAGAAGAAAGATCTGCCTGTCCTTTATAAGCAGATTGGGGAAGTTTACAGAAGGCTCGACTGCTGGTCGCTCTACCTTATCACCTCTTACGATCAGGCTGAGAAGTATCTTGGAAGAAAAGCGGACAAGAACAGAAAGATATATAACGGTATGATACAGACCCGCTTTTACCATTATCGCGGTCCTGCACCCCATTCCCGCAAACCTTAATTTTCAAAGAATGAAATTCTATCGCTCATTTATAAATGATAAATATTCATGTGTCCACTGTTATGGGTACAGTATCCATAGTACATTCTGACAGAGGCACACAATACACCAGTACCGAATATCGCAAGGCTATCAAACTATATGGCATCGACCAAAGCATGAACAGTGACGGTGGAAGGTGCCATGATAATGCCAGATGCGAAAGCATGTGGGCAAGGATGAAATCCGAGCTCCTCTACGACAGATACGATACTGAAAAGATGCTGGTAGAGGATGTCAAAGTCACTATCTGGCGGTACTTCATCAGCTACTGGAATAACCGGAGGATATGCTCCGCTAACGGGGGGCCTTCCTCCTGCAATTAAAAGGCAGCAATACTACGATGCTCTGGGTAAGGCTGCATAGGTAACAATCCGATTGAGGAAAATATGCCAACCAATATTGACAATTTCAAAAGGCTGATGATGACGGCAAACCGGAAATGTTCGAAAAAGTGTGGATAATTGATCATCTGATGATTCAAAATAGCACAATTTCCTTGAAAGTCATATACCGGTTGTGCTAATATCTGTCTTAGGAACTTTGGTCAGTATCGCTTAAGCTTGCGATACAAATATATAAAAAGGAGATGTTATTTATGGGTTTTTTTGACAAGTTAAAGAAACAGGTTGCCGGTGAGAGCCCTGCACAGATGGTGCAGGAGTACAGAAATCTTCCGGTTGAGACTCTTTGTCATAAGCTTAATGACTCCAAGAATCCGACACAGGTAGAGATCCTCTCAAATATCATCAAGAATAAGGCTGAGGATATGGCTGACGATGAACTCAAGAAGATATTTGATAAGGTATATCTTGTCACCAATCCTGATGTCTATGGCTGCTTTATGCCTGAGATGCAGAAAAGGAATCTGATCTTTAAGGATGCAGAAGGCAAGACACATAAGAACTATTAATAACAGGAAAGACATATGAAGAATCTACGCGGAAATATCTGCCTTACTTTGGCGGCATTAATATGGGGAAGTGCTTTCGTACCGCAGAGCTTGGGTATGGACTACGTAGGTCCATATACATTTTTAACAGCGAGAAGTGTGTTGGGGGCCATATTTCTGTTCCTGATAATAGTTATATTTGACAGGAAGAGAGAGAGCAGGCAGCAGAGGCTTCGCCTTTTAAAGGCGGGCGTTTGCTGCGGCTCTCTCCTTTTTGTTGCATCCATTCTTCAGCAGATCGGCATGGTGACGACAACTGTAGGCAAGGCAGGCTTTCTCACTGCCCTTTATATCGTTATAGTTCCGGTTGCGGGGATATTCTTCAGGAAGAAACCGACGATCAACGTATGGGTCGGAGTCATATTGGCCGCAGTCGGACTTTACCTGCTCTGTATGAAGGGGTCGCTTCATCTGGCTCCGGGAGATCTCCTTGTATTCTTAAGTGCTTTTGCCTTTGCATCACAGATAATGGTGATAGACCATTTCTCGGATGTGGACGGGATAAAGCTGTCATTCGTACAGTTTACTGTAGTTGCAATTCTTTCCGGTATTTTTACTCCTTTCATGGAGACAGTAAGGATGGACGACGTATGGAAGGCTTTTGGAGCGATCGCATATTGCGGCATAATGTCATCCGGAATCGCTTATACATTCCAGATACTTGGTCAGCAATGGACCGATGATCCTGTCATTGCTTCGCTCCTTATGAGTCTGGAGTCTGTATTCAGCCTCATAGCAGGTATCATTGTATTGCATCAGGTACCGACACCGCGGGAATTCCTTGGCGCGGCACTGATGTTTTCGGCAATTATCATTGTACAGATTCCGGTAAAATATTTTAAAATGATACGGAAAGCATGAATCTTTATTTTTGACTGGGGCCGCTCCATTGTTCACAAGAAGGCATCCATGATCCATCAGCAGCTTAAAAAGGAGATATCTATGGCAGGTTCAGCATTTGGCAATATTTTCAGGGTAAATACATGGGGAGAATCCCACGGCACTGCAATAGGTGCGGTTATTGACGGCTGTCCGGCGGGTCTTGCCCTGTCGGAGGATGATATACAGAAGTATCTTGACAGGAGGAAGCCCGGCATCAATATTTTTTCTACCCAGCGTAAGGAAAGTGATACAGTGCATATACTGTCCGGTGTGTTTGAAGGAAAGACCACCGGAACTCCGATCTCTCTTCTGATACAGAATGCAGATCAGCATTCAAAGGATTATTCAGATATAGCTGATATATACAGACCAGGTCATGCAGACCTGTCGTTCGATTCAAAATATGGATTTCGTGATTACCGGGGAGGAGGCAGGTCATCAGGACGTGAGACTGCGGCCCGTGTCTGCGGCGGAGCTGTAGCCCTTAAGGTACTTGAGGAACTTGGAATAAGCGTAGATGCATACACATATGCGATCGGAAGCGTAACAGCTGACCGTTCCGTCATAAGAAAAGAGAATATATTAAAGAGTCCCATATTTATGCCTGACCTTCTTAAGTCAAAGGAAGCAGAGGCTCTGATAGAAGAAGCAAGGAAGAATCAGGATTCAATAGGCGGGAAAGTGGACTGCGTTATAAGCGGACTTCCTGCAGGACTCGGTGAGCCTGTATTTGATAAGCTGGATGCCCTTCTTGCCCATGCCGTTATGTCGATAGGGGCTGTAAAAGGTGTGCAGATAGGCGACGGATTTGATGCTTCTCTTCACTATGGATCTGAAAATAACGATGATTTTATAGATCTGCCTCAGGGTATGAAGTCAGAAGGGCATAGGGATCGTCCTGATCATGACAGATCAGAAAAAGATGACAGAGACTTTAGTTTCTTCAATCCTGATGGCACCCTTAAGTCTTATATAAAAAAGACTAATCATGCGGGAGGAATACTTGGCGGCATGAGTGATTCTGATCCTGTCCTTATAACAGCTGCATTCAAGCCTACTCCATCTATATCACAGGTACAGGATACAGTAGACCGGGAGGGTCAGCCGACGAAAATATCTATCCATGGCAGGCATGATCCTGTAATAGTCCCAAGAGCTGTAGTAGTAGTCCAGTCGATGGCTGCAATGACTGTTTTAGACCTGCTTATGAGAAATATGTCAGCAAGGATGGACTCCATTAAAAAGCTTTACCTGGAATAAGATCCATTAATTTCATCCGGGATATGGCCGTTAATGGATCTGAAATTTGCCTGTTATTACATTTTGTGACGGGATAAAATGTTTTTCATCTTTTATATTTACATACATTCATGTATAATACTATATTGTGTGTTTTGTGTTAATGAACCATAAGAAAGAGGTATATTGATCTATGAGTACTGATATTTATGTAAGTCCACTTTCTGAGCGATATGCGAGCCGTGAGATGCAGTATATTTTCTCACCTGACAAGAAGTTCAGGACCTGGAGAAGGCTCTGGATAGCACTTGCAGAGGCAGAACAGGAGCTTGGTCTTAAGGATGAGAACGGAGATCCGCAGATCACAGATGAACAGATCGAAGAGATGAAGGCGCATGCAGATGACATCAACTACGATGTTGCGCGTGAACGCGAGAAGCAGGTAAGACATGACGTTATGAGCCATGTATATGCATTCGGCGTACAGTGCCCCAAGGCAAAGCCTATCATCCATCTGGGAGCAACAAGCTGCTATGTGGGAGATAACACTGACGTGATCATCATGACTGAGGCGTTAAAGCTCATTCGTAAGAAGCTCATAAATGTTATTGCAGAAATATCAAAGTTCGCAGATAAGTATAAAGATCTTCCTACGCTGGCATTTACTCATTTTCAGCCGGCCCAGCCTACTACAGTGGGAAAACGTGCCACACTCTGGTGCCAGGAGTTCGTAATGGACCTGGAAGACCTTGATTATGTTCTTTCGCATATGAAGCTTCTTGGCTCAAAGGGTACTACAGGAACTCAGGCAAGCTTTATGGAGCTTTTCAATAATGACGAAGAAAAAGTAAGGCAGCTTGATGCGATAATTGCAAAGAAGATGGGCTTTAAGGAGTGCTTTCCTGTTTCAGGTCAGACATACTCAAGAAAGCTTGATACAAGAGTAGTCTACGTACTTGCACAGATCGCAGCTTCAGCTCATAAGTTTTCCAATGATATCCGTCTTCTTCAGCATCTGAAGGAGATCGAGGAGCCATTTGAAAAGAATCAGATCGGCTCATCAGCCATGGCATATAAGAGAAATCCCATGAGAAGTGAGCGTATTGCTTCGCTTTCAAGATATGTGATGAGTGATATCAATAATACTCTCTTTACATCAGCATGCCAGTGGTTCGAGCGTACCCTTGATGACTCGGCCAATAAGCGTTTAAGCGTACCTGAGGGTTTTCTGGCAACAGACGGCATCCTCGATCTTGTGCTTAACGTTGTAGACGGCCTTGTTGTTAATGATAAGGTCATCCGCAAGAGACTCATGTCAGAACTTCCATTCATGGCAACAGAAAATATCATGATGGACGAGGTTAAGGAAGGTGGAGACAGGCAGGATCTTCACGAACGCATCCGCGAGCTATCCATGGAAGCTGGAAAGCGCGTTAAACAGGAGGGACTTGACAATAACCTTCTTGAGCTCATTGCTCAGGACCCTTTGTTCCACAAGAGTCTTAAAGAACTTGAAGAGGCAATGGACCCTGCAA
The DNA here is from genome assembly GCA_036343175.1 of Lachnospiraceae bacterium. GTDB lineage: Bacteria > Bacillota > Clostridia > Lachnospirales > Lachnospiraceae > JAEEJA01. The sequence continues at coordinate 50,994 of JAZASR010000006.1, forward strand.
GGTATGTAGGCCGTGCTCCTGGTCAGGTCGAAGAGTTTATCAAGGATGTGGTTGATCCTATTCTTAAAGACAATAAAGATATTCTTGGCATTAAAGCCACGATCAATGTCTGATATGATAATATAAATGCGGGTTTAAAGATCTTTTTTTAAGATCTTAATATAAATAACAAAATCCAGGATTTTCAGGAGGATAATATTATGGTAACAGCAGTTGTTGGAGCTAACTGGGGAGATGAAGGAAAGGGAAAGATCACAGATATGCTCGGTGAGAAGTCTGATATTGTTGTCAGATTTCAGGGCGGAGCAAATGCGGGCCATACTATCGTAAATGATTATGGCAAGTTCGCGCTTCATATTCTCCCATCCGGAGTTTTCTACGACCATATTACAAATATAATCGGCAACGGCGTTGCCCTTAATATTGAAAAGTTCATTAAGGAGATAGATGATCTTGTAGAGAAGAACGTACCGAAACCGCATATTCTTGTGTCTGACAGGGCACAGATCGTCATGCCATATCATATTCTTCTTGATCAATACGAGGAGGAGAGACTGGGCAAGAAGTCATTCGGGTCTACAAAGTCAGGAATTGCCCCATTCTATTCTGATAAATACGCCAAGACCGGTATTCAGGTCTCAGAGCTTTTTGATGAAGACGTTCTTAAAGAGAAGATCGAAAGAGTATGCGTTAAGAAGAACGTTCTATTTAAATATCTTTATCATAAACCGGAGCTCGATAAGGACGAGCTGCTTGCAACACTTCATAAGTATCGTGACATGATAGCTCCATATGTCGCTGATACTTCGGCATTCATATATGATGCACTTAAAGAGGGAAAGAATGTACTTCTCGAGGGACAGCTTGGTTCATTAAAGGATCCTGACCATGGCATTTACCCTATGGTTACTTCTTCATCTACACTGGCAGGTTATGGCGCCATAGGTGCAGGTCTTCCTCCATATGAGATAAAGAGGATAGTAACAGTAGTCAAGGCTTATTCAAGCGCAGTAGGTGCGGGAGAGTTCGTTAGCGAGATCCTTGATGAGAACGAGGCTAAGGAACTTCGTGACCGTGGAGGTGACGGCGGAGAATATGGTGCTACTACAGGCCGCCCAAGAAGAATGGGCTGGTTCGATGCAGTAGCTACACGTTATGGCTGCCGTATCCAGGGTGCTACAGAGGTGGCATTCACTGTACTTGACGTATTGGGATATCTCGATGAGATCCCTGTATGTACAGGCTATGAGCTTGATGGCAAAGTTATAAAGGATTTTCCTGTAACATCAAAGCTTAAGGACTGCAAACCTGTATATACTGTTCTCCCGGGTTGGAAATGCGATATCAGGGGCATAAAGAAGTATGAGGATCTTCCTGAGAACTGCAGAAAATATGTTGAATTTGTTGAAAAGGAGATCGGAGTACCTATAACGATGGTATCAAATGGTCCTAAGAGACATGATATCATCTACAGATAACATAAGCTTTTATAATTGACCATGGATTAAAGAGGCCTGTGCATATGAATTTCAGTAAAAGAAACATAAGAAGCCAGCTTGATCTGCTTTCTTTAGAAAAGAGAAAGAAGCTCAACAGCATCTACGTTATCCTTCTGATAGTATGTTTTTTTGCATTTATCAGCTTTACTGCATTTTCTATGACACAGGCTTTTTTTAAGCTCAGGACATTCCTTACTTCTCTGCCTGATTCAAAAAGTATTCTTTTTCTTGATGATGGAAAACCCGGAACTATATATGATACTTCCGGCAGGAGTATCGGGAGTCTGACACGCAGCTATAATGACTCGACATTTTCAGGCACTGAAGAAATACCGGATAAGATAAAGAAGGCATTTGCGGCATGCTATGACCCGGACTTTTATAAAAGTTCCGATCTCAGTATAAGCATGACCTTCGATACCATTTATAATACCATAGTAAATAACAGCTCTTCTATCCGCGATTTCGCCGATCCTGAAGATACACCTGATGAGACGGCAGGTACAGATAAGAAGAGCAATGTCATGGATCTTATGAAGCTTCTTGGAGATGTCAAGCTTTCCATACCTGAGCAGCTGGTCGCTAATCAGCTGTATTTCAGGAGCGGACAGGATAATCTTAAGCTCAATAATTTCATGAAAGAGCAGTTTGTCTCTTTGAGGGTCCAGCAGATATTTAAAAAAGATGAGATAATCGGGTACTTTTTAAATACGCTTTGTTTTGGTAATGATATTACGGGTATTACGGATGCGGCTGAATATTATTTCTCAAAAGACGTATCCGAACTGACTGTATCGGAAGCCTCAGTACTTGCTGCAATTTCTGTTGATTCAGAAATATATGATCCGTTTCTGCACCCTGATAAGAATAAACTTCTGGAACGCAGGATCCTAAAATTCATGCACGATAATGGAATGCTGGATGAAACAGGATACGAAGATGAACTTGGAAGTGATCCTTACGGAGGCATGACAAAAAAGAATCCAGGTTCATCGGGCGATGGTCAAAAAGAGGATTCTTATACAAGGACTCTTGTCATTAGTCTTAAGAATGATCTTATGGACAGGCTTGGATACTCTGAGACACAGGCGCTGAATGCTATTTACCATGGCGGATTGAATATATATTCCTGCGAAGATTCTTATATTCAGAAGCATATTGAAGAGCTTATAAATGATGATAAATATTATAAAGGCACTGAAGGAAGCTTTCTGGATTACAGCCTTACCATAACCGATAAGACTGGTACCAGAGATGTTTTTACAGAAGATGATCTTAAGGATTATTTTGAGCAGAAGACAGGAAAGAAACAGAATCTGTATTTTGATTCGGAAAAAGACGCATTTGACCATATCAGTGAATATGAGAAGTATCTTAAGAGATCCGGAAGGCTGATCCTTGATCGTTCTGTCTCTCTGACAAAAGAGCCACAATGCTCTGCTGTGCTCATGGATCACAATACAGGAGAGGTTGCTGCCCTGATAGGCGGCAGGGATCAAAGCGAAAATACCGGTATCAACCATGCTAACGATGTTTTACGCAGCCCCGGTACTGCTCTTACCCCGTTTGCTGTATATGTTCCTGCTCTTGACGCAAGCGGATTAACTCTTTCTGATGTTGAGGATGATGTAAAGACATATTTTCCCGAGGACGCCTATGAAGTAAAGAATATCAATGGCGCGCATTACGGGCTCATAACCATGAGGAATGCCATGCTTCGCAGTGATAATGTAGCTGCAGTAAAATTCTTTTCAGATATTCAATATCAGACAGGCATTGATTACCTTAAAAAGTTTGGCTTTAAAAATATTACAGCACTGCTTATCGATGATACAGGGAAAAGAATGACTGATCTTCGAAGCCGGACCGCTATCGGAGATCTTTGGAATGGTACGAGCAATCTTGAACTAACGGCAGCTTATGCGGCTCTTGCCTCAAAGGGCAGATATCACCAGCCTCTTTTTTACAGGCGGGCCGCTTTCAGCAATGGAGAGGAAGTTATTAAAAATACGAAATATGAGACAAGGATAATAAATATAGAAACGGCGTGGCTTATAGATGATGTTCTCAATCAGAAGTTAAATAATATTTATAAAGAAAAAGGCATTGGCAGTTATGACCATTTTGAGTGCGGCCAGGATTCTGCCGATTACAGATCGAAAAATAAATATTTTAATGGATTTAATAAAAAATATTCACTGGGACTCTGGGCTGGCAATGACGATGAGAGCAGGTTAAAAAATGGGCCTGATCTGACTATGCTCTGGCATGACATTATGGCAGCACTCCCGAAATATGATGATTCATACAATACTTTAGTCATGAAGTGTTCTGAGGAGGATCGCGATCACTCATTGTTTAAAAAGCCGGATACGATCATATCGGCGCGTGTATGTACAAAGTCAGGTAAACTTGGAATAAGCGGTATTTGCGATGATTCAAAGGTCAATTCCACGATAGTTGATGAATATTTTGTAAAAGGTACTGAACCTGACCGTTACTGTGACCGTCATGTGGTGTATAATATCAATAAAAAAACAGGATTCTTAAGCAATCCTGAGAATATAGATACGGAGAAGAAGATATTCCTCATTAAGGATGATGATGAAATGGATTCTGATACTCCTTATATTCTCCCTGAAAAAATAAAGGAACAGATAAGGCTTAGCGCAAAGAGAAGAAGGTGATATCATGCACAGGTTCTTAAGATCTGTTGGATTTACAAATGTTATAAGCAGGAAGGATGAAGACCGACTTATAGGACTTGTAATGGATGGTGCCGACTCGGTCCAGAAGACAAATGCGGGTCTTGATCAGACATATACAGAGATGTCGAGAGAATTCGGACGCGGCATGGGCATTACTGTCTGTGGTGAATATGATGAAAAGGGCTTCTTTCACCTGGACCACTATTTTCCTTATTTCCGGACAGACCTTGTAAGCGTTGATGATGATGTTACTGTAAATAAGAGAGTCGATACATTTGCATTTACAGGTATGTGCGAAGATGCAAAGATAGGCGTATCATTGATATTTTATCTGCAGAATGCATATGACTATATTTCATTGAAATTCAGGGAAAATGAGCCTTACAAGGCACGTACAGGGCTCTCGGGACTCTCTGTCGACGGTGTTATCATCCTGGGTGTCATGGAAAAGGAAGAATACAGCGAAAAGAGGAACCATTACCATAACAGGAGGACAGAGCTCCTTTCCCAGGCTATGAATGGCGACGAAGAAGCTATAGATGATCTTGCCGTAGAGGATCTTGACCTCAATGAAAGAGTGCAGAGGAGAATAGATCATGAGGACCTGTATAGTATAGTGGAGTCGACATTTATTCCTTATGGAAGTGAGTCCGATAATTATTTTATCATAGGGACTATTGTGAACTGGAATATTACAACCAATTCCATCACATATGAGGAGATCTACCATCTCCTGATAAATTGCAATGACGTAATATTCTCAATCTGTATCAATAAAAAGGATCTTAAAGGCTATCCTGCAATAGGTACGCGTTTTAAGGGAGTTATATGGCTGCAGGGAAATGTGGATTATCTGCAGCTGAAGTAGCTTTTAGTCAGCAATCGGGTATAAAGTAAGCTTCATTGCTTCATAAACTTATGTCCGGATAAAGAATGTTTATCCGGGATGAAACAGGGCATATCTTATAATGCCTTATTAATATTATTTATCAGGTGGCAGCATGAGTGAAAATGTAAATGAAAAAAAGACGGCATCAAAGCAGGATGCGGAAAATGATGTATCGGTTTCCATATCTGCCTCAGCAAGTGATAAGGCTGCAGCAAAAAATACCGGAAATAAAAGCCGCAGGAGGAACCGTAAGGCGGGACAGAAGAAGCGCACCATATCAGAGGAAACAAAAGAGAGACGTGATATTAAAAAGCTTGCTTCGGATAATGAGGATAAGCTTATATACGGTCTTGATATAGGTACCAGAAGCATAGTAGGCACCGTGGGCTTTAAGGATGAAGAAGGCAGGTTCACAGTCATTGCTCTGGAGAGCCGGCCTCATACCACAAGGGCAATGCTGGATGGTCAGATTCACGACATTGATCAGGTGGCAGCCGGCATCAGGGAAGTTACAGATAAACTGAATGTCCTGACCGGCCTCACCCTGACAAATGTCTGCATAGCAGCAGCCGGCCGTGTACTGAGGACCATACATTCAGAATCTGTTATAGAGTTCGATATTGAGAAAAGGATCTCAGGCGACGAGGTCTATTCTCTTGAGATGCAGGGCATAAAGAATGCCTATGATAAGCTCAATGAAGAAGTCCCGGACAATGATTTTTACTGCGTCGGCTATTCTGTTATAAATTATTATCAGAATAATTATGTGCTTTCAAGCCTTACAGGTCACAATGCCAAGTCCATTAAAGCGGACATGATAGTGACCTTTCTTCCCGAGGAAGTAGTGGATGGTCTTTATGCGTCAGTGAGAAAGGCCGGTCTCAAGGTAAAGAATCTGACTCTGGAGCCGATAGCTGCTATCAATGCAGCAATACCTCAGAACTACAGGCTCTTAAATCTCGGCCTTGTCGACGTAGGCGCCGGGACATCCGATATTTCCATAACGCGTGACGGAAGTGTCGTAGCATATGGTATGATACCTATGGCAGGAGACGAGATAACAGAAGCCTTATCCAGAGAGTATCTTCTTTCATTCGATGAAGCTGAAAGGGTCAAGTGTGCCCCATTTAAGGATGGAAAAGAAGAATATCATGATATCATGGATCTTCCTCATACTCTTACCCTGGAAGAATTCAATGAGACCATTAAAGACGTGATAAAAGAAGAGACAGGAAAGATCGCTGATAAGATAAAGGAACTCAATGGTGACAGGCCTGTAAGTGCAGTATTCATAGTCGGGGGCGGCGGTAAGGTACCTGGATTTTCAGAAGCCCTCGCAGCTGAACTTGGCATAAAGCAGGAAAGAGTAGCTGTAAGAGGAGAGGGAGTCCTAAAAGATATTAAGTTCGTTCAGAGAAGCGTGCATGGCGATTCACTTCTTGTTACCCCAGTCGGCATCTGTCTTAACTTCTACGAGCAGCGCAATAATTTCATATTCGTAACTGTAAACGGGGAGACGGTGAAGCTCTATGACAATGGAAAGCTCACGGTCATGGATGCGGCTATGAAGACCGGCTTCCCTGACTCTGATCTATTCCCTAAAAGAGGAGACAGTATTCAGTTTTCAGTCAATGGCGAGAGTCGCCTCGTACGCGGCGAGCCTGGCGAAGCGGCGGTAATACTGGTAAATGGTCAGGTCTCATCATTAAGTACTCATTTAAGACAGGACGACGTTATCGAAATTAAAGCAAGTACAGCAGGTCCCTGTGCCTCAGTTGCTGTTAAAGACCTGCCCGAGTACCATAAGACCATAAAGATAAAGTTCAATGATAAGGAAATAGACTGTCCTGTCATGGCAAGGGTCAATGGTGAGCTGGTTCTTGATTCCTTTGCAATAAATGAGGGTGACAGGGTAGAAATGCAGAAGTATTACCTGGTATCGGATATTCTGAAGCTCATGGATATAGAGCCTCAGGGCAGTATAATGGTCAATCATGAGGAGGCCTTCCCCGATACAAAAGTATATGAAAATTTTACCGTACAACTGTAAGGCTTAAGAATATGACTTAAAGTAAGGAGAAAGACGATGAAGATCATGAGTATAGCGAGCGGGAGCTCAGGAAACTGTACTTATATTGGAAGCGGGGATACGCATATTATTGTGGATGCGGGCGTATCCCGCAAGAAAATAGTAGAGGGACTTAAAAGTACCGGTGTGAGCCCGGATATGCTTTCCGCGATTTTTGTAACTCATGAGCATGTCGATCATATCGGCGGTGTAAGAGTTATGGAAAAAAATTTCGCCATACCCCTTTATGGAACTGATAAGACTCTTAAAGCGGTGGAGAAGAAATGTCCAGGCAATGAGATAAGGCACGAGCTCGTGAATCCCGTAAAGCCTGATGATACAGTTAAGATCGGCGGGATAAGCATAACTGCATACTCCATGTCTCATGATGCAGAAGACCCTGTCTGCTATGTCTTTGAAGCAGAAGGTAAAAAAATGGGACTTGCAACTGACCTTGGCTGTTACAGTGATTATACATTGGATCATTTGAGAGGATGTGACTGTCTTTTCCTCGAGTCCAATCACGATACGGCTATGCTGGAAACAGGACCATATCCATATGAACTTAAAAACAGGATCGCCTCTGAAAAGGGACATCTGTCGAATGATACGGCAGGTGAGCTTCTTTCAAAGCTTATCTCGGACAGGCTTAAGGCCGTTGAACTCATTCATCTCTCAAAGGAAAACAATACACCGGATGTTGCTCTCCAGTCTGTCAAATACGCTCTCTGGGACAGGCTGGGCCTCAATGAGACCGGATTTGGCTTTTCACTTGAAGCGGCTAAGAGAGATATGCCTTCACCGGCTATTATTATTTGAAATAAGGCTCCATTTTTGGCTTCCAGAATGCCTTTACAAGCAGGTTTCTAAAATATATAATGACGCAATGAAAGTTTTATCAGCGGGATGAACAAAAAGAACTTCTTATAAATGTGAAGCGTAAAGCCCACTTACCGTAAGGCATGCGGCAGTTTACAGAACATATAAAGCATTTGAAGGATCCTGTTGAAATATCAGTACATGTGCCCGGGAGATCCGGCAGAAAGGACTATCATGAAAAGAACAGTAATAACAGTAGTTGGCAGGGACAGTGTAGGCATCATTGCTAAGGTCTGCACATATCTTGCGAATAATAAGATAAACATCCTGAATATTTCGCAGACCATAGTTGACGGCTTTTTTAATATGATGATGATCGTAGATATGACTGAATCACTCAAGCAGTTTACAGATGTATCTGACGAGCTCGAGCAGATCGGTGAGGAGCTTAATTGCATCATTAAGACTCAGCGTGAGGATATTTTTGATTCCATGCACAGGATCTGATCCGATAATATCTGATCCAGTAATATATGTACCAGTAATTCAATCGAAAATATACGGAGGACGATATGATTAATATCAGCGAGGTCCGCGAGACCAACGACATGATCGAAAAAGAGAATCTGGACGTACGTACCATCACTCTGGGTATTTCTCTTCTTAATTGTATAACTGATGATATAGATAAGCTGACCGTCAGTGTTTATGACCGCATTACAAAGAGGGCAGAAAATCTCGTAAAAGTCGGCGAGGAAATTGAAAAGGAATTCGGAATTCCGATCGTAAATAAACGTATATCAGTCACACCGGCAGCTCTTATTGGCGGCTCTGCCTGCAGATCGACCGAAGATTATGTAAAGATCGCAAAGGCTCTGGACCATGCGGCCAAGCAGGTCGGAGTAAACTTCATCGGAGGATATTCGGCCCTTGTATCGAAAGGCATGACAAAGTCTGATGAACTTCTCATGAAGTCGATCCCTGAAGCGCTTTCAGTGACAGACCTTGTCTGCAGCTCAGTAAATCTCGGATCGACAAAGACCGGTATCAATATGGATGCCGTTCGTCTCATGGGCGATATAGTAAAGCAGACAGCAGAAAAGACTGCTGACCGCGGAAGCATAGGCAATGCGAAGCTCGTTGTATTCTGCAATGCACCTGATGACAACCCGTTCATGGCCGGAGCATTCCATGGCGTAACAGAGGCAGACGAGATCATTAACGTAGGCGTTTCCGGCCCCGGTGTCATGCGTGCGGCGCTTGAGTCAGTAAAGGGCAAGGATTTTGGAACCCTTTGTGACAAAGTAAAAAAGACTGCATTTAAGATCACAAGAGTTGGTCAGCTTGTAGCAAGAGAGGCAAGCGCAAAGCTGAACGTTCCATTCGGCATCATTGATCTTTCTCTTGCACCTACGCCTGCGATCGGCGATTCCATTGCTGATATATTCGAACAGATGGGACTTGAGAAGGCCGGAGCTCCGGGTACTACCGCAGCTCTTGCATTGCTTAATGACCAGGTAAAGAAGGGCGGTATCATGGCATCTTCATACGTAGGCGGACTTTCAGGTGCCTTCATACCTGTAAGTGAGGATCAGGGCATGATCAATGCTGTAGAGGCTGGCGCGCTTACCATAGAAAAGCTTGAAGCCATGACATGCGTATGCTCAGTCGGACTCGATATGATAGCGATTCCCGGCGATACCACACCAGCCACCATTTCCGGCATCATTGCGGATGAAATGGCGATCGGTATGGTCAATCAGAAGACGACTGCAGTCCGTCTTATACCTGTGATCGGCAAGAAGGTCGGCGATTCGGTAGAGTTCGGCGGATTACTTGGCCATGCCCCTATCATGCCGGTCAACCAGTTCAAGTGCGATGATTTCGTGAACCGCGGAGGCCGCATCCCGGCGCCGGTGCACTCCTTCAAGAACTGATCTTAAAAGCTCTGCATATTCTTAAATACATAAGTTTCCTGCCCGAACCGGAAGCACCCGATTCGGGCATTGCGTTATACTTATGGACCCGGACAGACTGAAAAGTATATTCCGGTTATTAAAGAAAGGTGTGATAATATGGCTTTTGCACATCTGCACGTACATACTGAATATTCACTGCTCGACGGCGCCTGCCGTATAGAAGAGCTTCCGGCACGGGCACATGAGCTTGGCTTTACCCATCTTGCTATCACGGATCACGGCAATATGTATGGCGTTATAGACTTTTATAAGGCATGCAAAAAGAATGGCATCAGGCCTGTCATCGGCTGCGAAGTCTATGTGGCACCGGGCAGCAGGCATTCTAAAGAGACAGAATACGGAAAAAGACGGTATTATCACCTCATACTTTTATGTGAGAACAATACAGGTTATCAGAATCTGATAAAGCTCGTGTCATATGGTTTTACTGAAGGTTTTTATTATAAGCCGCGAATAGACCATGAGCTTCTGGAAAAATATCATGAAGGCCTTATTGCCCTTTCCGCCTGTTTCGCCGGCAAGGTCGCAGCCTCTATAATAGAGAATAATTACGAAGAGGCAAAGCGCGAAGCCCTTTACATGGAGGGACTCTTCGGGCACGATAATTATTTCCTGGAGCTTCAGGATCACGGTCTTGCCCAGGATAAAAAGGTCAATGCAGGGGTCATGCGTCTTTCCAAAGAGACCGGCATTCCCATGGTATGCACCAATGATGTCCACTACCTTAAGCCTGAGGATTATGAGGCACACGATATCCTTCTCTGTATACAGACACAGAAACAGGTCGATGACAAGGACAGACTGAGGTACACAGGCGGCCAGTATTATCTTAAGTCAGAGGAAGAGATGAGAAAGCTTTTTCCTTATGCCCAGGCTGCATGCGACAATACTGAAAAGATAGCCGAAAGATGCAATGTGGAATTTAAGTTTCACGACTATAAGCTGCCAAAGTTTGACTGTCCTGACGGTATGTCTTCATGGGATTACCTTAATGAACTATGCAGCGCAGGGCTGAAAGACCGCTATGGCGGGACTTTAAGGTATCAGGAAGCCCGGGCCCGTATGGATCACGAGCTGGATGTCATCCGCAGTATGGGCTTTGTTGATTATTTCCTTATAGTCTGGGATTATGTAAGGTTCGCCCGCCAATCACATATTCCGGTAGGACCGGGCAGAGGTTCTGCTGCCGGATCCATAGTTTCGTACTGTCTTAATATTACTCAGCTTGATCCTATTAAATACAATCTCCTTTTTGAAAGATTCCTGAATCCGGAACGAGTCAGTATGCCGGATATAGACGTTGATTTCTGTGTTGAACGAAGGCATGAAGTATTTGAATATGTTGCGGAAAAGTATGGTCATGACAGAACAGTGCATATTGTGACATTCGGTACACTCAAGGCACGTGAGGTAATACGCGACGTTGCCCGTGCCTTTGGATACAAGCCCGACTATGCAGGAAAGATAGCGGGCCTGGTGCCAAGACCTGTAAACGGAAGAACGGTCACCATTCACGAAGCAGTCGAAGGCAATCCGGAGTTAAAAGCTCTCGTACAGAATGATCAGAAGGCAGAAAAACTTCTGGAAATAGCAGAGAAGCTGGAGGGTATGCCGCGCCACAGTTCTGTTCATGCAGCCGGTGTAGTTATAGCTCCTGAGCCTGTAATGAATTTTGTGCCTCTGTCAGGGGGAACAGGCAGGGATGATCCGGTCGTTACAGAGTTCACCATGACTACAGTCGAGGAGCTTGGCCTTCTTAAAATGGATTTTCTTGGATTAAGGAACCTTACTGTTATAGAGAATGCGGCTGCTCTTATAGGGAAGACCTATGAAGACATGATGGATATAGACTATGATGATAAAAATGTACTTGGCATGATATCAGAGGGTGATACGGACGGGGTATTTCAGCTTGAGAGCGCCGGCATGAAGCGCTTTATGAAGAATTTAAAACCCGATTCATTTGAAGATATCTTTGCAGGTATTTCTCTCTTCAGACCTGGTCCCATGGATTTTATACCAAAGTATATTGCAGGAAAGCAGGATCCCCAGGGGGTCACATACCTCTGTCCGCAGCTTGAGCACATACTTTCTTCTACCCATGGCTGCATAGTCTATCAGGAGCAGGTAATGCAGATAGTGCGCGACCTTGGCGGATTCAGCTATGGCCGTTCTGATATTGTCCGGCGTGCAATGAGTAAAAAGCACTTAGATGTCATGGAGCAGGAACGCAGGAATTTCATCTATGGCAATGAAGAACTTGGCATATGCGGATGCCTTTACAACGGCATCAGTGAGGATATCGCAAATAAGATATTTGATCAGCTGATAGACTTTGCAAACTATGCATTTAATAAGTCACATGCTGCAAGCTATGCGGTGGTTACTTTGCAGACTGCCTGGCTTAAGTACTATCATCCTGTCGAGTTCTTTGCAAGCCTCTTTTCGAGCGTATCAAATTTTGGAGGCAAGATAATACAGTATGCCGATGAATGCAGACGACACGGCATAGATCTTCTCCTCCCGGACGTGAATAAGAGTGAAGCATATTTCAAGGCAGATGAAGGCAACATAATCTATGGGCTTGGAGCCATAAAGGGAGTCGGTGACACTGCTGCCATGAAAATAGCGGAGGAAAGGAAGAAACACGGGCCTTACAAGGATCTCTACGACCTTGTCGAAAGGCTTTCCCCTCTGTCTGTTTCCAAAAAGATCATAGACACGCTCATAAAAGCCGGAGCCTGTGACTGCCTGCCCGGGAACAGGAAGCAGAAGGTCACTATATTACCTGATATGATAGACTGTGTTCAGATGAAGAACAGAAAAGCTATGACAGGCCAGATAAGTCTGTTTGACATGGATGGGTCAGGCCTGAAAGAGACTATAATACCTGAACTTCCGAAAACTTCAGAGTTTGAGCAGAAGGATTTTCTTGGATATGAAAAGGAGCTGCTCCTTGTCTATATATCAGGGCATCCCCTGAACGAGTATAAGGGTCTGATGAAGCGTAACTGTACCGCAGATTCATCTGATTTCATACTTGATCAGGATCAGACAGAAGATGAAGCTTTTACAGCAGGTCTCAGTACATATGAGAAAGAAAAAAAGAATATCAGTGGCGGGCAGGTCGTAAAAGTCGGCGGCATAGTGCATGGATTTCAGAAGAGGACTACGCGTAAAGGCGATCTTATGGCAAGGTTTACTTTGGAAGATTTCAAAGGCCAGATAAGCTGCATAATGTTTCCCAGGCAATTTGCCTCCTATATCAATTTCTTCACGGAAGATATGACAGTGCTTCTCACCGGCCGTGTGGACATACCTGATGATGACGATCAGGAAGAAGCCCAGCTTATAGTTAATGAGGCGGTCTCATTTGATGATCTTCCTCATGAATTCTGGATAAAGCTGCGTGACATTTATGAGTTCAATGATCTCAGGGAGAAGATCATAGATACAGTTAAGATATTTCCGGGCAAAGACACCATGAAGGTATATGCAGCAGCTGAGAAAAAGGTATTCAGGCTTGAGAATAAGGTCGATATCGAAAAGATCAAAGAAGCCGGAACATTTAAGAAGACATTTCCGTCTGTTGAAACCGCTGTAGTGATGTGAGTTGACCATCAGCCTTTTTTATCTCCAATAGCACTTTGTGGTCAGGAAAATGCTTCTGGATGCGCTCTCGCTCACTTCTTCACGCAGCGCTTCTAACCTCAGACTTCCCTTCCGGTCGTCTTCGCTAAGAAGCGGCGTTCAGAATGATCCAGAAGCATTTTCCTGACCATCAAAGTGCTTTTTACTTTTTGAGGCTGATGATACAAGAACCTGCTTTTCAGAGCATGCAGGTTTGAGTGAGGGAACTTTAAGCACAGGTGCTAAAGTTTCCTCGCTCAAACCGGAAATGGTCGGAAAAGTAGAAAATTTGGCTGCCTTGTATTGAAAAATGGCGCTCAATATCATAGAATATTAATGGTGAAAAGATATAAGCTGTAAGATGATCGGCCAGATCTGAGGATAAGGGCATCATCTTCATTTTATTCGAAATATTATGAGAAAGGAAAAAAAACATGGGGAATGCAGTTCAAAAGATAGGTGTACTTACCAGCGGAGGTGATGCTCCCGGCATGAATGCAGCCATAAGAGCTGTTGTACGTACGGCACTTTCATATGATATTCAGGTGGTGGGCATTAAGAGAGGATATGCAGGTCTTCTCGAAGAAGATATAGAAGAAATGGATTCTCTTTCGGTTTCAGATATCATCCAGCTTGGAGGCACTATTCTCTATACGGCAAGATGCCCTGAGTTCAAGGAAGAAGCAACACAGGACAAGGCAGCAGATATACTCAGGAAGCTCGGTATTGAAGGGCTTGTTGTGATCGGCGGCGATGGTTCATTCATGGGTGCAAGCGCTCTGGCACGGCGCGGGATCAACACCATCGGTATCCCCGGGACCATAGATCTGGATATTGCCTGCACTGATTATACTATTGGCTTTGATACAGCAGTAAATACCGCTGTTGAAGCAGTTGATAAGCTTCGCGATACATCCGAGTCTCATGAAAGATGTTCAGTAGTGGAAGTTATGGGACACACAGCCGGCCATATTGCCCTCTGGTCCGGTATTGCCAGCGGAGCAGAGTATATCCTCACAACAGAGGAGTATGACGGCGACCTTGAGAAGATCATTAAGAAGATCATCTTAAGACAGAGAATGGGCAAGAAGAACCATATCATCGTAAATGCCGAAGGTATCGGCAATTCCACAGAGATGGCCAAGGTTATTCAGGAGGTGACGGGCATAGAGACAAGAGCTACTATACTCGGTCACATTCAGCGAGGCGGCAGCCCATCCGGCAAGGACAGGGTATATGCATCAGCTATGGGAGCCATGGCCGTGGAGCTTCTGAATGAAGGCAGGACCAACAGAGTCGTAGCTTATAGAAAGGGAGAGTTTGTTGATTATGACATCCAGGAGGCTTTGGCAATGCAGAAAGGCCTCGACCCGTATCTTATGCACATTCAGTCAAGGCTTACAACAGTTGACTGATTATTTATATATTAAATCCAGGAGGTATTGATAATGAAAAAGTTTCTGAAGGTTTTAGGCGGTGTTACAGCTGTTGCTGCAGTTTGCGGCGGTGTCTGGTATTTCTTCAAGAATTACATTAAGAATGATGACCTTGATGATGATTTCGATGAGGACGATGATTTCGAGGATGATGATTTTGAAGATGACGAGGATGAGGAAGGCGAGAGCACACCTTCGTCAAGCAAGTATGTAAAGATCAATATCGACGATGAAGACGGCGATGATGAGGCTGATGAAAAGTCAGAGGATAAAGAGTGATAGAAGTCCCATGGATGGGATATAGAATATTAAAGGATTATCGCGGCACCTTTTTAAATTCAGGGTGCCGTTAATTTTGAAAGGTGGTTAGAATACATGGAAACAAAGAATGTATGGCCGACCTACGATAAAAAGGCGTTAAAGAGCCTTGAAAAATTAAGTTCAGGTTATATTGATTTCTTATCAAATGGAAAGACAGAACGTGAATGTGTAGATCAGATCGTAGAGTCAGCGCACGCAGCAGGATATAAAGATCTGACAGATTACATCATGAAGGGCAAAGCACTTAAGCCTGGCGACAAGATCATTGCTGTAAATATGAAAAAGTCCGTGGCTATGTTTCAGATAGGCAAAGAGCCATTTGAACGCGGTATGAACATACTTGGCGCCCATATAGATTCCCCGAGGATGGATGTGAAACAGAATCCGCTCTATGAGGATAAGGAAATAGTTTATCTTGATACCCACTATTACGGCGGCATAAAGAAATATCAATTCGTTACCCTTCCTCTTGCTATTCATGGTGTGATAGTGAAGGAGAATGGCGAAGTCTGCAATGTAAATGTCGGTGAGGACCCGGATGATCCTGTATTCTGTGTTTCAGACATTCTGATTCACCTTGCAGGCGAGCAGATGGAGAAGAAGGCATCCAAGGCAATAGAAGGCGACAATCTCGACGTCATAATCGGAAATAAGCCCCTTGCCGGTGAGGAAAAGAATGCAGTAAAAAAGAATATCCTTAATATTCTTAAGGATAAGTACGGAATTGAAGAGGAGGACTTCATCTCGGCAGAGCTTGAGATAGTTCCGGCAGGACCTGCCCGTGAAATGGGATTTGACCGCAGCATGATCCTTTCACATGGTCAGGATGACAGAGTATGTGCTTATTCATCACTTATTGCTATGCTTGACACGCCTGTAAGAGAAAAGACATCCTGCTGTCTGCTTGTCGATAAAGAGGAGATAGGTTCAGTCGGTGCTACCGGCATGCAGTCAAAATTCTTTGAAAATACAGTTGCGGAGCTCATAAACTTAAATGGGAATTATTCTGAGATCAGCTTAAAGAGGACGCTTGCCAATTCAAGGATGCTCTCATCAGATGTAAGCGCAGGATTCGATCCTCTCTACAAGGACAGATTCGAAGGCAAGAATGCCGCATATTTAGGACACGGCATAGTATTCAACAAGTTTACGGGAGCCCGCGGCAAATCAGGCTCCAATGATGCCAATGCCGAGTATATGGCCGCCATCAGGAAGATCATGGATGACAATAATGTTCATTTCCAGACTGCCGAACTTGGCAAGGTAGATGTCGGAGGCGGCGGAACCATAGCCTATATCCTTTCACTTTACGGTATGGAGGTCATCGATGCAGGCGTGCCTGTACTTTCCATGCATTCACCGTGGGAGGTCACAAGTAAGGCAGATCTTTATGAAGCTTACAAAGGGTATATTGCGTTCCTGAAGGATGCCTGATCGAAGAATGCCTGATCATTTTTGCTCATGGTTTGCAGGGTATGATAAAGTAAGCTTTTTAAGAAGATCCGGCATGACATGTCATAGAGAGGAGACAGTATGATACAGCCGCTGTCGGGTGCGGAGAGCACCATGAATATAAAGCCGCTTAAGATGAGGCATAAGAGCGGTGATTTCTTAAGTCTCCTGAAGGCTGCTTCAGAGAATCTGACAGATGATGGAGATACAGCTCAGAGTGAAGAGGTCGTTGAAAATGCTGCTTCTAATGGGGTAAGCGGCGATGCTCAGAGCTCCGGCGCTTTGTCTTTGAACCCGACCGCTTCTGTTGCCGGTCAGTCATCGCTGGCAGGGAAGCATAAATATACATTCAGTGATCCGGTGACGGGGCAGGAAGTTATCTACCTGGATGTTGCCAGGTCAGCAGCCAACAGCAGTTCAGACCGGATAGATGGATATGCTGCAGCTGATCATATTGGAAATGCTGATGCTCAGAGAAGCGGAATGGCTTCCGTATCCGGGAATGCCGGTTCGCCTGTTATAGCTCAAAGCTCTGATGAAAATAAGGCGGGAAGCAATGATGCCAATACTTCTGCTGCGTCAGGATCACCGGTCGCTGCCTATGATCCAAAAAAGATCACATCTGTCGACTCTGCGAAGACTACTAAGTACGATGCGTATTTTAAGGAGGCAGCTCTTAAGTATGATGTCAGTGAGAGCCTTCTTAAAGGTATTGCAAGAGCTGAGTCTAACTTCAATGCCGGCGCTGTCTCTCATTCGGGAGCAATGGGAGTCATGCAGCTCATGCCTGCAACGGCAGCCTCTTATGGCGTCAGAAGTCCATATAATGCCCGTGAAAGCATCCTGGGCGGCGCCCATGTTATTTCAGATAAGCTGAAGGAGTTCAACGGAAGCGTATCGCTTGCGCTCGCAGCATACAATGCCGGAAGCGGTACTGTAAAGCGCGTCGGAGGCGTACCATCTGCCTGCAGGGCTTATGTTGATAAGGTCATGAACTATGCTTCGGAATATGAGACTGCTTAAAGATGCGGGACAAATGTACAGGATAATTGCGCAGGATTATTGTGTAGGATAAATGTGCAGGATGATTGCGCAGGACAAATGTGCAGGATGATTGCGCAGACTGAATGCACAGGGAATGTACAGCATATGTGTTTTATGACCCGGCAGCCAGCCGGGCATAACATAAATAAAAATAATGGAGAACAGGACCTATGAAAATGACCACTATGGAAAGAGAACTTAAAGGTACTTCCTATCCGGGAAGAGGCATTGTGATCGGCCTTTCTGAGAATGGCAGATATGCGGTTACAGCATATTTCATTATGGGAAGAAGTGAGAACAGCCGCAACAGGGTGTTTGTAGAAGATGGTGAGGGTATAAGGACTGAAGCTTTCGATCCTTCAAAGATGGAAGACCCATCTCTTATCATTTATTCACCTGTAAGGGTACTTGGCGATGATACCATCGTCACTAATGGCGATCAGACAGATACCATCTATGATTTTCTGAAGGATGGCAGGACATTTGAGGAAGCGCTTGAGACAAGGGAGTTCGAACCCGACGCGCCTAACTATACTCCCCGTATTTCAGGTCTCATGCATATTGATGATGGCAGATACTCTTATAAACTCTCTATCTTAAAGAGCGATAATGGTAATGGCAGTTCCTGCCAGCGTGAGACATTCAATTACATGCAGCCCATAGCAGGCGAAGGTCATTTCATTCATACATATATGGGAGATGGCGATCCTCTTCCAAGCTTTGAGGGAGAGCCTGTACCTGTTGAGATACCTGATGACATTGATGAATTCATCGATACCATCTGGGCAAGTCTTGATAAGGACAATAAGGTATCCCTTTTTGTAAGATATATTGACCTAGAGACAGGAAATTATGATTCATCCATTATAAACAAGAATTCCAGGGATGATGATTGATCCTTTCCATAAGTATCATAACCTGTACGATAATAGATACATCTGCAGAAAAAGCAGTCAACATGCAAATATCAGAATATATGGAGGCAATAAATGAACGAAATAGAGCTTAAATACGGCACAAACCCTAATCAGAAACCTGCAAGGATCTTCATGCAGGATGGCAGGGACCTTCCTGTTGAGGTCCTCAATGGAAAGCCCGGCTACATCAATTTCCTTGACGCGCTTAATGGATGGCAGCTTGTATCCCAGTTAAAAAAAGCAACCGGCTATCCTGCAGCGACATCATTCAAGCATGTATCGCCGGCAGGTGCTGCCATAGGACTTCCTCTCAGCGATGTCCTTAAGAAGATCTACTGGGTAGATGACCTTGGAGAGCTTTCACCGCTTGCATCGGCCTATGCAAGGGCAAGAGGAGCTGACAGAATGTCTTCATACGGCGATTTTATAGCGCTTTCAGATGTGTGCGACGTTTCAACTGCAAAGCTCATCAAGCGTGAGTTTTCGGATGGCATCATTGCTCCCGGATATGAGCCGGAGGCACTTGAGCTTTTAAAGGGCAAGAAGAAGGGCAATTATGCTGTTATTAAGATCGACCCTGACTTTGTTCCGGCACCTCTGGAGCACAAGGATGTATATGGCATTACATTTGAGCAGGGCAGGAATGAGCTGAATATCACTCCTGATTTCTTTGATAATATAGTAACTGACAATAAAGACCTTCCTCTTGAGGCAAAGCATGACATGGCAATAGCTATGATCACTCTCAAGTATACCCAGTCAAATTCTGTATGCTTCGTAAAGGACGGACAGGCAATAGGAATAGGCGCTGGCCAGCAGTCTAGGATCCACTGCACGCGTCTTGCAGGCAGCAAGGCTGATAAGTGGTTCCTGCGTCAATGTCCAAAGGTCCTTGATCTTCCATTCAAGGAGGATATGAAGAGAGCTGACCGCGATAATGCTATCGACCTTTACACAGGCGAAGATTATGAAGATATCTTAAGGGACGGTGCATGGCAGCGGGTATTTACAGAAAAGCCTGAGGTATTTACCGAAGAAGAGAAAAAAGCATGGCTCAATAAGGCTGAGAAGGACGTAACATGCGGTTCAGATGCCTTTTTCCCTTTTGACGACAATATAGAAAGAGCATTCAGGTCGGGTGCAAAGTACATAGCACAGCCAGGCGGATCTATCCGTGATCAGGATTGCATCGATGCCTGCAACAGACATAATATGGTCATGAGCTTCACAGGCATCAGACTTTTCCATCACTGACCCCTCTGTATGATTTTTACTTTTATATATATGAACTTTAAAAGGGACTCCTTAAAGCATAAGGAGTCCCCTTTTTATATCGTTTATCAACTAGCTATTGAATTTATTTCTCCGCAAACCGTAAATGGCCCCAAAAGTATAAATTTGTGATCATATTCTGATCCGGCTCATCACCTGTCCTATAGGCCCGTTTATCCTTAAGTCAGCCTGGCTGTCCCGTGATGTTTCGGACTTATTTATCAGCACAAGTCTGCTTCCCCGGAAATAATTGATGAGTCCGGCTGCAGGATATACAACAAGTGATGTGCCGCCTATTATAAGCACGTCAGCCTTTGCTATGGCATCTACCGCGCCTTCGATTGTCTTATCATTTAATGATTCCTCATACAGAACCACGTCAGGCTTTATTTTGCCGCCGCATTCATCGCACTTTGGTATGCCATCGGCCTTTTTAACATAATCAGCGTCAAAAAATCTGTGGCATCTTGTGCAGTAGTTCCTTAATGTAGAGCCGTGCAGTTCAAATACATTTTTACTTCCTGCCTTCTGGTGGAGACCGTCAATATTCTGGGTTATTACACAATCGAGCTTGCCTTTTTCTTCCATCTCAGCGAGCTTATAGTGCGCAGGGTTCGGATCCGGATCCATAGATAAAAAGAAGTCTTTGTAAAAGCTCCAGAAATCGTCCGGATGGTCTTCATAGAATGAGTGGCTCAGCATATATTCGACAGGGTAATTCTTATACTTTTTCCTGTAAATGCCGTTATCACTGCGGAAATCGGGTACACCGCTTTCTGTCGAGACTCCGGCCCCTCCGAAGAAAACTATATGGTCGTGAGTGTCTATTATTTTCTGCAGCTCTGAAATCTTTTCGTCCGGATTCTCCATAATAATACCGCCTTTCTTAAATTCATGTACTGATTATTGCCTTTACAGCAGTTTTAAAAGCAGCTTTAACAAAAGTTTAAAAGCAAGCTGATTTATCATATTTAATGATAACATATTAAGAAGAAAATGACATAGCTCTATGCATTAATAAGTGCTCTTTGTAATCATCACATTAATGCTGTATAATTTTATCTTATGAGGAAGTTAATGAAATGTAAATTTCAGAAGATGGAGTGATATTTATGCAGAAGCTGCCTATCGGTATACAGTCATTTGAAGATATCAGGGTAAATACAAAAGCAGAGGTTCACTCTTCCGGCGGAAGAAGTGATTGTATTCTTGAAAACAGGTCTGCGGTTTATATATTTGAATTCAAATATGATAAATCTGCTGAAGAAGCATTGAAACAGATAAATGAAAATGGTTATGATCTTTCCTATACTTCAGACAGCAGAAAGATAATAAAAATAGGTGCTAACTTTTCAAGTAAAGCAGGAAAACTTGACGAGTGGAAAACAGAAGATGAAGAAAAATAAATTTTCAAAGACAGCTGATATAAAAAGAAAAAAGATTGCAAATAAGTCTGCGGATTACGGTCGTGTGCCTTATTCTGAGTATCCCGAAGATTTTAAGGCGGATATGCAGATGCTTTTCAATAACGAAGAAGAATATAAGGCATTTGTGGCAAGTTATGACGAGCCGCCGGTATATGGCCTTCGCGCAAATCTTTTAAAGGGAAATGAGATTAAGAATATTATAGAAAGCAGGTTCTCTGACAATGAAAGCCGCATGACAGAGAGGCTTAAAAACGGTCAGGAATATGCTGATAATAAAGATCATGATGATCCTGAAAAGAAAGGTCTTCAGCCTGTTCCCTGGGGCCCGGGCGGTTATTATATAGACAGGTCTTTACGTCCGGGTATCGACCCACTCCATGATGCAGGCGCCTACTATATTCAGGAACCTTCAGCCATGGCACCAGCTGCTTTGCTTCCTATTGAGGATGGAGATAAAGTTCTTGACCTCTGCGCAGCGCCGGGCGGTAAGACGACCCAGGCGGCAGCAGCTCTTAACGGCAGCGGACTTCTTGTGGCTAATGAGATCGTGCCCGAAAGGGCAAGGATCCTCTCTCAGAACATTGAAAGAATGGGAATTGCAAACGCGGTAGCAACAAATAATGATCCCCGTGATCTGGCGGTCTGTTTTCCGCTTTTTTTTGATAAGGTCTTAGCAGACGCACCGTGCTCCGGTGAAGGGATGTTCCGAAAAGACCCGGGGGCAGTGAGTGAATGGTCAGAGGAGAATGTACAGACCTGCGCAGACCGGCAGGACATGATCCTCGACTGCGCGTATCAGATGTTAAAGGCAGGCGGCGCTCTCGTTTATTCTACATGTACATTTGCTGCTGAAGAGGATGAGGGAAGCGTTGAAAGGTTCCTTGCCAGGCACCCTGATATGACTCCTGTGCCATTTGAAGAAACATCCCTTGGCAGATTTGCATCATTGGGGTTAAGGCCCGGTAAAGATCAGACCGGCATCCGTCTCATGCCTCATCTTGTCCGCGGAGAAGGACACTTTTTAGCATTGATGATCAAAGGAAGCATGCCGGATATTCCCGGCTATAAGCCTGATGTACTCTGCAATATGCCGGATTTACCATGTAATGAGCCGGATGTGCACGCCAATAAGCCGGATGTACTGTACAATAATAATAAAAAGCGTAGAAGCGACAGAGACAGAACAGGCATTCATAAGGTAAACCCCGGATCAGTGATCGGCTTTTTAAGAGAAGAGATCTTCAGGGTTACTCCGGTCCTGACATCAGGCGGGCTTCTTCCTTTAGATGAGGATAATATAATAATACATGGCAGCTCATGTTTCCTTAAGCCCCGTGACTTTGATGATATATCGGGTATAAAGATCATCCGTCCCGGTCTTGAACTTGTAAATATTAAGAATGAAAGACTGCTGCCTGCCCATGCTCTTTCACATGCCCTGTCCCCGTCCTGCTTCAGAAATGTCTGTGAATTGAAGACAGATGCCGAAGCCATGAGCTATATAGGAGGAAATACCATAAGCTCAGAAGGAGAGCCCGGATTCGTTCTGGTGACATATTGCGGTCTGGGCTTAGGGTTTGGAAAACGCACGGGCAGTGTTATTAAGAATCAGTATCCAAAGGGGCTGCGCAGGTATATATGACCTGCATAGTCCATTATTACTGATACCTGGTATTGATGATACCCGGTATTGATATCCGGTGATTTTATCGCATTCACCGCCATTCAGCGGGCATTTTCGTATATTCTGTAAGATTTTCGGGTTGATAAGTAAATATTTTAATGCTATACTTTACAATGCTGTATTTTATTCAAAGTAAATGGGGGCTTAAAGATCTCCACTTAGGAAAAGCCCTGAATAAAGCGTTGTAGAGTATTTTTTTGCTTTCGCGCTAAAGAAATGAGGAAATAATACATAATGGGAAAAAATATTCTTACTTCTATCTTCGGTACACACAGCCAGCATGAGGTCAAACGTGTCATCCCTATAGTTGACAGGATAGAAGCACTTGAAGATGATTATAAAAAGCTCACGGATGCGGAGCTCAGGGCAAAGACTCCGGAGTTTAAGGAGCGCCTTAAGGCAGGCGAGACTCTCGACGACATCCTTCCCGAGGCATATGCGACAGTAAGGGAAGCAGGTGCCAGAGTCCTTAACATGAGGCACTTCCGTGTACAGCTTATCGGCGGTGTTATCCTCCATCAGGGCAGGATAACTGAGATGCGTACAGGTGAAGGTAAGACCCTCGTCGCCACACTTCCGTCATATCTGAATGCACTCGAGGGCGAGGGTGTTCACGTAGTCACTGTCAATGATTATCTTGCAAAACGTGATGCCGAGTGGATGGGACAGATCCACAGATTCCTCGGCCTTTCAGTCGGAGTTATCTTAAATTCCATGGATAATGATGAGCGCCGCGCAGCTTATAATTGTGATATTACATATGGAACAAACAATGAGTTTGGTTTCGATTATCTCCGTGACAACATGGTCATATATAAGAAGGACCTGGTTCAGCGCGGTCTTCACTATGCCATCATCGATGAGGTCGATTCAGTACTTATCGATGAAGCAAGAACTCCTCTCATCATATCCGGTCAGTCAGGCAAGTCAACAAAGCTCTATGAAGCTGCGGATATATTTGCCCGTCAGATAAAGCGCGGTACCCGTAAAGAGATGACCAAGATGGATTATCTCATGAATGAGGAAGAGCACGAGACCGGCGACTATGTAGTAGACGAAAAGGAAAAGGCTGTAAATCTTACTGAAGAAGGTGTAAGAAAGGCGGAGAGATTCTTTAATGTCAAAAATCTTTCTGATCCTGAGAATCTCGAACTCCAGCACAATATCAACCTCGCATTAAAGGCACATGCCATCATGATCCGTGATAAGGACTATGTTGTTAAAGATGATGAGGTCCTGATCGTTGATGAATTTACAGGACGTATCATGCCCGGACGAAGATTTTCGGACGGCCTCCATCAGGCAATAGAAGCCAAGGAGCATGTAAAGGTAAAGCGTGAGTCCAAGACTCTTGCAACCATCACATTCCAGAACTTCTTCAATAAATACGATAAGAAATGTGGTATGACCGGTACTGCCCTCACAGAGGAGCGCGAGTTCCGCGAGATCTACGGTATGGACGTTGTAGAGGTCCCTACAAACAAACCTGTTCAGAGAAAAGATTACGAGGATGCAGTATATAAGACAAAAAAAGAAAAGTTCGATGCAGTAATAGAGGATATAGAAGAAACTCATAAGAAGGGCCAGCCTGTTCTTGTAGGCACCATAAATATAGATACTTCAGAATACTTAAGCGAGCTGCTCGACAAGAAGAATATTAAACACTCAGTCCTTAATGCCAAACATCATGAGGAAGAGGCTCATATAGTAGCTCAGGCAGGACGTCTCGGCATGGTAACCATTGCAACCAACATGGCAGGCCGTGGTACCGATATCCTTCTGGGCGGCAATCCGGATGATCTTGCAGAAGATTTTGCATCGGACAAGAGCTTCCTTCGCAGACTGGGCAATGATGATGATTATCAGAAGCGCTTTAAAGAGTGCAAGGCCGATCTTAAGAAGTTGATAGATATGGATGAGCCGGATCTCCTTCTGCTTCAGAAGTGGGGAAAGGGTATATTATTCTTTAACGGCCTTAAAGTTGACCTTGCCGGCAAATACAATGGTGAGATCAATGAAGCAGTATCACAGGAAGCCGAAAGGATCTGCGTTAATGAAGCAGCAGATGCCGAGGCAGAGAGGATATGCTCCGAAGAAAAAGAAAAAGTCGTCTCTCTTGGAGGACTTAAGATCATAGGTACTGAAAGACACGAGTCAAGACGTATCGATAATCAGCTCCGCGGTCGTGCAGGACGTCAGGGAGACCCGGGTGAGTCCATATTCTATATCTCACTTGAAGATGACCTTATGAGGCTCTTCGGTTCAGAACATTATCAGGCAGTATTCAATGCCCTTCCGGACGGACAGAGGATAGAGCATAAGATGCTTTCAAGAGCCATTGAAGGCGCACAGAAGAAGATAGAGGGCAATAACTTCGGTATCAGAAAGAACCTCCTTGAATTCGACCGTGTCAATAACGACCAGAGAGAGCGTATATACGCGGAGCGCCGCAAGGTACTTGACGGCGAAAATATGAGAAGCACCATCTTCAATATGATGATGGAGTTCATAGAAAACAGTGTCAATGCATGCATAAGCGACGAAGTCTCATCAAAGGACTGGGATTTCGATGAGCTGAATCACATTATACTTCCGGTAGTACCGATGGACCCGATAGTCTATGAGGATGAAGAACTTAAGGGAATGAAGAAGAATGACCTCCTTCAGGACGTTAAGGAGAGGGCCGGCAAGGTATATGAGGCTAAGGAAGGTGAGTTCCCGGAGCCGGAACAGATCCGTGAGGTCGAGCGTGTCATCCTCCTCCGTGTTATCGATACAAAGTGGATGAGCCACATAGATGATATGGATCAGCTCCGTCAGGGCATAGGTCTTCAGGCATACGGCCAGAGAAATCCTGTTGTCGAGTATAACCTGACCGGCCTTGATATGTTCAATGATATGATAGATGCGATCGGAGAAGATACAGTAAGACTTCTCCTTCACATACAGGTAGAGCAGAAAGTCGAAAGGCAGCAGGTCGCAAAAGCATCCGGGACCAATAAGGATGAGACTGCCGTCAATGAACCAAAGAAGCGCAAGCACAGGAAGATCATGCCAAATGATCCGTGTCCATGCGGCTCCGGCAAGAAGTATAAGTACTGCCATGGCCGTCCGGGTGCTCCTAAGCTTGAAGGGTATGATGACTGAGATCTGCTTCAAAATAATTTTTTAAAGAATGGATGTGATTAAGGATGGTTGAGTACGACAACATGCGCCTCGCACTGTCGGGCTATGAAAAACCTCTGAAAGAAATGGGGAATTCACTTTAACCTCGCTGACAAGAAAAACAGGGTTGAAGAATTGGAAAAAACAATGGAAGCGCCGGAATTCTGGAACGATCCTGACAATTCTGCCAGGGTAGTACAGGAATCAAAAGCTTTGAAGAAGACTATCGCAGATTACGATGCTCTTGTTAAGAAACGTCAGGATATCCTGGATACCATCGAGCTTTACGAGATGGATGAGGATGCAGGCGGCGTAGGAGAAGTGGAAGAAGAGTTTGAAGCTTTTAAAGAGGATTACGAGACTTTGAGGCTCACTACCCTTCTCACCGGTGAATATGATGAGGATAATGCGATCCTGACCCTGCATGCAGGTGCAGGGGGAACAGAATCCTGTGACTGGGCAGGCATGCTTTGCAGGATGTATCAGCGCTGGGCTGAGAAACACGGATTTGCCGTAGAGATGATCGATTTCCTTGAGGGCGATGAAGCAGGATATAAGTCGGTAACACTTCAGATAGACGGGGAGAATGCCTACGGGTACCTCAAGTCAGAGCACGGAGTGCACAGGCTTGTCCGCATATCTCCATTCAATGCGGCCGGAAAGCGTCAGACCTCATTTGTATCATGCGATGTCATGCCTGACATTGAACAGGATCTTGATATCGAAGTAAAAGATGAGGATATCCGTATCGATTATTACAGATCCTCAGGCGCAGGCGGCCAGCATATCAATAAGACCTCATCTGCGATAAGAATAACTCATTATCCTACAGGTATAGTAGTAACCTGTCAGAATGAGCGTTCTCAGCTGCAGAATAAGAATAAGGCTATGCAGATGCTGAAGGCGAAGCTCTATCTTTTGAAAGAGCAGGAAGAGATGGATAAGGCAAATGGTATCCGCGGCGATGAAAAAGATATAGCATGGGGCTCACAGATACGTTCATACGTACTGCAGCCATATACCATGGTCAAGGATCACAGGACAAACTGTGAGGTTGGAAACGCACAGGCAGTTCTGGACGGAAACCTAGATCCATTTATAAATGCATATCTTGCATGGTCATCAGGAAAGGCTGAAGGAAGCAGGGATATGTAAGCTTCCGATGAAAGATAAAGCTATTAAGAAAGGAAATATGACAGATGTTTAACGCAGCAGTTCTGGGCTATGGAACAGTAGGTTCCGGGGTCGTGCAGATCATTAATGAGAATGCAGATGTAATCAGCTCAAGACTTCACGATACCATTAAGGTCAAGTATGTTCTCGATCTGAGAGAGTTCGACAATGATCCTGTCCAGAAGATCCTTGTTCATGATTTTAATATCATAAAGGATGACCCTGAAGTGGATATTGTGGTCGAGACCATGGGCGGCATCAATCCTGCCTATGAATTCGTAAAGGCTTCACTTGAAGCAGGCAAGAACGTATGCACCTCCAATAAGGCTCTGGTCGCAGCACACGGTCCTGAACTCCTCGACATTGCTGAGGAGCATAGCGTAAACTTCCTCTTTGAGGCAAGTGTAGGAGGCGGCATTCCGATCATCAGGCCTTTAAAGACCTCATGTGCGCCGGAGGATATCCTGGAGATCCGCGGTATCCTTAATGGGACTACAAACTATATCCTCACAAAGATGACGGACGAGGGTCTTAACTTTGCAGACGTCCTCAAGGATGCCCAGCTTAAAGGTTTTGCGGAAAGAAACCCTGAAGCGGATATTGAAGGATATGATGCTGCAAGAAAGATCGCTATTCTCGCATCACTCGCATACGGCAGGAACGTAGACTTCGAGGATGTTTATACAGAAGGCATCACCAATATTTCCGATACAGATATAGTTTACGTAAAGAAGCTGGGCGGCAAGATCAAACTTTTCGGCATTGCCAAGAAGCATGAACATGGTGTCACAGTATCTGTTGTGCCTATGATCATAAGACCTGACGATCCGCTCTTTAATGTAGATGGAGTATACAACGCGATACTTGTCCGCGGCAATATGCTTGGCGACGTAATGTTCTATGGTCAGGGCGCAGGAAAGCTCCCGACAGCAAGCGCCGTAGTAAGTGACGTCATGGAAGCCGCAAAGCACAGGCATATCAATATAAAGACTGTATGGAGCCATGAAAAGCTGGGCCTTGAACCATTCGGCGATACTTTCTCCCGCTTCTTCGTAAGGCTCAAAGGCGGCAGGGAAGTCAATGAAGCCAAGGTGGCAGGCCTTTTTAAGAAGATCAAAACTATAGATGCCGGCTTCCCTGATGAATATGCATTCATCACGGATCAAATGAAAGAGTCAGATTTCAAGAATGCCATGCTCGATATGGACAATGTTACTATCAGCAAGATCAGAGCTGATATCTGACTTAAGATCAGCTCCTGGTACATTATATAAAGACAGTTTTTATACTGTCTGGAAAGAGGAAAGATAAAAAAGATGTTAATAGTAAAGAAGTTTGGTGGAACATCTGTAGCCAACAAGGAAAGGATCTTCAATGTAGCACGCCGCTGCATTGAGGATTACAGGGCCGGCAATAAGGTGGTAGTTGTACTTTCTGCTATGGGAAAACAGACTGACGTCCTGATCGATCAGGCGCATGACATCAATCCGCATGCATCCCGCAGAGAGATGGACATGCTCCTTACCACAGGTGAACAGACAAGCGTAGCCCTTATGGCTATGGCAATGGATTATCTCGGAGTACCGGCAATATCTCTGAATGCATTCCAGGTAGCTATGCATACGACAGCAGACTACAGCAATGCAAAGCTTAAGAGGATCGATACCGAAAGGATCTTCAATGAACTTGATAACCGCAAGATCGTTATCATTACCGGCTTCCAGGGGATCGACAAGTTCGATGACTATACGACACTTGGAAGAGGCGGTTCTGATACTACAGCAGTTGCCCTTGCAGCGGCTCTTCACGCAGACGCATGCGAGATCTATACAGATGTGGACGGCGTATATACTGCAGATCCGAGGGTCGTTCCTAAGGCAAGAAAGCTTAGTGAGATATCATATGATGAGATGCTTGAGCTTTCCAGCCTCGGTGCAGGAGTGCTTCATAACCGCTCGGTGGAAATGGCAAAGAAATACGGCGTACAGCTTGTGGTGCGCTCCAGCCTGAATAATAATGAAGGTACAGTAGTTAAGGAGGAAAGTAAAATGGAGAAGATGTTGGTAAGCGGTGTTGCTACTGACAAGAACGTAGTACAGATCGGTGTTGAGGGACTTGAGAATAAGCCTGGAGTTGCATTTAAGCTTTTCCAGCACCTTGCTAATCACAATATTAACGTAGATATGATCCTTCAGTCGGTTGAGCACAACGGCAAGCAGGATATAAGCTTCACAGTAACTGAGGATGAGAAGGATGAAGCGATCGCAGTACTTGAAAGACACTCAGAGTCATCTCTTAAGTGCGATAAATATACAGTTACAGACAATATAGCGAAGGTATCTATAGTCGGCGCCGGTATGATGACACATGCAGGTGTCGCTGCCAAGATGTTCGAGGCGCTTTACGATGCAGGCGTTAACATTAAGCAGATCTCCACATCTGAGATCCGTGTAACGGTCCTTGTAGATGAGAAGTATACAGAGGTAGCCGCTCAGGCTATTCATGATGCATTCGCACTTGACAGATAATTAAGGTAAGATCACTGTTGTAAAAGCAACAATAATTTTTCAACAATCCGATTATGATATATAGTGCTGATTAGTGGGGTAAGGCGAGTGTATCAGTGTGTCATGCCAGTATTCTAAGATAAGCGCTGTATTGACTGTCGGATTGTTTTTATGTGATCTGAGCAGGCTTAAAGAAGGAAGGTCAGCTATGGAAAAGAAGGCATTTGTAACATTAGACCAGGTGAAGCGCATAGCTTTAAAATATCCTACACCATTTTATCTGTATGATGAAAAGGGAATAGTAGAGAACATGAGAAGGGTAAAGGAAGCCTTCGCATGGAATCCGGGATTCAAAGAGTATTTTGCTGTAAAGGCGACACCTAACCCGTATATCATGAAGCTCTTACAGAAGGAGGGCTGCGGAGTAGACTGCTCATCGATGGCAGAACTTGTACTTTCTGAAGCCTGCGGCTTTAAGGGATCTGACATTATGTTCTCATCGAACGTGACTCCTGCAGAAGAGTATGTAAAGGCAAAGCAGCTTGGCGCATATATTAACCTGGATGATATTACCCATATCGAATTTTTGAAGAATTGCGCCGGCATACCAAAGGACATCTGTGTCAGATTCAACCCCGGCGGAGTATTTAAGATGGGCAATGACATCATGGATAACCCCGGTGATTCCAAGTACGGAATGACTGAGCAGCAGATATTCGATGCCATAAAGCAGTTAAAAGAGCTCGGTGCAGTTAATTTCGGCATCCACTCATTTCTGGCAAGCAATACCGTTACCAATGACTATTATCCTTATCTTGCGGGCATACTTTTCGACCTTGCTCAAAGGGTACATAAAGAGCTTGGTGTCCACATAAAGTTCATAAATCTTTCAGGAGGAGTAGGTATCCCTTATAAGCCTGACGGGACTCCGAATGATATCATAAAGATCGGCCAGGGTGTCCGTGAAAAGTATGAGCAGATACTTGTGCCTGCAGGTATGGACGATGTGGCGATCTTCACGGAGATGGGCCGTTTTATGCTTGGGCCTTACGGAGCACTTGTTACAAAGGCTATCCACGAGAAGCATATATATAAAGAGTACATAGGCGTAGATGCCTGCGCCTCAAACCTTATGAGACCTGCCATGTATGGCGCATATCACCATATCACAGTTCTGGGTAAGGAGCATGAGCCCTGCGATCATAAATATGACGTAACAGGCTCACTGTGCGAGAATAACGATAAATTCGCGATAGATCGTATGCTCCCGAAGATCGACATCGGCGACTATATCTTCATTCATGATGCTGGAGCACATGGCTTCTCAATGGGCTATAACTACAACGGAAGACTCTGGTCATCAGAGCTTCTTCTTAAAGAGGACGGAAGCGTTCAGCTCATCCGCCGCGCTGAATCGCTGGAGGACTATTTTGCGACGTTCGACTTCGACCCCGCGATGTTCTCAGCTATTAAAAACTGTATACCTCAGTAACCTCTTTTTACCTAAGAAAACGATCTCATTGATAAATGATTATATAAACATAATGGTGAGATGATCCCACCGAAAATGCCATAAATGCTGCTGACGACATGATGAGAAGATCTCACCGAAAATGCCATTTGTATCTATAAATAATAAGGAATGATAAATATGAAATTACCGCACAATGCACTGGGAATCGATATTGGCTCCACAACCGTAAAGATAGCAGTTCTCGATAAGGACGGGAAGCTGCTCTTTTCTGATTACCAGCGCCACTTTGCAAACATTCGTGAGACCCTTCATGATGTAATCCAAAAAGCATATGAAGCCTTAGGAGACATGGACGTGTGCCCTGTCATAACAGGGTCCGGCGGACTGACCCTGTCCAGGTACCTTGACATCCCATTTGTCCAGGAGGTAGTAGCGGTTGCAACATCCCTTAAGGACTATGCCCCTCAGACCGATGTGGCCATAGAGCTTGGCGGCGAGGACGCAAAGATAATCTACTTCACCGGCGGTATAGACCAGAGAATGAATGGTTCATGTGCAGGCGGCACAGGCTCATTTATTGACCAGATGGCGACCCTTCTTAATACGGATGCCATGGGTCTCAATGAATATGCAAAGTCCTATAAGGAAATATATCCAATAGCAGCAAGGTGCGGTGTATTCGCAAAATCAGATATCCAGCCTCTTATAAATGATGGCGCTACAAAGCCTGATCTTGCTGTATCAATATTCCAGGCAGTTGTTAACCAGACAATATCAGGTCTTGCCTGCGGCAAGCCTATCCGCGGTCATGTGGCCTTCCTCGGAGGTCCGCTTCATTTCCTGACAGAATTAAGACAGGCCTTTATAAGGACATTAAAGCTCACTGATGAGACAGCGATAGTCCCGGAGAACTCTCACCTGTTCGCAGCATCTGGCTCAGCCATGAATGCCGACTGGGACGTTCATAAGACATTAGGCGCCCTTGTAGATGAGCTCTCACACGATATTAAACTCGATTTCGAGGTCACAAGACTCGAGCCGCTTTTCAGAGATCAGAAGGAATATGATGATTTCCTTGCAGAGCACGCAAAGAAGGATGTCGTAAAGGGTGACTTTTCAACATATGAGGGGAATCTCTATCTTGGGATCGATGCCGGATCGACAACTACAAAGATCGCGGTGGTCGGCGAAGACGGGCAGCTTCTTTATTCATTTTATTCCAATAATAACGGCAGTCCTTTAAAGACTTCACTTCGGGCTATCAAGGATATCTACTCAAAGATGCCTGAGGGCGCGCGGATCGTAAGGTCATGCTCGACAGGCTATGGCGAGGCGCTTCTTAAGTCAGCTTTGATGCTTGACGAGGGCGAGGTGGAAACAGTTGCCCACTATACCGCAGCAGCTTTCTTTGATCCGGACGTTGACTGTATCCTGGATATAGGCGGCCAGGATATGAAATGCA
Organism: Lachnospiraceae bacterium; assembly: GCA_036343175.1. Taxonomy (GTDB): domain Bacteria; phylum Bacillota; class Clostridia; order Lachnospirales; family Lachnospiraceae; genus JAEEJA01. The sequence continues at coordinate 83,920 of JAZASR010000006.1, forward strand.
TAAAGATCAAAAATAATACAGTAGATAAGGTCCAGCTCAATGAAGCATGTTCGTCGGGCTGCGGCTCATTCATAGAGACATTCGCGAAGTCGCTGAATTATGATGTTGCAGACTTCGCAAAGATCGCATTATTTGCCGGGAACCCTATAGACCTGGGATCAAGATGCACGGTCTTTATGAATTCAAAAGTAAAGCAGGCCCAGAAGGAGGGCGCTACAGTGGCTGATATCTCAGCAGGTCTTGCTTATTCAGTCATAAAGAATGCCCTCATCAAGGTCATAAAACTTACAGATCCAAAGGACCTTGGCAGGAACGTGGTAGTACAGGGCGGTACATTCTACAATGATGCCGTTCTCCGCGCTTTTGAGCGTATATCAGGCTGCAATGCCATAAGACCTGATATTGCAGGCATCATGGGCGCTTTCGGTGCAGCGCTTATAGCAAGAAAGCACTATAAGGGCCAGCCTTCGACCATGCTTTCCATAAAGGAGATCAATGAGCTTACATTTACGACCAGCATGACACGCTGCAAGGGGTGTTTGAATCACTGTCTCCTCACCATCAACAAGTTCAACGGCGGAAGGCAATATATATCAGGAAACAGGTGTGAGAGAGGACTTGGTCTCAAGAAGAATAAGGATAATCTTCCTAACCTCTTTGAATATAAGCTTAAGAGGGTATTTGCCCATTATAAGCCGCTCGATGCGGAGCATGCGGTAAGGGGAGAGGTTGGTATACCGAGAGTTCTCAATATGTATGAGAATTATCCGTTCTGGTTCACATTTTTTACTAAACTTGGATACAAGGTGGTTTTGTCACCGGTATCTACAAGAAAGGTGTATGAACTGGGTATAGAGAGTATTCCGTCAGAGTCGGAATGCTATCCGGCAAAGATCGCTCACGGCCACATCACATGGCTTATCCGGCATGGACTTAAGTATATTTTCTATCCCTGTGTACCTTATGAAAGAGTGGAGACACCGGAGGCAGGAAATCATTACAATTGTCCTATAGTTACCTCATACGGTGAGAATATCAAGAATAACGTTGAAGAGCTCCGTGATACGGAGATAACATATCAGAATCCTTTCGTGTCATTTGAGAGCGAGAAGATAATAACAGACAGGCTCGTTAATTACTTTAGTGAGGAGAATGATATTCCTGAAGACGAGATAAGGGCCGCTTCTCATGCAGGCTGGGAAGAGATGGAAGAGACAAGGCTTGATATAGAGAAGAAGGGCGAAGAGGTCCTTGACTACCTTGAGAAGACAGGCAGACACGGAATAGTACTTGCCGGCCGTCCTTACCATTGTGATCCCGAGATCAACCACGGTATTCCGGAACTTATCAATTCCTACGGTGCAGCGGTCCTTACAGAGGACTCCATCTCACATCTTGGCCATGTAGACAGACCTACCATAGTTATGGATCAATGGATGTACCATTCAAGGCTTTACCGGGCGGCTTCCTTCGTATCTACAAGGACAGACCTTGATCTCATACAGCTCAATTCATTCGGCTGCGGTCTCGATGCCGTAACGACTGATCAGGTGTCAGATATACTTACAAAGCGTGATAAGATATATACAGTTCTTAAGATAGATGAGGTAAATAACTTAGGCGCAGCCCGTATCCGTATCAGGTCGCTTCTGGCAGCTATCCGTGAGAGAGATGAGAATAACGTGGAACCGGTATCAGCAGATACAGCTCACCACAGAATAGTCTTCACGAAGGAAATGAAGAAGGATTATACCATCCTCATGCCTCAGATGTCACCTATCCACTTTGAAATTATAGGTCCTGCTCTTAAGTACATGGGCTACAATCTCGTCCTTCTCGATGATGATAAGTCATGTGTAGACTACGGTCTCAAGTATGTAAATAACGACGCATGCTATCCTTCCATCATTGTAGTGGGTCAGTTCATGAAGGCACTTGCTTCAGGCAAGTATGACCCGGACAGAACAGCCCTCATAATATCCCAGACAGGCGGAGGCTGCAGAGCTACCAACTATATCGGTTTCATAAGACGCGCCCTTGAAAATGCCGGAATGGATCAGATCCCGGTAATATCATTTTCAGCTGGTATTGAGAAGAACCCGGGATTTAAGTTTACTCCCGGCACGATAGTAAGACTCCTTGAAGCCCTTCTTTACGGCGACGTATTCATGAGATGTCTGTATGCCACAAGACCTTATGAAGCAGTTAAGGGTTCAGCAGACGCACTTCATGAAAAATGGAAGGAAAAGGTCATTATGGACCTTAAGAAAGCTGAACTTAAGATATTTAAGCAGAACATAAGAGATATAATCAAAGACTTCGATGATCTCGACCGCCTTGATATAAAGAAGCCTAGAGTAGGCGTGGTAGGTGAGATACTTGTCAAGTTCCTGCCCGGTGCAAACAACCACCTGGTAGAGCTTCTCGAATCAGAGGGAGCTGAGGCGGTTGTTCCGGACCTTTCAGACTTCCTGATGTATTCTCTCTACAATGCAAATTTCAAGGCAGAGTATCTGGGCAAGAAGAAGTCATCTGCCCGTATCAATAATACGCTTATAGCTGCCTTTGAGAAGTTCAGAAAGGTCGCAAAGGATGCATTTGAAGAAAGTACCCACTTCAGTCCTTTCATGCCTATAGAGCAGTTAGCGGACTTCGCGTCACCTATTGTTTCTGCAGGCAACCAGACCGGTGAGGGGTGGTTCCTCACTGGAGAGATGATAGAGCTCATACATGAAAACGTACCGAATATAGTCTGTACGCAGCCTTTTGCCTGCCTCCCTAATCATGTGGTGGGAAAGGGCGTCATCAAGGAGATCCGCAGAAGGTATCCGGAAGCTAATATCGTAGCAGTTGACTATGATCCTGGCGCAACCGAGGTCAATCAGCTCAACCGTATCAAACTGATGCTCTCGACAGCTGAAAAGAATCTGGCTGCCGGGCTTGCCGAATAAAAGATCCCGCCGGGTCACCCGGCGGGATTTTTTCATGACCATCACCAAAACTATACTTTTCCAATCATACCCGCAAATCGTAGGGATTGCAGAACGAAAAAGTATAATCTCTGATTCAGGAAATCAGATTTTTTTATACTCAAAGCGCCCAGCAGGCATTATGGATAATAAAGTGGCAATTTGCACGCAGATTGGTTATAATATACTCTGATGTTTTTTTGCAGAATAAAAAGGAGTGTTATGGAAAGATTTATTAATAAGCTTGAAAGCCGATTCGGAAAATATGCAGTTCATGATCTGATAAAGTATCTGATGATGATCTATTGCGCTGGTGCAGCTATCGGCCTGCTAACCCAGATGGGCGCCATCCCGGATATATATGATATGTTCTTAAGTCTCAATGTGCAGAAGATAATGCATGGCCAGGTATGGAGAATATTTACCTACCTGATAGAGCCATATGGCTTCACTTCTATCGGGGGAGCCGGGATCATCATTGATATCATATTCTTCCTATTCCAGGTAGGCTGCTTCTTCCTGTTCGGCAGAAGCCTTGAAAATGCGTGGGGAGCCTTTCGCTTCAACCTTTATTTTATATTTGGCTGGTTTTTAAATATCGCTGCAGCATTTATCATGTATTTCACACCTCTGCATCCTGCTTCATACCAGTCTGGTTTCCAATATATATACTGGTCAATGTTTTTCGCATTTGCTTATCTGTATCCGGATGTTAAGCTTGCTCTTTACGGCATTATACCTATAAAGGTCAAGTGGCTGGCCTACCTTGACGGCCTGTTCCTTGCCTATCAGATAATAGCCAATCTTATGAATGGAATAAAATTCATGGCGGCAGGCGGTATTTATAAGGCTTATGCCTCAGTATATTTCTCGGCAGCGCTCGCTGTAATAGTATCTCTGCTTAATTTCTTCATATTCTTCTCACTGGAATATAAGAAGAGACACGGCAGTTTTACGGAACGTCAGAGAAGAAAGGCTTTCAATGCAAAAACAGCCCGTCAGGGAAAGATGCCGCTTCACAGGTGCGCTATCTGCGGCAGGACCGAGCTTGACGATCCGAACCTGACGTTCAGATACTGCTCAAAGTGCAACGGCAATTACGAATATTGTCAGGACCATCTTTTTACACACAGGCATGTGCAGTGAGAAACTCGATCAGGAAGTATCATAAATGAAATGGATAGCAATAATTGATGTTTTATATACAATAACAGCCTGCTGGCTTTTCTTTCCGGTCTTAAGGACCTTGAAGCCATATGCGGGTAAACTGACGGCCGGCCGGAATGATCTCTCTTCTGGGAAAAATAATTCCGGGGCAGGATCAGATAACAGATCTGATAAGAAACTTAATGATCCATATCGGACTTTCGGGACGACCCTGATGACGATCGTGCTTGTAATGGCTTTTCTGGTCAGGATCCTGATAATATTTGTCACTTCGGTCAATCATTATTACGGCTACAAGACTGACATGGACTGCTTTACTTATTGGGCAGATTATGTTTTCAAGGGTGGTTTTGGCAATTTCTATAATACAGATGTATTTACGGATTATCCGCCGGGGTATATTTATCTTTTATGGATCCCGGGAGCCATAAGGAACATTCTGCATCTGCAGGCTTATGATGTATTAAACGTTATACTTATCAAGCTTCCGTCAGTTATCAGTGATATCCTGACAGGATATATTATTTATAAGGCAGCCTCCGGGAGGTTTAATTACAGCGGAGCGGCCATCGTGACAGCTCTTTACCTTTTCTGCCCGTCTGTTATCCTCGATGGAACCGTCTGGGGACAGACCGATGCTGTATTTACCCTGGGTGTGGTTCTTTTCATATGGCTGATAACAGAAAAAAAGCTTATACCGGCTTATTTCGTATATATGGCAGCAGTACTTATAAAGCCGCAGACTATCATATTTACACCGGTACTGATATTTGCAGTGCTGAATGAGCTGATATTCAAGGACTTTGAATTAAAACGATTCTTAAAGCATCTGGGAATATTTATTTCAGCAGCAGCTTCAGCATTTATTGCAATAATGCCTTATGGACTGAAGAGTGCCCTTTCCCAGTATATTTCAACTGTAGGCTCATACAGGTACGCATCTACGAATGCCTATAACTTCTGGACCCTTATAGGCCGCAATTGGAAACCTCAGACCGACAGGCTTTTTGGACTTACCTGCCAGACCTGGGGAGCTGCTGCTATTGTTCTCACTGTTATTTTAGCATTTGTCATTTTTTACCGATTGAGGAATGAGGAACATGTCTATTTCATTTCAGCTGCATTCATCATCTGCATGGTATTTACCTTTGCGGTCAGGATGCATGAGAGATACATATTCCCGGCACTGGCGCTTCTGTCTCTGACCTTCGTGATGAAGCCTGTTCTGGATCATTTTCTGCTATATATATTCGTGGCATTTTTTAGCTTCATGAATATGGCCCACGTACTTTTCTTTTATGATCCGAATAATTATGATTTTCATAATAAGATCTTTTATATAGTCGGAGGGCTGACCGTATTTACGGCACTTATTTTCCTGGCTGTATCTGTTCATGAGGCGGTTGATCCGGCTGCGATAAGCTTTGATCCTGCAGATGACCTTGAAACTGAAGGATCGGAAGAATTATCTGATAATGATAAGAGATCAGCTGGTAAATATTCTGAAAAGAAGGGGAATAAGCATAAGTCTTCAGCAAAGTCAGCAGGCATCAGAAAGTCGAAAAATAAAAAGTCATACGGTCTGACGGGTGCGGTATTAAAGCTCATAAAGAATAGCAGACCGGCACATAAAGCACAGGTAACTCCTTCAGAAAAGACTGTTAATATGACACGCAGGGACTGGATTATAGTCTGTGTCATTGCAGCTGTATACGCGGCCATATCCTTCTATCATCTGGGGGACAGGATCGCGCCTGAGACCACATATTCGGTAGTAAAAGAGGGTGATGTTACTGTTGACTTCGGAAAGGATGTTAATGTAGGCGCCATCTGGACATACCTGGGATACAAGAACGATGCTCTCTATACATTGGAATACATGCCTGATGGAGGTGTCTGGACTTCATTTAACGCAGAGGGCAATCCATGGGATACAGGAGGCGTATTTGCCTGGGAAACGGAAAATCTGGGAGTTACAGCCCGCTATATCCGTCTTGCCCCGGCTAAGGATAATACAGAGGATTCCATTTGTGAGCTTGTATTCACAGATCCTGATGGAAAAGAGCTTGAGCCGGTCAACAAGGGCGATTATCCTGAACTCTTCGATGAGCAGGATCTTTTCAGCGGGGCAAAGACCAATCTTAATTCCACATTCTTTGATGAAGTCTACCATGGCAGGACAGCCTATGAGATGATCCACGGTCTCTATTGCTATGAAAATACTCATCCGCCTCTTGGCAAGGAACTTATAGCCGTCGGCATACTTATGTTCGGGATGAATCCGTTTGGCTGGAGATTCATGGGCAATATACTGGGTATCCTGATGGTATTTGTCATGTATCTCTTTGCAAAACAGTTCTTCCGGAAAACCGACATCGCGACAGCTGCGACCCTGCTCTTTACATTCGACTTCATGCACTTCGTACAGACCAGGATAGCGACGATCGACGTATTTGTTGTATTCTTCATCATGCTGTCATATTATTTCATGTATCTGTATATTACCAAGTCATTCTATGATACGAAGCTTAAGAAGACATTCATACCGCTGCTTTTTTGCGGAACGGCAATGGGGCTTTCCATAGCCAGCAAATGGACAGGCATATACAGTGCAGCTGGTCTTGCCATCATAATATTCATATCATTTGGAAAGAGGATAGCAGAGTACTATTATGCTCTTAAGGATCCGGAAGGCGTGACGAATGGCATTGCCCATGAGACTATTATCAGGCAATATAAGGGTAATATGCTGAAGACCATAGGCTTCTGCGTACTTGTGTTCATACTGCTTCCGCTTATCATCTACTGTCTGTCTTATATTCCATTCAATGATGGATCGGACAGGGGATTCTTCCGGAAGATAATTGCAGCACAGTACACAATGTACAATTATCATGCCCATCTGAATGCCACTCACCCGTTTTCATCCTGGTGGTACCAGTGGCCGATCATGTACCGGCCGATATGGTATTATTCGAGGGTCCTTCCAAATGGTTTGAGAGAAGGCATAAGCGCATTTGGCAACCCTCTGGTCTGGTGGGCGGGCATTCCTGCATCGCTTATCGTCCTTTACTGGGCTTTAGTGAAACGTGATAAGAGATCGATCTTCCTGTCGATCGGATATCTGGTTCAGTATGCCCCATGGTTCCTTGTAACGAGGATCGTATTCATATATCATTATTTTCCAAGTGTACCATTCGTTACCATGTCGCTTGCATACTGCTTTGATAAGCTTATTGAAAAGAACAGGAGATTTAAGAAGCCTGTGTACATATACACGGCTCTTGCGATAGTTATGTTCGTGGTATTCTACCCTGTGCTCTCGGGATACCCGATCAGTGCAGAATATGGAAAGCACCTTAAATGGTTCAAGTCATGGGTGCTCCTGGATACGTGGACAAAGTAAAAAGAAAGGACGATTATGAGCGCTAAAAAACCACATGGAAAGATCAGGCAGGCTGAAAAGTATACTGCAGATGATATGAGGAAGGCTGTAAAGAGCTATATCTCGCTTGTCAATGCTTCTGCAGTTCTTAAGCTTGGCTTTGAACATTATACATTCACTGAGGAGCATATTGAAGGACTTAATGCCTTCTTTTCAGAAGCAGACCCTGAGATCCGCGAGTTTGAAAAGCTGTTGGGCGAGGTCTATGAAGTCCATAATTATGGTCCCGATATACTCGACAGGATAGAGTCCCTTAGAAGGACTATTATCAGAGAAACCCATGTAATAACCGGCTACGCGGACCGTTTTGCCATCTTTGAATATGTCCTTAACCGTCTGGAGTACAATTTTAAGGACTACGACCCAAAGGATGAGTCGGAGGTAGTCCGTGCCCTGTTGGATTATATATTCGAGACAGATGATAATATGATAGTCAACACCAGGATAATTTCTGTGATAGGTCAGCTCCCTGTCCGCATGACTAAAGGCCGCCTGTGTGACTTAGTACGCGATGCCTGCAGGGTGTACAAGGGCTCTGAAAAGACATCATTCGCAGATTTTGCTGATAACATACGCGAGGCAGCGGGACTCAGTCCGGTCAGTGATGAGTTTGCTTCATTGAATAAATTCGGTGAAGAGCTTAAAAGTTTTGAAGAATATTCATTTGAGCATTGCGATAAGGAAAATTATGAGGGTTTTACTGACAGGCTTGAAACTGTGACAAATGAGCTCAAGTCCCTTTCTGATATCTGCACTGAACTTATAAGTATGGTGAATTCGCTTTATATTACCGTCCTTTCAGCACCACATGCGGTTCTGGTGAACCTTGATGACCCATCCGTCGTGCTTGTGCGCGCCGGCTATTCACTTTACAATGGCAATGATTCAGATGTATGGACAAAGTATCTTAAGCCTGCATCTGATTCTGTCCAGGACAGGCTTGAAAGCCTTGATGATGTATTCATGGCTGTTGAAGGACGTCAGGAAGCAATAGGACAGCGTTCCGAGGCACTTTATTCCATTCTTGATACCATGATCGCCTCTCAGAGAGACGAATTTACAGCTGCATTCACATTTACAGATGAAGATGGTACTGAATTCAGGGGAGAAGACGTGATACTTACCATTGACCGTCTTTCCAAGCTTGCAAGTTCAAGCGAGTTCATGAGCCTTGAAAAGGATGATGAGATCACCATAGGCAATCATAAGAAAGAGGAGAACGATCCGGATCTTGCAGACGAGAAAATAGCTGATTCTGATTATATAGAGCACGAGGCTGACTTACTTGTCAAAGAGCTTAAGGACCGCATGTCAGAGGTAGAAAGGCCTGTCCGCCGCGCTATCATGTCATCTGTACTTGAGCGTCTTCCTGTATTCTTCCGGGAAGCAAAGGAAATCGCTGATTATATTCAGGATTCTCTTAAGTATTGTGACAATGAGAATGAGAAGCAGGCCTGCATGAATATGCTGATGATGCTGACAGAATCTTAACTTTTTACCTGCAGAATGCCATGAACGGAATTGATATAAGCAATTATCAGCGCGCTGACAGAATCTTAACTTTTTACCTGCAGAATGCAGTATGGCATAAGCATTCTGCTTAGCTGTCATTCTTACATCCACACTCTTAAAAGACATGAATGTATCCACTATATAAAAAGTGACCGGCAGATAGTCGTATTTATGCACTGCCGTCTAAAGGAGAAATAACAGGAAGGGGGCTTTTGTATGCTCATTGTCAGTAAGAACGTGAGAATGGATGAAAAGATAGCAAAGCACAAGTCCCGCTATATCCGCCGATTGAATAAAAAGCATCCCGGCCTGATATATGTTATAACGGCCCCTGCAAATGACCTGAACCTTATGGATATATATTCGGGTGAAGAGGTCTATCTGTCTTTTATTAAGAGGGAAAGGGACCTCAGGGTGATCGGCATAGCATCTTCCAGGGAAAGCGCGCTGGAGATGGTCCGCCAGATGACCGATGAGATATATAAGGAATACGGGACCATCGATGCCGAAGTCTTCAGAAAGGCATTGAGTCAGGAGGTGGAGTCATGATATTTCTTCATATCCTGAAAATAACCGGCATAGTTCTGTTATGCATACTTGCATTTATATTGCTGGTCCTTCTATATATATTACTCGTTCCGATCGGTTACCGGATCTCTTATCATAACGCAGCCGGAGAGCTTGCGGCTGACATGATAAAAGCGGAAGCCTGCGTTCATACGCTGTTTAGAACAGTCAGATTCAGAGCAGGCCTTAAAGATGGCAGATCATTCAAAAGTCTTAAGATTCTGTGGATAGAGATATTCAGGAATGAAGATCAGAGTGATGATGAAAAAGAACCATCTCCCGATGCTGAAAAAAAGCAGAAAGAACCGCAGGAAACTGAAATTTTATCGGAAGACCTCTTCTATGATAACGATCATGATCTTGACCTGAACTTTCTTGAGAAGCAGGCTGGAATTTATAAAGATGACCCGGATCTTACAGCTGAAGCTGTCAAAAATCCGGAGACTCCTGGTAATACCGATGAGGATGAAGGATCGCCTGATACTGAAAAAGAAGAAGAGTGGACAGGTCTAATTGAGCGCGCTATAAGCTTTATCGATTCCTTTAACGGGAAATCATTGGAATTGCAGGAGAAGGCTGCAGATAAGTCCTGGCAGGCGATAGATGCAGTAAATAATGCGGCAGAAAAAACTGAACAGGCATTTGAATATGTAAACAGAGCTCCTGAAAATATAGGGAAGGCTGCGGAAAACTTTGGAAATAAGGCAAAGGAAAGTGCTGATTCCGTAAAGGAAAAAGCAGGAAGCGCAAAGGATAAGGCTTTATCTGTTAAGAAAAAGGCAAAGCTTTCATATCGATTCATAAGCGGCAGGGCTGTTAAGGAGTTTGCGCCATTTGCTCTTAAAATTGTAAAGAAGCTGCTTCATCATGTCAGGATAAGAAAGCTTAAGGCAGATCTGAGGGTCGGTACAGGCGAACCGGATACTACAGGATATCTGACTGGAGCAGTGGCTGCTTTATCAGCTGCTTTTAAGAAACATATCAGTTTCACGCCCGATTTTGAAAATGCGATTGCAAAAGGATATCTGGAATGCAGCGGCCATGTATGCCTGATAGTTCCGGTATTCTGCGGGCTGAAAGTGCTTTTCAGCAAAGAATTCAGACGATTTAAGAAGACATATAAAAAATACAGGAGACTTATGAAGAAGGCGTAAAATAACCGCTTTACACCGGAAGATATATGGTATAGAATTTAATGAATAACAAGATGTTGTGGTTTTCCGACTTTTTGAGGCAATATCACAGCAGCCTTAAGTTTGGGAGACATTTTAAAAACCAATGGATCCCGGGACTTTTGAGACCGATCAAAAAGAGTATGTAATAATCAATATACAACAAGGAGTGAAATTATGGAGAACAACTTCAGCAATACCGTAACAGCGCTTTTTAAGGGTATGGAGGGCTTCCTCACGACAAAGACAGTCGTAGGGGATGCTGTAAAGTTCGATGATGGAACCATTATCCTGCCGCTTGTTGACGTAAGCTTCGGTATGGGAGCCGGTGCCTTCAGTGAGAATGGCAAGAAGGACAACGGCGGCGGAGGCATGGGCGGCAAGATCCAGCCATCAGCTATACTCGTTATCAGCAATGGAACTACAAGACTCGTAAATGTTAAGAACCAGTCAGCCATGACCAAGATCCTCGACATGGTTCCAGAATTATCAGCCAAACTTAAGAAAGACAAGAATAAAGATACAAAGAATGCTGAGTCAGAAGAATGAGTTTAAAAAGCATTTGATCCAGGCTGTTATTTATAGAATACAGACCATTATTTATGATCTGTATGAGATCCGATACTTTGATGTCTGCTGATCATTCATGAAATGTGAGAATTATTCTGTCAGATCCCCGGCAAATTGACAGTTTTATCGTAATAAAAAAAGTTCTTGCAATAGTCTGATCATTTTGATAGAATAGTATCGTTGCGTTTTTGGAAAAGAACAATTCAAGGAGGTGCTTTTCGATGGCAAAGTGTGCTATTTGTGGTAAGGGCGTACATTTCGGTAATGGCGTCAGCCATTCTCATAGAAGAAGCAACAGGATCTGGCAGTCAAACATCAAGACCGTAAAGGCCAATGTCAATGGTACTGTAAAGAGGATCCCTGTATGCACGAGATGCTTACGTTCAGGCAAAGTTGAGCGTGCCTGATGATATATAAGGCGAAGCAAAAGACCGGGACTATTACGGATGCTTTTAAAGCATCTGCATTAGTGCCGGTCTTTTATTTTACCGGAGATTATAGGAGGAAAGCGTATGAACGGCAGGATGAACACAGATATGGGCGGCATAACCATTAATAAAGACGTAATAGCTAACTATGCCGGGCTTGCGACTACAGAATGCATGGGTGTAGTCGGAATGGCAGTTGTGAATATGCGCGACGGAGTCACAAGACTTCTTAAAAGGGAAAATGTCGATCAGGGCGTAGTTGTCAGTATCCATGACAATCAGATAGATATCAGGCTTCACATAATAGTGGCATATGGTGTCAGCATAAAGGCGGTGGCACAGAATGTGCTCCACAACGTAAAGAAGCGTATAGAAGCATTTACCGGAATGGAAGTTGCACACATAAGTGTAATGGTAGATGGTGTAAAGATTGTTGATGATTGAATCCACATTTTTTGCTTTAAAAAAAACAGCGGTTTGAACTTTTTACCTTGTATATTTTTTATTCGTAATTGACCGTGCATAAAGTTTTCGCCGCGAATATTCATATGACTGTTTAAGGAGAAATAAGATGAATATTATAGATGCTGATCTTGTGCTTAAGGCATTCCTTTCCGGTGCTTATGCTCTCTTAAATGACAAGGAGCATATCAATGAACTCAATGTCTTCCCTGTACCTGATGGTGATACCGGCACTAATATGTCTATGACCGTTACAAGTGCAGTTAAGGAAGTTAATAAACTTGAAAATCCGACACTTGAGACCCTTACAAAGGCTGTATCCAGTGGATCTCTCCGCGGGGCCCGCGGGAACTCGGGCGTTATCCTTTCCCAGATCTTCCGCGGCTTTGCAAAGAGCGTAAAGGGAATGGATGAGATAAGCACTGTTGAGCTTGCCAATGCTGTAAATCGTGCAAAAGAGACTGCATATAAGGCAGTCATGAAGCCAAAGGAAGGCACCATTCTTACTGTTATTAAGGATGGAGCAGACAAGGCTCTTTCATTTGTAGAAGGCGGCGATAATGATGATATTATCGCATTGGCAGATGCCGTGCTTCAGGAAATGAAGGCTTCTCTTGACAGGACACCGGAGCTTCTTCCTGTATTAAAGGAAGCGGGAGTTGTTGATTCCGGAGGATACGGACTTGTGACATTCACAGAAGGTGCTGTTGCAGCCCTTAAAGGCAGTCCGGTCACACTTAATGATGCAGGTGATGCCGGGCAGGCAGCGGAAAAGTCAGAAGAGGAAAATATTAAATTCGCCTATCGCACAGATTTCGTCATAATGCTTGACAAGTCTGAGGAACCTGCAGGTAAGAAGGATATCGACGAGATCCAGAAAGAGCTTAGGAAATATCTGAATAATATCGGAGAAAGAGTGGATGTTAAGGCATCTGACCAGGCTCTTACAGTATCGGTCCACACCAATGCACCCGGCAATGCTCTTCAGAAGGGAATTTTCTTTGGCCCTGTAACAGATATAAATGTTGTAAATATCCGCGAGGAGCGTCTTGGAAATACCGGCGCAAAAAAGTCTCAGACTTCATCCATAAACAGCGGTTCTATAGCTTCAGCACCTGACTCTGGCAGCGCTGCAAAGCCGGTACAGAAAACATCTGATATACACCAGGCGGTTGATTCATACAGAAAGTCGATAGAAAAGAGCTCTGCGCCTTCTTCATCTGATCCGGGCAATGGCTCATCAGGCATCGCCCGTCTCAACAAAAAGAAGAAGGAGTTAAAGGAGACAGGATTCATAGCCGTATCGTCAGGCAAGGGTCTTTCAAAGATATTCAAAGAGCTTGGCACCGACCTCATAGTAGAAGGCGGCCAGACCATGAATCCAAGTACAGAGGATATTCTTAATGCCATAAAGGAAGTAAATGCGAAGAACGTTTTCGTGCTTCCCAACAATGGAAATATCATCATGGCAGCTAATCAGGCAGCTGAGCTCACAGAGGACAAGAATGTCTATGTTATTCCGACAGTGAACATTCCTCAGGGCATAAGCGTCATGATCAACTATATAGCCGACAGAAGCGTGGAAGCCAATAAGGAGCTCATGCTTGCGGCCATAAATGATGTTGTATGCGGCCAGGTAACATATGCGGTCCGCGATACAGTGATAGACGGTCTTACCATCAACAAGGGTGACTTCATGGGCATGAGCGGAAAGAAGATCCTTTCTGTAGGCAAGGATGCCAACGCGGCAGCTCTCTCAATGATCAAAGGACTTGCAGATGAAGATTCTGAACTTGTAAGCATCTACTACGGGGCTGACGTAACAGCCGAAGATGCTGACGCCCTTAAAAAATCGATCGCCGATGCCTTCCCTGACTGTGAGATCGAGATCAACGAAGGCGGTCAGCCGGTATACTCATACATCATCTCCGTTGAGTGATACAGATATCGGCATAAAACTTATCATTTCGTCATAACTTCATTTTACTTTAAACTCCGGGATCGCCATAAAGATCCCGGAGTTTTTTGCGCTTCACGCAGATCGGAAATGTATACCTTTCCGTTTTTTCTCTCCTCCGCAAACCTTAATTTTCTAAGAACGAAGTTCTATCGCTCCTTGATAAAATCGGTTGACGTAAAACGCCAACCGATTTTATCTGCGCCGGCTCCAATAAAGCAGTGTTTGCTTACAAGCTCATACCGGCAAACCTTTATTCTCGAAGAAATAAATTCTATCGCCCATTAATAAATGATAATTATTCAGGTCCTGGTTTTCTTGATATCATCAGCCACGGCAGCTAGAAAAGCACTTTGATGGTCAGATAGATACTTATAGACCATTCTGAACGCCGCTTCTTAGCGAAGACGACCGAAGGAAAGTCTGAGGTTAGAAGCGCTGCGTGAAGAAGTGTGCTAAATCTTTTCTATAAGTATCTATCTGACCACAAAGTGCTGTTATAATTAAGAAGGCTGATTATGAAAGCAAACTATGAATGTCCGGAAAGGTTT
>JAZASR010000007.1:0-94571 GCA_036343175.1 Lachnospiraceae bacterium
GTGGAAGTGAACCAGCTGGTACGCAAGTAACGAAGGGACGCAGAGGGCCCGGTGCGTCCAGTGGACGCACGTTTTCGGGCCGACCGGAGCGGAGCGGAGACCGCAGGTTCAAATCCTGTCACCTCGATGAAAAGAAATGACCGAGGCGAATGCCTCGGTCATTTCTTTTCATAGATACAAGTGGAAGTGAACCAGTTGGTACGCAAGTAACGAAGGGACGCAGAGGGCCCGGTGCGTCCAGTGGACGCACGTTTTCGGGCCGACCGGAGCGGAGCGGAGACCGCAGGTTCAAATCCTGTCACCTCGTTTTTCCCCCCGATAATGTAGGTATTATTTTTATTCTGATGATTATAAAAAAAAGAGGCCTCTGCATTAGTTCATTAGGACTTAAAAGCAGCGTTCTTTTTGCGGGGCTTATTCATTGTTAATAATATAAATTGAATTAGAGTTTTGACAGTGCTTGTATTCTTCGCCGCAAAAAGATTCATATACAAGAAATAAATCAGCTATTTCCTTATGCCTCTGCGACAGCCTTATTGAGCATATTAAGCACATGCTTCTTTTCTGCACTCCACTTAAGGCTCTTTGAGAAGTCATTAGGTCCGTCACCTGTCAATCTGTGTAATAACTGCAATTTTTTTGTGTCAACTGGGATGGTCATCAAATTATATTTTTATTATATTATTTTAATAAACAATTGACATTTTTCTCTTTTTTTGATATAATAATAACGCTGTTTTTAAGCAATAGATTAAGAATTACAGAAAGTGAGGTGAAAACAATGACAAAGAAGAAGACAGCTCTCATGACAGTAATGGCAATGACAGCAATGTGCCTGCTTTACTTCTCTTGTACGGGCCTTGCATCCATGCTGGGTATTTCAGCTGCTGCAGCTACAAAGGTTATCAACATAATTGATACTGCTTCAACTGTTACAATGATTATTTCATTAATTAGTGTGATTGTTGGTGCAGGTGCTGTTTCTACTGCTCTCGTTGCAGTTGCAAAGAAGATGATCAAGAAGTACGGTAAGAAGTATGCTGCTATGTGGTAATATATAAGGGAAAATTTGGAATGGCAGTCTGCTAAAGAAGGTGAAAGAATCTTTTCTGCAGACTATTGTTCTAAATGTCAAGATGGGTTTTTATTACATGATAGTAGAATTGTTATTAAAATACTGGAAACAGAATATAAAGCTGATAGACGATCTGGCAATAATTAAGTTGGTAACCGTAATGGGATCGACACTATTTTCCCTCGGATTCGGGCTGCTTGAATTTGTGTCATTGCAAGAGAATAACCTGATTGGTGTATTTATTTTGCTGACTGCTGTTGTTCAATACAATAAAAATACAATAATATTTCATATCACTGATGTAAAAAAAAGCAGCTTTTATGTTGCTGGAAAGCAAACGTTCCGCCGTTTTTGTCTATTTCAGATTCTGAAATATAATATCATTCTGCCTTTTGCTGTCCTGATGACAGTAATCGTATCCTTGTTTATGATATTCATTCGCCCATTTATGTTTATTGCCGTATGGCTGATCCTGGGCGTAGAGCTTTTCCTGTTTTGGATTTCTTACCGTATAGAGCGACGCAGGCAGTATGAACGTATCGGAGGATATGCCACCGGATTTGCGTTTAATTGTTCTCCCGGTATTCTGTACAGCACACTTGCTTATTTTACCAGACAGCCTCTTCAAGAATATCTGGAAATGCTGGCTGAACTGGTCTTGGCGCTCCTTATGGTATATTTAGGGGTATCACCTGTTGTTGTAAATTATTTCATTATTATATTCTGCGTTCTGGATATTGAACTTTACGCAGAAAGAAACATGGAGCAATATGGAAAATTCTATGGGAAATATGCGTTCAAAAGGTCTGCATGTGTCACAACGGCACGCAGATTTTTATCATCCAATGAATACAGGACTTTTTTAAAATATTTGCTTATTGAATGCGGATTTGTTTATTATGGTCAATTGACTGTCTGCTGGTTTCTTGTTTTACTGTTTGCATTAGCGTATCGATATTTTCTTGGCTGCGAACGTGTACTGGAGGCCCGTACCCTGTTCAGAAGTACAATATTTCGTGCTTGTATGTTTTATTTTATACTTATCACACTCGCACCATTCCTTTTTGAAAAGGAAATGTATAAGATTTTTGATGGATATCGACAGGAATATGGAGTTGTATATTTTATTATAATGAGTTTACTGTTGCTGTTCCTTCCGATTGAACGTATGATTAAGGTGAATGGAGAAATAGTAGATGATAATAAGTCATAAAAAACTTATCTGCTATGCGTTCTGTTACCTTACAGCTTTTTTTCTGCTGATTGCTGTATTCTTTTATTTCTTTGATGTACCTGAAAATCAGCTGAGAATAACTAGTGAGCCAAATTCCTTTGGGAGAGCATTGCAGATAATTAATAATAATCTTATGAATTATCTTGGGTATTTGATTACTTTTTTGCTGTATCCGATTTATATTTTTTTGGATCTGACCTTGAATGCATGGGCAATTTCAGTTTCGCTGAAGGCACAGGGAGCAGCTGATACTTTTCGTCATTTGGCGCTGCATGGAGTCATTGAAATACCAAATTCGATTTTATATACATTTTTGTCATTTAATGCTTTTCGTCGGTTTTGCAAAGAAAAAAGTTTTGGAATTAAGAAATATTTCTATTATATTGCTGAACAAAAAGAGTTGTATATCCTGTGCTTTTTTCTGGTAATTGTTGCGGGATTGGCAGAGGGGCTGTTTAGCTAAGGAGAGTTTATGATACTATCAAATTGTTCCAAACAATATAAAGATAAAACTGTGTTGTCAGATATAAGCCTTAAGTTGAACAGCGGAATTTATCATCTGACTGGAAAGAATGGTTCCGGAAAGAGTGTATTTTGCCGCTGCCTCCTTGGGCTGGAACAATTTACAGAGGGCAGTACTGAGGAAATGCCGAAACATGTACTGTTTCTACCGGATACTCCTTTGGGTGAGGATTGGCTGACACTCAGAGAGAACCTGGAACTATTGCTTTATTATTACGGTATATCACTATCAGAGGAAGAAAAAGCAGCCTATATGGAAAAACTGCGTATTACAGAACCAAATGAGAATTACCATAAGGTATCGGTTGGCACCTCAATGAAAATCGGATTGTTTTTCCTTTTGCTGAAAAAACACTGGGGTCTGATCATACTGGATGAAACAATGTCACATCTGGATAAAGTGATTCGCGAGACGATTTGGGATGAGCTGGAACAGCGTGCCCGGGAGGGTACGATTGTGATTTTAGTTGATCATAGCTTCCCTGGCAGATCTGGTCAGTTATGGTATACGTTAGATATGGAGGAAATAAATGGAAATCAATAATTCAAAATCGTCTTCCGGGATCGGCGCAATTTTGCTAAGTTTCGTTGCGGTAATTGGAACATTTATACTATATATTTCAGAATATATTAAGTATGACAGCGATTTTCAGAAAAAAATTGAATCTCTGGCTGATGTGACGGGCATTAAAAATGGTCTCTTTTCTGTATTTTTATATATAATGTTTGCACTCACCGGCCTGATTTTATTCTTTGTCGGATTTTTCATATATAAGATTATCTGCAAAATCTGTTCATGCAAAATTCCAGACGGCAAGATCTTGCTTTCTGTGGGAGTAGGCTATGCTGCAAGCTTTCTCACGAGCTCTTTTCTGCTTGGACACATTCCGTTTCTTGTCATCATGCTTATCGGTAATTTGATTGAGGTTATGTTTGTAATAGTGCTGTGCTTTTCTGATCTGAAAAAAAAGGCAGTTCCATTTTTTTTATTGCGAGCCGTGTTTACTGGTCTGAATTTGATCGCATTCAGGTTAATGTGAATCTGGAGAAAGGATGTAGTAGCATGAAACTCAAGTTGGATAAAGTTGGCAGAAGAGAGAAGGATAAATGGCGTTTGCAGGATATAACTTACAGCTGTGAATCGGGGAAAGTGATTGGTCTGATCGGAAATAATGGAGCTGGAAAAACAACATTGCTGAAAATTCTGGCAGGCCAGCTTAAGCCTTCGACCGGGCATATAACATTTGAAAGTGCTGAACAAAAGGGCTCTGATTTTGACGATTCGTGTCGTGCGGCATGCATTGAATCAGAGTCTGGCTATCCGAATATGACAGGACACGAAATGATGTGCTATATTGCTGCTGTCAACGGTATCAAGGATACAAACAAAATTTTGCAATTGGAAAATGAATGGGATGTTCCTGCCGATAAGAAAATTGGTAAATATTCGCTTGGGATGATCGTTCGCCTCAATCTGGCAATGACTATGCTGAAATCACCGCAGGTTTTATTACTTGATGAGGTCTTTAACGGGCTTGATCCCTCTGGTCAGGCTGACTGTCGTAAGATGCTGACAGAATATGCACGGAATGATCATATTGTAATGATTTCCAGCCACAGTCTATATGATATTGCGGCGATGGCTGATGAGATTCTCTTCATTGAGAACGGGAGAATCAAGAAGATTCTGAAAGAGCACACGGATGTACGGGAACTTGCTGAATACTTTAATAATGATAAGGTGAATGATAAGAATGAATCTGATCCGGTATGAACTGAAAAAGATAAATGCACTTAGCTGGATAGTTGTGGCATTGTGTCTGCTCGCCCTTTGTGGATTGCTTTTTACGTTTCTTCTGGAGAATCAGAATGAGTCAGACTGGCACGATTATGCAAAAAAGCATCGTGCAGAATTGCAGAAAATGATTGATATGACAGATAGTGATGATCCGAATTATGACACCAGTTGTTCTGTATTTCGATCCGAGATCGATCTGATAGACTACTCACTTGAAAATGATCTGCCTTATGGTTGTCAATCCGTCTGGACTTATCTGCATCGTTCAAGGTTTTTACTTGGGATTGTGACGATCATTATGATCCTCATTTCAGGTAATTCAATTACGGTTGAATATAATTGCAGGATGTTTGAAAAAATATTGTCCGGCAGATATACATTTTTCAGGCTGATGCGTACCAAGTTGTTTATGCTTTGGTCTTTAACGTGCCTGTCATATATAGCTGGAGAAGCATTGCTGTTTCTGATCGGATATATCAGGTATGGGCTTACTGGAAACACGATATCCCCGGTATTATCAGATGATATTATTATCAAGCAGAATCTTGTTACCTGCAGCACACTCTATGTGTTTGTGCTGTTTCTTGCAACATTGATATATATTGACCTTGCCTTGATTCTGGAAATAGTATTTCCCAACAAAAAAATAATCCCGGTATCTGTTATTCTTCTGCTTCTGTTCAACGGAACACTTGCATCATTGAGTGAAAAAATGGGAATTGCAGAGTATTTGCCGCTTTATTATCTGGATGCAGCACGCTTTGCTGATGGATTGCATAATGGTATGTTAACACTGCAGGTGGCATATCTGCTATGCTTATTTGGAGTTTTGACAGTGCTTGTATTCTTCGCTGCAAAAAGATTCATATATAAGAAATAAATCAGCTATTTCCTTATGCCTCTGCGATAGCTTTATTGAGCATATTAAGCACATGCTTCTTGTCTGCACTCCATCGAGGCTCTATGAGAAGTCTTTTAGGTCCGTCACCTGTCAATCTGTGTATTACTGTTTCCTTAGGAAGAATCTTCAGGCAGTCAACAACTATGTCACAATATTCATCGAGTGAAAGTATGTGAAATGGAGATTCTTCATACTCTTCGGCAAGGGCTGTCCCCTTAAGGATATGAAGGAGCTGAAGCTTTATGCCGTCGGGCACAGGATCACGGCCAGCCAGATATTGTACGGTCTCAAGCATATCTTCTTTAGTTTCTCCAGGCAGTCCCAATATTACATGTACTATGACCTTGAAGTTCCTTTTTTTTAAGTCATCATAAGCCCTTTCAAATGTTTCAAGCGGATAGCCGCGTCTGATGTGGTCTGCCGTTTTTTTGTGAATCGTCTGCAGGCCAAGTTCTACCCATACAGGCTTTTCTTTATCGACTTCTGTCAGCATATCCAGAATTAGAGGTCCAAGGCAGTCAGGCCTTGTCCCAATCGAAATCGCCACGATCTCAGGATGAGAAGCAGCTTTCAAAAATAATTTCTTTAGTCTCTCTGGATCTCCGTACGTATTAGTATATGATTGAAAATAGGCAATATATCTGCGGTCTTTGGATCGTATATTTTTTGGAAATTTGCTGTCCACATATTTCTTAGCCTCTGCTATCTGAATATCAATATCCGTAAAAGCAGCTGCAAAGTCGCCTGATCCTCCTTCAGAACAGAAGGTGCATCCGCCTGTACCGATCATTCCATCCCTGTTCGGACAGGTACAGCCGCTCGACAGAGACAGCTTGTAAACCTTGGTTCCATAAGTACTTTTAAGATGATCAGATAAGGTGTTAATTTTCATAGATAACTCCTTAAAGGCATAGTTATTTTATTCAGAAATACAATATTTCGTGCTTGTTTTCTTCGCTGCTAAATGATTTATATAACGCTCTCCATTAGTATTATTGTCTGTATCAATATCAATAATTTATGATATAATGATAACATGTACATAGAGCCACATATTTATTTAAAAATATGGGACTCCTTGTCCGGCATCATTATTGTGACTTTAGAAAGTATGAGGGCGGTATTATGGATAAGGCAAATGAAACCACAAAACATTCTGACAAAGATGCTTTTAAAAACCTTATGAATAAAGAAAATAAGATCAGAAGCATTCTGGTAGTCGATGATGAGCCTATGTATCAGAAGATGGCCACCCGTGTGTTCAGAGATACCGATTATAAGCTGTATCTAGCGACCGGCGGGCAGGAGTGCCTGCAGATGCTTTCTGAACATTATATAGATCTTGTATTGCTTGATATTGATATGCCCGGGATGAGCGGAATCGATACCTTGAAGGCGATCCGTCAGGATAAGGAGCTTTCAGATACACGTGTTGCCATGCTTTCAGCTGAATCATCTAAAAGCTCGGTCACAGAAGCCCTCCGCCTGGGTGTACTTGACTTCATAAAGAAGCCGTTTGCTACTGAAGCCCTCCTGAATCGTATCGGCACCATCCTTAATATGAATGCAAGCAAGGATACCATGCTGATAGTGGACGATGAAGAGGCCCAGCTGGCGATCGAAAAGAGATTATTTGGATACAGATATAATGTTGTAGCTGTTAATTCGGTGGTAAAGGCCTTTCAATATCTGGAGAATAATATTCCCGACGTTCTTTTGCTGGACTATTTTATGCCCGGCATGGATGGACTTACTTTTATGAAGAGTTTTTTTGAGGTGCCTGAATGAGAGAATGTTCCGGTCATAGTAGTTACTGCCGATGAAGATTCCAGGACAGAGGTCGAGATGTTTAAAGCCGGTGCTTCGGACTTCATCCGCAAGCCTTTTGTGCCCGCGGTCGCTATACAGCGGGTCAACCGGGTGGTTGAGTGGGGCAAGATGAAAGCACTTCTTGACCAGAGTGGAATATTCAGTATGTGAAAAAAGCGAAATCATTTTATCGATCCGGCAAATTGATCTAACCGGCTACTTCATCGATCCTACTATCCTGTCGACTTTCTGCATTTCCTCTGCTGAAAGCTTTGGCTGATTCGTTATCTTAATATTGTCAAGAATTTGCGATGGCTTACTTGCACCGATCAGGACGCTTGTTACGAAGTCGTGGGAGATGACCCAGCTGAGGGCAAATTCTGCCATGGTCTGTCCGCGGTCTTCTGCCATAACTGAAAGCTCTCTGACCCGCTTTATTTTCTTCTGAGATATGTCTTTCACCTTGAGAAAGCTCCCATAGCGCTTCGCCCTTGAGTCATCAGGAATCCCGTCAAGGTAGCGGTCAGATAGCTGCCCCTGGTCGAGAGGAGAAAATGTTATGACACCGCGGCCTTCACGTACAGCAGCATTGACAAGCCCGTTCTTTTCTATAAATCTGTCAAATATGTTATATCTGTTCTGATTGATGATATATGGAGTGTGAAGCTCCTTAAATATTGCCTGGGCACGTGTCATGGTCTCCCCGTCATAGTTGGAAAGACCGATATACAAGGCTTTGCCGCTCTTTACTATCCCGTCGAGGGCTTGGCAGGTCTCTTCAAGAGGGGTATCAGGGTCCATTCTGTGATGGTAGAAGATATCGACGTAGTCGATCCCCATTCTCTTTAAGCTCTGGTCCAGACTTGCTACCAGGTATTTTTTGCTTCCGTGATCTCCATAAGGTCCCGGCCACATGAAGTAGCCTGCTTTGGTCGAGATTATCATCTGGTCCCTGTAACCTTTAAGGTCTGACGCAAGGATCTCTCCAAAGTTAGTTTCAGCAGCGCCGGCTTCAGGACCGTAATTATTTGCAAGATCAAAGTGTGTGATGCCATTGTCGAAAGCTGTGAGTATAAGCTCGCGCATTACAGTCCTGTCATCGCGGGTACCGAAATTATGCCAGAGTCCTAATGAAACTTCAGGCAGAAGGAGCCCGCTCTTTCCCGCCCGTCTGTACCTCATGGTATCGTATCTGTTCTCATTTGGAATATACATGGTGTCTCCCTTTATAATATTTTATTTTTATCATCAGCATCTTCTGTATTTTCATATGAATCAGAGCTGATCCATTATCATCTTTTACTGACACTTTTTGATAAATCTGATTCGTACACTTTTGATTTATATATTTTCAGAAAGACAAAGAAGCCTTTTTTTTAGTAAGTGTTATGAAGTATGTTTTTCAGATCTTCGATCGAAAAAGTATAGTCCTTCTTGCAGAATTCACAATGAAGGGTGACAGGTTCATTATCTTTTATCATGTCTTCGATCTCATTTTTTCCTACAGCGATCAAAGCCTTTGTGACTCTTTCCCTGCTGCAGTTGCAATGGTAGCGGGTCGGACGGCGCTCATCGATCCTTAAATCCGGACCCAGTATTTCGACCATGATCCGGTCAAGGTCTTTACCTGCTTCGAAGTAGTCTGTGATAGTTGAAATTCCCTTAAGTGAATTTTCAAGATAGTCTATAGTCTTGTCCGCGGCATCTGGCATGAGCTGTATGATGAAGCCTCCGGCATGTTTTACAGGCCTGTCTTCTCCGTCACTTCCTACAAGTACGCCAAGACCCACTGACGTAGGGATCTGCTCTGATGCTGCGAAGTAGTAGGTAAGGTCTTCAGCGACTTCTCCTGATACAAGAGGAGTCTGGCCTACGTATGGCTCGCCCATGCCGGAGTCACGTATGAGGGTCAGAGTACCGTTGTGACCTATGGCTTTTCCTACATCCAGATGACCGTTTTCTTTAAGAGGAAGTATTACAGAAGGCTGATATACAAGACCTTTTACATTGCTTTTTGCATCACCTGTTACAGAAACTCTCTTTGCGGGTCCATCGCCCTCAAGTATTAATGTCAGGACCTCTTTATCATTCTTGCACATGGCACCCATCATGGCAGCGGCGGTAAGAGCCCTGCCAAGGGCTGCTGTGGTTACTGGTGTGAGTTTGTGGATCCTTCTTGCTTCCTCAACAGTTTCTTTTGTATAAGCAGCGAAAAAACGCACTTCATTATTCAGCGCCGTGCCGCGGATGATCTCGTCTTTCATGTTATCTTATCTCACTTTCCGGTATTGTCTTAATATATATATAAGAAATCACCATTATCAGAATACATGCCGGTTCGGTCTTTAATAAGATCAGGCCGGTATTTATTGTACCATTGATTATATCATTTAAATACCTGTACTTCACCTGTCAAATAATATATGTCCTTATTAAATTTTCCATAAATTGCATAAAATCATCTGAGGCGGTATAATTTATCAGATATGTGCTTTAAGAATATGTGAGTGTTTTTTTAGTATATGTTTATTAAATTGTCCGGTGCCTTAAATGCCCGATGAGTCTTAAAGGAGAAGAGTATGACTGCAGAAAAAGAATATGAAAAGTGGCTTTCCGACCCTGTCTTCGATGAAGATACAAAGAAGGAGCTTCTAAGCATTAAGAACAATGAAGCTGAGATCACTGACCGTTTTTATCGTGAACTCGAGTTTGGAACAGGCGGACTGCGCGGTGTGATCGGTGCCGGTACCAATCGCATGAACTTTTATACTGTCCGCAAGGCTACCCAGGGACTGGCAAATTACATCATTAAACAGGGAAAAGAGTCCCGCGGCGTTGCTATTGCCTATGATTCACGTATTATGTCACCTGAGTTTTCAAGAGAGGCTGCCCTCTGTCTCAATGCAAATGGCATCAGGACCTACCGCTTCGAGTCACTTAAGCCTACGCCTGAACTTTCATTCGCGGTGCGAAAGCTTGGCTGCATAGCCGGCATAGTAATCACAGCCAGTCATAATCCCCGTGAATACAATGGTTATAAGGTGTATTGGGAGGACGGAGCCCAGATCACACCCCCTCATGATAAGAACATCATGGCAGAGGTAAAGAATATCAGGGAGTATTCTGAAGCTAAGACCATGCGGGAGGATCTTGCCAGGGCAGAAGGTCTTTACAATATCATAGGGACAGATTTTGATGACAGATATATTGCCGAAGTAAAGAGCATATCCATTCATCCTGAGATCATACGTGATCAGGCACCCGGTATGAAGATCGTATATACTCCTCTTCATGGTACCGGAAATGTTCCTGTGAGAAGACTTTTGAGAGAGCTTGGCTTCACAAATGTTATAGCTGAGCCTGCCCAGTCAGTACCGGATGGTAATTTTCCTACAGTTGCATATCCTAATCCTGAGGATCCCAAGGCATGGGAGCTTGCCCTTGCACTTGCCCGCAAGGAAGATGCGGATCTTGTCCTTGCGACAGACCCTGATGCAGACCGCCTCGGTGTATACGTAAAGGATGCAAAGACAGGAGAGTACGTATCATTTACCGGAAATATGTCGGGTATGCTTATCGGCGAATACATATTAAGAGAACGTACTAAGACAGGCACTATGCCGGAGGATCCGGCTCTTGTCGAGACTATAGTTACAACAGATATGGCAAAACCTATGGCCAAAGCATATAACGTGGACCTTATTGAAGTACTGACAGGTTTTAAGTACATAGGTGAACAGATAAGACTCTTCGAGGAGACAGGATCACACCACTATGTATTCGGCCTTGAGGAGTCATATGGCTGTCTTCCCGGGACATATGCAAGAGATAAGGATGCCTGCGCAGCGGTAATGATGCTTGCTGAGGCGGCAGCCTTCTACAAGGCAGAGGGTAAAACTCTTATAGATGCCATGGAAGATCTGTATAAAAAGTATGGCTATTATAAAGAAGGGCTTACTTCCATTACAAAGAAAGGAATAAACGGTGCAGCTGAGATAGCAGCTATTATGGATAAGCTCCGTGAGTGCCCTGTAGAGAGCCTTGGAGGCAATAAGGTCCTCGCTTTCCGTGATTATAAAAATGACACCCGCAGGGATATGGCAGCAGGAGAGGTAACAGCCACCGGTCTTCCTGAGTCAAATGTCCTTTATTATGAGCTCGACAACGGGGCATGGTGCTGCGTCCGTCCGTCAGGAACAGAGCCAAAGATAAAGTTCTATTACGGAGTAAAGGGAGACTCTCACTCAGATGCTGACAGTAAGCTTGAAGCTCTTAAGACTGATCTGCTTACCCTTGCGTAAATTTCATAGATCTTTCTGTATGTACCATATTTTCGGGCTTTGCAGTCTGCGCACTGAAGAACTATGAAAAGCAGAAGAAGTAAGGAAAGAATCCTGTCTTCCATGCAGCGGATATTGGCGCCGACATACCTGAAGTACAATGCTGGAAGTAATTGGCAGTACTGCTAATAAATGTTATAATAGTTCAGTAAAGGAGGCCTTATATCTTTTGCTGTTTTACAGAAAAGTAAGTTAGTTAATGGTATTTCTGATGAATTTAAGGATAATACTTCCTCTTAAGATACCATGGAGGCAGATTCGAGGTATGAGAAATATTGTAGTGCATGGATATGGAAGTATTGACTTGAATATAGTATGGAATACTGTTCATGGGAATATACCTGGTTTAAGAAAATTTTTTTGTAAATGTCATTAAGGAATTTCAGTATGAATAGCAAGGCTTTAAAAACTCTTGAGTACAACAGAATAATCGATATGCTCGTTCAAATGTGCGACAGCGACCCGGGAAAAGAGATCGCGAAGAGTCTGATGCCTTTTGATAATGTGGAGGAAATGACGTCTGAGCTCCGCGAGACCAGCGATGCTCTGACCCATATACTTACACAGGGGGCTGTATCATTCGGCGGAGTCACCGATATCAGACCGGCTCTTGCAGAACTTAAGGTAGGGGCAGTCCTTTCTGCTTCTGAACTCATCCGTCTTGCCAGTATTCTTTCAAAAGCCGGAACTGTTAAGACCTATTTTGATAAGAGCATAACAGATGGTGAGGAGAGTACAGGGGATTCGCTGGATCAGTATTATCAGTCTCTTATGCCTGTACCGTCTGTCATGAAGGAGATAAACCGCGCACTTCCGGCACCCGATGAGGTGGCGGATGATGCGAGCCGGGAGCTTTTCGATATCAGAAGGAAGAAAAAGTCCAAGGCTGATGAGATCCATGCCTCTTTGAGCCGCATCATAAGCTCTCATGGCAAGATGCTGCAGGATTCTGTTATTGCTATGCGTGATGACCGCTATTGTCTGCCTGTAAAACAGGAGTACCGTTCACAGTTTCCGGGTATGGTCCATGATCAGTCAGCATCCGGCGCAACAGTCTTTATAGAGCCTCAGGCAGTCGTTGATCTGAATAATGAGATAAAGCTCCTTGAAGGAAAAGAAAAGGAAGAGATAGAAAGAATATTGGCCCGTCTGTCAGAGATGTGTGCAGGATGCGAGAGTGCCCTTACTTCTGACTTTAAGACCTTAAAGAGACTTGACTTCATATTTGCCAAGGGAAAGCTTTCCAGGGCCATGAAGGGTTCACAGCCTCTCTTTGCAACGAAAGAGGAGGGAGTAGTCAATCTGAAGAAAGCCCGTCACCCTCTTATATCAAAGGATAAGGTCGTACCTGTAGATATTACCATTGGCGGAGATTATAACATGCTGGTCGTAACAGGACCAAATACAGGCGGAAAGACTGTATCACTTAAGACTGTTGGTCTTCTTACGCTTATGGGTGAATCCGGCCTGCATATTCCTGCCTTTGATGGCTCGACCCTTATACCATTTAAGGAAATATATGCGGATATTGGGGATGAGCAGAGTATAGAGCAAAGCTTGTCTACATTCTCTGCCCATATGGTAAACATAGTATCGATACTTAAAAAAGCAGATAATGACTCATTCGTTCTTTTCGATGAGCTGGGAGCCGGAACAGATCCGGTAGAGGGTGCAGGACTTGCCCAGGCAATACTTGAAAGCCTCCACGAAAAAGGTATATTCGTAATGGCGACGACCCACTATTCAGAGCTAAAGATATTTGCCCTTAAGACAGATGGAGTAGAGAATGCTTCCTGTGAATTTGATCTGAAGACCTTGAGCCCTACTTATAAGCTTATCATAGGCATACCCGGAAAGAGCAATGCTTTTGCAATTTCAAAGAAGCTTGGTCTTTCGGATGATATAATAGACAGGGCATCGGAAAATATCGCAAATGACGAGAAGAACTTTGAAGATGTAGTTTCAGAGCTGGAAAAGACCAGAAACAGGCTGGAGCATGAGAGAGAGCTTACAGCAGAGAAGAGGCGTCAGGCCGGGTTCAGGCTCAAAGAGCTCAGGGAAGAAAAGGAAAGAATAGAAGCATCCAAGTCCAAAATTCTGGACAACGCAAACCGTCAGGCAGCAGAGATCCTGTCGGATGCCAAAGATACTGCAGATGAGACCATAAGAAAGTTCATGAAGGCAGGCAGGCAGGCTTCTTTGAGTGATCTGGAGGCAGAAAGAAGAAAGGTCGGCTCTGCTTTGAAAAAGCGTTCATCGAAGATCGCCGGCCCTTACGTGACTTCAGCAGATAAGCATAAGCCGGTCGACCCTGAGAAACTTTTAGTAGGTTCACCTGTAAAGGTGCTTTCAATGGGGGTCGAGGGTACAGTCAGCACCCTTCCTGATAGAAAAGGAAATTTGAAGGTAACTATGGGTATCCTTACTTCGGATGTGAATATTAAGGATATAGAGCTTATAACCCGTAAGGATAAGCAGGATCTTGTCATAAACGGAACCAGATCCAATACCGGGGCAGGGCGCATTAAGCATGATAAGGCATCAAGCGTGCACAGCGAGCTGAACATTATCGGTATGACAGTCGACGAAGCCATGCCTGTCCTTGATAAATATATGGATGACGCATACATAGCAGGACTCTCAACTGTCCGCATTATCCATGGCCGCGGGACCGGCGCTCTCCGCCATGCAGTCGCAGAGCACCTGAATGCTCTGAATTATGTCAAAGATTATCGGTCCGGCGAGGCCGGAGAGGGAGACATCGGAGTAACGATCGTATTTTTGAAGTAGGATGCAGAAATTATTTTTATCAGATAAATTATGTTTATGGATATGAGCGGTATGACAGCTTATACCATAGACCGGAAGGAGATTTAATGGCAGAAAAGCAGAAGATATTGATAGTTGACGATGACGAAAGCATTGCCGGTCTGGTCTCCCTGTATTTAAAGAAAGAGTGCTACGATACCATGGCTGTAAACGATGGTCTTGAAGCAGTTCAGGCAGTAAAGCAGTATCAGCCGGATCTTATCCTTTTGGATATCATGCTGCCCGGAATGGACGGCTATGAGGTCCTTAGAAATGTACGAAGCTTTACAAAGGTACCGGTGATCATGATGTCTGCGAAAGGCGAGACCTTCGATAAGGTCCTGGGACTTGAGCTCGGAGCCGATGATTATATTATCAAGCCATTTGATAATAAAGAGATGGTTGCAAGAGTGAAGGCAGTACTCCGGCGTTACAATGAAGTGCCTGAGGCAAAGAATATATCGTCACCGGACTCTCCTGACGATGAGATAGTCCGTCTTCCTGATCTGACTATCAGTCTGAAGGATTATAACGTATTTTATAAGGGAGAAAAGATCGAGATGCCGCCAAGAGAGCTTGAACTCTTTTATTTCCTCGCATCTCATCCTAATCAGGTATTTACCCGTGAGCAGCTTCTGGATCATATATGGAGCTACGATTATATGGGAGATACAAGAACTGTCGATGTCCATATCAAGCGCCTCCGTGAAAAGTTTGCAGGAGACCATGAGTGGAGCATTTCGACTGTATGGGGCATAGGATATAAATTCGAGCCCAAGAAGAAGGAATGATCGGTATTTTTATTATCCGGACAGAGCTTTAAGCTTTTGAATATTGCGTGAGCCTAAGTCCCGGATCAGCTGACCGGAGTATAATATATGTTGAATTTCAGAGTGCGGTGGCTCATGACTTATCTGCTGCTGTTCATTATAATGCTTGTCCTTGTGAATACCTACGGCCATAGACTTAATTATAAAACTGTTTATGAGAATAACGTAAATGCAATGTACAGGCAGGCTTCATCTATCACTAATATGTACAACAGCCTTTTTCGTTCAAATCTTGACAGTATGTATGCAGAGTCGGTCCTTTTCAATACGGAAAAAGTATCGGGATATGGCACCATGGCAGTAAAGGCTGATGGGGAGATACTGTTCTGCACTGAGAATGAGGATGTCAGGGGAAAGAATATTTTTGACTATTCAAAGACATTTTTGAATTATCAGGTATATTCAGGCGATGCATTAAAAGAGCTTCTTTCAGATGATAATCTGTATGTCATCTGTCCGGTAAGCAGAAATATGAAACTGAGAGGCTATGTTATAGAGTTTACTTCTCTTGAAAATATCGAAGAAGAAGCAGTGACATTTTCAGATAACATTATTATCTGCTTTATACTGTTCATGTGCATACTTTTCTTCATTATGACATTTCTGTATCTTGACTTTAAGATACCTATGATGAAGCTTATATCTGCTGCCAGAAATTATGCAAACGGTATTGCAGATCTTTCCGGTAAAAGACCTCATAATGACTTTGCAGACCTCTATGATTCCATTAAGTATATAGGTGAGAAAAGCGCGAATACAGCAAATGAGCAGAAAGAGTTCATAGCAAACGTATCGCACGATTTCCGCTCTCCCCTTACTTCCATAAAGGGTTACACTCAGGCCTTTTATGATGGAACCATCCCTCCTGAGGAAGGGAAAAAATATTATGAAATAATCCTTTTTGAGACCGAACGTCTTATCAAGATGACCAATAACATCCTGGAGCTGAATAAATTCGACAGCGCCACTATGAAGCTTGAACGCCTTGACTTTGATCTGATACCGGTGATCAGGATGAGTGCGGCTCCATTTGAAAGACGGTGCAGGGAAAAAAATATCACGATAGATCTTGTGTTCTCTTCAGAAACACTGATGATCAATGCTGATCAGGACAAGATCGAGCAGGTGATCCAGAACCTTCTTGACAATGCTGTCAAGTTCAGCCACGAAGGCGGAAATATTACTGTAAGTACTTCAGTACGCAACAGCAAAGCATTTGTATCTGTAAAAGACAATGGCATCGGAATATCATCTGAAGCCCAGAATAAGATATGGGACAGATTCTTTAAGATCGATTCTTCCCGTGGAAGGGATAAAAAGGGAAGCGGTCTTGGACTTTCCATTACAAAGGAAATAATAGATGCCCATGGTGAGAATATCAGCTGTATCAGTACTCCCGGAGCAGGAACAGAGTTCATATTCTCACTTAAGGCAGTTCAGAGCGAGATGTAAATAATACCATATAGGGTAATTTTGGAGATATTAATATCAGAAAGGTGCACCTATGGGAACGAGTGATAATTTACATGATGATCCTGAAAAGGAGAATGAAAAATTATCTGACGAAAAAAGAGAAAGAGCTGAAAGAAAAAAAAGACGCATAGAAGAAAAGAAACAGAAGAAAAAGGCTGCAGAGGATAAGGACAGGTTTATCCGTGAGACTCTTAAGATCGATCATAAGAATAACTTAAGAGTCTACAGCAGGAGAGTGGGAGTGACACTTCTTCTTGCCCTCTTCTTTGGAATGGTAGCAGGCGTTACTTTCTTTGTAGCCAATCATTTTATCAGCATTCCTTATCTGGATGATAATGGAAAAGGCATGGAAACACCGACTGTAAGCACTTCAGAAACGCCGGCCGCTGAAAGATCGCAGACTGAGACTGTAAGCAATGCCATAATGCCGGAAGACCTTACTACTCTGCAGGGATATGAAGATGTGTCAAAAAAACTCGCTGGAATCGGCAATTCTTTTAATGATTCCATAACATCCTTTACTGTGAATTCCGCAGATGATACAGGTGTTAACTATCCTGACTCTCTTGTTCCGGGACTTATTTTCGATGAGGACGACGAGCACTATTATATTGTCGCATCGGGCGCAGATGGAAAATATTCCAAGAGCTCAATGCAGGTCGGAGATGACTTCTCCGTGGCTGTCGATATGCTGGGAGAGGATAAGAATATCGGACTTGCTGTCTTTTCTGCTGAAAAGTCCGATTTTCCTGAAGAAAAAGCACAGTCATTAAAGAAAGCTTTATTATCTGACAGCGCGGGGCTGATAAGAGGAAACCTCGTTATTGCTGTCGGATGTCCGGATGGATGCCTTGATACGGTTGTTACGGGAATCGTGACCAATACAATGGACTTCCAGAGCACTGATAATGAAATAAAGATAATAAAAACGGATATTCCTTATTATCCTCAGGCATCCGGCTTTGTTTCTGATATAAATGGCAGGATAGTCGGCATCATCACTACAGATGAACGCACAGGCAAAGGAAATATGTCTTTTATAAGTATTGATTCTTTGAGGAGTGAGATCCTTGGGCTTGAGGCGGGAAACGGACGTCTGTATTTCGGCATTAAAGGGACAGGTGTAGATAAGGAAAAAGCAGAAGAGGATAACCTGACGCCTGGCATATATATCGATCAGGTCGATCCGGAATCACCGGCGTTTGAAAGCGGACTCAGAAATGCAGATACTATTACAAAGATAAATGGTAATGATATATCGAGCATGAATGAATTCAATTCCCTTATTTATAATATTGGAAAGGGAGAAAAATTCGATATTGCAATAGTCAGAAATAACGAAGAAAAGATATTGACAGGTAAGGTGTCAGAGAAATAGATAATATTTATCATAATGGTGTTAAGAAAGATATGAAAAAGATATTTGAGAGCAGAAGCGAAGAAGAGACAGAACGGATAGCTGCAGGTCTTGCAGAAAAGGCCGGACCCGGCATGGTCATCACACTGGACGGCGACCTCGGAGTTGGAAAGACTGTCTTTACCAAGGGTTTTGGCGCGGGGCTTGGGATAAAAACAGTTATAAACAGTCCGACTTTCACTATTCTGAAAACATACGAAGAAGGACGCATCCCGCTTGCGCATTTTGATGTATACAGGATCATAGATCCCCTGGAAATGGATGAAACAGGATATGAGGATTATTTCTTCGGCAATTATGTTTCACTGGTCGAGTGGGCAGACAATATAAGTGAGCTGATTCCGGAAGACGCGGTTCATATATCCATTGAAAAGGACCTGCAAAAAGGTTTCGATTACAGGAAGATCACAGTGACAAAGAATGAAAGAGAGATCGTAAAATGAAAATACTGGGAATAGATTCATCCGGCACTTCAGCTTCTGCCGCAGTATATGATACAGATCAGGAAAAGATCCTTTCTGCCAGCATGAGCGATACGGGTTATACACATTCAGCAGCTCTTATGCCTATGATTGACCAGACACTTAAGAATGGCTGCACAGATGTAAAGGAGATAGGCCTCATAGCAATATCCAGGGGGCCGGGTTCATTTACAGGCTTACGTATAGGAGCAGGAACTGCAAAGGGACTTGCAATTGCGCTCGGGGTAGATATAGCCCCTGTATCCACGCTTCTTTCTCTGGCTGAAAATTATGCGGGGCCTTCAGATTCCATTATCTGTTCTATTATGAATGCCAGGCGCGATCAGGTCTATACAGCCGCATATAAGTGGTCAGATGATCATTTCCTGTGCGTTCTTCCCGAGCAGGCCTGTTCAATTGATGAACTGATAGCTCAATTGGAAAATATCGATGCTGAACATCATGAGGAAGAAAAGAAAGTTCATGTGAACGGTGATAAGGCCTGCAATGATGAAAGTATCAGGGTAAGCTTCGTAGGAGACGGGATCCCGGTCTTCCGTGACCGGATAGATGAAAAGCTTAAGTGTCCGCATAGGTTCGCTCTGCCCCATATGGCAAAACAGTCTGCCGCATCAATATGCATGTGTGCTGAGAAAATGCTGGAAGACGGACTCACAGTCCCTGTGAATGAATTCAAACCGGAATACCTTCGCAGATCCCAGGCTGAGAGAGAAGCTGAAGAGAAGAAAGCAGAAGGATGATATTTTTAACCCTTAAGCAGGGGATATCATCATGAAAATACTATCAGATGTGGATGACAAAGAAACCGGAAGAATTTTATAATATGCTGCTGAATGAAAAATATGAGATCAGGAGAATGACACTGGCGGACGCCGGACCCTGTCTGTCCATTGAAAAGGACTCGGAAACAGATCCCTGGCATTTGCATGATTTTACTGATAATGTAGATAAAGAGCATTCGGTCTGGCTTGTGTGCTGCGGGAAAGAAGATCCTGCGGATATAGTTGGTTTTATCTGCTTTCAGGTATTATTCGAATGTTCGGATCTTTTAGATATTGCAGTAAGCCCTGCACACAGAAGACAGGGAATAGCAAAAGCCCTATGGTTACGGGGACTTTTTCTGCTTAAAGAGCGTCACGTTGAGAAAGTTATGCTGGAGGTACGTGCGTCCAATATATCAGCAATTTCCCTTTATGCATCCCTGGGCTTTAAGAAGATCAGCACACGCCGCGCCTACTACCGGGATCCGCTTGAGGATGCCATTATTATGATGCTCGAAATATAAATGCTAATGATCACGTTTATTATTTTGAGCAAAGTCGGACTGGTAAATTTAAGGCATGAGGCAAATTTTAAGCCTTGCAGTGCAATTAAGCCATGCAGTGCAATTAAGCCATGCAGTGCAATTAAAGTATGCAGCAGCAATTATGGTATGCCCTGAACATATAAAAGTTGTGAAAGCTGGATACTTTTGGACAATAGAAAGGAAATATTACGATGCTCGATGTATGTCTCTTGGGAACAAGCGGTATGATGCCTCTTCCCGGAAGATATCTTACCTCAGCTTTGCTGAGATTCAACGGAAGCTCTCTCTTAATAGATGCAGGAGAGGGGACTCAGGTAGCCATCCGCAGCTGTGGATGGAGTATGAATCCTATTGATACGATACTTATTACCCACTTTCATGGAGATCATATAAGCGGAATAGGCGGTCTCCTTCTTTCAATGGCTAATTCAGACAGGAAGGACCCGGTAAGGATCATAGGTCCTAAAGGCCTGAAGGACGTCATAAGGTGCCTGCTTGTCATAGCACCTTCGCTGCCCTTTGCACTTGAGTATACAGAGCTTGAAGAACCGATAGAAACATTTGCCATTAAGGGCATGAATATTACAGCCTTCAGGGTGTATCACAATGTGACATGCTATGGCTACAGCATAGAGGTGCCAAGAGGAGGTGAGTTCTTTCCTGAGAAGGCAAAAGCCCTGAATATTCCGTTGAAATACTGGAATCCCCTCCAAAAGGGAAATACAGTGGAAGACCCTGATAATGGACAGGTATACACTCCTGATATGGTGCTTGGAGAGAAAAGAAAAGGAATAAAGGTAACATACTGCACTGATTCAAGGCCGGTTGACCGCATCCGTGAATGTGCTGAAGGCTCTGACCTTTTTATATGTGAAGGCATGTATGGTGATACAGAAAAGGCAGCGGACGCAAAGGAAAAGAAGCATATGACCATGCAGGAGGGAGCTTATCTTGCCAGTGACGCTCATGTGCGCGAACTCTGGTTTACCCATTATTCACCTTCCATGACACATCCTGAGCATTACATCGGAGAGATAAGAAAGATATTCCCATCAGCGAAGGCTTCCAAGGACGGAAGATGGAAGACGATCAATTTTGAAGACTGATATGGAATATCAGAGGCAGACCGGATAATATGATCATCTGTGTGCTGATAATATGAATACTGATGATAATTAATGAAAGGTAATATGATGAAAGATATATTGATCCTTGGACTTGAGAGCTCATGTGATGAGACGGCAGCTTCAGTTGTGGTCAATGGACGACATGTGCTCTCCAATGTGATTTATTCTCAGATAGATATACATACGCTTTATGGCGGGGTGGTGCCTGAAATAGCATCCAGAAAGCATATAGAGAAGGTCGACACAGTAATAAAAAAAGCCCTTTCAGATGCCTGTGTTACCCTTGACGACATTACAGCAGTAGCAGTGACATGCGGTCCCGGTCTGGTCGGTCCGCTTCTTGTAGGTGTAAGTACAGCAAAGGCACTTGCCTATGCGGCCGGTAAGCCATTTATAGGGGTCAATCACATCAAGGGGCATATAGCTGCCAATTATCTCGAACATGAGGACCTTGAACCTCCATTTCTCTGTCTTGTGGTTTCCGGAGGTCATACCCATCTTGTGCAGGTCGATTCACATACTGATTTCAAAGTTTTAGGCGTTACGAGAGATGATGCAGCAGGAGAGGCATTTGACAAGGTTGCCAGGGCGATAGGGCTGGGGTACCCGGGCGGGCCGAAGATAGATAAGATCTCAAAAGAAGGAGATCCTTACGCAATAGAATTTCCAAGGGCAAAGGTCGGGGGAAGCGAATACAGCTTCAGTTTTTCAGGCGTCAAGTCGGCAGTCCTCAATTACCTTAATTCCATGGAAATGAAAGGTGAAGCCGTCAACCGTGCAGATGTTGCCGCTTCATTCCAGCAGGCTGTCATAGACGTGCTGGTGGGTCACAGCATGCATTATGCTTCAGCTCACCATGAAAAGCGTATATGTATAGCAGGGGGCGTAGCATCGAATTCAGCTCTCAGAGCTCTCTTTAAGGCAGAGGGTGACAGGCGCGGGATCGAAGTGCTTTTCCCTTCACCGGTCTTCTGCACTGACAATGGAGCCATGATAGCCAGTCAGGGCTTCTATGAGTATCAGGCCGGAGTCCGTTCCGATCTGACTTTAAACGCTTATCCGAACCTTGAGCTGAGCTGATTTTTGAAGTATACTGTGTGATAAAAGATCTACCTGCAGACTTTATTGAGCCCGGATCATACAGAAAGCCGGACCTTTGCGGAGCTTTAAGTGCAGTGTACGAAAAAAAGACGGATGTTTTTTCAGATCTTTTATACGCAAAATACGGAAAGGTTCGTATTTTGTCAAAATAATACAATAAGGCAGACCGATATATGAACCACGTAATGATAGATCTGGAGATGAATAAAATCCCCAGACAGGAGAATGAGAGAGGAGACCATCTTTCAAGCGAACTGATCGAGATCGGTGCAGTAAAGATGGATAAGGATTATAAGATCATCGATAAGTACCAGACCTATGTAGACCCTGATTTCGGTCCGATAGATCCTATCATTTATGATCTTACAGGAATAACAGATGATATGGTAAAAGGTGCGCCTAAGTACGACCAGGCAATGACCGACTTTATCAAATGGGTAGGAGGCGATAAGACAGCTTATTATTCATGGAGCATGTCCGATATAAGACAGTTTGAGCATGAATCGGCTTTTAAAAGGGTACATGAATCAGATGTTAAGAAGATGGCGGCTCTCTGGCATGACTTTCAGGCAGAGTTCTCGCTCCTCATTGGTACCAGCAAGTCTGTAAAGCTTTCTGATGCCGTCGCTTCAGCGGATTATACCTTTCAGGGAGATCAGCATACAGCCCTTGCAGATGCCATGAATACAGCGGAGATATTTATCTTAAGCAAACACAAAAAAGAATTTGAAAGAGTCATGAAACCGGTGATAGATCTTTTCAGACCGGAAAGGCCGGGAAGCACCCTTCTTGAGATGTGCCCGGAATTTTTTGAGCAGTTTAAGGAAAGCGGAGAGTGATATGACACGTTCTGTTTCCTGAATGGAAAACCTTTCTTATTCCGGGAAAGTATCACTTTCTGGGAACGTATTACTGATTCTTATGGAGTCCTTACCGTACAGGAGAAATTATTATGAAAATAAAGAATATTATTATGGATATTAAGAAAATTATTTTATGTATGGCTGTCTGCACAGCAATGTTTACATTTACAGGCTGCTTTATGGTTGGAAATATTACTGTAAATCCGGACAGTACAGTAAATGTCACATCAAAGATGGGATATGATAAAGCGCTTATTGATTCATTTGGAAGCGGTGCATCCGCTACCGATGCTGATGACGGCCTTACTATTGAAAATATCAACGGCAAGGATTATTATGTTGCGTCTTCTACAGCTGAAGATAATGCCAAATATGCAACTACAGCAGATCTTATGAAGGAAGAACCCAGTATGAAGATAACTCCTACTGAGTTCTATGCCTATGCAGGAAATGGTCAGGAGAACGCTGTACAGTCACAGATGGGACTGTCAGGAGATAATAAAGAACTGTTTGATCAATATTTTGAATATGCAGACCTTGTCATTACATTTCCATACAAGGTGGTCAATACGAATGGAATAGTAGATGAGAAAACTCCTAATACTGTAACATTCCATATGCTTTCATCCCAGCTTTTTTCAGCACAGGAGCTTTATGCTTATACAGAAGCAAGTGTCAGTACTCCTGAGCAGGATAAGCAGGCAATAATTACCAAGTTAAATAAGGTATATAGAAATTTCTTCTCAGTCGAAAAGTGCAGGAACTGGGATTCAGACTTTAACCGCGCTCTTATTTCGATCCGCGGCAGTCACCGGGGACGTACATTCAATAAGACAGCGAGGGTATATGTAAAGAACAGCTGGAATTACATTATAAAAAGAAACGGGCGGCGTCTGCGCGGAAAGAAGCTCAGTGATTGTATTATAAACACCAAAGTGATAAAGATACCCGGATCAGACAGAGAGGCTAATTTGCAGGTATTCAGATTCCGTAAGGGCAATTATTATATAAAGGCGGTCTCCGACACAGAGAAGAAACACGTACAGGTCGCTTCATTCAGGGTCAGGTAACTTTAATAAAATTACAGGGTGGAAAATTTAAGATCAGGGAGAAGATCATGCACAAGGAATTTTTGATGGGCAATCAGGCGATAGGTTTAGGGGCCCTGGCAGCAGGAGTAAGTGTGGTGGCAGGCTATCCCGGAACTCCTTCTACAGAGGTGCTTGAGACAGTCGCAAAGAGAAAGACAGGCAATGTTTACGTAGAATGGTCGGTAAATGAGAAAGCAGGACTTGAAGTGGCTGCAGGTGCCGCATACACAGGTGCCAGATCAATGGTCACAATGAAGCAGGTAGGACTTAATGTGGCTTCAGACCCGCTTATGAGCCTTGAGTACATAGGGGTCAAGGGAGGAATGGTAATACTTGTTTCTGATGATCCCGGCCCTATTTCATCACAGACCGAGCAGGACACAAGGACATTCGGCATGTATTCAAAGATACCTGTTCTCGATCCGTCTTCGGTATCTGAGGCTTATCAGATGATCCAGGATGCATTTGAACTTTCTGAAAAATATCATACGCCTGTCATTTTCAGGCCTACTACAAGGGTAGATCACGGCTATGAGGCTATAGATATAAAAGACCTTGAAGAATATAAAACTGTCGTCCCTGAGGGCTTTATAAAGGACTCGTCCCGCTGGGTGATCTTCCCTAAGCTTTCGGTTGTAAACCACGGTCTCATCGAAAAAAGAAATGAAGAGCTTGCTGAAATTTTTTCTGATTACAGGGGTAACTTTATCATCCCCGGGACCGGCAAATATAAGAATACAGGCATAGTGACTCATGGAATCAGTTATTCATATGTGATGGATGCACTTGAAGGTCACGAACACCCGGCAGTCCTTAAGGTAAGTACACCTTTCCCGTTTCCGGAACACCTTGCTCTTAAGTTCATGGAGGGGCTTTCAGAGATACTCTGTGTGGAGGAGCTTGATCCTGTACTCGAGAGAGCTCTTATATTTGCTGCTGGTAAGAACCATCTTTCTGTAAATATCCATGGCAAACTGGACCATATGGTGAAGAATGCCGGAGAGAATACTATTGATGAAGTAAAGGGCATACTTGACGGATTCTTAAGCAGGTACGATCCTGAAGCTTATGCATCTGACTCAATCGCCATTAATGATGACAAAGATGGTATTAGGGCTGACTTTAGGTCCGGGAACGATCCTCTTTCAAGCTGTGCCGGAAGCGCACCTGTCAGGCCTGATCTCCCTATACGTCCTCCTGTACTCTGTGCAGGCTGTCCTCATCGTGCTTCATTCTATGCAGTAAAGAAAGCAATGAGGGGAAAGAAGACGATATATGCCGGAGATATAGGCTGTTATACACTTGGAAATGCCAAACCTCTGGATATGTGTGACACCTGTCTCTGTATGGGTGCAGACATAACGATCGCCCAGGGCGTATACCACGTAGAGCCCGATACTGTTGCATTTTCATTCATCGGAGATTCCACATTTTTCGCGTCAGGCATCACAGGCGTCATAAATGCTTTTTACAATCAGGCAAACATCACGGTGATAATTCTCGATAATTCTACTACAGCCATGACAGGCCACCAGCCTCATCCGGGCACAGGACAGACCATGATGGGCGAGATCGTTGAAAAGGTAAGTATTGAGAACGTTCTCCGGGGTATAGGCCTTAAAACAGTTGTCACTGTTGATCCGCTTGACTTTGACGATGCAGTTGATACGGTAAGGACCGTGTCTGAAGAGCCTGGTGTAAAGGCTATTATATTTAAGTCTCCATGTATAGTTAAGTATAAGCCAAAGGGAGAAAGGTGCTTCGTAGAGCCTATTAAGTGCATCTCCTGCAGGAAGTGCATCAATACTCTCGGCTGCCCTGCCATCATCATGAAAGACGGGAAGGCTTTTATAGATCAGTCTCTCTGCACAGGGTGTACCCTCTGCCAGAATGTATGTCCTGTAGGTGCCATAGAAGGAGGCTGTAAGAATGTCTGATAGGAAGTCCGGTTTTTTAGTACAGTGAGAAAGAGTCTGAAGGAGGATGCTTAAAATGTCTAAGAATATAATACTATGCGGAGTAGGCGGTCAGGGCACTATCCTTGCTTCATCACTTATAGCCGGTGCGGCCATGAAGAAGGGAATGAAAGTGAAAACAGCTGAAACCATAGGCATGGCTCAGCGCGGCGGAAGTGTATTCTCGAATATTAAGCTTGGTGAGGCATCATCGCCTCTTATAGGAAAGGGCGAAGCAGATATAATAATCGGATTTGAACCTGCAGAGGCTTTAAGAATGCTTCCATATCTTAGACCCGACGGAACTGTCATAGCAAGTACCCATCCTGTGATGCCCGTATCTGCTATGGTAGGCCAGTCACATTATGACATTGAAGCCATTATTCTTTATTTAAAGAAAAGCGTTAATGATCTTTATCTTCTGGATACCGACAGGGCAATGGCAGATCTTAAGAACTCAAAGGTAATGAACGTGCTTCTTCTGGGCGCAGCTGCCCGTACCGGGGTGCTGGGTCTTGAAGTACAGGATATAAAGCAGGCAGTGCTCGATAAAGTGCCGGAAAAGTTCCATGAGCTCAATATGAAGGCCCTGGATTACTCATTCTGATATGAATGGAAAAGTATGATTATCTCCCGGTCTTCTGATGTGGATATATGAAAATTTTTGATCTTTACGATAAGAATGAGATATATGATGATCTCCTGATAATATATATCAGGGCTTCGTATTTTCTTAAGATATAATAATATAGGGCGGTAATGTAATTTATGAAAGGAAACATGTAACTATGCACATTAATGATGAACAGATTGCTGAAGTTGACGCACAGATAAAGAGACTTGTAAAGTGCGACAATTTTTATGGAAAGAAGCTTAAGGAGGCCGGCATCAGTGGCATTAAGAGTGAAGAAGAGTTCTTAAACCTTCCTTTTTCACAGAAGCAGGATCTTAGAGATGCTTATCCGCTGGGGCTCATGGCAGTTCCGGAGGAAGAGATAGTTCGTATACACTCTTCATCAGGTACTACGGGGACCCCGGTCATCATACCTTATACCGCAAAAGATGTTGATGACTGGGCGATCCAGTTCAGCAGATGCTATGAGATGGCAGGCATTACCAATAAAGACAGGCTCCAGATCACACCGGGCTACGGTCTGTGGACAGCAGGCATAGGCTTCCAGAACGGTGCCGAGAAGCTGGGGGCCATGACTATACCTATGGGACCTGGCAATACCAATAAACAGCTTCAGTTCATGATCGATATGAAGTCAACAGTCCTCTGCGCGACATCATCATATGCACTTCTCCTTGCAGAAGAGATCGAGAAGCGCGGCATTGGCGACCAGATCTGTTTAAAGAAGGGCGTTATCGGTTCAGAGCGCTGGGGCGAGAAGATGAGAAACCGTATCAAAGGTGAGCTCGGTATTGAAATATATGATATTTATGGCCTGACGGAAATATATGGTCCCGGCATAGGCATAAGCTGCAGATACGAAGAAGGCATGCATATCTGGGACGATTATGTATACCTTGAGATCATAGACCCTAAGACCGGAAAGAATCTTCCTGACGGTGAGTGGGGTGAGATAGTTCTTACTACTCTTGTAAAAGAGGGAGCGCCTCTTATCCGCTATCGTACTCACGATATTTCAAGGATCATACCTGGTCAGTGCAAGTGCGGTTCAAGGTTCCCAAGGATCGACGTAATAGCAGGCAGAAGTGATGATATGATGAAGATCAAGGGCGTAAATGTATTCCCTAAGCAGATAGAAGAGATCCTCGCTGAGTTCCCTGAGCTTTCAAGCGAGTATCAGATACATATCTCCCATCTTGAGGGCAAGGATACCATGCGTATATACGTTGAGACTACCGGCGACATCGATTTCAAAGAAGAGTCTGATAAAGTAGCTGCCCGTGTAAAGGAAAGGATCGGATTCACACCTCTTGTAAAGGTAGTGGAGCTTGGAGTTCTTCCTAGGAGCGAGAAGAAGTCAAAGAGAGTCTTTGATGAGAGATATGAGTGATAAATAATTATAGCAAGGATATAAAAAGATTATGAAGATATCAGAAGTTCTAAGTCAGAATAAGGTAACTGTTTCCATGGAGGTCTTCCCGCCTAAGAAGGATACAAGCTATGAAAGGGTCGTATCTGCTGTCAATGAGATCGCAGAACTCAAACCATCATTCATGAGCTGTACGTATGGCGCGGGCGGGGGGACCAGCAGATATACCATTGACATAGCTAAGAGGATAAAAGCGAAAGGTGTACCGTCTATTGCCCATCTTACCTGTATAACATCCACGAGGGAGAATATCGGGACTCAGATCAATTCTATTAAAGAAGCCGGTATAGAGAATATCCTTGCCCTTCGCGGGGATATCCCTAAGGGCGTAGAATTCCCGGGCGGTGACGCATGTCAGTACAGACATGCGACCGATCTTATCGCTGATATAAAGAGGCTCTATCCTGAAGCCTGCATAGGAGGTGCCTGCTATCCTGAAAAGCACCCTGATGCAAAGACAAAGGATGAGGATATCCGGCATATAAAAGAGAAGACCATGGCCGGCTGTGAGTTTCTGACTACTCAGATGTTCTTCGATAATTCCGTATTCTTTAATTATATCTACAGGCTTCGTGATGCGGGAGTCCAGGTTCCTGTACTCGCAGGCATCATGCCCGTAACAACAGCCGCACAGATGAAAAGATCCGTAGAGCTTTCAGGCTGTATCATACCTCCACGTTTCAAGGCTATGGTAGATCAGTTCGGAGATACACCGTCAGCCATGAAACAGGCGGGCATCATATATGCGGCCGAGCAGATCGTTGAGCTGCTGGCAAATGGTGTCAGCCATATCCACATCTATACCATGAATAAGCCTGATGTGGCCGAAGGGATCTTAAGCAGTCTTAAAGGGATCATCTGAAATTCTTTGCCGCAATATGAAAGGAGGGTA
The DNA here is from genome assembly GCA_036343175.1 of Lachnospiraceae bacterium. Lineage (GTDB taxonomy): Bacteria > Bacillota > Clostridia > Lachnospirales > Lachnospiraceae > JAEEJA01. The sequence goes on from JAZASR010000007.1 coordinate 29,088, forward strand.
AAATGAAAAGATTATTATCACTTACAGTGATAATATTTACTGCTTTTATTTTGGCCTCATGCGGTCTTTCCGGCTCGGATGGCACTGTGATATTCGGCAGTCAGGCCTCGCCTTCTCCATTACCTTCTCCGGAGAACTTAAATACAGAGGAGGCCGGTATAATTATTAATGTTGAGGATACCCTTAATATGGTTACCATGAGGAAACTTTCCGGCCCGGATCTTCTGACTCTTAATTTCGATTCTGATTCATTGATCACCAATAAGTTCGGTCAGCCGGTCGATGCAGCTGATCTTGAGATCGGCATGGTCATGAATGCGGTCTATGATATTCATTCATTGAGAATATCGTCGCTTTCAGTTCCGGAAGATGTATGGGAATATAAGGATGATGATTCACACAGCTTCTTAAAGGATCAGAATATGCTGAATATTGCTGAAGAGAGCTATCAATACGATCAGAATACATATATCAGCACAGGCGGTGTTGACAGCGTATCTGTCGACGACATTGACCCTGCAGACGTGATAACGGTCCGCGGCAGAGGCATTAAGGTATATTCTATCGTTGTTTCCAATGGACATGGAACTATTACTTTCAGGCATTACAAGCCGTTCATTGGCGGTATGGCGACCATAGGCAGAGCCGCATATCAGAGCATTACCAGGAATATGAGCGTGGATGTGCCGGCCGGAACTTATTCAGTACTTTTAAGCAATGCCGGAATGACTGCGGAAAAGGAAGCGGTAGTCAGGTCAGGCAGAGAAACGGTTCTTGATTTTTCAGAATATAAGGCTGCCCCTGTACGCGCAGGGACTGTGAAGTTCAATATTGAGCCTTACGGCGCACTGCTCTCGATCAACGGAGTCAAAGTGAATTACCAGCAGGCGGTTCCTTTAAAATTCGGGTCATATACCATAAGCGCTTCACTGGATGGTTATAATACCTACAGCGGCCTCATAAACGTAAGCCGAAGCTCTTCTTCAGTGAATATCAGGCTGTCTGAAGCCTCCGAATCTTCAAATGGAGGGCAGAATGGCGGTAATGAGAACAGCAATGCAGCCTCAACTTCAGATCCGGACTCAGATGCTGCAACAAAACAGATAGACTCCGATCACGTGATAAAAGTGAACGCACCGGAAGGAGCATCTGTTTATCTTGATAACGTATATAAGGGCATAGCGCCATGTTCATTCACCAAGGTCATCGGCTCGAGAGTCATAACACTCTCCATGGCGGGATATTCCACAAAGTCTTATCAGGTCGACATCCTCGATGATGGAAAAGACAGCACTCTGTCATTTCCGGCTTTGCAGGAAGAAAGTCCCGACCAGGATTTTTCTCCTGCCTCTCCGACTTCAAGTCCTGAAACCGGCACTCTTCAATGATAGAATAATACTTTAATACCGGTGTCAGCGGATGATGGCTTACCCTTGAAAAATGCCATTAACTGGATTAAAATTATTGCAAATGTTTTTTTGAAAATGAAACAATATATGGGTGCCTTTAAGAGCTTTATAAATGCTCTGTTTAAACCATACAGTGCATTTAAAAGCTTCAAAAAAGCCCTGTTAACACTTAACTTTAAGGAGGATTAAAGATGGATTACAAGGACTCTTACAATGAGTGGCTTACAGATCCTTATTTTGATGAAGAAACAAAAAAGGAACTTAAGTCGATCGCTGATGATGACAATGAGATCAAGGAGCGCTTCTATAAGGAGCTTGAGTTCGGAACTGCCGGGCTCCGCGGCATCATCGGCGCAGGAACGAACAGGATGAATATCTATACAGTAAGGAAGGCGACTCAGGGACTTGCAGATTATATCAATTCACAGGGCAAGGCCGATATGGGTGTAGTCATTGGATATGATTCAAGACATATGTCGCCGGAGTTTGCTGATGAGTCCGCACTCTGCCTTATTGCAAACGGTATAAAGGCTTATGTATTCGAGTCTCTTCGTCCTACACCTGAGATCTCATACGCGCTCAGAAAGCTTCATGCAGCAGCTGCCATAAACATTACAGCAAGTCATAATCCTGCAAAGTACAATGGCTATAAGGTATATTGGGAGGATGGAGCACAGATCACACCGCCTCATGATACGGGCATCATGGATTGTGTAAAGAATGTTAAGGACTGGGCAAGCGTAAAGACCACCGATAAGGAAAGCGCTGTTAAGAACGGCATGTATATCCAGATCGGAAAGGATATTGATGATCCATATATCGAAGAGCTCAAGAAGAACGTTATCCATATGGACAGCATTAAGGAAATGGGCGACAAGCTTAAAATCGTCTACACTCCTCTTCATGGTACGGGAAATATCCCTGTAAGAAGAGTCCTTGAAGAGCTTGGTTTCAAGCATGTAACAGTAGTTCCCGAGCAGGAGAAGCCTGATGGCGATTTCCCTACAGTCGATTATCCTAATCCGGAAAATAAGGCAGCATTCAAGCTTGCCCTTGACATTGCAAAAGAACAGGATGCTGATATTGCTCTTGCCACCGACCCTGATGCAGACAGACTAGGCGTTTATGTAAAGGATACTGCTTCAGGTGAATATATTCCTCTTACCGGAAATATGTCGGGCTCACTTCTTGCTGAATATGAGCTTTCACAGATGAAGGCCCGCGACGGCAAGCTTCCTGCGGATGGCAAGCTCATAAAGACCATCGTTACATCCAATCTCGCAGATGCCGTTGCAGAAAATTACGGAGTCGATGTTATAGAAGTCCTTACAGGCTTTAAATATATTGGTCAGCAGATCCTTAAGTTCGAGACCACAGGAAAAGGAACATATCTTTTCGGATTCGAAGAGAGCTATGGCTGCCTTATCGGTACACATGCAAGGGATAAGGATGCTGTCGATGCTACTATGGCTCTTTGCGAAGCAGCTGCTTACTATATGACAAAGGGTCTTACCCTATGGGATGTCATGATGGATATGTATAAGCGCTACGGATTCTATCAGGATGGCGTACAGTCCGTAACTATGGAGGGAATTGAAGGTCTCGCAAAGATAGGCAGGATCATGGATGAGCTCCGCAGCAATCCTCCAAAGGAATTCTGCGGTCATAAGGTACTCTCATTCAGAGATTATGAGAATGATAAGATCCTTGATACCGCTACAGGCGATGTAAAGCCGACCGGTCTTCCGAAGTCCAATGTACTCTACTTCGATATGTCCGATAAGGTATGGATGTGTGTAAGACCTTCAGGTACTGAGCCAAAGATCAAGTTCTACTATGGTATAGTCGGCGGCAGCATGGAAGATGCCGATAAGAAGTCAAAGGCCATGGCTGATGCGGTCAATGATCTTGTGCATTCCTTCTGATGATTCGGATAATGTTGTAATTTGGAAAAGTATGATAAAATCACCGGCGGAAATTTCCGCCGGTGATTTTTTGTGGACCGTTTTTAAATTTTCTCCGATAATATTCTGTGAATATTTATTATAATATTTATTGAAAATGTTCTCTATGTGATATGGTTATGAATACCGCATTTCGGCGCGTTGACAACTTTTTTCACTCCATATATACTTTCTGATCAGTAAAAGAAAATCCGTAAATTTTTATTACATATAAATATGGAAGGATGATAAATTATGGAAAATACAGCGGTAATTACTGACAGCAACTGCGGTCTTACAGTTGATGAGGCAGAGCGTGAGGGCTTTTCTCTTGTAAATATGCCATTTCTCATTAATGGCAGGGTCTTCTATGAAAATGTGGACCTTACGCGTGATCAGTTCTTTTCCGAGCTTGAAAAGGGTTCTGACGTCGGTACGAGCCAGCCGACTATCGATGACGTGAAAAACGCCTGGGATACGGCACTGAAGACTCATGATACAGTCGTTTACATTCCTATGTCTTCAGGCCTTTCGGGTTCATGTTCTACTGCCATGATGTTAGCTGAGGATTATGACGGCAAGGTTCAGGTCGTTAATAATCAGCGTATCTCGGTAACTCAGATCCAGAGCGCCAGAGATGCTGTCGAGCTTGCCCGTGAAGGAAGGAGCGCAGCTGAGATAAAAAAGATCCTCGAGACCGTAAAGTTTGATTCAACCATCTATATTAAGCTTGATACACTTAAGTACTTAAAGAAGGGCGGCCGCATCACTCCTGCCGCAGCAGCCATAGGTACTGCTTTAAGGCTTAAGCCTGTACTTCAGATCCAGGGTGAGAAGTTGGATGCCTATACTATAGCAAGGACAGAAAAGCAGGCCATGACAAAGATCCTCGGAGCTGTAGAGAATGACGTTGTTTCAAGATTCGGGGGCATGGCGAATAAAGATAATATCCACTTTGAGGTTTCAGGTACCTGCAGCAGGGATGAAATGGAAGCATTTGCAGATGAGATCCGGGCAAAGTTCGGTATAAGTGATGTGAACATTGCACCTCTGTCACTTTCAGTCGCCTGCCACATTGGTGAGGGCTCTATCGCAGCAGCCTGTTCTCTCGAAGTCCATGATGCATTCAATCGCCGTCTTGCTCTTGAAAATGAGAAAGAAATATCGTAAAAATGCTTTATCAGGTTCTTTTGTTAAGGAGGAAGACAATATGATTATAGATACCCTGGGCATGAACGCTCTTGAAGCCAAGAAACAGATCGGTATCATGAGCTCTTATGATAAAAATGCGATACTTTTTAAGATCTCTGAGAATCTGTTGAAAGAAGCTTCATCGATAATTGAAGTGAACGCCGGAGAAGTTGAAACAGCACGTCAGAACGGTACCAGTGGCCCTATGCTTGACCGTCTCAGGCTTGATGAAAAAAGAATAAATGGAATGTCTGATGCCCTGCTTGAGCTTATGAATGCCCCGGATCCGGTCGGCAGGATACTTGATGGCTCTACAAGACCGAATGGTATGCAGATACGTAAGGTAACAGTTCCTTTCGGGGTAGTAGGCATGATATACGAATCCAGACCCAACGTAACAGTTGATGCCGGTTCTCTTGCTATAAAGAGCGGAAACGCAGTTATTCTCAGGGGCGGAAAAGAAGCCGTAAAAACAAACACTCTTCTTGCTGATATCATGAGAAGATCGATCGCTTCATCAGGTTTCGATGAAAATATTGTACAGATAATAACTGATACATCGCATGAGACTGCTGATCTTTTTATGAAGGCCAATGATTACCTGGATCTCCTGATACCAAGAGGCGGCAGAAGCCTCATTAAGTCTGTAGTCAAGAATGCGACCGTTCCGGTGATAGAGACCGGTACAGGCAACTGCCACATCTATGTTGATTATAATGCAGATATCGATATGGCTGTAGACATTGCTGACAATGGAAAAACACAGAGACCTGGCGTATGCAATGCCCTTGAGTCCTGTCTCGTCCATGAGTCTGCAGCTGAAAAATTCCTTCCTGCTCTGGCTTCAAGGTTTAAAGAGCACAATGTAGAGCTGCGCGGAGATGAACGAACAAGGGAGATCCTTGGCGACTCCGTAGTACCTGTCACAGAAGAGGATTACGCCACAGAGTTTCTTGATTATATAATGTCAGTAAGAGTCGTGGATTCACTGGATACTGCCATAAAGCATATTCAGAAGTATTCAACAGGTCATTCAGAAGTAATAGTGACCAACGACTACAGCAATGCAGCTAAGTTCCAGCAGAGGATAGATTCTGCCTGTGTATACGTAAACTGCTCGACAAGGTTTACTGATGGCGGTGAGTTCGGACTCGGAGCCGAGATCGGCATATCCACCCAGAAGCTTCATGCCCGCGGACCTATGGGACTTTCTGAGCTTACTACATATAAATATTTAATCAACGGTTCTGGTCAGGTAAGGCCATAATTTATATAAGCCATGCAAGCTTAGAAGCAGATCTTTGACACTTTAAATAATGTACCTTATAATGTTTACGGGAACTTATCAGTATCATAACTATTGGAGCATATATGAGTATAGTAAATGTAGATTTAAAAAAGACAGTGGACTTTAGCTATGAAATAGAAATAGGCTATTCACTTATGGATAGGCTTGTGCGTGACCTGAAAAGTGGACTTGTGGGCAGAGCTTCAAGAATAGCAATAATAACAGACAGTAACGTAGCTGACATTTATGCAGGACCTATTGCGGAAAGGCTTACAAAAGCGGGATACAGAAATAATGTATTTGTTTTTCCTGCAGGCGAAAAGAGCAAGGTCCGGTCTGTTAAGGAAAAAATAGAAGACGCTATGATCGATGCCGGATATAAAAGGGATTCTCTCGTCATAGCGGTCGGAGGAGGTGTGGTTTCTGATCTTGCGGGGTTCACCGCCGGAACATTTGCCAGAGGCATACCATTCATTAACTATGCAACCACGCTTCTTGCTGCCGCAGACGCATCGGTCGGAGGGAAGACTGCTGTTGATACTCCGAAGGCAACCAACCTTATAGGACTTTTTCACCAGCCTGCCAAAGTATATATTGATATTGCATGCTGGAAAACTCTGCCTGATCGTGAGATTGCAAGCGGGCTTGCTGAGACCATAAAACATGCCTGTATGGCCGACCGCGATTTCTTTGCCTTCCTTGAGAAACATATTGATGATATACTCAGGCTCGATAAGGAAGCATGTGAGCATATTGCCCTGAGAAACTGTCAGATCAAGGATGCTGTAGTAAGCCTCGATGAGAAAGAAAACAGCTTAAGAGAGATCCTGAATCTCGGTCATACTGTAGGGCGTGCTGTTGAGACAGAAAGCAACTACAGACTCCTTCATGGGGAAGCCGTATCGATAGGACTTGTAGCAGAGACCCATCTGGCTAAAAGATGCGGCTTCATGACTGAGGCAGAGGCAGAGAGGGTAAAGGCATTACTTGAAAGAGCCGGTCTTCCTGTCTCAATACCTGATTATATCGATAAGGCTGCTCTCCTTGACCGCCTCTATACCGATAAGAAGGTGAGGAATGACAGGCTCAGGTTTGTACTTCAGGATCATATAGGAGCAGTGGTAGAATTTGCCCCTGATGTTTTTTCTACGGAAGTAAGCAGGGATGAAGCAAGGGAGATACTAAAGACTCTGTGACCGCATATATGTATGTTCTGAAAAGTAATTTGGCAGGCAATATTATGCAGCCGGTCGAACGTTTTACTAACTTAAGCGCGGTATACCCGGAATGGCAATTTATTAAATAATCTTTGTAGTATTATATCTTAAGCAGGAGTAAGAAAGGAAAGTGATAATTATGGCAGATGCATATATTTTTCTGGCACAGGGACATGAAGAGGTTGAGATGCTCACAGAGGTCGATCTTCTCAGAAGAGCAGGACTCGACATACAGATGATTTCGATAACAGGGAACCGTCAGGTTACAGGCTCACATAATATTACCATGCTTGCTGATAAGCTGTTCGATGATCTTGACGATGATGATTTTGATCAGACCCGTGCTATTATCCTTCCTGGCGGCATGCCGGGGACGCTCAATCTCAAGGCATTCGAGCCGTTAGGCAGACGCCTTCATGAATTCAATAAAGTGGGAAAGCTAATAGCTGCAGTATGCGCGGCCCCGACAGTACTTGGCCATTACGGTATCCTTAAGGACAAAAAGGCAACATGTTACCCTGGCAAAGAGCCGGAGCTTAATTGCAGGGAGTACGTAAAGACGCCTGTCTGCCGCGATGATAATATTATCACAAGCCGCGGCCTTGGTACCTGCATCGACTTCTCACTTGAGATCATCTCTGCTCTCGATTCACCGGAAAAAGCCGATACGATTGCCAGGAAGATAGTTTATAAAGATAATTATGATTGATATTCACCTTATGTCACAGGGCAGTTAAATGCTCCGGTCTCTAAGGCGAAAGCCGCCCGTCGGAGCAATCGACAGTATCAGATATCTGAAAGTACATAAAATATCAGAAAGTACATAAAATATCATATTGCATCAGGAGTTATAAGATGGTCTATAAGACACAGATGGAGGCTGCCCGTGCAGGCTTCATTACGGAAGAGATGAAAAAGGTCGCAGAAAAGGAATATCGCGATCCTGAATTCATCAGAAAGTATGTCGCAGAGGGAAAGATAGCAATACCTGCCAATAAAGCGCATAAAAGCCTTGATCCAAATGGCATTGGAAGCATGCTTCGCACCAAGATAAATGTAAACCTCGGAGTCAGCCGCGATGTAAAAGACTATGACGTCGAGATGAAAAAGGTCATGAGTGCTGTCAGTATGGGCGCTGAGGCTATAATGGATCTCTCCAGCCATGGAGATACAGAGCCTTTCAGAAAAAAGCTCTGCAGCGAATGTCCTGCCATGATAGGGACAGTACCTGTTTATGATGCTGTGATCCATTACAAAAAGGACCTTGCTGAGATCAGTGCTGAAGACTTTGTAAATGTAGTAAGGCTTCACGCTGAGAACGGAGTTGATTTCGTAACTCTTCACTGCGGCATCACAAGAAAGACCATAGATCAGATAAAGAAACATAAGAGGAAGATGAATATCGTAAGCCGCGGTGGAAGTCTGATATTCGCATGGATGACCATGACCGGAGAAGAGAATCCCTTCTATACACATTATGATGAGATACTCGACATCTGCCGTGAGCACGATGTTACCATATCATTAGGAGATGCCTGCAGACCGGGATGTCTTGCAGATGCAACAGATGTATGTCAGATAGAAGAGCTTGTCCGTCTGGGAGAGCTCACAAAAAGGGCCTGGGAGAAGGATGTTCAGGTAATGGTGGAGGGACCGGGCCATGTACCTATGGACCAGATATCAGCAAATATGAAGGTACAGCAGACCATCTGTATGGGAGCACCATTTTATGTGCTGGGCCCTCTTGTAACAGATGTTGCACCCGGCTATGACCACATAACATCAGCCATTGGCGGAGCCATAGCAGCTATGAGCGGGGCGGCATTCCTGTGCTATGTAACACCGGCTGAGCACCTTGCCCTTCCGAATGTAGATGATGTAAAGCAGGGGATAATAGCTTCGAAGATCGCAGCCCACGCAGCCGATATTGCAAAGGGCATTCCTCATGCCCGCGACTGGGATGACCGCATGGCCAATGCCCGAAGGAAACTTGACTGGGATGCGCAGTACAGTGAGGCTATAGATCCGGATACTGCCCGTTCTATCCGTGGCTCCCGGCTTCCGGAAGATGACCATTCCGACACCTGCTCCATGTGCGGCAAATTCTGCGCCGTCCGCAGCATGAACAAGGCTCTGGCGGATGAGTACATTGATATAATTTGATATTATTTATTGCGAATCAGGTTAGCAATGCAAATTCCCATAAATAATTTTTGCGAGGGTGAGACGTAAGTATTCAGCTTAGTCGCCGTGCTCGTAAAAATCATTCACCCTGGTTTGCTTTCTTTGATTGTTGCTCCCTCACGACCAGTAAAGCATTGTCGTCTCGGTCGCAACTTGAAAGCAAACTGGCGGATGAAGATTTTTTTCTGCGCCGGCTCCAATGCACTGTATACTTACGTCTCACCCTCGCAAATATGTAATGATTACGATTTACATTGCTAACTGGCCCTTAAAAAGGAGAAAAATGTACAGTAAGGAAATAGAACTTAAGGTCCGCGAGCTGACGGATCTTGGCCGCTTCATTCAGGAAAAGAATGCCATGCAGCATGGCGACTGGTCTGTCTATGAGCACAGCATAAGAGTCTGTACCTTAAGCTGCATGATCGCCCATTATCTTACGACTGTAAAGTTCATAAATGTTGACTTCAATTCCCTTATCGTAGGGTCGCTCCTGCATGATTACTTCCTTTATGATTGGCACGAGAAGGGTGACGGTAGCCACAGGTTTCATGGCTTCAGGCATCCCGCAGCTGCTCTTTTCAATGCGGAGAAGGATTATGACCTCAATGATACCCAACGTGACATCATACTTCACCACATGTTTCCGCTGACTGTGATCCCGCCGGCCACATTGGAGGGCTGGATCGTATGCGTGGCGGACAAGATATGCGCCTCAGCAGAGGTGTTCACTAAGAAAGGATCTCACAGCAATGTCTCCTGACAGCGGATCAGATGATGATATGATAAAAATTTAGGCGGTCTTCATTAAATAAATGAGTTCAAAAATATAAATATGATCTTTATTTATCCGGTATTATCTTAAAATACAGACTTTTAACGGGCTTAAGGCCTGTGCTCATGATTGGCTTTTTTAATTATTTTCAGATGGATTATAGAAATAAGTTTATAATTGTGATATAATGCCGTTGTAATTTGTTGAACACAGAGATGCCTTGTGTTTTTGGGCTCTCTGATGATTTTGATTTAATGAGGTACAAAATCATGGATAGTAAAAGACGTGGAAAATCATTGTTCGGAGAGATACTTTCGATCTCCATCATACCGCTTGTGATACTTGCAGTATTTCTTACGGCTGCCAGTACGGTTCTGCAGGCAGAAAATATCAAAGGGAATATCAACGTTAATATTAAAAACCAATGCAACTCATTCTTTGCGGCTCTTAACAGCCTGAATGCTGATGATTTCTCATTGAATGATGATCATCTTATGAAGGGCGATATTGATATAACAGAAAATACAGACTGGATAGATCAGTTTTCCAAAGGAAATAACCTGGTATTTACTGTATTTTACAAGGATACAAGGTATGCGACCACTATTAAGGATGCTTCCGGAAAGAGACTTACCGGTACACAGGCAGATCCTGAGATCTATAAGACAGTAATGGGCGGTAAGGATGTAAGTAAAGAAAATGTTACTATCAATGGCAGAAAATATTTCGTACATTACAGCCCATTAAGCGATTCTAACGGTATCATAGGCATGGTATTATGCGGTGAGGATGCAGCAGTAGTAAACAGGTCTATCAGATCAGCGCTTTTTGTTACGGTCGGCATAACACTCATAGTTTTCATTATTGCACTTATAGTCATAGTATTTATATGCAGAAAACTCAATAAAGCCGTGCTTGCGTCAAATGGTGCTATCAATGATATAGCAGGAGGTCTTACAAATATTGCAGTTGATCAGGGTACACTTTCACGTCCTGATGAGCTGGGTGATATTGCCAGAAATACAGCAAGCCTTGGAAATAAGCTCAATGAAGTCATTACCGGTATCAGAAAGTCATCGGATGAGATCAATGCTACAGGAAACAGGCTTTCAGACGTATCTGAGAATTTCAAATCATCTTCAGACGGAATTTCACAGGCGGTCGATGATATTTCAAAGGGTGCTCTTTCACAGGCAGAGGAGATCGAAAATGCTTCCAATGCTGTTGATAAGATGGGACACGGCATCGAGGATATAGTAAGATCTACAGACAACCTTTCAAGAAATTCAACAGAGATGAGTTCAGCTGGCAGTGAGGCTTCACAGATCATTGAAGAGCTCGGTCATTCCAATGAAGAGACAATGTCAGCCATCACAAAGATCTCTGATCAGATCAATGCAACAAATGATTCAGCAAAGAAGATCAGTGAGGCTATTCAGATAATTACATCTATTGCTGAGGAGACAAACCTCCTTTCACTCAACGCTTCTATTGAGGCGGCAAGGGCCGGTGATCAGGGCCGCGGATTCGCTGTAGTTGCAAACCAGATCCAGAAGCTCGCTGAGCAGTCCAATGAGTCAGCCCATCAGATCGATGAGATCACAAAGAAGCTGCTTGATGATTCTGTAAATACAGTGAACGTTATGAATGACGTGAAGAAGGTCTTCGATCAGCAGGCTGAGAAGTTCTCGATCACTAAAGAAAAATTTGACAACGTACAGAGAGGCATCGAGGATAATACAGCTGAGATCAGAGAGATTTCAAAGCTCGCCGATGACTGCAACAAGGCAAGGATCAATGTCATCGATGTCATTTCGAACCTTTCAGCTATTTCCGAGGAGAATGCAGCATCTGCTGAAGAGACAACATCTTCAATGCAGGAGCTCAATGCTACTATCGGTCTTATGGCTGATTCGGCTACAAGCCTTAAGGGTCTTGCAAATAAGCTCGATGAAGATCTTAAGTTCTTCAAGTAATACCTGTTTTAGTCTTAAATATTTTCCTTTTTGTTGCAAAATATTTATGATATAATATTATTGGTAATTGTTGACGGTTTATTAGCTTAAATGCTGCTATACAGGATTTAGCTAAGTGATGTTTCCGGTATTTGAAAATATCGCCATGTGCTTTATGCACACACATGAAGGAGGAAAATTTATTATGGGAATCTTAGGAAGATTTAAGGACATTATGGCTTCTAACATCAACGCGCTTCTTGATAAGGCTGAGGACCCTGAAAAGATGGTCGATCAGGTGATCAGAAATCTTGAGGAAGAGCTTGAGGAGGCCAAGAAGGAAACTGTTTCCATCATGGCCGATGAGAAGGCTGCAAAGCGTGATCTCGACCAGAACAATGATGCTATTGCAAAGATGGATGCTCTTGCAAGAAAGGCTGTTGAGGCCGGCAACGATGATGACGCCAGGAAATTCCTTACTGAAAAAGCCAGTCTTTCACAGAAGAATGCGCTTTTGCAGAAGAACTACGATCTTACTCACTCTAACAGTGAGAAGATGAAGCAGATGTATGAGAAGCTTACTAATGACCTTGCATCAGCTAAGGACAGACGTGATCTGATCAAGAGCAAGGTAAAGATCGCCAAGACTCAGGAGCATATGACAAAGCTTTCACATGGATCATTTGATTCATCTGCTTCCATGGCTGCATTTGACAGGCTTGATGACAAGGCAGATGCTATGCTCGACCAGGCTGAGGCAGATGAAGAGCTTACAAATGTCGGTGCAGGTTCTGATGTAAAGGATCTTGCAGAAAAGTATGATACACCTTCATCTTCAGTTGAAGATGAGCTTGCAGCTCTTAAAGCCAGCATGGGGAAATGATCTGATTCCGGAAGTCCGTTAAGATAATGCGGCATTATTTGCGACAAAGCTCAAAGACTTACGGACTATGAAGCAATTGTTTTTTACATCCAGTTTAATAATGTAATATCTGCCCGGGGCTTGACATTTCCTGCCCCGGGTATTTTAATTTAATAGGCATAACAGCAGGTGCTTGAATTATCTGAATCCGGTCATAAGCCGGCAGGATTTCTTCTTTTTCAGCATCTGTATTGAACTAAGCATAAATGGAGGTTTTTTAAAATGAGTGAGGTCAGAACAAGATTTGCGCCAAGTCCTACAGGAAGGATGCATGTCGGAAATTTGCGTACTGCTCTTTATGAGTATCTGATAGCAAGACATGCAGGCGGAAAGTTCATTTTAAGAATAGAGGATACAGACAGGGAAAGATTCGTCCCGGAAGCACTTGACATAATTTACGAGACTATGAAGCTCGCCGGACTCGAGGAGGATGAGGGACCCCGCAAGGGCGGAGAATATGGACCTTATGTTCAGAGCGAGAGGGTAGATAAGGGTATATATATGAAGTATGCAAAGGAGCTCATCGACAAGGGCGAAGCCTATTATTGCTTCTGTACAAAGGAAAGGCTCGAGAGCCTTAAGGCTTCTCAAACTACAGAGGCCGGCAAGGAGATAGCAAAGTACGATAAGCATTGTCTGCATCTGTCCAAAGAGGAGGTTCAGGCTAAGCTTGACGCAGGAGTTCCATATGTTATCAGACAGAACAATCCTCAAACAGGCACAACTACATTTCACGATGCCATATACGGCGACATTACAGTAAATAATGATGAGCTCGACGACATGATCCTGATTAAGTCGGACGGCTATCCTACATATAATTTCGCAAATGTTATCGATGATCATCTTATGAAGATCACCCATGTAGTCCGCGGCAATGAATATCTTTCAAGCGCACCTAAGTACAACAGGCTTTACGAGGCATTTGGCTGGGAAGTACCTGAGTACATCCACTGTCCTATCATCACGGATGAGAATCACAAGAAGCTTGCCAAGAGATCAGGCCATTCTTCAGTTGAGGACCTTCTCGATCAGGGCTTTTTACCTGAAGCAGTAGTAAATTACGTAGCCCTTCTTGGATGGAGCCCTGAAGATGACAGAGAAATGTTCACTCTCAAAGAGCTGGAGGAGAACTTCGACTATACAAGGATAAATAAGTCTCCTGCCGTATTCGATATAGTAAAGCTTAAGTGGATGAACGGGGAATATATCAAGAAGCTCGATGACGATGCTTATTACGAGAGAGCGCTTCCGGAGATCAAGAAGGTAATAACTAAGGACTACGACCTTAAGAAGATCGCCGATCTTGTAAAGAGCCGTATAGAGATATTCCCGGAGATCGGTGAGAAGATCGATTTCTTTGAGGAGCTTCCGGACTATGATATAGCAATGTATACCCATAAGAAGATGAAGACTGATTCTGAGAATTCCCTTAAGACCCTTCAGGATATGTATCCGATCCTTGAGAAGCTTGATACCTTTGACAAGACTTCTATCGAAGAAGCATGCAAAGGCTATATTGCTGAAAAAGGTATAAAGAACGGTATCTGCCTGTGGCCTCTTCGTACTGCGGTTTCCGGCAAGCAGGTAACTCCCGGCGGTGCATACGAAATAATGGAAATACTCGGTAAGGAAGAATCACTCGCACGTATAGAGAAAGGAATCGAGAAGCTTAAGATTGCAGCTCAATAAAGAACAGCAGGAGGCTGTTAACCATATAGACGGGCCTATGATGGTAGTTGCAGGCCCGGGATCCGGAAAGACTGCCGTTATTACAGAAAGGGTAAAGCACCTTGTAAAAAGCGGCATCTCCCCGGAAAATATTCTTGTAATAACATTTACCCGCGCTGCGGCTCTGGAAATGAAGAAGCGCTACTTTGACTCAGGCGAGGGTGATGTGAAGGTAAAGTTCGGCACATTTCATTCGGTGTTTTTTACTATGCTTCGGGCAGCCTACAACTTTACCTATGATAACATCGTAACAACAAAAACACAGTATGAACTCATAAAGGAAATAGATGCCCGGTCAGGCTTCGAGGTTCGCGATGAGAATGAATTTGCTGATGCAATGCTTGGCGAAATAAGTCATGTTAAGGGTTCAATGGTGGATATAGACCTGTATTACAGCATGAATTGTCCCGCCAATATTTTTAAAAAGATTTATGCATCCTATGACCGTGAGCTTAAGCGCAGGCGCCTTCTTGACTTTGACGATATGATGGTCTATACCTATGAACTTCTTACGAAAAGGCCTGATATTCTTAAAGCCTGGCAGAACACATTCAGGTACATACTTATCGATGAGTTCCAGGACGTGAATTCTCTCCAGTTTCAGATAGTTAAGATGCTCGCTGAACCGGCAGGGAATCTTTTCATAGTAGGAGATGACGACCAGTCGATATACGGATTCAGAGGTTCCAGACCGGATATCATGCGCCGTTTCACTACTGATTATCCTGAAGCAGAAGTTGTCAAATTGTCTGTTAATTACAGGTGCAGCGGCAATATCACCGAGACGGCAGGAAGAGTCATAAGCCACAATAAAAACAGGATCTCTAAGAAAATACGTGCTCAAAAGAAAGCCGGAGACAAAGTTTCCATAAGAGTCTTTGAAAATGCGCGGGAAGAGAATGCAGAGATCAGAAAGATAATAAAGGCAAAGCACGATGAGGGATTGCCATATTCTGAGATCTCCGTTATCTACAGGACAAATGTCGCGGCACGGGGGCTGATATCGGCCTTATCATCTTCCGGCATACCTTACCGCTGTCGTGACCAGGTGCCCAATCTCTATGAACACTGGATCGCCCAGGATATACTTGCTTATATCAGGGTGGCTTCTGGGTCTCTTAAGAGGAAGGATTTCCTGCGTATTGTAAACAGGCCGAACAGATACATATCAAGAAACGTATTTACTGAGCCGGAGGTCGATCTTATAAAGGTCCATGCTTTGCTGTCTGATAAAGACTGGATAAATGAACGTCTTACCCAGCTCGAATATGATCTTGACATGATCGCCCGTATGAAGCCATTCGGTGCTATGAACTTCATCAGGCGGGGAATAGGTTATGATGACTATATTAAGGAATATGCTGATTACAGAGGTATGAAGCCTGATGATATGTATCTGATCCTCGACGAGCTGACCAGCGAAGCCCACGACTACAATGACTATGCCTCCTGGTTCGACCATATCGAACGTTATTCCGATGAGCTTCTTAAGCAGGCTGCTGAGAGGAAGAAAGAAAAAGAGAGCTCAGAAAAAGATGCCGTAGTTATACAGACCATGCATTCATCCAAGGGTATGGAGTACCATACGGTCTTCATCCCTGATGCCAATGAAGGAGTGACTCCACACAGCAAGGCGGTTCTTGAAAAGGATATGGAAGAGGAACGCCGCATGTTCTATGTTGCCATGACGAGGGCTGAGAGCAGCCTTTACATTTATTATCTTAAGGAACGTATGAATAAAGATGTTGACGTGTCGCGTTTTGTGATGGAGGCGCAGGGGGTCTCCCGCGACCGGGCCGGGAGAAAGCTTTAGAAAGTTAGTTGGAGGCTTCTATATGAAAATAGCTTCAGGGACACATTTTCAGAAAGTACCGGATGATGATAATCCGCATATTATCAGACCTTCGGGAAGAGCAGTGGATGCAGGGGACGTGCTCAGGCGGCCGGCTGATATAAAAACAGCGGACCTTTATGAAGCCTGCTGCGCCGGGACAGTCGAAGGCAGGGCAGTTCCCGCCGATACAAAGACGCCGCAGAACATTAACGTCTATGAGAAGAAGGCGGAAAACGCTTTTGTTACAGAACTTAAGACCGTTTCAGTTAAGGAAAAGCAGGTCTTTACAAGGCGTCTTACTCCTGAGAATGAAGAAAAGCTTTCGATATCGGATGTTTTCAAATAATTAATATTTATTTAAGACAAGGCAGACACATTTTACTTACAGGTATTGGGGGTACATTATGGAAAGTGAAGATCAGGCAAAGCTTGATGAACTGAATTCGCGCCTTATTGGTAAGTATGACAGCCTTAAGCAGATCAACTCTGAAAAACAGGAAATTCTGAATAAAAGAGTCGATATCTATAATGCCCAGAGAAGAAGAGTATGGATAATAGGAGCTGTTATTCTTCTCATGGGAGTATTTGGTTTTATTGCAAATTTCGGAGGCCTTGGAGTCGGATGGGTAGTAACTCTCGGGTTTATATGTCTCATTGCGGTTGCTGCCATAAGTATACTTAAGGGTGCAAAGAATCAGGAGATCAACTCCAGTCTGAATATAATAAATGACCGCAAGGATAATGTCGAGAATGAAATAAAGGAACTGGAGCGGGAAAAAGCTGTTCTTCGCGAACAGATGTCATTGAATGGCAGGATAAACAGCGATATATAAGATCATGAAAAAAATAAAGAGTACAGGTACTGATGGCAATGATATAAGGAAGGTGCTTACAATAGCAGGATCAGATTCCTCGGGAGGGGCAGGGATCCAGGCAGACTTAAAGACCATTGCTGCCCATGGCCTCTATGGCATGAGCGTCATAACAGGCATCACAGCCCAGAATACAATGGGTGTAAGCAAAGTTATGAATTGTCCTGGTGACCTTATAGCTGCCCAGCTTGATGCGGTCTTTACTGATATCAGACCGGATGCTGTAAAGACCGGGCTTCTTCCTTCTGCAGAAAGCATATGCGTCATCGCTGAGAAATTAAAAGAGTACCATGTGAATAAGCTTGTAGTGGACCCTGTCATCACTTCTACAAGCGGGCATAATTTTCTGACAGATAGTGTGATCAGTACCATGCAGGAAAAGCTTTTCCCGCTTGCATTACTTATAACGCCTAATATTCCCGAGGGACAGATCATTTCCGGGATAAAGATCATGGATCGTGAGACTATGAAAGAAGCTGCAAAAGAGATAGGAAGAAAATTCAAAGTATCTGTTCTATTAAAGGGCGGTCATCTGGCAGAGATTCAGGATAAGAAAGGCACTGCTGATAATGAACCGGACACGACGCAAAAAAGCAGCTATCCGGAAACAGGAAGAGGGACGCAGAGTTCGGATCTGCTCTATATAAAAAAAGAAGGAAATGAGCTGGAAAAGCTCGTCTGGTTCGATAACGTTCACATTGATAATCCCGATACCCACGGAACAGGCTGCACACTTTCATCAGCTATCTGCTGCGGACTTGCATCAGGCATGGGACTTACAGAAGCTGTAAATAAAGCTAAAGAATACGTAACAGGGGCGATAAGTGCAGGCCTTCACCTTGGACATGGGGCGGGGCCTCTTGACCATATGTATGAATACAGGCAATGAGGTTTACACTTAAACTTATCATTATGAAGAGAGTTCTTTGCACTGGCATAAAGTGATGGCAGAACTGAACCTTCTTCACAAAAATTTCAAAAAGCCAATGTATAATAACTTATGCAGGATCAAATAAATGCATCTTTGAATTTTTTACAATAAATACTGTAGTAAGGCGGTGACGGGATATGAGCATTTACGGAACTTATGAAGGTACACTTGAATATGTTTCGAAAAATTTAGTTTACAGACTTGAACAGTACAATACTATATATGAAAAAGAGCATGGGGCGAGACTTTTTGAGCATCTTTCATCAAGGATAAAATCAGATGCCAGCATGCGGGAAAAGTGCCGCAGAAAGGGATTCCCTGAAAATGAGTATTCAGCGCTTCATGATATGCACGACAGCATAGGCATAAGGATAGTCTGCTCCTTCGTAAATGACATTTTTAAAAACGTTGAGAAAATAAAGGAATTTCCTGATGTTGTCGTGGTAAAGGAGAAAGATTATGTAAGACATGCAAAACCAAACGGCTATCGCAGCTACCACATGATCCTTTCTGTAGAGGTTCCTTATCCGGATGTCCTTGGCATGACACCGGGACACTATTTTGTAGAAGTCCAGCTCAGGACTATTGCCATGGACTCATGGGCAGCCCTTGAACATCAGATGAAATACAAAAAGACACTCGAAAATCAGGATCTGATCGTCTCTGAACTTAAGCGTGTCGCCGATGAACTTGCGTCCTGCGACATCTCTATGCAGACCATTCATGAACTGATTAACAGCTGATCTATCTTACTTTTTAAATTTTTTATTATTCAGGCTGGTAAAGTAAATGGCATAATTGTCAGCAGTTTTCTGAATTTTTTTATGTCATTTCCTTTCCGTCCGGATATAAGTTGGAGGAATGATATGAAACTTTTGCTTGCAGAGGATGAAAAAGACTTATCGAATGCTCTCACAGCAGTACTTACACACAAGGGTTATGATGTAGACCCTGTTTATGACGGAGAAGAGGCTGTGGAGAAGGCGCACAGCGGAAATTACGACGGCATGATATTTGATATCATGATGCCTAAAAAAGATGGAGTTACGGCTCTTAAGGAGATAAGAGACAGCGGAGACCTTACTCCTGTGCTGCTCCTTACCGCTAAGTCTGAGGTGGATGACCGGATAAATGGACTTGATGCAGGGGCAGACGACTATCTGACAAAGCCTTTTGCCATGGGAGAACTATTAGCACGTATACGTTCCATGACAAGAAGGTCAGGAAATAAATATTCGTCAAAGGAATTAGAGCTTGGAAAAGTAAGACTCAATACAGGTGAACAGGAGCTCTCCAGCGAGAACTCTATCAGACTTGCCAGAAAAGAGACCCTGCTGATGGAGTATTTCATGCTTAATCCGGGCAGAGAGATCACATCAGAGGAGATACTGGGCCATGTCTGGAAGGATGAACCTGAAGCAGATAATAAGACAGTACTTCTTTACGTTTCATATCTCCGAAGCAAGCTCCAGGCAATAGCGGCCGACCTCACCATAGCTGGAGAAGAAGGAGGAAGCTTCTCATTGATCCAGAATGAAAAATGATGCTGATCGATCATGATAAAAGATAATGACCGATCAGCGATATTGTTTTTTTTAACTGCTGCGTAATTGAATAATTGATAAGTAGACAGGTTAAGGCAGCATACAAGGAGGCAGACCATGGGAGACAGATCTATAGTAAGGCTTCAGCGAAGCTTTATATTTGCCGCATCTTTAGCGGTGCTCTTCATTCTCATCATAGTTATATTGCCGATCAATGCCATGAATTTTTACAGGGTCTATGATCATTTCGAAGGTGCTGCATCTATTATTGCCGGAACAAATGGTGAACTTCCCGAAAAGAAAAAGCTGAATCCTGAAAATGGCGGAAATATATATTACAGCGAAGAGTCACGCTATGAGACGAGGTATTTCTCTGTTATATTTGATGAAGATGAGAATGAGCTTATGACCATCACTAACCATATCGCATCCGTATCCAGTGATAAGGCGGCGGATTATGGAAAACATATTATGAAAGGTATCTCCAGCCGTCATCACAGGATAGGCGAAAAGGGAATGAAAAAAATTGGTGGTAATTATTATTACTATTATGTACGGACTCTGGATAAAAAAACTGATAAGGAGGATTTATCGGCAATAAAAGAAAATATAGATACTGTGACTCAGACAGACAGCGATCCGAAGTATATTATTGTATTTGTGGATGCTACCTCACAGATGAGGTCAGCAGGCCTTACTGCCAGAATGACCCTTGTAACCGCGGCCTGCAGTCTCCTGCTTTTTATACTCCTGCTTTCTCTCATGTCAGGGAAGGTAGTCCGGCCATTTATTAATAATATGGAAAAACAGAGACAGTTCATCACCAATGCAAGCCACGAGCTGAAGACTCCGCTGACGGTGATCTCTGCAAATACAGAGGTCATCGAGATGATGAATGGAAAGAATGAATGGACAGAGTCTATTATAAAGCAGGTCAAAAGGATGAATAATCTTATTTCCGATCTGATCTCCCTTGCACGGGATGAAGAGACCGACAAGAACCTTATGGAGAACATAAACCTGTCCGACGTGGCAGAAAGGCAGGCAGCTGACTTTAAGACTGTTATTGAGAATTCCGGCAGGACATTTGATTCAGATATTGCAGAAAATATTACTATAAAAGGTGAAGAAAAGAATATCTCCGAACTGTTTAATATTCTGCTGGACAATGCCGTTAAATATTGTGACGAGGGCGGCAATATCGCACTCTCCTTAAAAGCCCGGGGAAAAGGTGCGCTGATCACTGTATCTAATTCTTATGCTGATGGAGAAAAGCAGGACTATAACCGTTTCTTTGACCGCTTTTACCGTGCTGATATTTCACACAATAACAAAAAACAGGGCTTTGGCATCGGACTTTCTATGGCAGCTTCTATAGTAAAGAAGCATAAGGGAAAGATAACAGCTTCATGGAAGAACGGAGTCATAACATTTACAATAGTTTTCTGATTACGATCTGTATATATTATCGTATTTTGCTATAGTGTTAACCTGTGCATCAATTTTGCAATGATAACGTTTACGCAACAGGATTTCCTGCTGCGGGTATTGATCTGATGATATCATAAGCACATATAATTTTAAAAATCTGGAGAAAAATTATGAACCTTAATGACACAAAAGAAATGCTTGAATCTATGAAGGGAGCAGTATTCGACATGGACGGTACCCTTACCGATTCTATGTTTTTATGGGATAAGGCGAGTGCAGACTACCTGCTTAATCAGGGGATAAGGCCGGAGCCGGATATTGCAAAAAAGTTCAAGACTATGAGCCTGCATGACTCTGCTCTTTATTATCAGGAAAAATATGGCATCAAAGATCCTGTTGAGAAGATCATGAAGGATGTAAATGACCTGACTGAGAAGTATTATACTACTACAGTAGAGGCCAAACCACATGTTAAAGAATTTCTTGAACTTATAAAAGCTTCCGGGATTCCGATGGCGGTTGCAACTTCAACAGATTTCTATCTTGTTAGAAAATGCCTTTCTCATGTCGGTCTTCTGGATTACTTTGAGACGATCGTTACCTGCAATATGGTAGGCATAGGAAAGACTGATCCTAAGGTATATCTTGAAGCTCTTGACAGGATCGGAGTTAATAAGACGGACGCAGTCATATTTGAAGATTCCTGCTTTGCTATAACTACACTTTTTAATAATAATTTTAATATCGTTGCTATCTATGATAAGTCATCCGATGAAGATTCAGAAGATATAAAAAGGATGTCCGGCCGTTATATTCATGACTGGAGCGAGATGCTGTGATATAAATATCGGATTTTATTAGTTAAAAGAATACTTTACTTTTATAATTTTATATGATATCATGATAATATATTTCTGATTTAATAATTTTTTGACGGGAGTATAAACAAAATGAAAAAGATATATTGTATTATCATGATGGCTGTAGTTGTATTTTTAATATTTTCTTTTAAGAATTCTTTTGCTGAGAGTGTTACTGTAATATTGCACACAAATGAAAAAGTTGTAACGAGTGCAGCTCTTGATAATGACGGAAATGGATATAGTTATACATGTGGTGTGCTTTCGACTTCAAAATATCGTGTAAGGGCAAATTATGGGATAGAGAGCCATGAAAGGACAAAAGGATTGGTAGATCCGGGACATACAGAAGTATGGAATATCTCTCAAACTCAGTTTAATTATGACAAATGCTAGATCAGATTGTATGGATACTCCATGGCAGAACCGCGTAAAGGCAGCTACGCTACTGGAATATTGATTAAGGAGTGATTCTATGAAGATGGCACGTCTTAATCTGTTAAGAACGATAAAAAATCCCTATAAGCTTATTGGGTGTATAGTTACATTCTTATGTGTGCTATTATACTTTATCCGAACTGACATTTACTGGAATGAAGTAAATAAGCCAATAGATCTGATGCTTACTGTGCTTCCATATGTTTTCCTGCTTTTCATGTTTCTTTCATTTATTACCTTTTTTGACAAAAAGAAGTATGGAATTAATGAAATTATTTGTTTAGATTTTAAGGAAATTTTTAAAGACAGAGCAGCTGATTTTGCAGTGCTTGTTTTATTTGATCTTATTTTTTCCGGCTTCGTTCTTTTCTTTCAGCTTATCTGTTATGAAAAGGTTAATGTACTGGATAAGAGCCTGACATCGTACACTATCAGAGTTGTTGTTATTTATGTGTTCTTATCCAGTCTTGCAGCCATTACATTCGGATGGGCTGCATCTTTATGCAAACGGTTTATTATTGGATTTATTTGCGTATTTGGAATTTATTTTTTATTTGATACTACTTTTTTGAGTGTTTTATTTTTTATTAATCCTAAAAGCTACAATTTGTGGAAGTTCAGCACTTTATTCAGCTTTTTTTACCAATCGAGGAGAGGGATCTGCCGTGATGCCGATTATTTGCTGAGTGCTGAGAATGTCCATATTTATCGTGCTCTTTTTTTTATTTTTCTTGCATTGACAGTTATTATTGCGGTTGAATTTAAAAAAGTTATTGCATCTGTAATAACCGGATTATTAAGTGTCCTGTTTCTTATATTGTTTTTTATGCCGACAGGGGCTGTATACTTTATGATGGATGTGTATAACACTCAGGATTCGGTGGGATACCTTGACAGTTATCATGATGATTCGAAATTCAGTACTTCAATGTGTGAAAAATCTAATGATGATTTTTATGTAAAGAAATATGATATTGATATGAAAATTACAGATGAAGTTGCTGCCAAAATTACTGTAACACCATCTGATACCGGATTGGACGAGTATCAATATACATTGCATTATTTATTTAAAGTTAATTCTGTGACCTCCGCAGATGGCTCTGAACTTAAGTATAAACAGCAGGGGGATTATCTTACTGTTTATAGTGAAGGAAAAGATATGTCAAAAATGACTATTTCTTATAAAGGGGTAACGAGCTATTTTTATGCTACCAGTCAGGGACTTTTTCTTCCTGCAGATTATGAGTATTATCCATTCCCCGGATATCATAAGGTGTTTTTATGTCAGAATGATGAGGAGGAAAAGAAGCTTGGTGATACATGTTTCAGCAGAGAATTATTATCAAACTATGCATTGTTTAACGTTAAACTAAAGGTAAAAGCCAGATATCCGGTGTTTTCGAATTATAAGGGAACAAAACCAGTTAAAGCAGGAAGATATAATATCTGGGAATTTTCCGGGTCGGGCAATGGACTTACCTTGATAGGTAATCCTTATTTAAAATCTTATGATGTGAATGGAATAAGAATTATTTGTTCCAAATTGGACCTTGATAATGTCCCTGAAGGAAAAAATGCTGACACATATATTGATCATTTTAAGGATATTTATAATAAAACAGGTTTTTCATATAAAGGCAAAAGTTTTATTGTGGCGCCTGATTCCAACTATATTAATTATTGCTATGGGGATGATCATTCTGTTGATACCATCAATAATTGGAAAAGTGAGATTATATTCAGGAGCACAGGTAAGCTGTATCCTGGGCAAATATCCGATATTGATCCGGAACCGTTAAACATACAGGAATAGCATCATTAATTTTTGGAAGGGAGTAATGAATTATGAACAGACTTAAGATGGTTGATATTAATAAAAGCTTCTTAATAAAGCAAGTCCTGAAAAATATCAACTGTGAACTGACAGATGGAGTATACGGGCTGCTTGGTGAGAACGGAGCAGGAAAAACCACCCTGTTTCGCTGCATTGTAAATTATTATTCTTTTTCGGGAAAAATATTACTGAATGATAAACCATTAGATAAAAAAATGATGAAAAAAATTGGTTATCTTCCACAAAATTTTACCAGCTTTCCTGAACTGACGGTAAAAGAAACCCTGGAATATTTCTGCTGTCTGAAAGAGATTTCAAAAGCTGAGGTGAATGCCCAGATAGATGAATGCTTAAGGTATACAAATCTTGCAGATGTAAGTAAGAAAAAGATAAAAACCCTGTCAGGCGGTATGCTGCGAAGAGTGGGTATTGCCCAGGCAATTTTGGGCCATCCTGAACTGATTATTCTTGATGAACCGACATCGGGCCTGGATCCGGAAGAAAGGGTAAGGTTAAATAATGTTATTCAGAAAATTTCTGATGGCAGGATCATTCTTTTCTCTACGCATATTGTTGAAGATGTGGAAGCATCTGCGGATAAAGTTATCATTATGAAAGACGGATCTGTTATGTATCAGGGGCCTACAAAAGATGTGAGAAATGAGGCTGAGGGTAAAATTTTAGAAGTAGATAAGGAGGAGATAGAGAAGATCCCGGATGCATATATATTTAAATCATATTATAGGGGCAATCAAAAAGTGTATAGAGCTTTGCTGACAAATAAGGCAAATATTGAATCAGATATGAGTATTAGTGATAACATTGATCAAAAAGAAGATAAAAATGATATTTTTGATTCGGATAATCTTGTAAAAAATACAACTGTAGAGGATGGATATATATGTCTGTGTCACGAAAAATAACTGGTCTATTTAGTAAAATAAAACTGTTGTGGAAGGGCTGCGGATTGGAAAAATATCTTCCGCTTGCAGCGACATACATTATTTTGCCGCTTATAATAATTATTATGCAAAGAAGTAATCAGTCAGAGTGGAAATCTGATGCTGTTATTGCTGTTATTAAAATATTTCTGCCAATAATTTCAGCCTGGTGGTCTTTTTTACTGCTTTCGATGATAAAAGAGCTTAATGAGCTGTCCGGCCTTTTGGAAAGAACAATTGCAGCAGAGGTCTTGATTTGTACATTTGCGTATTTTATTGTTATGACCCCTTTTTGTCTGGAAATACTTAATATTTATGCAGATGAGTGGGTTTCTATTTATTTTCCTGATATTTTTGCCCAATGCTTTTTATCAAATTGCATCGTGTACTGTATTGCAGAAACAATTGGTACTCCGGTTTCAGGCTATTTGGCTGCCGTGATTTTGAATCTGTTTATTGACGGTAGAATAAGCTACATTTTAAGAATGATGGGAATAGAGAATTTTTCCTTATCCGCATTAATATCTTTTGTGACCGGAATCATCCTTCTGATAATAGGCATGGCAGGAAGCCGGTTTAAAAACTAGCAATGCTTAAGTATCTTGATTATTAAGATATCTTGTGATATAATCACCCCGTCTTTTCATTCTTTTTCAGATCTGACATGAAAAGAATATTGATTTCGGCAGGAATTGATCCTTATTATGTATAAAGTACTTTACAGGGACGGCAGCGCAAAGAGCGCCGTTATGGAAACCGTTCATGGAACGATCAAGACGCCTGTATTCATGAACGTGGGCACTATAGGTGCTATAAAAGGCGCGGTGGCACCGACTGACCTTAAGGAGATAAAGACCCAGGTCATGCTCTGCAATACCTATCACCTTCACTTAAGACCTGGTGATGAGATAGTTAAGAAAATGGGCGGCATAAGGAAGTTTTCTACCTGGGATGGGCCGGTACTTACTGATTCCGGCGGATTTCAGGTCTTTTCTCTTGCAAAGCTCAGGCAGATAAAAGAAGAGGGCGTTACCTTCAGGTCACACATAGATGGGCATAAGATATTTATGGGGCCGGAGGAGAGTATGCAGATCCAGTCTCATCTCGGATCGACCATAGCCATGGCCTTTGACGAATGTGTACCATACAATTCTTCCTATGAATATACTAAGAATTCTGTGGCACGTACTACAAGGTGGCTCAGGCGCTGCAGGAAAGAGCTGGACCGGCTGAATTCTCTCGAAGATACGGTAAACCCACACCAGATGCTTTTTGGCATTAATCAGGGAACTACATATAATGATATCAGAGCAGAGCACGCAAAGGAGATCGCTGAGCTTGATCTTGACGGTTATGCCCTCGGCGGGCTTGCTGTAGGTGAGTCACATGAGCAGATGTATGACGTGATCGAGCATACCGCCCCGTATCTTCCGGCAGATAAGCCGCTGTATCTTATGGGAGTCGGAACTCCTGAGAACATACTTGAGTCTGTTGCAAGGGGTGTCGACTTCTTTGACTGTGTTTATCCTTCCAGGAACGGCCGTCACGGACACGCATATACATCGCATGGTAAGATCAACCTGCTCAATAAGCGCTTTGAGACAGATGAGCGTCCGCTGGATGAAAATTGTAACTGTCCTGTATGCAGACGATACTCAAGAGCCTACATAAGACACCTTCTTAAGGCTAATGAAATGCTGGGGCTCCGCCTGATGGTGACCCATAATCTTGCCTTTTACAATAACTTAATGTCAGAAATTCGCAAAGCTATCAAAGAAGGACGCTTTGATGAATATAGAAAGCAAAAAGAAGAAGATTTTAAAATTGAAAGCGAGGTAAACAAATGAATTTAATGAGTACTTTTCTTGCATCGGCTTCATCTAACACCGGTGCAGCTACAGCAGGCGGAACGATCGGTATGATAGTAATGTGGGCAGCGATCATCGCTATCTTTTA
Source organism: Lachnospiraceae bacterium (assembly GCA_036343175.1). Classification (GTDB taxonomy): domain Bacteria; phylum Bacillota; class Clostridia; order Lachnospirales; family Lachnospiraceae; genus JAEEJA01. The sequence goes on from JAZASR010000007.1 coordinate 56,344, forward strand.
TTTTATACTTATCAGACCACAGAAGAAACAGCAGAAGGAGCATGATACCCTTGTAGCTCAGCTCGAGGTGGGCGATTCAGTACTTACTTCATCAGGCTTCTATGGAGTCATAATAGCAATGGAGGATGATGTATGTGTAGTGGAGTTCGGAAGCAATAAGAACTGCCGCATCCCTATGAGAAAGGAAAATGTTGTAGAGGTCCAGAAACCTGGTGAAGAGGCAAAGCAGGAGACAAAGCCTGAAAAGAAGGAAGAAAAGAAGCCTGCAATTAAAAAATGACAGGCGTAAGTGATTGATACATACGATAAGAACTTAAATTATAAAGATCGGAAAAATGATTATGATAAAAAATGATCATGATCAGAAGCTCTGATAAAAAGCCGGAAAGAATAAAGTTCCGGCTTTTTTATTGGTTTTCCCGGATCGGGCTTCTTTCAGATCGGATAATTGCATGCCCCGGCAAGTTTTTCCGCATAGAGGTATGGAACAGAAAGGCTTCCCCGGCCTGTTCCAATGTGGATATCCGGTTTTGCAGAGCCATGGAAGTCAGAACCGCCGCTTGGAAGCAGGCGGTATTTTCTGGCAAGAAGCGAGACCTTTCTTTCATCTTCATAACTATGGCTTGGATACTTTACCTCGATTCCGGTAAGACCGCAGCCTGTCAGATATTTTACCAATGAGTCCAGCTCAGCGTAGTCAAGTCTGTATTGAAGAGGGTGTGCCATAACAGCGACTCCTCCTGCCTTCTTTATGGTATCTATTGCCTCATCCATCGGTATATACCTGCGCGGCACATAGTATTTGCAGTTCGTATCAAGGTACTTTTTGAAGGCAGCTGATGTATTGGATGAAAGACCATGTTTTACAAGTGCTGCGGCAAAGTGTGCTCTTGTAACAACAGTGTCGGGATTGCCTGCAAGGAGATCCTCCTCTGTAATGGGAATGCCGTCTTTATTGAATCTTTCCAGCATTTCCATGTTCCTATTATGACGAGATTCTATTATCCTGTCTGATACGGCCTTCAGGTATGAACTGTCCGGATTGACGAAAAGTCCTACTATGTGGATGTCTCCGCTCTTATATGCAGAAGAGATCTCTATTCCTGGTATTACTGTGATATGCCTGCCAAACGTTCCTTCATTATTATCTCTGCTGGTTCCTGTATTTATGGCATTTTCACCGTCTTTTTTTCCGGATCCGTTCACATCATTTTCAGCTTTAAGAGCTTCCGCTATTCCATTCACAGAATCGTGGTCAGTGATGGCGACGGCTGAAAGACCTGCATCATATGCAAGCTTTACAAGCTCTGCAGGCGTGCACGAACCATCAGACGCAGTAGTGTGCGTGTGAAGATCTGCTGTCCTCATTTTAAATTCTCCTGTTTTTATTTGGAAATAATATTCCCATATTTGTTAATAATTAGTCTTATTTTAAATTATCAGCATGGTTATGTAAAGTTTTCGAAAAATTATTTTGATATATTACCGCCATGTGTTATAATATGTCATTGTTGAATACTATGATTAAAGAAGAAAATAGCAGCAGTTAAGGTAATAGCTGCACGGAGGAACTATGAAAAGAAAACCGGATGAGATGATGGAATTCCTGATAAAAATTGCCGAGAATATGAATGTCACGGGCAAGTACTTTGCAGAAGCCAGGGTGGGTTCCGTATCGGGCCTTAAGTTCTTTTCAGCTAAGATGAAAGAATATGAGAATCAGGGCGATACCCTTGTTCACGAAGCCAATGTAAAGCTTAACCATGCCTTTATTACGCAGATAGAGCAGGAAGATATCATGTATCTGGCTGAATCTATGGATGAGGTGGTTGACGGTCTTGAGGAGTGTGCCGGATATCTTTATATGTACGGACTTGTCGATGAGGATGAGTACATACAGAAGTTCAGAGAGAATCTCAGCAAATGTACTGACGAGCTCCTTACAGCCATTAAGCTTCTTGCAGAAAAGAAATATCATGACATTAAGCCGCATACGGTCAATGTTAAGACTTATGAGGGAGAGTGTGATGTCGTTGAGAGAAAGGCCATCAGAAAGCTCTTTAAGAAATATTCAGACCCGATAAGGATCATTCAGCTCAAGGATATTTATGAACTCCTTGAAGATACGACAGATGCATGTCAGGCAGTTGCAAAGATTCTTGACTCTGTTGTCATGAAGAATCTCTGATGCGGGGGATCAATGAACTATGGCCACGCTCATAATTACAATAATACTTGCACTGACATTTGATTTCATTAATGGCTTTCATGATACAGCTAATGCCATAGCTACTGCAGTTTCGACGAGAGCCTTGAGAATGAAGGAAGCTATCATCATGGCAGCAGTCATGAACTTCACCGGTGCGGTCATGTTTACCGGTGTTGCAGAGACAATAGCAAAGGATGTTGTTGATCTTGATACTATATCCAAAGGATCCGAGGTCCTTATCGCAGCCATGATAACAGCTGTGCTCTGGAATCTTTTCACATGGTACTTTGGTATACCAAGCTCTTCATCACATGCTCTGATAGGCGCTCTTGCGGGGTCAGCAATGGCTGATGCCGGCATACATGCAGTTAAGTTCAAGGGGTTCATTACTATATTCATATCCCTTATTGCCTCGCCTGTTATTGCTTTTGGTGCAGGCTTTGCAGTTTTTTCACTGCTGAAGCTGATACTTAAGCGGGTAAATGTATATAAGGCCAATAAGAACCTGCGTAAGATCCAGATCTTCACGGCGGCTCTTCAGGCTTTCTCACATGGATCCAATGATGCTCAGAAGTCGATGGGCATCATAACCATGGCACTCATGAGTCATGGGATCATAAGTGATATGACCATACCTCATTGGGTGCAGTTTGCATGTGCGCTTTCAATGACTATAGGCACCAGCGTCGGCGGATGGCGCATCATAAAGACAGTGGGGCGCCAGATCATGAAGCTCAAGCCTGTAAATGCTGTAGCTGCGGACTTTTCATCATCTCTGGTCATCCAGATCGCGACGCACTTAAGTCTCCCGGTAAGTACGACTCATGTTATATCCTCTTCTATTATCGGGGTAGGTACTGCCCAGAGAGTTAAGGATGTAAAGTGGGCAACAGCTAAGAAAATGGTAACAGCGTGGTTTACCACGATCCCTGTGACCATCATGGTTTCTGCAGGCATATTTGTTATAGTAAACCTGATTTTCGAGGCGATCGGCTGAATGACCGCCATATTAAATGAATGTAATAATAAGGTAAAGTTTATCAGAATCTGCCTATTGGAGATTCATTAGTGGTATAATATTATAAATTCCGTTATTTATCTTGTATTTATAAGCTTAACGGAAGTGAAAACTTGAAAGAAAGGGTAGCTGATCATGGAAATTACGACTCTGGCCGGTACTGCGCTTGGTTTCATAGCTGTAGCACTTGCCATGTATTTCAAAGGTGTTGCTCCGAGCGTTTTCATAAACCCGGCAGCATTCTGCGTTATCATTCTTGGTACTATTGCTACGGTTCTGAACGCCTTTCCGGGTAAGAATCTCAAGTGCCTTGGAGCTCTTTTCGGAAAGATCTTCAAGGAGACCAAGCTTATGAGTGAAAAGGATGTAATAGTCCTTATGACAGACCTTTCACAGGAGGCCAGAAGGAACGGTCTTCTGGCACTTGAAGGAAAGCTCGAGTCCATAGAGGATCCTTTTATTAAGAAGGGTCTTAACTACGTGGTTGATGGTATGTCAGAAGAACTCATTGCTGATATTCTTGAAGCAGACGTAAGTAATATGGAAGACAGACATAAACAGAATGCCAGCATATTCAGCCAGGCAGGTATGTACGCACCTACCCTGGGCGTTATGGGTGCCGTATTCGGACTTATAGCCGCCATGGGACATATCGATGATACAGGACTTATGGCACACGCCGTTGCCGCAGCATTCATCGCTACTATCCTCGGTATCTTCACAGGTTACGTTCTCTGGAACCCGTTTGCTAATAAGCTGAAGGTAAAGTCAGCAGCTGAGGTGCATATCAAGAACATGATCATTGAGGGCGTCCTTTCGATCCAGGCAGGAGATTCACCTACAGTACTTCAGGAAAAGCTTATTTCCATGTGCGCTCAGGCCGATCAGGAGAAGATCAAGGGAGAGCTGCAGGGCAGTCAGGGATAATTTTTATAATGAGATATAGTAATATCAGAGGAAAGGAGACCGATTATGGCTAAGAGACAGAAAAAGCCTGAAGAGGAAGGCAATGGCGAAGCCTGGCTCCTCCCGTATTCAGACCTTATGACCCTTCTTCTTGCCGTGTTCGTTGTTCTCTTTGCAGTTAGTTCTGTAGATCAGGGCAAGGCTGACAGTATGGCTCAGTCCTGGTTGGGCATGATGCATGGCTCTAATGGCATCTTCTTAAGCGGAGGTTCCAGCGAGTTTCAGGTTAATAAAGGTTTTATTGATCAGGGAGCGGGCAATTCAGGCAGCGATGCTGCTTCTGCAAGCTCTGTCACAAGCAGCTCCGGAGGCGGTACATATACAGTTACCTCTGAAGGAGGTACAGTTTATGAAGTTTCATCATCAGGCGTGAGGGTCATCTCAGAAGGAAAAGGATCTTCTTCAGGTTCAGGGAAAAGCGGATCGTCCGGATCTTCAGAAGGCATGCAGGGCGGCAATGCTCCTACACCCGGTCCGACTGATAATGGGAATCAGTCAGCAGAGTCCGAAGGCAATTCCGAGGTCGATGTACAGCAGTTTTTGGGCGATGATGAGTTCTATCAGATGGCAAGACTTCATGTAGAACTTCAGCATCTTTTCGAAAATTCAAAGCTTAAAGGCAAGGCAACATCTGTTATAGATAAGAGAGGTCTTGTTGTGAGCCTCAATTCAGCGATCCTTTTTGATTCGGGAAGTGCTGAGATCAAGCCTGAGAATGCCAGGACGCTTGCCCATCTGGGTAAGATTCTTAAGCGTGTCAATAAAGGTATAAGGATAGAGGGACATACCGATAACGTTCCTATACATTCGGCAGTATATCCATCGAACTGGGAACTTTCAGCAGCAAGAGCAAGTTCCATAGTTAAGCTTTTCATAGACAATGATAAGATATCACCTGACAAACTGGTTGCAGTAGGCTATGGTGAATACAGACCGGTAGCTGATAACAGTACTGCTGAGGGCAGGAGCAAGAACAGAAGGGTCGATATCATAGTATTAAGTGAGAAGTATGACAACCTTGAAGTGGGTATGCAGTAACCTCCATTTATTCCATCCAAAAATATTTTTTGCTATTCTCATCAATTTGTGGTACAATGCAGAATGCTTTATATTTTTTTACATTAAAGCTTTTGGCTTTTGTTTTTAAGGGCCGGGCTTTTTTGTGATTTTGTATTACATATTTAAAGGAGATATCAGTAACATGAACAAGAACAAGGGATTGCTTACTATTCTCATAACCCTTATCATTATCGGTTTGAGCGGTTATGGAATACTTGTAGGCTTCACGGACCAGCACAAGCTGAGTGCCAAGAATATCATCTTGGGACTCGATCTTAATGGTGGCGTCAGTATCACATACGAGGTTCAGGGTAAGGTTCCTACCCAGACCGAGATGAAGGATACTATTAAGAAGATGCAGGACAGGGCTGAAGTATACAGTACCGAGTCATCAGTAGTACAGGAAGGTTCAAAGAGGATCGTCATTGATATTCCTGGTGCCAAGGATGCAGAAAAGGTACTTAAGGGACTCGGCCGTGAGGGATCTCTTGATTTCGTAGGCGAGGACGATGTTACAGAAGGTAAGAACGGAAAGGTTTCTTACGATAAGAGCGCAGTCATCTGTACAGGTGCTGACGTTAAGACAGCAGAGGCCGGAAACTCACAGGATCCTACAACTCATGCTAAAGAGTATGTAGTTGACATTACATTTACAGAGTCCGGTACAAAGAAGTTTGCTGATGCAACTGCCAAGGCCGTTGTTGACCATAAGAGGATCTTCATTATATATGATGGCAAGACACTTTCAGATCCTACAGTTCAGGCTGAGATCGATGATGGTGTTGCACAGATCTCAGGCGGTTTCGAGACTTACGATGAAGCTAAGGAGCTTGCATCCGGTATTCGTATAGGTGCGCTTCCTGTAGAGCTTAAGGAGGTCCAGTCACAGTCAGTAGATGCCCAGTTAGGTCAGGGTGCTCTTTCATCCAGTATCACAGCCGGTATAGTTGGTTTCATACTTGTCGTACTGATCATGCTTGTCTTCTACAGACTTCCTGGTCTTTCATCAAGTATTGCCCTTATAGTTTTCATATGTCTCTACTTACTTGCAATAAATGCACTTAACGTAACGCTTACACTTCCTGGTGTAGCCGGCGTAGTACTTAATATAGGTATGGCGGTCGATGCGAACGTTATCATATTCCAGCGTATCAAAGAAGAGCTTGCCAAAGGAAAGACTGTATCCTCAGCCATTGACCTTGGTTTCTCAAAGGCTCTTTCAGCGATCATAGACTCTAACGTAACTACCCTTATCGCAGCAATTGTTCTTTATGCGAAGGGTACAGGTACAGTCAGAGGTTTCGCCATCACTCTCGCAATAGGTATTATCTTATCATTCGTTACAGCTATCACAGTTACCAGACTTCTTCTTAAGTCATTCTGTGCTCTTGGTGTCAATGATATCAAGTTCTTCGGCGTTCAGAAAGAAAGAAAGATCATAGATTTCGTCGGGAAGAGAAAGATCTTCTTTACTATTGCGATCGTTCTTATTGCCTGCTGCGGCATTACGCTTGGCGTCAACAAGGCAAATACAGGCAAGATCTTAAATTATGGTCTTGAGTTCGTAGGCGGTACTACATTCAACGTACCATTCAATGATGATACAAAGATCGATGATTCTCTCAAGAAAGATGTTGAGAAGATCGTTGAGGATAAGGCAAATACAGATGAAGTAATCCTTGCCAAGGTATCAGGTAAGAATACACTTAAGATCCAGACTTCATCGCTTGATGAAGAGACACGTGACAACGTGGTCGATGCTTTGGCTGATAAGTATAAGCTTGATTCCAAGGATATAGTATATGAGAATATCACAGGTTCTATATCTTCAGAAGTCAGAAGGAATGCTGTAATTGCTGTCATCATAGCTGCGATCTGTATGCTCATTTATATTGCAGTAAGATTTAGCGATTTTGTATTTGCGGGTACTGCAGTCCTTGCAATTCTCCATGATATCATAATGGTACTCCTGCTTTATGCAGTTTCAAAGATAGCTGTAGGCTCTACATTTATAGCAGTCATGCTTACGATACTTGGTTATTCCATCAACTCCACGATCGTTATCTTCGACCGTGTGCGTGAGAACTTAAAGGGCGCTCATAAGGATAAAGAGACATTCAGGATGGTAGTTAACAAGTCAGTTACTGATACTCTTTCAAGATCTATCAATACAAACCTGACAACATTCGTAATGCTCTTTACACTTGTTATCTTCGGTGTATCATCTGTAAGAGACTTTGCAGTTCCTCTTATGGTCGGTATCATCGCGGGTACATATTCATCTATCTTCATTACATCGCCTCTCTGGTATACCTTCAAAGCACCTGCTCTTCCTGACAAAGCACCTGAGGTTCCTCAAAAGGGATCTAAGAAGTCAAAGAAGAAGGCTGCAGCCAATACTGAGTCAAAGCCTGCTGAGGATAATAATGAAGTTAAGGACCAGGCAGAGGTCAGCAAAGACGCTGCTGCAGAGACTGTATCTGCAGAGGAAAAGAGTCAGGAGACTGAGAGCACATCAAAGTCTGCAGAAGCTGTTTCAGAGAATGCTCCTGCAAAGAAGCCTGTAAATACTTCCAAGAATGGCAATAACAGGCCTCGTAAGAAGAAAAAGAAAAAAGGCGGAAGATAATTCCTTAAAATTTGCCTGCCAGACGCAGGTATCACATAATTAAAGAGAAGACTGCATATTACATATGTGGTCTTTTCTTTTAATATGATTTTTATAAGTGCATTTATTGCAGGGAAAGGATCAGCTATGCGAATAATAAAACCCAAGTTCCTTCAGGCAGCGCTTACAAAACCAGGCCATAATCTGTTTATGGAGTTTTTGATCGCAGGACTCCTTTTTGTGATAGGTGAATTCGTAATGAGCTGCTTTGAGTCTCCGTTTCTTATGGATTATTTTATGAAGAATACGGACTATAAAAGCCTGCTTTCCGGAGGCTCTTTTGATATGTCAGCTATTGCTTCATCGATGAAGGACCTTCCTGAATGGTTCAATTTTGTATTCCTGTCGGCTGAGATATTGCTGGTGTTTGTATGCATGATATATTGCAGGAGCTTTGAAAAACGTCCGCTTTATTCCATGGGATTTACAGGCAGGAGAATAGGCACATATGTGAGCCTTGGGGCACTGGCGGGTTTCATGATCCCGGCTTTATATGTACTGGTGGCATGCCTTTCAGAAAGTGCATCATTTACCGGTTTCTCATCTGATTTCAACCCGGGCTTCTTTGCAGCCTATCTCGGGGCCTACCTTATTCAGGGATTTGCGGAAGAAACATTTACGAGAGGATATTTCTTTGTGAGTCTTACTAAAAGATATTCAGTCCTTGCATCAGCAGTTTCGAGCTCCCTGATAATAGCTATGTTTCAGCAGGGTGGCACCGGCATTTCCATAATGTCATTCATCAATGCCGTTCTTTTTGGAACCATGATGGCTTTGATATTCGTAAAGACAGAAAGTATATGGTTCTGTGCAGTTCTTCATGGTGTATGGAACTTCACAGAAAGCTGCATATTCGGATTATCGACAGAAGGGCTGCTTGACAAGAATTCATTATTTGTAACTGATCTTTATACAGACAGTCTGACAGAGAAGCTTTTGTCCGGCGGTTCCGTCGGCGCAGTCGGATCCTTATTTACTACATTTGTACTTCTTGTGGTAATAGTACTTGTTCTTTTCTCAATGAAGAAACAGGGAATTGCCATTAAAGATACGCCAGAGGCAGCAAAAGAAGAGGTCGAGTTCAATAAATACATGACCAGCCAGTATAAGACCAGGCAGCAGCGTCAGTTTGAAGAATTTGCCCGTCAAATGACTGATATTTCCCGTGCTGATGAAGAAAAGCGCAAAGGCAGCGCAGATAATGTGCGGCAGGAGCCGACGCCCCGCGACTTCATCAGGAAAGCCATGGGTAAGTATGAGGATAATGCCGGGAATACAGCTAATATGAAGAATTCCGATCAGCTGCCTTCTGATGGAGGAGTTGTCTACGATAAGCATAATACCATATTTGGTTCATCATTCTTTGATGACGTGAGAGGACCGGAGGGGTATGGCAATGTATCGGAGGCCGGCGTCGGATCCGAAGAGCCTGAAGAAGCAGAGAAAAGAGCAGATGTGCTTTCCAAAACATCAGATGATAAGGGAACAGAACAGGATTGAGTAAAACATGGAAGCCTATGAGAGCATAAGGACCATAAAGGGAATAGGGGAAAAGACCGCATCCAACTATGAAAAGCTTGGTGTCTTTACTGTCGGCGATCTTCTGATGCATTATCCAAGAGATTATGACTATTATGGTGATGAATGCTTCATTGAGGACCTGCGCCCGGATGAGAATTCGGTTATCATAGCTGCCCCTGTATCCCATGCCAATGTTTTCCGAAAGGGAAGCAGGAGCCTGACCAGCGTATATGTTCAGGACTCTTCCGGACGCATTGAACTTACATGGTTCAATATGCCATATATCAGCAAAACACTCCATACCGGAGTAAAGTATATATTCCGCGGCAGGGTCTCATGGAAGGGAAAGCGTCTTGTAATGCGCCAGCCTAAGATCCTGACAAAAGAAGATTATTATAATAACCGCCACAGACTACTTCCCATATATCCTCTGACCGGACATGTGACTAATAATTCCATAAAAAAGGCTGTAAAACAGGCTCTTGAGTCAGTGTCATTCCCAAGGGATACCCTGCCTGCCCCTGCAGTCAAAATGTATGGTCTTATCGGTCATAAGGAAGCACTTAATAAGATCCATTTCCCAAATAACCGCGCAGAGTACAGACAGGCCCATAAACGCCTTGCCTTTGAAGAATTTTATGACTTCCTTTCAAAGATAAATGCCGCAAGAAAAAGAAAGAAACTCAATAAAACCGGATTCATAATAGATAAGCAGCAATTTGCCGAAGCTATAGAGAAGATCCTCCCCTTTGAGCTCACGGAAGGTCAGAAGAAGGCCCTTTCTGATATAAAACATGACCTTGGGTCGGGCGTTGCTATGGCACGTCTCCTGGAAGGAGATGTCGGCTGCGGCAAGACTGTGGTCTGTCTGCTTGCTATGTGCATGGCCCATGAGAGTGGTTATCAGTCTGCTCTTATGGCCCCGACAGAAGTACTTGCGGTTCAGCATTATAATTTTTTTACAGAGGCGCTTAAAGATACCGGTACAGAAGTCATACTCCTGAATGGAGGCCAGAAGGCAGCCGAACGCAGGGAAGCCCTGGAAAAGATCAGAAAAACGCCCGATGCCATGATAATCGGGACTCATGCCCTGATACAGGAAAGTGTCAGCTTCTCGGGACTTGGACTCGTGATAACCGATGAACAGCACAGGTTTGGTGTTGCACAGAAGAAAAAACTGCAGGAAAAAGGCATCATTACTAAAGAAACTCCATATGGCGATACTCCATTCATACCGCATATGCTTGTAATGAGCGCTACACCGATACCAAGGTCACTTGCGGCGACACTTTACGGAGATCTGGATATTTCATTCATAGCTTCAAGGCCTGTGAACAGACTTCCTGTGAAAAATGCTATAATAGATGAGAGCTACCGTGACAGGGCCTATACTATGATAGCAAAACAGGTGCTTAACGGCCATAAGGCATATATTATCTGTCCTGTAATAGACGCATCGGATAATATAGCAGCAGAGGGCTGTATAGAATATACTGAGAAAATAAAAGATTATTATAACGAAAAGAAGATCTACGGCATCCGTGTAGGCATGATCCATGGCCGCATGAAAGCAAACGAAAAGGAAGCAGCCCTGGATGACTTTGTGTCCGGAAGGACTAATCTGCTTGTAGCGACCACGGTCATTGAAGTAGGCATAGATGTAGCTGATGCTACGGTAATTCTGATAGAGAATTCCGAGAGATTCGGGCTTGCAGAGCTTCATCAGCTTCGCGGCCGTGTAGGAAGGTCTGATCTTCAATCCTATTGCATGTTCATGGTATCAAGGTTAAGTCCTGAGATAATGCAGAGACTATCCGTGCTTAAGGAGACCAATGACGGTTTCAGGATAGCCGAGGAAGACCTTAAGAACCGCGGACCAGGTGAGATCTTCGGAACAAGGCAGAGCGGTGAGCTGACCTTTAAGACGGCTGATATCTACAGGGATGCCGACATACTTAAAGAAGCGATAGAAGCAGTAAAGACACTGGAAGGATAATCATTATGGATAAGAATGACCTTTTAGCTGAAGGAAGCATTAATTATAAAAAAATATATGAATACTGCAGCAAGCTGGCTTCTGACGGCCTGTATGATCAGGTGGAGAATGTCACTCATGAGGACTGGCACCTGACACTGGACCGGTATGTTCAGTCTGTCCTTATTTCCCTCGCTGACAGCGTAAGCTCCATACTCTCTTCTGAGCAGGAATATATTGAAAATATTACTGAGACTGATCCTTTAAATATTTCCGAGACAGGTATCACAGAAGAAATATATAAATATGCTGAAAAGGTTGCGTCTCTTCCTCCTGTAATGCTCGAGCTCGCAGGTCTGCATGACAATATGTACGGCGGCAGCATGACCCTTTATTTTCTTGATTCCCTTCTCAATATTCTCAGCTGTATGGCAATGCTTTCCGATTCTTTCGACCATGATCTCAATGAAAAGATAAGGAAGTATGCGGAATCAATAGAATCCTTTGTATTTATTGATGATTCGGGAAGCCGCCTTATGGATATGCTCCTTGTAAAGAAGCTGTCCGAAAAAGATCTTTCTGACCATGTTAAGGAATTGATCAGGTTTAAAGAGGATAAGAATGACAGGACAGGCAAGACTGTTGTATCAGGCAGCAGGACAGCGGGTGCATCCGATAAAGAGAAGGCAGATCCCGTCAGTTCTGACAATATATCCGGTAAAAAGAATGGTGATAAAGAACAAAAGGATCTGCTGAAAAAGAAGGAAATAAAGACTGGGGACCAGGAGAAAGATAAAGACCCGGATATTCATAACAGGGAAAATGACGCAGAGGGGTATGAAGGATCTCACCAAAATGAAGAGGATAAGTTTCTAAGTGAAGAAGAGCTCGCAAAAAAGGAATTTCTCAAAGTAAAGCTCCGTATACAGGAGCGCGAAAAAGCTGAGCGGGCGGACCTTGACCGCAGGGTGAATAAAGCATCAAAAGAGCTTTTCGAAATGGTAGGACTCGATGAGGTAAAGGAAGAGATAAAGTCCCTTGTCAATCTTATTAAGATAAGGAACATGCGTAAGCGCTATGACCTGCCATTGATGGATATGACATACCATATGGTATTTACAGGCGGTCCCGGGACCGGAAAGACAACTGTCGCAAGGATAGTCGGCAATATATTCAAGGAATTGGGCATTCTTTCCAAGGGGACTATGATAGAGACCGACAGATCCAGGCTTGTAGCGGGCTACGTTGGTCAGACTGCAATAAATGTCAGGGAAACTGTGGAAAAGGCTCTTGGCGGAGTACTTTTTATTGATGAAGCTTATGCGCTTGTAAATCATGATGTACAGAATGATTTTGGCGGTGAAGCCATAGATACACTTGTAAAGATGATGGAGGACCACAGGGATGATCTTGTGGTGATCGCGGCCGGATATACTGATGAAATGAAAGAATTTCTGAACAGCAATACAGGCCTTAAGTCCAGATTCAATAAATTTATAGAGTTCGAGGATTATGACAGTTCAGAACTACTGAAGATCCTCGATGTCATGGCCATGAAGGCCGGTATGAAGTTCGACGAGGCAGCCCACCGGGATATGGAGCTCAAGTTCACAGGTATGACAGCCAATGATATCAGAGAATTCGGGAATGCCAGAGGTGTCAGAAACCTCTTTGAAAAGGCTGTCATGAATCAGGCAAACAGGCTTGTAACATTAAGCGGTCCGGACAAAGACGAGCTTTCCACCATAACGCTTAAGGATACCATGAATATCCATATTTAACTTAAGTTAAATATATATGAAATTATCATAATAAAAAGCGTGTTTAAGTTTGACTATGCTGAATATATTGTGATAGAATTATTCGAAAAATAGGGAGGTCTTTTTCTTTGAGAGTAATAGCAGGAAGTGCCAGAAGACTTAAGCTTACAGCTCCTGAAGGCATGGATACAAGGCCTACTCAGGATAAGATAAAAGAGACACTGTTTAATATTATACAGGCAGACATTCCCGATGCAAGCTTCCTTGATATATTTGCAGGCAGCGGGGCCATTGCTATAGAAGCGCTCAGCCGGGGAGCCCGTGAAGCATATCTTATTGAGAATTCTCATGAGGCGCTCAAGTGCATAGAAAAGAATCTTAAGACAACGGGATTTTCCGATAAGGCAGCTGTTATTGCAAGGGATGCAGTAAGGTCGCTGCCCCTTATTGCCATGAGCCACAAGGCTTTTGACATAATATTTATGGATCCTCCTTACCGGAAAGGAATGGCGGAAAACGTCCTCGCCGGACTTAGAAACACCGGGCTTGCAGGACCGGATTCACTTATTATTATAGAAGAAGGAAAAGACGCATCATTTGACTATGCAGAAGCTCTTGGGTATTCGCTGGTCAGAGTCAAAGAATATAAGAATAACAAGCATGTATTCTTAAAATTAAAGGGAGAAGATGCATGAGGACAGCGGTATTTCCGGGGAGTTTCGATCCGGTGACCTTAGGTCATTTAGACATCATGGAAAGAGCTTCTGACTGTTTCGATAAGCTTATAGTAGCGGTCATGAAGAATAATGGAAAAAATTCATTTCTGGACTTTGACGCAAGAATAGAACTGCTCTCTCAGGTTATCCCGGCCAGGGACAACATAAGCGTTATGTCATTTGACGGCTTGCTTGCCGACTTTGTAAGAATTAATGATGCCTGTGTCATAGTGCGGGGACTGCGCGATGGCAAGGATCTTGACTATGAGATCCCTCTTGCCCAGGGGAATATGAAGCTGTATTCAAAAGCTGATACCGTTTTTTACGTGACAAGGCCCGAGTATTCATATATAAGCTCGAGCGCTGTGAGAGAGCTGGCTTCATATGGAGCGGATATTTCGGATTATGTGCCGGGACCTGTTGCTGAATATATAAATAACAGACGTTAATGTCTTAGATCATTGTATAAGACATATTATAAAAAGGAGAATATCATCATGGATGAAGAAATGAATGCCGGTGTATCAGAGAATACTGAGGACAGATCACAGATCGAGAACAAGATAGATGAGATCTTTGATTTCCTTGAAAAGTGTCCGGATGCCAAATTTCACCAGAAGGGCAATATTTTAGTGCCTGCCAATACTATATATGATCTTTTTAATGACCTTAGAGAGTCAGTTCCGGAGGAAGTTGAAAGATACAGAAAGATCATCAACCGCAGAAATGATATCTATAAAAAGGCATCAGCCGATGCCAAGCGTGTTCTTGAGGATGCGAACCGTCAGAGAGATATCCTTATCAATCAGGAAAATGTTATCTCTGAGGCAAAGCAGCAGGCAGAGTTTATTATTCAGGATGCAAGGTCGGAAGCACAGAAGACTATCGATGATGCCAATGCTAAAGCAGATGAGATAATCAGTGACGCCAATTATGCTGCAGATCAGATCTACCGCAATGCATTCGGATATACAGAGGACAAGCTAAATCAGATCGATGATCTTGTCCGTGGCATTAATGATACCCTTGGCGGCACCATGAATGACTTTGCATCTGTAATTAATAATAATCTTAAGGAGATCGAAGAAAACCGCGCAGAGCTGAATGCAGACTTCGAGCCGGACGAAGACTTAAGTTCTCAGGCCAAGGGCGAGCCCGTAAAAGCAGGAAGGCCGGAGGATGAGGACGATGATTATCAGGAGCAGGATATTTCAGAAGAAGACATGACAGATGAGGACGAGGATTATTGACGCTCAGACAGCACTTATTTAAGTATTGCGGGAGGTAAGTGATTTGGCAGATGTTAATGACGTTAAGGTATATATTAATGGCAGACAGTATACCATTTCAGGCAGCGGGGATGAAGAGTATATCAGATCGCTTGCGTCATACATTGATAAAAAACTTGAGGAAATGACCGGCCTTAAGAGCTATAAGAAGCTCGATAAGGAAATGAAAGACGTTCTTGCTTATATCAATTTTGCCGATGACTACTTCAGGGCAAAACATGAGCTTTCTGAAAATGAAGATAACCTGCAGAAGATCAAGGATGATTTCTTTGAAGCAAGGAACCGCATCATAAGTCTTGAGGAGGCCAGGGAGAAGGCTTTAAGCGAGACCGAAAAGGTAAAAGAGGAGTCTTCCAACAAGCTTTCAGAGACTGTTAAGTCTATGAGAGAAAAACTTGAGGATATGAAAAATTCTCATCAAAAGGAAATAGACGATCTTAAGAAAGACAATCAGAAAAAATTAGATGATATCAGGGATGCTCATGCAAAAGAGCTTGAGGGCAAGCTTAAGGAATATCATGAAGAAATAGAGAAAAAACAGTCGGAGTTTCAAAAGGATCTCGAAGAGAGACAGAAGGAATTTAACGCTGAACTTGAGAAGAAACAGGCTGAGTATCAGGATGCTCTCGAAAAGGAACGCGAAAAGATAAAGCACGAGCAGGATGACGAAAAGACAAGACTTGAGAAGACGATCGAAGCCTTAAGAAAAGAAAGTCAGGATCAGAAAATAGAGATAGTGCGGCTGTCTGAACGTATCGATCCTGTTCAGGGAAAGCTTCCCCTTGATGATATGAAGGCAGATGCCGATAATGACGAAGATACAGACGGGACCGGCAAGCCAGCTGATAATGAAAAAGCTGATAATGAAAAAGCTGATAATGATCCAGAACCAGCTGAAACTTCTGATAAGACTTTTAACGATGTTAAGCCGGATAATGTGATTACTTCCGGGTCAGAGAATAAAGACAAAAGTACAGTATCAGGGAATGATAAGGAACAGGCTGCTAATTCGGATGACAGATCTCACGAGAACCAGCATACAAGCTACAATCTTAAGAAAAAGCGCGGACATCGCTGATAAACCATTTTTATTTTTCCCAGATCAATTAATAACCGGGCAGGTAAGCCAATGAATCCTACAGGAACAGATACAATAAAATATAAGAAACCTGAAGTCCTTGCGCCAGCAGGGACTTTTGATTGTTTACTGGCTGCAGTCGAAGCAGGCGCTGATGCTGTCTACCTGGGTGGGAGCAGATTCGGGGCCCGGGCCTTTGCCGGCAATTTTGATCATGACGGGCTGATCAATGCGCTGGACTATGCTCATAATTACGGCAGAAGGATATATCTGACAGTTAATACCATAATATATGAGGATGAGCTCAAAAGTCTGGGGACATATCTTAAAGACTATGTGGCACACGGCCTCGACGGAGTCATAGTCCAGGACATGGGAGCTGTGTATTATATTAATAGATATTTTCCCGAGCTGCCTGTCCATATAAGTACCCAGGCAACTATTACAACAGGAATTAACGACAGACTTTTCAAGGGCATGAATGTAAGCAGGATAGTTCCTTCAAGAGAGCTTTCCATCGAAGAGATCAAGTCTCTTAAAAAGGACACACAGATGGAAGTTGAAGTTTTTGTTTCCGGAGCACTCTGCTATTCATATTCAGGCCAGTGTCTCCTGAGCGAGGCAATAGGGGGAAGAAGCGCAAACCGCGGCATGTGTGCAGGTACATGCAGGCTGCCATTCAGACTCCCCGATAACAGTATTTCACATATATTAAGCATGAAGGAAAATAATTCTCTTCCTATGCTAGGAAACCTCATTGAAGCAGGCGCAGACTCATTTAAGCTTGAGGGAAGGATGAAAAAGCCTGAGTATGTAGCCTTCATGACCCATATATTCAGAAAATATACAGATAAATATATGGAGCTTAAAAAGGACGGCTGCCGTAAATGGCTTGTGAGCAATGAAGAGGAGTACAGACAGGACCTTATGCTCATGGCAGAGCTCTACAACCGTAATGGATTCACGGAAGGGTTCTTACGCTGGTCAGCCCCTTCTTTCTTTTCATTAAATAATGATATCGATGGAATATTCAATGCAGATTTTGATATAAGAGCCATCGATGACAATGCGTGTACCGGCCGGGCGCCGTTAAGGGATATACTTTCGGAAAAGCGGCCTTCTCATGGAGGCATGGCAGCAGGAATAGTCACGGAGGTCGACCGCAATAAGAACATAGTGACTTTCAGGACCCTTAAGGATATTAATGCTCATGACGTCCTTGAATTCGACGACCAGGCTTCAATGGAACAGAAATATGAATATACTGCGGGAGAGTTTAGTGCTGCAGGAAGCCTTGTCAGAGCAAAGACACTTCCCAAGTCCGGGATCGTTAAAGGTGATACAGTTTTTCGTACCCGCAATGCTGCCCTGCTTGAATTTATTCATAGTGAACTTATGAAACCGATGGAGAAGAAGGCTCTTAAGGCAGTATTCATTGCAAAGGCAGGGGAAAAGGCGGAGCTGAAGCTCTGTGTCATTAATAATAATGGACCGCAGGTTTCTATTTGCTCTCAGAATATTATTGATGCTGCAAAGAGCCGTCCCCTTGATCATGATAAGCTTAAGAAAGATATAACGGCTTCAGGAGATGACCTGTTTGAAATAAGGGATTTTGTGGACCGGGCGGAAGATGACTGCTTCATTCCGGTGTCAGTTGTAAAGAAAATGCGCCGTCAGGCAATTGAAAAACTGAAGGAAAAACTCTTCATCAAAAACCCCGATCTGATCTCGAAGTATCAGGAAAGGGAGGCAGACTTTGAAGCTGAACTCATATCTGTCGGGGAAAACCGCCCCTCTACTGGCGGATATCATGAGTCCTCCGAAGACCGGGCAGATAAGAATATGTCTGACAGTAAAGCAGTGACAGATGACCTGAGGAAGCAGATCGTCATTAATGATAAAAACATAGTAAGACCTGAGCTCCTTACAGTAAAAGAAATGCTGGATCAGCTTTCTATCATAAAGGGATCGGGAAATTTTGCCATAGCCTCGCTCCCTCATATCATTCGCAAACGGGATCTTTATGGTCTTAAACATGATTATAATGAGATAATTTCTTCTCCCGACTGTGATGGGGTATTGGTGAGAAGCCTTGAAGGCCTTACACTTATACTTGATATATTTGAAAGCTCCGGAATAAAAAAGATACTGATACTCGACAATACTGTTTATGCTGCAAATTCATTGTCATGGAAGTTCTTTAATGAGCATGGTGTGGACTTTATGATAAGACCATTTGAAGAGTCAGATGATCACTTCGAAATGCTTCCTGAGGCCGTAAGGAATTATATACTTAGTGATGAACGCGCGGAAACAGCATGCATGACGAGCCGCGGCTGCGTTCAGAATGTCCTTTACGGATGCTTATGTACCGCAGATAATGAAAGTACCGTAAAAGCCCGCAGTGCGGATAAGGCATACACAAGTGCATATAATAATGAGTCAGACAGGGCACTGCCCCTTCGTCTTACAGGCCGCTACTCCGGAGTAAGGCTTACTGTGCATAATTATTGTAAATATTGTTATAATGAGATAACCATGAAGAGAAAACAATGAAAAAGCAGCGATAAAAAACAACGATGAAGAAACAGGATACTGAATGGAAAAGAGGAAAGCATGCAGATTGCAGAAAATATTTATTTTCAGGTATCGAAGTACCTGATAATACTGATATTTGGAATATATATACTGTCAGGCTTCAGGAGCCTGTCAGCGGCACAGTACAGCAGGTCGGGAAAGCATTTTAACGGCACCATACTAATACTTGTCTTTCATTTCCTGGCTGCCCTTACCATATTCATAGGCGAGCCGACGATGTCTCATGCCATAATATACGCGGCCCAGCTGTTAATACTGGTATTTATTTACAAAGCTTATACATTTGTCTATAAGGGCCTGTCATATCTGGTTCTCAATAATATGCTGCTTCTTTTATCTCTTGGTTTTATCATGCTTCTTAGGCTGAAGGAATCATATTGCATAAGGCAGATGATATTTGCTTTTGTCTCAGCCATAGTCTCACTTTTTATTCCGATCCTGATAGATAAGTTCAAACATTTCGATAAGTTCGGACTATTTTACTGCATTGCAGGAATCTGCCTGCTGGGGCTTGTACTTCTGTTCGGAAATGAACATTACGGGGCAAAGAACTGGATTTCCATAGGTCCTGTCTCCCTGCAGCCTTCGGAATTCGTAAAGATACTCTATGCATTTTTTCTGGCTTCTTTTCTTTATAAGGATGCATCATTTAAAAGAGTTATCATAACAAGTGTATTTGCTGCAGTCCATGTTCTCCTGCTCGTTGCGGCACGTGACTTAGGCTCTGCTCTGCTTTTCTTTATTACCTGGCTTTTTGTGATAACAGCGGCCTCTGGTCATATCATATACCTGGCAGAAGGAACAGCCATCGGAGCAGGAGCTTCGATAGCGGCTTATCATTTATTCTCTCATGTAAGAGTCCGTGTAAAGGCTTTTCTCGATCCCTTTTCATCCATCGACAGCAGCGGTTATCAGATGGCCCAGTCTTTATTCGCCATAGGGACCTGGGGCTGGTTTGGTGCAGGACTTACAAGAGGAATGCCGGAAAAGATCCCCGTTGTTGAGTCAGACTTTATATTTTCTGCGATAGCGGAGGAACTGGGAACAGTATTTGCAATACTCTTAATAGTACTTGAACTCAGCTGCTTCATAATGTTCGTCAATGCAGCCATGAAGATGACAAACAGCTTCTATAAACTTGCTGCTTTTGGATTGTCAGTAGAATATATATTTCAGGTGTTCTTAAATATCGGAGGAGTCACAGGCTTTATACCATCTACAGGCGTTACCCTGCCGCTTATCAGCTATGGCGGTTCGTCATGTGTCTGTACCATCATTATGTTCAGTATCATACAGGGTATGTACGTGCTTTCAAAAGAAAACTCTGCTTATACTGACTCCGCTGAGAATTTTTTGAAGGAAGGAGCGGCAAAAGATTATGAGGACTGAAGATGATAAAAAAAAGACCGGTAATACAGACAGAAAAAAGACTGACCGCTATATACTGCTTACGACATATATATTTACCATCCTCTTTTTTGTGATGGCCGGCTTCCTGGTGAAATTTGTTTATAAAGACAGTCCCTCGATCATTAATAACTCGTACAATAAAAGGGATTCGCAACTTGAAAAATATGTAAAGCGCGGAAAAATAATGTCCTCTGACGGTCTTGTGCTTGCAGAGACCGTGAGAACAAACGGAAAGAGCAAAAGGACATATCCGCAGGAAAGGCTTTATGCACATGTGGTGGGAAGGACCTCCTATGGAAAGGCAGGACTTGAATCAGCAGAAGCTTTTCCGCTCTTAACATCTCATATCAATCCTGTGAGCCGTATCATAAGAGAGTTCCAGGGAAAGAAGCTGCCGGGTGATACGGTCGTTTCCACTCTGAATTCAAAGGTGCAGAAAGCTGCATATGATGCCCTTGGCTCTTATAAGGGAGCTGCGATAGCAATGGATCCGAATACCGGAAAGATACTTGCCATGGTATCCAAGCCTGATTTTGATCCCAATAATATTTCCTCAGAATGGGAGGAATTAAACAGCAAGTCAGCAGATGATTCAGCCCTTCTTAATCGTGCGACACAGGGGCTTTACCCTCCGGGCTCCACATTCAAGCTGCTTACATGCCTTGAATACATGAGAGAGAATAATAATTATCAGAATTACAGTTATGACTGCAAGGGGAGCGATATCTTTAACGGTGCTGCCATCAGGTGTTTTAGCGGTGAGGTTCATGGGAATGTCGATCTTATGTCATCAGTAGCTGAAAGCTGCAATTGCTCATTTGCAAATATCGGAATGAAGCTCGACCTTAAGAAATTCCATAAATTTGTGACAAATGCAGGATATAATTCAGCGCTTCCTGTAGATTTTGAATACAGCAAATCAAGGTATGAAATGAAAACCGGGGCCGATTCAGGTGAGATAGTCGGTACTTCTATAGGTCAGGGAAAGACCATGGTAACTCCTCTCTTAAATGTCATGATAACATCTGCAATTGCAAATAATGGCATCATGATGAGACCATACCTGGTCGACAGGGTGAAAAGCCGTGATAACAGCTATAAGAGGAAGACCAAGCCAGCGGCAATAAAGAGAATAGCCGGAGTAAAAAAAGTCAAGGCATTAAAGTCATATATGGAGACTGCAGCAAATACCGGAACAGCTTCTCTTCTTGCTTCTCTTTCCTATCCCTGTGCCGGCAAGACAGGAACTGCTGAGTTCGATTCCAGCGGAACATCTCATGCCTGGTTCGTAGGATACGCTCCGGCGGATGATCCGAAGATTGCGGTAGCGGTAGTTGTTGAAGGGGCAGGAACAGGAAGCACCTATGCAGTGCCTGTGGCAAGATCGATGTTTGCAGCGGCGCTTGGGTATTGAAATGAGGCTGCTTTTAATCCCATTGGCTTTAGACAATAGGTAAGTTCACTATTATGTAAAATAATGGTAATTTATTATCTCAATATGCTATAATAAATAAGCTCTGGTATTTTATGTCTGCGGTTCATTTTTCGTTTTGAACCGTATGACGATTATGGAAAATACAGGATCATAAAACTTAAATTACAGGTATAATTATCAGAATTTGATAAATTTTCAGTTACCGGGAGGAAGATCATGAATAAGTATAAGATAATATGTTCATCAACAGTTGATATGCCGCTTCAGTGGTTTAAGGACAGAGATGTGCCATACATATCATTTCATTTCAATATGGATGGAAAGGATTATAAAGATGACATGGGACAGACCATGCCATTAAAGGATTTTTATGAGAAGATAAAAAACGGCGCACTGCCAACGACATCACAGCCAAATGCCGAGGAGTATATAGAGATATTCAGGCCCTATCTTGAAGATGGTTATGACATCATTTATCTCGAACTGTCATCCGGGATATCTGCAGCTGTCAATTCATCCAATATTGCAAAGGATACCCTTCTTGAGGAATTTCCCGACAGAAGGATAGAGGTAATTGATACATTTGCGGCGTCTTCCGGATATGGTCTTCTTATGGACTATGCCCTGGATC
Organism: Lachnospiraceae bacterium; assembly: GCA_036343175.1. GTDB lineage: Bacteria > Bacillota > Clostridia > Lachnospirales > Lachnospiraceae > JAEEJA01. The sequence goes on from JAZASR010000007.1 coordinate 78,677, forward strand.
TCAAGGACAATGGAAGCTCAATGGACGAAGTAATTGACTGGATAGAGAAGAATAAGCTCAAGGTCCATCACTGGTTCTTCTCATCTGACCTTTCAGCCTTTTACAGGGGAGGCAGGATATCGGCTACAAAGGCTGCTTTCGGCACCCTTCTTAATATATGTCCTCTCATGAACGTAGACTATCTGGGGAGACTCATACCGCGTGAGAATATCAGGACAAAGAAAAAGGCAGCCAGAGCCATGGTCGATAAGATCGAGAAATTTGCGATCGACGGGGCATCATATGATGGAAAGATGTTCATGTGCAATTCAGCCTGTGAGGATGATGCCCATATGGTAATTGATATGATAGAGGAAAGATACCCACAGCTTAAGGGAAAGATACTTTTAAATACGATCGGCACCACGATAGGTACCCATACAGGTACCGGAACGGTCGCTCTCTTCTTTATGGGCGAGACCAGAACGGACTGAGGAGGAAAAAAGTTTATTGAATACGTAAATGTTTATTAAAGATAGAAGCTTCTCTTAACTTTTTCTTGACTTGTCACTGGTTCTATGATATAGTCTTAGGGCGATGTGACAGTCTTTTTTTTATGCGCAAAATTTTGAATGGAGGTGAATGCTTTGAGAACTAAGATTACATTAGCATGCACAGAATGCAAGCAGCGTAACTACGATACCACAAAGGACAAGAAGAAGCATCCTGACAGGGTTGAGACCAAGAAGTATTGCAGATTCTGTAAAAAGCATACATTACACAAAGAGACCAAGTAATTACAGGTCTATTATTGAAAGGAATTTCAGACAATGGACGAAACTGAAGTAAAGGACACTAATAGCGAATCCAAAAAAGCTGATAAGTCCAAAAAGAAGAGCCGTTGGCAGGATTTCAAGAGCGAGTACAGGAAGATCGTCTGGCCTACTCCAAAGACCGCAGCTAAGGAGACCGGTGAGGTCATAGTTGTTACTACCCTGCTTGCGATCCTTATTGCCGGCATCGATCTTGTCATAAAGTTCGGACTTGACAGGATCCTCTGATCTTTTAAGAAACTGTAGATGACTTAGAGTTTTCAAAGGATGGATAAATATGGCAGATAGTGAACCACATTGGTATTTGGCTCATACTTATTCCGGATATGAGAATAAGGTAAAGACGGATATTGAACAGAACGTTGCCAACAATAATCTTGGAGACAGGATTTTTGAAGTCATGGTACCTATGATCGAGGTAACAGAGAAGGCTGAGGACGGCCGCACCGTCACAAGACAGAAGAAGATGTTCCCGGCCTATGTCCTCGTTAAGATGATCATGAACGATGATACATGGTATATTGTTCGCAATACCCGCGGAGTCACAGGCTTCGTCGGTCCGGGATCCAAACCTGTTCCGCTTTCGGAGAGAGAGATCAAGGATATCCTTGCAAAGTCAAAGTCTGATGAAGCAGGATTTGGTATCGGTGACAAGGTAGTCGTAAAGAAGGGTGTCTGGGAAGACAAGGTCGGCGTTGTACGTGAGATAAAGCACAAGGAGCGTACGCTTACTATTCATATCGATGTATTCGGCCGTGAGACCCCTGTCGAGATGAGCTTTGACGACGTTGAAGTAATTTAAGTAAAGTAGATCCATACACATTATCATACCGGCATACAGTCTGTCATGCCTGTATGCAGCTGGTCAATGATCTGTATGTATGGGAGAAATGGAGATAAGTAAAATGGCTAAAAAAGTCGAAGGTTATATTAAACTGCAGATTCCTGCTGGAAAGGCAACACCTGCTCCTCCCGTTGGACCTGCACTTGGACAGCATGGTGTGAACATTGTACAGTTCACAAAGGATTTCAATGCCAGAACTGCTAATCAGCAGGGCATGATCATTCCTGTAGTTATCACAGTATATCAGGATAAGAGCTTCAGCTTTATCACAAAGACTCCGCCTGCAGCTGTTCTTATTAAGAAGGCATGCGGTATCGATAAAGCTTCAGGTGAACCTAACAAGAATAAGGTCGCTAAGATCTCCAAGGATAAGGTTCGTGAGATCGCAGAGCTCAAGATGCCTGACCTCAATGCTGCAACAGTTGAGGCAGCAATGAGTATGATCGCTGGAACTGCAAGAAGTATGGGCATTACTGTTGAAGATTGATCAAAAGAGTAAGTATATAAGTATTCGCACATTTATAAAAAAGACTTTTACACACTATTGGACGTTGTGGGAGGTCAGGATCTTTATGTACCGGATAAGATCCATTTCACAACCGCTAACACCACCAGGAGGTTTTTATGAAAAGAGGAAAGAAATACGTTGAGGCTGCCAAGCTTATTGATAAGACTAAGCAGTATGATGTTGAAGATGCTGTAAAGCTCGTTAAAGAGACAGCTAAGGCTAAGTTTGATGAGACAATTGAAATGCACTTAAGAATGGGTGTTGATGGTCGTCATGCAGATCAGCAGATCCGCGGCGCTGTCGTACTTCCAAACGGAACAGGTAAGAATGTAAAGGTCCTCGTATTCGCTAAAGGTGCCAAGGCTGATGAGGCTCAGGCAGCAGGTGCTGATTATGTGGGAGCTGAGGAGCTTATTCCTAAGATCCAGAATGATGGATGGCTCGATTTCGACGTTGTAGTTGCTACACCTGATATGATGGGTGTTGTAGGACGTCTCGGCCGTGTACTTGGTCCTAAGGGTCTCATGCCTAATCCAAAGGCCGGGACAGTTACTATGGACGTAACAGGTGCTTTAAAGGATATTAAAGCAGGTAAGGTTGAGTACAGACTTGACAAGGCTAACATTATCCATGTTCCGGTTGGAAAGGCTTCATTCACAGAGGATCAGCTTGCAGAAAACATTAATGCTCTTATGGAAGCTATCGTAAAGGCTAAGCCTGCAACTGCAAAGGGTCAGTATTTCAAGAATGTAAGTATCGCATCTACAATGGGCCCTGGCATTAAGCTCAATACTATCAAGTATGGCGTCTGATCGCATATTCGATACAAACATTCAAATTTACATACAGGGTGTCTGAAACGTGAGCGGACATCCAAAAAGGAGCAGTGCATCAGCACTGCTCCTTTTTTCTCTTACGGTTTGCGGGGATGAGTTGTAAGCAATACTGCTTAGTCGCCGTGCTCGTAAAAATCATCCGCCCTGGTTTGCTTTCTTTGATTGTTTCTCCCTCGCGACCAGTAAAGCATTGTCGTCTCGGTCGCAACTTGAAAGCAAACTGGCGGGCGAAAACGCATTCCGCTAACGCGAAAAGCGTTCGAAATTGCCCGATATATGCCACCCTCACGTGGCATATATCGCAGGCAATTTCCAAAGGTTGGCGTAAAACGCCAACCGATTTTCACGAATGAGCCACCCTTAGCACAGGTGCTAAAGTTCCCTCGCTCAAACCGTAAGTGTTCAGAAAAGTATAGGTTTATGAGCATAAAAACAGGGAGGTGCATGAAATGCACCTCCCTGTTTTGGATTTCCCAGGATGGGAATAAATTTCGGAAGTGATTTGCGAAAGATCAGACGCAGCCCTGAGCCTTCATGGACTCGGCAACCTTAAGGAAGCCTGCAATGTTAGCACCGGCCTGATATCTTTCAGGTCCTGTGATATCGAATTCTTTGGCAGCCTCATCAGAAGCCTTGAAGATGGACTTCATGATGTCATGAAGCTTATTATCGACCTCTTCGAATGTCCAGGCAAGACGCTCGGAGTTCTGAGTCATCTCAAGACCTGATGTAGCAACACCGCCTGCGTTAGCAGCCTTTGCTGGTCCGTAGAGCATATTGTTGGAGAAGTATGTATCGATAGCTTCCGGAGTAGAAGGCATGTTAGCACCCTCGCATACGCAATATACCTTGTGCTTTGCAAGGTTTTCAGCGCCATCCTTCTGGATCTCATTCTGAGTAGCACATGGAAGAGCGATATCAGCATCAACTGAAAGACCAGTCCATACTGAACCCTCATGGTATTCAGCATTCTTATGTGATGTACGCTTGCAATATTCTGTAAGACGTGCTCTTTCAACCTCCTTAAGCTGCTTAAGAAGCGGAAGATCTATACCATCAGGATCATATATGAAGCCGTTGGAGTCTGAACATGTAATACAGGTTGCTCCATACTCTGTAGCTTTCTCAATAGCATAAATAGCAACGTTTCCGGCACCTGATACAACAACCTTCTGGCCCTCGAAGCTCTTGCCATTAGCATTGAGTACTTCATTTGTATAATAGCAGAGTCCATAGCCTGTAGCCTGTGTTCTTGCAAGTGATCCGCCATAAGGAATTCCCTTGCCTGTAAGAACTCCTGACCACTCATTTCTAAGTCTCTTGTACTGACCGAAGAGGAATCCGATCTCACGTCCGCCTACTCCTATATCACCTGCAGGTACATCACAGTCAGGTCCGATATGTCTGAAAAGCTCTGTCATGAAGCTCTGGCAGAAACGCATGATCTCTCCATCGCTCTTTCCCTTAGGATCGAAATCAGAACCACCTTTGCCGCCGCCCATAGGAAGGGTGGTAAGTGAATTCTTAAATATCTGCTCGAATCCTAAGAACTTTATAACACCAAGATTTACTGTAGGATGAAGACGAAGACCTCCCTTGTAAGGTCCGATAGCTGAGTTGAACTGAACTCTGAATCCACGGTTTACCTGTACCTTGCCATTGTCATCGACCCAAGGTACACGGAAGATGATCTGTCTTTCAGGCTCTACGATACGATCGAAAACGCCTGCATCTACAAGATCCTGTCTTTTTTCAACAACTGGCTGAAGAGTAGTAAATACTTCTGTTACAGCCTCGATAAACTCAGGCTCACCCTGATTTCTTTTCTTTACTGTCTCCAGTAAATCACATAAATACTTGTTAGTTAACTCCATCTTTTACCTCCTGGTAAATGAATTTTCTTTTGGACCTTAAAATTATTACACAATTCGTTTAATTTTTCAATGAAAATTTGTGTTTTTGTATTATCGTATACAAAATCATCTGATCACGATTGAGAACTAATTTATTATTTTACGCGGGGATCAACATATTATGGCTGCTTTGAATATGCCCGGCCCAGGATCTTATGCCGGATATGTCATTTATCATTTGCTTCAGATCTTTGACCTGACGCATCTTTCGATTTGATCCCGAACAGTGCTTTAACCATGCGTTCAGCTTCATTGCTCATAAGAGCGGCATTTATTATACCCCCGAACAGGTAGATGTACATACAGAAGTAGAGCCATACCATAAGAAGGGCGATATTTGTTGCGGTACCGTAAAATGTTGTATATTTAGTATATCTGATAAAGAAATAAGAATATATATAGGAATATAACAGCCATGCCGCAACTGATATGGCTGCGCCCGGCATCTGGAATACGAGGTTTATATGGTGATCCTTCTTATATTTACGTTTGATAATTTTATATTCGGCAGGTGTCACATTTTTCCTCATATGCTTAACAGGTCCAAGATGATTGGGCAGGTATCTGTACATGAGCGTAAATAATATGAACATGACGATAAATGTGACCGAGGATCTTAACTGAAGAACTATTTCCAGGATATCACTAGTATTAGGAAAATATTTTATTATCAGCATTATTATCGTCTTGCCGAAGACCAGGACTGCAAGTGAGAATATAATGATTATTGCAAGCAGTATTGTATATATGATAGAAAGGAATCTGGACAGAAAATAGTTGCGGCGGTCCTCCGTCTTTATCTGGTAGGCGCTGTCAAGTCCATATATCAGGGCAAGCGCAGCTCTTGAACCAAGCCACAGTGCAAGGATTATGGTGATACTGGTGATAGAGGCGTCAGCAGTCTTAAATATTTCATTTACCAGGCTCTCAATGATCTTTGCAAATGTAGGAGGTAAGGCATCGTTTGCGGATTCTATAAGGTAGTCCCTTGAAAAATCTGTATATTTTATCATAGTCAGCAGGAACAGTACAAATGGAAAGAATGACAGTATCAGCATGAAAGAGGCCTGGCCGGCATTCGCGCCGATCTGGGTGTCAGAGACCTTGCTCATTATGATATTTATTGCTTTGAAGATTCTTGAAGAAAGACTGTCTTTTTTTTGATCCATCCTGATCTCCTTTATACCTGCCGGTAATAATTTTTCTGATCTTTCAATATAGTAAACATGGGACAATGCAGCCTGCGCTTATATTCATCTGAATTAGTACTTTATTCATTTGAATCAGTATTTTTTACAAAGTCACGTGATTTTAGCACATAGATCGCAATGTGTCAAAATTATGGCAGACAGGCAGCGGTCCGACAGGAAAGTACAGATGTTTAATTATACTTTTCCGGACAATTTAGTTCTTTACGGTAATCTTGACATTGCTATGCAAAAAGTCTACAATTTTACCAACTATAACGTGAAATGGGATATTTTATATCCCGCAGGTGTAAAATAATATTGTTAAGGAGGGTTGGCTTTACATACATCCGTGACTTCTTAAAGCCTTTTTATATACTATGAAGAATTTTTCAAGTAAGTGGAAGCTGGTATTTACCTGTCTTTCCTGCTCAGCAGTGATTTTATGCATTATTATAATGTTTTCTATCATACTTGGAGGACATTACAGCTATCAGAAAGTGGAGCCTGAGGATAATTGGATGCTCGCGGTCACTTATCCTGCCGGTGATACGGAGGAATTCGAGCTTGAAGATACAGACGAGGTAAGCTCAAAGATAAAGCACCGTCAGAAGGGCACCAAGATCGTGCTTACCAATAAGGTCCCTGCATCAGATGATGAGACAGATACTGTATTCCTGAAAGTGTTTTCCAATAATGCTGCAGTAACGGTAAAAGCAGGTGGTAAAGAAATATTCAGCCATGGCATGGATGATCTTAAGTATGGACATTCTATCGGTGATGGTATTTTTACAATACCTGTTTCCGGCTCCTATTCAGGTAAAGAGCTGACTATAAGTATGGTTTCAGGCAGCAGCGGTTCATTTAAGAGTTTTACATTTCCGAGAATGTTTGAAACCGATGGTTTCATGAGTGATGAATATCTCTACAGCAATTTCTTTAACGTTGGTGCATATGGATTCATGATCCTTTTTGGCATTTTCATGACCTTTTGCGGAGCTGTCAGGATATTTTACAACCAGAACTTCACCCAGGCGCTTAACGTGGGAATATTTTCATTCTTTTCAGGAATATATGGTGCCGCCAAGCATATGTATTTCCAGAGATTCTGCAGCAATACGCTTGACCTGGAGTATATGGAAAAGGTTGCCATGATGGCCATTCCTGTTGTATTGATCTTATACATCAGGGTTGCAATGAACGATGGCAATAAAGAGTTTGCAAAGAGGATGAAGATACTCTCCATCGCTGCGGAGTGCCTGTCATCGATCAATCTTGTGCTCATGATAGCGCAGGTCCTTTCATTCGAAGCGCTTGATGGTATATTCGTGACCTTCTATGCCGCAATGATCATTGTTGTCTTGAGATGGACCAGACTTTATGTTCAATTCAACAGGAATAATATCGTAATGATAACCGGCTATATTATATACTTTATCCTTCTCTTTATCGAAGTTGTAGGCGGATACTTCCTTTCCTTCTACAATGTTACGATAAACTGGGCAGGAACAGGGTTCTCCTTTGGCACGATCGTCTTCCTCTGCTGTATATGCTACTCATATCTCGATAAGTATTTTTATGACTATAAGATAAATAAAAAGAATATGGCGCTGGTCCGCATGGCTTTTACGGATGCCATGACAGGTCTCTACAACCGTGCCAAGCTTGACGAGGTCTTTTCAGGATTCAATTCACATGATGTTTATTCAATAATAAGTTTTGACCTTAATTACCTTAAGAGGACCAATGATAAATACGGACATAAGGCAGGAGATGCTCTGCTTATGTCATTTGTGAATATTCTTAAGAAGTCATTCTCAGACCTCGGGCCTATCTTCAGGATGGGCGGTGATGAATTCATGGTAGTTATAAGGACGAGCCCTTATAGTATTTATGTTATGAAGGCCTTCGATACTATGAATAAGCTGATCGATGAAGAAAATAATATGGGCCATGAATATACCACCTCAGTAGCATACGGATCCGCATGCTCAGATGAGTTTGACAGACCTACATATGATAAAGTCAACAGTCTTGCTGACAAGAGAATGTATGAGATGAAGCAGAAGATGAAGGCAGAGAATAAGGCCAAAGATGCAGATAACAGTAATGTCGAAGATGACAGGCTTGCTGTGATGCCGTCAGAATTAAAGGCTATGGAAGAGAAGAAAAAGAGTCTCATACATCTGGGCAGATCCGAAGAAAAGGATAATAAGGAAGCATCCAAGGATAAAGAAGATAAAGAAGATAAAAAAGATAAAAAAGATAAAAAAGATAAAAAGGGTGTTGATGAATAATTGTATACAAAAATACATTGACACACGTGTACAAAAATGCTATCTTATTTAAGTTGTATTTTAAATTGTCTTTTAAGGCAATGATTTGTCATTTACGGCAATAATAACAAACTTGAAAAGAGGTATTCTTATGTCACTTGAGTTATCAGAGAAAGCATTAAAGGTAAAGCCATCATCTACACTTGCGATCACAGCAAGGGCAAAGGAGCTTAAGGCAGAAGGAAAAGACGTAGTGGGATTCGGAGCTGGAGAGCCGGATTTCCCTACACCTGAAAATATATGCAATGCAGCCATCAAGGCTATTCAGGATGGATTTACAAAGTATACACCTGCATCAGGCATGAAGGAGCTGAAGGCAGCTGTAGCTGATAAGTTCAAGAAATTCAACGGACTTGATTATGAGCCTGATCAGATAGTCATCAGCAATGGTGGAAAGCATTCACTTACTAATATTTTCACAGCTCTCATAAATCCCGGAGATGAAGTCATCATCCCTGCACCATTCTGGCTTTCTTATCCTGAGATCGTAAAGCTTGCCGGCGGTGTTCCGGTAACTGTCATGACAAATGCAGAAGAGAACTTTAAGATAAGTGCCGATAAGCTTGAAAAGGCCATCACACCTAAGACAAAGGCTTTCGTTCTGAATACTCCTAACAATCCTACAGGTATGATCTACTCTGAGGAAGAGCTTAAAGCCCTTGCAAATGTTATCGTAAAGCATGATATCTATGTAGTATCTGATGAAATGTACGAATATCTCGTTTATAACGGAAAGAAGCATATAAGCATTGCTTCTTTCGGCAAGGATATATATGACAGGACAATTACTTGCAGCGGTCTTTCAAAGTCATACTCCATGACGGGATGGAGGATCGGATATACGGGAGCGCCTAAAGAGATAGCAAAGCGCATGGGAAGCATTCAGTCGCATCAGACTTCAAATCCTAACTCGATCGCTCAGAAGGCTGCACTTGAGGCTCTTACCGGTGACCAGTCATCAGTAGGCATGATGAAGGATGAGTTTGACAGGAGAAGAAAGTATATGTATGACAGGATCTCAAAGATGCCGTATGTAAAGGCAATTGAGCCTGAAGGTGCTTTCTACACATTCGTCAATGTATCAGAGGTATTCGGAAAGAAGTTTGAGGGTGAGGAAGTTACTGATGTCTATAAGATGGCAGACATTCTCATCAATAAATTTGATACAGCAGTTGTTCCATGTGCAGATTTTGGCTTCGCTGATCATATAAGACTTTCATATGCTATCTCTATCGAACAGATCGAGAAGGGCATGGACAGGATCGAGAAATTCCTTAAGAGCCTTAATTGACTGAAATTCTAAAACAGTTTAAAGCTGCTTAAAAACAGGATCAGTATCCTGACATTTGCATATTAAATACTGATACAGCATATTTTAATATTTTTTTAAATACGAAAATATGCTGTATTTTTTTGCCCTTTTTTATGAAACCATTGTCAGCGGATTCTTAAATAGATACTTGAAAGCAACCATGACTGGTGATAGTATATATGTAATCGATTTCAAGATATTCGTGAAATATTATGAAAGGATATTGAATACATGGCAAATATTACTATTAAAGATGTGGCCAGGATCGCCGGCGTATCATCTGCCAGCGTATCGAGATATTTGAATAACGGCTATTTGAGTGAAGAAAAGCGTGAAGCGGTTAAGAAGGCAATAGAAGAGACCGGATTTGTACCTTCAAGGCAGGCAAGGCTTTTACGTGCAGGCGAGACGCATTCGATAGGCGTTATCATTCCCAAAATAGATTCAGAAGGCATCAGCAGGATAGTACTCGGAATAACAGAAGTGCTTTCTGAAGCAGGATATGACGTACTGTTGGGAAATACAGGTGTAAACAGCGATAAGGAACTTGAATATCTGAATATATTTTCAAGAGGCAACGTGGATGGGATCATTTATCTTGCCTCTTGGCTTACTCCAAAACATAAAAGGATCCTGAAGAGGTCGTCGTATCCGGTTATCGTCATAGGTCAGAAGTGCGATGAGGTGACATGCGTCTATCATGATGAAGAAGGGGCTGCAAAGGCTCTTACAGATCTGATATTGAAGCGCGGCAGGCATGACCCTGCCTGCATAGGAATTTCAGAAAAAGATCAGGCGATGGGTGCTGCGAGGATAAGGGGATTCAGAGCTTCGGTAAAGGAGCATGGACTCACGATCAGGGAAGAAAACATCATTACATGTGCTGATGATTCCATGGAAGAGGGATGCCAGAAGGCAAAGGTACTTTTTGATAATGACCCCGGTATAGATGCTCTTTACTGTGCCTCTGATTATATTGCAGCGGGGGCAATGAAGGTGCTTAAGGAGCGGGGAATAAGGGTCCCTGATCAGATATCCGTGTGCGGTATGGGTAACACAAGGATCTCGAGGGTCATATCGCCAAGTCTTACCACCGCCCAATATTATTATAAGACTTCGGGCGAAGAGGCGGCAAGGCTGCTGCTTGAGGATCTTAAGAAAAAGACCCTTAAAAAGAGCATACAGCTTGAGTATGAGATCATTGAAAATGAAAGCACATGACCAGAGTTCAGTATCCCGATAATATGCAGGAGGTGCAGCATGGAAACAAAAGCAGGAATGTCTTATAACGATCAGCGCCCGGAGTTTCATATTACTCCGCCGGCGGGCTGGCTCAATGACCCCAATGGCGTATGTCAGATAAATGGTATTTATCATATCTATTTTCAATATGCCCCTTTAGATACGACAGGCCGCGGGCCTAAATGCTGGGGTGAATATATAAGCTCTGATCTTATGCATTTTACCTATAAGGGAGTATGCATATCGCCTGATACGGAGAATGATAAGAATGGCGCGTATTCAGGCTGTTCATACGTTGAGGATGGCAGACAGTATATATTCTATACAGGAAATTCATTTCTTGATGGTGATTATGACCATATTCATAAAGGGCGCGAGTCCGATGTCATTCTCTGCCGCATGAAGGACGGACGATCTGCCGGCAAGGAGATATTGCTTACAAATGCCGATTATCCTGATTTTGTTACGCAGCATGTCCGTGATCCTTTTGTTTCTGACATGGATTCTCTTTACAGGAACCCTGATGACGAATATAAGAGCGACACACTTAATGGCGGCAGATATCTTATGCTGCTCGGAGCCCGCAGCAATGATGATTCCGGCCTGATCCTGGTATATGTGTCTGATGACCTTACAAACTGGACGTATCATAACCGTATTACAACATCTGACAGCTTTGGCTATATGTGGGAATGCCCGGCAATATTCAGACTTGAAGACCAGGTGACAAAGAAGAACAATGTATTCATTTCGTTCTGTCCGCAGGGAATAGAAGAGCTTTCCAAAGAAACACGCGGCTTTCAGAATGAATATCAGGCTCTTTATACAGAGGCCGATAACATTCTCGAGGATATCAACGACAGGAATGATCTTGGTGTATTTCGCCAGTGGGATGCCGGTTTTGACTTTTATGCGCCTCATATATTTAAGAATGAAGCAGGACAGTATATCCTGATAGCCTGGGCGGCAATGGATACAGATGAGTATGATAATGACCCCACAAAAGAATACGGCTGGATCCATATGCTTACCATGCCAAGACTTGTGACGCTTAAGAGCGGCAGAGTATATCAGAGTCCTCTTCCTGAATTTGAGAAAATAGTCCGTCATAGAATAGACGTCGATATATTAGAGACCGGAGACACAAATGTGTCTTATGATACCAAAATAGGAAAGAGCTGCGTTATATTCGAAGAGAGCGAAGCCTATGGCGCTTCTGTTGAGAATATTGACGGAAGGGATCTGAATGTGGTTATTGACGGCAGGGAATACAGTCATGACGAAGAGCAGATATCCTTAAGCTACAGCTCTGAGGAAAAGACCCTTGTACTTAAGTTCGGCAGCTGTGGAAGAGGCAGGGGCGAACGAAGCCTCTATGTAGAAAAGCTTAATTCACTGGAATATTTTGTAGACAGATCTATCATAGAGATATTTGTAAATGGCGGAAGTTATACCATGACATCCAGGTTCTATATGGATTCCAAGATATTTATAAATAAAATATTCTGATATGTAAAATGTATATTTTAATAGCTTTTTGCTAATGCAGTCTGGTTAAATAAAATTCACAAATGGTTGAAATTCATTTCTTTTAGTGTTAATATTTAATTTAGCTATATTATTATGTAAGTTATTTTTTAATAATATGAGTAAAATATTTATTTTCACACTACGGAGGGATCAAGTATGGAAAGTAATCAGACTGTTTCTTTTTGGAGCTCGATCAAGACAAGGATCATTGCCAGTGTTTTTTTGATCATCATCGCTATATCGGTCGTGAATATGGCAATAATCATAACTAACATGACAAAGACCATCGAAAAGAACACCCGCAACTATATGAGTGACCTGAGTACTATGAGCGGACACGAGATTCAGGAAATGGCTGATATGGATGAAAAAAGGGGAGTTGACCCAGAGGACTCCATACTAAATGCCGGCTCAGAAGATCTCGCCAGGATGGTCGGCAATGTTGGAATGAAAGGTGTGGATTCCAGCTATGCATATGTTGTTGCAGTTGATGACAATAAGACAATGCTTTATCATCCTACAAAGGAGAAGATCGGTTCATCTGTTGAGAACAGTGTCGTATCGGGACTTGTAACAGAAATAAAAGGCGGCGGTTCACCGAAGAATGATGTCGTAACTTATAAATTCAAGGGTGAGACAAAATATGCAGGATATTATATCGGTCACAACAAAGACTTCATACTTGTAGTAAGCGCAGACAAGTCTGAAGTATTTAAACCTGTTAATAAGGTGATAAGATTGTCCGTTATCACAGCGGTCATTCTCCTTATACTTTCGTGTCTTGTAACATTTTTCATCACAGGTTCTATTATAAATCCTCTTAAGACTCTTCAGGGCATGATAGAGAGATTCACCTCACTTAATTTTACTGTAACTGAATCAGAGAAGGATATTACAGCAAAGAGGGATGAGATAGGCGTCATGGCAAGGGCCCTGATAGGCTTCCAGAAAAATATTTCGGATATAGTCACCGGCATACAGCAGAGAAGTGTTACAGTTCTTGATTCCTCAGATAAGCTGCTTGAAGATGTCCAGTCCATGAATGACGGCACAAGCCTGGTAGAGAAGGCGGTTCAGGAAATAGCTGAGGGTGCGACCTCACAGGCTCAGGAAACAAGCGATTCCTCCCAGAACGTTACAAGCATGGGCAATATGATCGAGGCTAGTACAGAAAGTGTAAATCACTTAAAAGAGCTTGCTGAGGACATGAAGAGCGCAATGAATGAAACTGTTGAAGCGCTCAATAACCTTGGTGCAGTAAATCAGAATACCTCAGAGTCGGTCAGGGAAGTATCTGCCCAGACAGTTACTACCAATGAGTCGGTACAGAAGATTTCAGAGGCTGTCAAGATGATCACGTCTATAGCCGAAGAGACCAACCTTCTTTCACTTAATGCTTCTATAGAGGCGGCAAGAGCCGGAGAGGCAGGCCGCGGCTTTGCAGTCGTAGCATCACAGATCCAGAAGCTTGCTGAACAGTCCAATGATTCAGCCAGTCAGATCACAGATATCATTACATCTTTGATCGAAAACTCTGAAAAGAGTATGGAGATCATGAAGAAGGTAAATGAAAACATGGATACTCAGAATGCAGATCTTTCCGGTGCCCTCGTTACATTTGACAAGGTAAAGGCCAGCGTGGATGATTCTGTTACAGGTATAGTGGAGATCACGGGAAAGATGTCAGATATCGATACTTTAAGAGTTAAGGTCGTAGATTCTGTTCAGCAGCTCATGGCAGTATCGGAGGAGTATGCGGCAAGCACAGAGGAAACGCTTGCATCTGTTAATCAGGTTACAAATGCTTCCGATAAGATCAAGGAGCTTGCATCGAGCCTTCGTGATATCTCAAATGACCTTGACGGCTTCATGAAGCAGTTTACACTTGGATGATAAAGATAAGGGGCAAAATTTAGAATTTGTTTATTCCATTTTCAATATAGCGGGTATATAATAATACACGATGTATTATTTAATACTAATTAAGGAGGATATTTTTCATGTTAGTATCTGCAAAAGACATGCTTGAAAAAGCAGAAGCCGGCCACTATGCAGTAGGCCAGTTCAACATCAATAACCTTGAGTGGACTAAGTCGATCCTTGAAACAGCTCAGGAGCTTGAGTCACCTGTTATCCTTGGTGTATCTGAGGGCGCAGGCAAGTATATGTGTGGTTTTAAGACTGTAGTTGGTATGGTAAAGGGAATGATCGAAGAGAAGGGAATCACAGTTCCTGTTGCTCTTCATCTTGATCATGGTACATTCGAAGGCGCTAAGAAGTGCATCAATGCAGGTTTCTCATCCATCATGTTCGATGGTTCTTCTCTCCCTATCGATGAGAATGTAGAGAAGACAAAGATCCTTGTTGATACATGCGGAGTTCTTGGTCTTTCACTCGAAGCTGAAGTAGGTGCTATCGGCGGTGAGGAAGATGGAGTTGTAGGCATGGGTGAGTGTGCAGATCCTGAAGAAGCAAAGCGTGTAGCTGATCTTGGAGTTACAATGCTTGCAGCAGGTATCGGCAACATTCACGGTGTATACCCTGAGAACTGGCCGGGACTTAGATTTGACGTACTCGAAGCTATCAAGGCTAAGGTCGGTGATATGCCGCTCGTACTTCACGGTGGTACAGGTATTCCTGATGAGCAGGTCAAGAAGGCTATCTCTATGGGCGTTGCCAAGGTTAACGTTAATACTGAGTGCCAGCTCGTATTTGCTCAGGCAACACGTGAGTATATCGAGGCAGGCAAGGATCGTCAGGGCAAAGGCTTTGATCCTCGTAAGCTTCTTGCACCTGGTGCAGCAGCTATCAAGGATAAGGTTAAGGAGAAGATGGAGATCTTCGGTTCTGTTGGAAAAGCCTGAGTATAACTTTGCATGATTAATTATGGCGGGCGCTTAAAAAGTCTTTTAAGCGCCCGTTTTTTGATTGCTTACGGTTTGAGCGAGGAAACTTCAGCACCTGTGCTAAGGGTGGCTCGTTCAAACCTGCATGCTCTGAAAAGCAGGTTCTTGTATCATCAGTCTCATTAAGCAAAAAAGCACTTTGATGGTCAGGGAATGCTTCTGGTTGCGCTCTCGTTCACTTCTTCACGCCAAAACTTGCCAGGTTTTTGGCAAGTTCCATAGGTTGGCTTTAGCCAACCGATATTATCAAGGAGCGATAGAATTTTATTCTTCGTGAATTAAGGTTTGCGGAGGATGAGCTGTAAGCAATACTGTGCATTGGAGCCGACGAGATGAAAATCATGCCTGGTAAACCAGCTTTTCAAAGCACGCAGGGCGAGCTTGTTTGAAGCATCTTCTGATATAACAGTGGTAATTGCTTTGATCACATTCAGAAGATGCGAGTTGAAAAGCACAAGTGCTAATCAAA
>JAZASR010000008.1:0-73345 GCA_036343175.1 Lachnospiraceae bacterium
AAACTGATAATGTCGACTGCTTTGCAATGAAAGCTTATACAGCTGGCTATTTTGCAGGGAAACTGATAATGTCGACTGCTTTGCAATGAAAGCTTATACAGCTGACTATTTTGCAGGGAAACTGAAAATGTCGACTGCTTTGCAATGAAAGCTTATACAGCTGGCTATTTTGCAGGGAAACTAATAATGTCGACTATTTTGCAATGAAAGCTTATACAGCTGGCTATTTTGCAGGGAAACTGATAATAACGGCTATTTTGCATCAAAGCTGATAATGCCTGGCTGTTTGATGGTTCCTCTCTTTTTATTTTTTACAACTTTCTCTGTGCCGGCAGATAGGCGCTTTGAGCAAGAATTATCTGCATTCATTATCCGTATTATATAACTAATCCAGATAATAATTCACAGTATTTAATAACAAAAAACATGTATTTTACCATAAATGTATAGGCTACATTTGATTTTAAATAAACTATACATGTTATTGTTTTGTGATTAAGAAAAAATGTATAGGTAAAGTGGAAAAGGCTGAAACCTATACACGAACTGCAATCAGAAAATTCAAGGTGTGTATAGGTTGAGTCTGTAAAGTGGAAACCTATACACGAACTGCCAATTGAAGAGAATCAAGGTGTGTATAGGTTGAGACTGTAAGGTGGAAACCTATACACACAATGTTAGGCGACAAAAATATATCGTGTATAGGTTGGGCCTGAAAAATAGCAACCTATACACGATACACCAAGAGGAAGAATCATGGTGTGTATAGGTTGAGACTGTAAGGTGGAAACCTATACACACAATGCCAGGCGACAAAAATATATCGTGTATAGGTTGGGCCTGAAAAATAGCAACCTATACACATAATGCCAAATGGAGAGAATCAAGGTGTGTATAGGTTGAGTCTGTAAAGTGGAAACCTATACACGAACTGCCAATTGAAGAGAATTAAGGTATGTATAGATTGAATGCAAAAACCAGAATATATATACAACATAAGTGATCATGGCAAAGCCAGGTTACAAAAAGATTATTGCAAAGCCAGGTTATGAAAAAGATCATGATAAAGCCAGGTTACAAAAAGATCATGGTAAAACTAAGTTAAAATCCAGATAAATTTTACTAATGAATGGCGATTTTATGCGATTTTATACAAAAGAAACATCTTGCACTGGTTTATCATTTATTGTAATATTATCATATGTAATTCCGCGCATTTTGCCTGCGGAGATTATTAAGCTGTTTAAAATATCATTACAGGAGGAAAATTAAAATGGCAAGAAAAGTTGTAATAGCTGGAGCATGCCGTACAGCTATCGGTAAGATGGGTGGCGGACTTTCCACTACACCGGCTGCAAAGCTTGGCGAGATCGTTGTTAAGGAAGCTCTTAAGAGAGCTGGAGTTCCTTCAGATGCAGTAGATATGGTTTATTTCGGATGTGTTATCCAGGCTGCACAGGGACAGAACGTAGCACGTCAGGTATCTATCAACGCAGGCTTACCTGTAACTACACCAGCAGTTACATTAAACGTGGTATGCGGCTCAGGTCTTGAGTCTGTAAACACAGCAGCAAGACTTGTAGAGTCTGGTGAAGCAGACGTTGTTATAGCAGGCGGCTGTGAGAACATGTCAATGGCTCCTTATGCACTTACAAAGGGCCGTTTCGGTTACAGAATGAATAACGCAGAGATCGTAGATACAATGGTCAACGATGCACTTACAGATGCATTCAATCATTATCATATGATGATCACAGCCGAGAATGTTGCTGAAAAGTGGGGACTTACACGTGAAGAGCTTGATGAGTTCTCAGCTAACTCACAGCAGAAGTGCGAGAAGGCTATGGCTGAAGGCAAGTTCAAGGACGAGATTGTTCCTGTTGAAGTAAAGCAGAAGAAAAAGACAGTTATTTTCGATACAGATGAAGGTCCTCGTGCAGGTCAGACAGTTGAGATACTTTCCAAGCTTAAGTGCTGCTCAGGTAAGGAAGGCGGCGTAGTTACAGCTGGCAACGCATCAGGTATCAATGATGGTGCAGCCGCTATGGTTATCATGAGTGAGGAAAAGGCTAAAGAGCTCGGTGTTAAGCCTATGGCTACATGGGTTGGCGGAGCACTTGGCGGCGTAGATCCTTCGATCATGGGTGTTGGACCTGTTGCTGCAGTTAAGAAGCTCTGCGCCAAGAAGGATCTTAAGGTTGAGGATTTCGACCTCATCGAGGCAAATGAAGCATTTGCAGCTCAGTCCGTTGCAGTTGCCAAGGAGCTCAAGTTCGATATGAGCAAGGTTAATGTAAACGGCGGCGCTATCGCACTTGGCCATCCTGTTGGAGCATCCGGTGCCCGTATCCTTACTACACTCCTTTATGAGATGCAGAAGAGACCTGAGGTCAAGAAGGGTCTTGCAACACTTTGTATCGGCGGCGGTATGGGATGTGCCTGCGCTGTAGAAAAGTATGAGTGATTATTGGCCGCAAATGAATGATCGGCGATAAATCTGCTGTTTTTGCTGGAAATATCGCCAGATGTTCACATTCCCAAAAAGGAATGGCAATAAATTTCAATATATTATATAGATCGAGGTTTCATAATGAAGTACGTTACATATGAAGTAAAGAACGAGAATGTTGGTATCATTACCATTAATCGTCCTGAGGCCCTTAATGCGCTCAATTCAGAAGTACTTGATGACATCAGCGCCGCATTTGACGGTGTTGACGTAAATGTCATCAGATGCCTGATCCTTACCGGTGCCGGCGAGAAGTCATTTGTTGCCGGAGCTGATATAGGGGAGATGAGTAAGCTTTCAAAGGCTGAAGGAGAAGCATTCGGCAAGAAGGGAAATGATCTGTTCTTAAAAATCGAGAATTTCCCGATCCCTGTCATTGCTGCAGTTAATGGATATGCACTTGGCGGAGGATGCGAGATCTCACTTTCATGTGATTTCCGTATTGCTTCTGAGAATGCTGTGTTTGGCCAGCCTGAGACAGGTCTTGGAATCACACCTGGTTTCGGCGGTACTCAGAGACTTGCCCGTACGATCGGCAAGGGCATGGCTAAGCAGCTTATTTATACAGCAAGAAATATCAAGGCAGATGAGGCTCTTCGCGTAGGACTTGTTAATCAGGTCGTACCTATAGCTGATCTTATGCCAACAGCAGAGAAGCTTGCGTCAACGATCGCACGCAACGCTCCGATAGCTGTCCGCCACGCTAAGGAAGCCATTAACAAGGGCTATGAGACAGACATTGCTTCCGGTGTTGTTATCGAGGAGAAACTCTTCGGAGACTGCTTCGAGACAGAGGATCAGAGATATGGAATGGAAGCTTTCCTTAATAAGGTAAAGGGTCCGGACAAAAAGCCATTTGTGAACAGATAATAAAGTCCTTTTCCCAGGTTAAGAAAAACGTTAGATTTTCTTTTCTCAGGTTAAGAAAGAACGTTAAATTTTCTTTTCTTAAGTTAAGGAAAAACGTTAAATTTTCTTTTCTCAGGTTAAGGAAAAACGTTATATTTTCTTTCTCTAAGTTAAGGAAAAACGTTAAATTTTACATGTCTTATCATGTTAATATAATTCAGGTAAATTGCTGTGTGTGCATTTGTGGTTCTGACATCATTTCAGAACTGCAATTACATGCGGCTGTTATGCTTTTATAAAGGAGGATTTATAAAATGATAGTAGGAGTTATTGGTGCCGGCACAATGGGTTCCGGTATAGCTCAGGCTTTCGCTCAGACAGAGGGTTATGAAGTTTGTCTCTGCGATATCAAAGAAGAGTGGGCTGCTAACGGCAAGGCTAAGATCGAGAAGAGTCTTTCCAAGAGAGTAGCTAAGGGTAAGATGGAGCAGGCAGCTGCAGACGCTATCCTTGCAAGGATCAAGACAGGTACAAAGGAGATCTGCACAGACTGCGACCTTATCGTTGAGGCTGCTTTCGAGGATATGAAGGTTAAGCAGGATACATTCAAAGAGCTTCAGAATATCGTTAAGAAGCCTGACTGCATCTTCGCATCCAACACATCATCTCTTTCGATCACAGAGATCGGCAAGGGTCTTGACAGACCTCTGATCGGTATGCACTTCTTCAACCCGGCTCCGGTTATGAAGCTCATAGAGGTCATCAGAGGCGAGAATACAACAGATGAGATGAACAACAAGATCATTGAGATCTCAAAGGAGATCGGCAAGACACCTGTTCAGATCAATGAAGCTGCCGGTTTCTGCGTTAACAGACTCCTTATCTCCATGATCAACGAAGCATGCTATGAAGTAATGGAAGGCGTAGCTTCTGTTGAAGATATCGATACAGCTATGAAGCTTGGCTGCAACCACCCAATGGGACCACTTGAACTTGGTGATTACATCGGCCTTGATATCTGCCTTGCTATCATGGATGTCCTTTACAATGAGTTCGAGGATTCCAAGTATCGCGCTTGCCCTCTTCTCCGTAAGATGGTTCGTGCCGGCAAGCTTGGCAGAAAGACCGGCGTAGGCTTCTACAATTATAATAAATAATGATCGGCATTATTAAGCATATATAAGAATCGATCATCGGCCTAAATAAGCTTATGTAAATGAGCAATAATCGATCATCGGTCTGAATAAGCTTATGTAAATGGGCAGTAATCGATCATCGGTCTGAAAGAGCTTATGCAAATGGGCAGTAATCGATCATCGGCCTGAAAGAGCTTATGCAAATGGGCAATAATCGATCATCGGCCTGAATAAGGCTGTTCGTAAGCATACATCTGTATATTTGCCAATGTGATCATGTGTTTAAATGTGTGATTATGCGTTTAAATATGCTGATGCGTTTAAATATGCTGATGCTTTTAAGGGTGCTTTATGCTGATATTATTTCGATATGCAAGTCAGCAAGGCTGGCTATGATATATATTTTTAAAATCTATGAAAGGTGGTAATTCGTAACAATGGATTTCACATTAGACAACAAGCATGAGATGTGCAGACAGATGTTCCAGGAATTCGCTGAAACAGAAGTTAAGCCGCTTGCTAAAGATGTAGATGAAACAGAGAAATTCCCAAGAGAGACAGTTGAGAAGATGGCTAAGGCCGGATTCATGGGAATCGCTGTTCCTAAGGAATATGGCGGACAGGGATGCGATCCGCTCACATATGTAATGGCTGTTGAGGAGCTCGCTAAGGTATGCGGTACTACAGCTGTTATTCTTTCAGCTCACACTTCACTCTGCTGCGATCCTATCATGAACTATGGTACTGAGGAGCAGAAGCAGAAGTTCCTTGTGCCTCTTGCAAAGGGAGAGAAGCTCGGTGCATTCGCACTTACTGAGCCAGGCGCAGGTACAGACGCTCAGGGCGCTCAGACAAAGGCCGTATTTGATGAAGCTGCAAATGAGTGGGTACTCAACGGTTCAAAGTGCTTCATTACAAATGGTAAGGAAGCTGATATTTACGTAATCATCGCAGTTACAGATCACGTACTTGACAAGAAGGGCAGAAAGAAGAAGAAATTCTCAGCATTTATCGTTGAGAAGGGAACTCCTGGATTTACATTCGGTACAAAGGAAGAGAAGATGGGTATCAGAGGTTCTGCTACTTATGAGCTTATCTTCCAGGACTGCAGAATACCTGCTGACAACCTCCTCGGTGTTCGCGGCAAGGGCTTCAATGAGGCTATGCACACACTTGATGGCGGCCGTATCGGTATCGCTGCTCAGGCACTCGGACTTGCTGAAGGAGCTCTTGATCGTACAGTCGAGTTCACAAAGGAAAGAAAGCAGTTCGGACGTTCTATCGCTCAGTTCCAGAATACACAGTTCCAGCTCGCTGACATGGCTACAAAGTGCAAGGCTGCTCAGATGCTCGTTTATCGTGCTGCTGAAGCTAAGAAGAATCAGCAGAGATTCTCTGTTGAAGCTGCTATGGCTAAGCTCTGCGCTGCAGAGGTCGCTATGGAAGTTACCACAAAGGCTGTTCAGCTCCACGGCGGCTACGGTTACACCCGTGCTTACGAAGTTGAGCGTATGATGCGTGATGCCAAGATCACTGAGATCTATGAAGGTACAAGCGAAGTTCAGAGAATGGTTATTTCTGCTGATCTGCTCAGCTGATCTACAGACACTCTGGATCTGTGAGGCATAAGACAAGTTCAGAAAATGATTATTTCTGCTGATCTGCTCAGCTGATCTACAGACACTCTGGATCTGTGAGGCATAAGACAAGTTCAGAGAATGATTATTTCTGCTGATCTGCTTAGCTGATGCAGGCTGTATCGATCTTTAAAGATCATAGTGCTTGATATGAAAAATTATCTGGCCTGATGGAGTTAATTGTAATTTGGTTGCATTTCCTGACTCGATGGAGTTTATTGTAATTTGGTTGCATTTCCTGGCTCGATGGAGCTAATTGTAATTTGATTGCATTTCCTGACTCGATGGAGTTTATTGTAATGAAATATTGATTAACAATAGAAGGCAGAAGCTATATAAGCATCAGAGATATAATCATAAAAGATATTAGCATTAGCTATAAAATGCATAATCAATAAAGTCATATGCAGAAAAACATTTGTTGAAAACACATATAATAAAGGCATATGCAGAAAAACATTTGTTTAAAACACATATAATAAGGCATATGCAGGAAAAACATTTGTTGAAAACACATATAATAAAGGCATATGCAGAAAAACATTTGTTTAAAACACATATAATAAGGCATATGCAGGAAAAACATTTGTTGAAAACACATATAATAAGGCGTATGCAGGAAAATATTTGTTGAAAACACATATAATAAAGCATATGCAGGAAAACATTTGTTGAAAACACATATAATAAAGCGAATGCAGGAAAAGGCATAAGCGATAAAAATATATGTGAAAAACATATGCGAAAACAGGCATAAGCGATAAAAACATATGTGAAAATTAGCATAAGCGATAAAAAAGCAATTATTACAAAATTAAGGAGTAAAAAGCCGTGAATATCATAGTATGTATTAAGCAGGTACCTGATACCAAGGGCGGAGTTCAGTTCAACCCTGATGGTACCTTAAACAGAGCTGCCATGCTTGCTATCATGAACCCGGATGACAAGGCAGGACTTGAAGCAGCCCTTAGAATCAAAGATTCACGTGACGACGTTAAAGTCACAGTAGTTACAATGGGTCTTCCAAAGGCTGAAGCTATCCTTCGTGAAGCATTAGCTATGGGAGCTGACGATGCGATCCTCATCACTGACCGTGTACTCGGCGGTGCTGATACATGGGCTACATCACAGACTATCGCAGCAGGTATAAGAAACCTTGATTACGATCTCATCATTACAGGCCGTCAGGCTATCGATGGTGATACAGCTCAGGTTGGCCCTCAGATCTCTGAGCATCTTGGACTTCCTCTTATTTCCTATGCTGAGGAGATCAAGGTTGCTGACGACGGCAAGAGCGTAGAAGTAAAGCGTCAGTTCGAGGACAGATATCACAAAGTAAAAGCACAGCTTCCATGTGTCATCACAGCTCTTTCAGAGTTAAATAAGCCTCGTTATATGACACCAGGCAGAATCTTCGACGCATTTGACCAGGAGATCACAGTCTGGGGCAGAAAGGATCTTAAGGATCTCGATGACGGAAATATCGGTCTTAAGGGATCTCCTACAAAGATCGCAAGAGCTTCTGATAAGGTCAGAAAGGGCGCAGGCGAGAAGAAGACAGATCTCGATGCATCCGGAGCAGTTGACTATATCATGAGCAAACTTGAAGAGAAGCACGTTATTTAATTTATAAAGGAAAAGTGGTGATAAATAATGACAATGACAGAAGATCAGATCAAGGAATATAAAGGCGTATTTATATTCGCTGAACAGGTAGATAATAAGATAAGCAAGATATCTCACGAACTTCTCGGTGAAGCCGCTAACCTCGCTAAGGCACTTGGCCAGGATGAAGTAACAGCAGTCCTCATCGGAAGCGATGTAAAGGGTCTTGCAGATGAGCTTGCTGAGTATGGTGCAACACGTGTTATCGTTTGTGATGACCCTGAGCTTAAGGATTATCGTACAGAGCCTTATGCACACGCACTTTCATCAGTTATCAATGAATACAAGCCGGAGATCATGCTCGTTGGCGCAACAGCTATTGGCCGTGATCTCGGCCCTAGAGTATCGGCAAGAGTTGCTACAGGCCTTACAGCAGACTGTACAAAGCTTGAGATCGCTGATTTCCCGATCAACCCGGTTCCAGGCAAGGAGCAGAAGCACAATCAGCTCCTCATGACACGTCCTGCATTCGGCGGCAACACTATTGCTACTATTGCATGTCCTGACAACCGTCCTCAGATGGCTACAGTTCGTCCGGGCGTTATGCAGGCTATCGATCCTAAGAAGGGTGCTAAGGCAGAAGTTATCGAGACTTCTTATGAGTACAAGCCTGATAACAAGTACACAGAGATCCTTGACATAGTTAAGTCAGTAGCTTCAACAGTTGATATCCAGTCCGCAAAGATTCTTGTATCAGGCGGCCGTGGAGTTGGTTCCAAGGAGAACTTCAAGATCCTTCAGGACCTTGCAGATGTACTTGGCGGAACAGTTTCATGCTCACGTGCAGTTGTTGATAATGGCTGGATGCCAAAGGAGCTTCAGGTAGGTCAGACAGGTAAGACAGTTCGTCCTAACGTATATTTCGCAATCGGTATCTCAGGCGCTATCCAGCACGTAGCCGGTATGGAAGAGTCAGACATCATCATCGCTATCAACAAGGATGAGGATGCTCCGATCTTTGACGTAGCTGATTATGGTATCGTTGGTGACTTAAACCAGGTAGTACCAAAGCTCACAGAAGCTATCAAGCAGTATCAGGCAGCAAATGTATGATTCTTCGAAGTTGACTATTCAATCTGCAGTGTGATGAGGAACGGTAGAGTTCCCATATGATCTGTGGATGATGAGTCGATAATGAAAACACAGCCTGGAAATTATTGCTGGAACTGATATAAATAATATACAGGCCTGATAATCATTGCTGAAACTGGTATATATTTTTGATTTAACCTGTTGGGTGGAAGTTTTATATATTTGAGTATATAATCCCCAGGACCGGTATTCCGGTCCTGGGGATTTTTTTACTTTTTATTAGTCACCCTTCGTCAGTAGTTGAATCTGGTGTGTATAGGTTGGCGGAGTGGCTGGTTAACCTATACATGATTGCAGCAGAGCCTGAAACTAAGTGTGTATAGGTTATCGGAACATCTCGCCAACCTATACATAATTGCATGAAGAGCTGAATCTAATTGTGTATAGGTTGTCGGAACATCTCCCCAACCTATACATAATTACAGCAGAGCCTGGAACTAATTGTGTATAGGTTGTCGGAGTGGCTGGCAAACCTATACATGATTGCAGCAGAGCCTGGAACTAATTGTGTATAGGTTGGCGGAGTGGCTGGCTAACCTATACATAATTACAGCAGAGCCTGGATCTAATTGTGTATAGGTTGTCGGAACATCTCGCCAACCTATACATAGTTACAGCAGAGCCTGGAACTAATTGTGTATAGGTTGTCGGAGTGGCTGGCTAACCTATACATAATTACAGCAGAGCCTGGATCTAATTGTGTATAGGTTGGCGGAACATCTTGCCAATCTATACATGATTGCAGCAGAGCCTGAAATTTATTGTGTATAGGTTGTCGGAAAATCTCGCCAACCTATACACAATTTTCAGCCGCATATACAATTTGCACAAATTCTAGCATTATTTTTGGCAATTATTTCTGCTGATATTCTATTGAAGTTTCCGTAATTGCATTTTATAATACTTTCAATGGAATTATTTAATCAGATAATACCGGATTTATTATCCGGATACATTTTTTGGGTTCTTTTTCTTTAAAAGGATCAGCATAAATGCCTGGGGAGGCACTATATAAAAATTAAATAGCAGCTTGTTGTTAAAGTTTTCCCTAAGGAGGCATTATTATGCAAAAAAACAGTTTATCTGTATCTGAAACCCTATCCCAAAGTAACCTTGTTAACCAAAACTTAAATAAACGCGTTAATAAGGTAAAAAGTAACATTGTTAATATGGAAAATAACAGCCATGTTAACAGGAAATTAAGTAATTATTGTACTTTCAGTAACAATATTATTCCTTTGAAGTGTAACGTTATGTCCACCTTTATTTTTCAGTTGATAAATAAGCGGATAAAACAGCTGGAAAATATCGTTAATCTCAAGTCTAAAGCTTTAGAAAATTCTCCAATTGGTTATATTAATGGTAGAAGATATGGGAAACGTTATGTTTATTATTTTCGCAAAGACTATACCAATGATAAATGGAATTATATAAAAAATAAAAACTTAAAGTCTGCAAAGCTTATTTGCCAGAGAGATTATGATAGGAAAGCTCTTCAGAGTGCATCTGACGAGTTGAAAATACTTAAAGAAGTATCGGAATATTATTCAGATGCCAGACATAATGCTTATGAATATATCTATAACGATCTTCCCGAATCTTTTAAGCCCATCGTGACCCCTGTTCAGCAGCCGGCCCAGGTCCGTCTTGAAAGATGGAAGACGCAGGAATTTGAGAAGAAGGGCTTTTACGAGGATGGTCCAAAATACTTTTCTGATAATAATGAGCAGATGCGGTCAAAGTCTGAGCTGCTGATTGCTAACATGCTTAAGAAATATGGCATTCCTTATATTTATGAGAAACCATTGAAGCTAAAAGGTTACGGCATAGTATATCCTGACTTCACACTGTATGATTTTGTAAATGATCAGGAGATTTATTGGGAACATCTGGGTATGCTGGATAATTCTGAATATATGGATAATGCAGTGGCTAAGATACAGGATTATGAGAGCAATGGTTGTTTTCCAGGTGACCGGCTGATACTCAGCTTTGAGAGCGGCAGGGCACCGCTGAATCTCAAGCTTATCGAATCGCAGATAAAAAGGCTGCAGAGATGCATACCGGAAAATTACGATTGAGTAGTTGTCATGACGATATGTAAGATGGAAATGCAGGCTTTAAGCGTTGCATAGCAGAAAAATTACGTTCGGGAAGTTGTCATGACGATATGTAAGATGGAAAGGCGGGCTTATAGCGTTGCATGCCGGCAAATAACAATGAGGTGTGTAAAAATTATAAATAATAATTCAAGGAGGCAGTTCATGAGAACTAAACCTTACCGCGATACTGACAACAAAGTTTACTTGCTCCATCTGGAGCTGGATATCGATAACATCTCTGATGCTGCTTATGACGCCCTCCAGACCTACGGCAAGGTTGAGAAAGGCATTTCCAGGGATGTGCTGGTGTCTTCTGACATATCGCTGCATGAACTGCATTACCTTATTCAGAGAACTTTTGGATGGCGCAATTCCCACCTGCACAAGTTCTGTATCCCGAGACGTGACTTCAACAGGATTACCGGCGGGACAGTGCCTAAGAAGAAGCATGAGATATTTGGCGATGACATGACATATGCCGATATGCTTAAATTTCACAGCGATAAGTTCCAAAATAAGATGATGGCGGATGACATTAATGAGTATGATGCAGATAATAAGTCATCGTCCAATGTTAGAAATATCTCTGATATTGTAAAGTTTAAATCAGCTAATGAAGGAAATATATCCTTAATTGAAGGCAATAAATCAGCAGATGAAGAGAATATATCCATAATTGAAGGCAATAAAACAGCTGATGAAGGATATGCTTCTTTTGATGCCTTATTTGTTAATGATGATTCTCTGCATTATGACGGCTTATTTGCCAACTGGGCCATGCTCTGCGGCATGTATTTCCGTTTTCCTACTGATAATTACGAAGAGCTTTATTGGGATGAAGATTATGATGGCAATGGCGACAGAGCTTATGAAAATGATGGAAACAAAGTTTATGAAGGCAATGGCGACAGAGTTAATGAAGACTTTGGATATAAAAGTCATAAAGCTTATAGTTACCTAAAATCCTGGCTGAGATGGAAATATACACATTATGAAGGATACAGGGGCAAGTCTGAGCATTTCATTTTTGCAGTAAATCAGGTCAGTCAGTTCATAGAGCAGAACAGGATGATCAGGATCTTGCCTTCATTTGGTGAATGGCTAAAGCTTGAAAAGGATACTAAGGGTGAGCGCCATCAGAAAATCGAAAAGATAAAGCCTATTGAGCAGGCAACAGTGGAAGAAGTGCAGAGAATGTTCGAGCCAGGTCTTGACGAGCTGCTTGAGCGCCTGAAGATATCTGACGTGCTATGCGCACCGGGAGAGCCTAAGGCCGGCCTTAAAGAGCTTGAGAAATGGTATTCGAAGAATGAGAAGAAGTTCAACGAGGGATGGGACAGGTTCGAGGCTGCCCGGGCTAAGGATAATGGACTGGATGATATGCTGCAGGATGATTATTATTGGGCTGAGGACTTCGACGATATTCCGCCTGTTGCCGATGAGATCATCTACTGCTACGATTACGGCGATGACTGGCAGGTGAAAATCACGTGTGAGGCAGCGTACTTACCAGAAGTAATCGAGGCAGTAATAAAAGCTGATAATGCAGAAGCTTATAATGCAGAAGCTGATAATGCAGAAGCTGATAATACAGATGCGGATAATAATGCAGGCTCCGATAACAAGGAGGATTCTGATAACGAGGCGGCCCAGGATATAAAAACGATTGCTGCAAATAATAAGAAAAGTAATATAAATAAGAAAAGTATTATAAATAAGAATACTGTCGCTGCCGGCAATGGGCCATCGATTGGTGATATAACTGCAGGAGCAAATAAGGAGAAGAATTTTGCGCTGCCAGCTGATCTGAAAGAAGACATCATCCGTGTCTACAAGACCCGCACACCGCGCTGCATAGAAGCCGACGGTCTCAGTTTATTCGATGATGCAGGCGGAGTAGAAAGATACGCGGCTTTCTTACGCATCATTCATTCTGACCGCCCGGATATGGCAGAAGAGAAGGCTCAGCTTAAAGAATGGTCGCGCGGTCAGGGTTGGACGGGAAGAGCTGTTAAGCCAAAGAATCAGATTTAGTGCTGATTATTATCCTGAAAATGAACTGCCGGAGGCATTCTATTATAATACCTGGATTGGTAAAAAAACAACGCCCGGCAATTTATAAGATGTTGCATTTCTTTATTCAAAATGCTAATATTTAAGGATAGTTATGCTGATTGCATCAGATAAAGATGATGACGGATGAGGCATTGAAAAAAGCTCTGAAATCACAACGAATGTCAGGGAAATCCACTATCAGACATTAATAACCTGATTATAAGTATTAATTTTGATGCGCAATCAGCCTCATTACAAAAAAAGAATTTCAGGAGGAATTTTATTTATCATGGGAAAGCATTTTGAAAATCTTTTGGCACAGGTCAAGAAATATCCAATGAAGAAGCTATCAATCGCTTCTGCTGCCGACACTAATGTGCTTGCAGCAGCCAGTGAGGCTAAGAATAAGGGCATTGCTGATTCTATTCTTGTAGGCGACGAGGCAAAGATCCGCGAGCTGTCGGGCGAAGTAGGTATGAATCCTGATGATTTCAGGATCATCGATATCAAGGATCCGATCGAGGCAGCTCATACTGCAGTTAAGCTCGTTCACGACGGCGAAGCAGATATGTACATGAAGGGTCTTATCAGCTCAAAGGATTTCCTAAAGTCTATCCTTGATAAGGAAGTAGGCCTCCGTACAGGCAAGCCGCTTTCACACGTTGCAGTATTCGAAGTCAAGGGCGTTGAGCAGCTGCTTTTCCTTACAGACGTTGCATTCATGACTTATCCGACACTTGAGGACAAGGTTCACATCATTAATAACACAGTACTTGTCTGCAATGCATGCGGTATAGAGACTCCTAAGGTAGCTCCTCTTGCAGCAGTTGAGGTCGTCAACCCTAAGATGCCAGTAACAGTTGAGGCTCACGAGCTCACAGAGATGAATGAGCGCGGCGAGATCAAGGGCTGTATAGTTGACGGTCCGCTTTCACTTGATATGGCAATCAGCCACGAGGCATGCGTTCATAAGAATGCTCTTGACAGAAAGATCACGGGCGATGCCGACATCCTTCTTTTCCCGGATATCCACGCCGGAAACATTGCATACAAGCTCCTCTGTCATACAACAGAGTTCGAGAACGGTTGCATTCTCACAGGTACCAAGGCACCGGCCATACTCACAAGCCGTTCAGACTCCATCGAGACCAAGCTTAACTCCATCGCACTTGCATCGGTTGTGTCTGAGCATATGAAGAATATGTGATGAGTTGGCTTATGCTTAAATGAAGCTTGTAATGATGGGCTATGATAATATTCATTCATGATTTGCAAATGGATAGCTTTATAAATTCAAATTGGCGGTGAAAACCAACTCGCTTCAGAGGATGGGTAGTTGACACGCGGCAATATTGTCAAATGGCTTTAAATACTTCGCGCAATAATGCAAAATAAGCTGATAATAAGTTGAATATAAGCCAGTAATATAGGCTGCAGTTAATGCAATTAACTGCAGCCTATTGAATTCTTGGGCTGCAATCGATGCCATTAAGTTCGGCCTATAGAATTCTTGGGCCGCAATCGATGCCATTAAGTTCGGCCTATTGAATTTTTAGGCCGCAATCGATACAATAGAATTGTTGATTATTTTCATTCTCTTGTATTGTGTATATGTATGATGAAAAAATTAGATTTCTATACATGGTTGAATTTTTGCAGATTCCCGATTGTGTATAGGTGAGGCTGAAAGCTGGATAACCTATACATCTTTAAAATTACAGGGACTGGGGAGTGTGTATAGGTAAGGCTGAAAGCTGGATAACCTATACATCTTTAAAGATACATGGACTGGAGAGTGTGTATAGGTAAGGCTGAAAGCTGGATAACCTATACATCTTTAAAATTACAGGGACTGGGGAGTGTGTATAGGTGAGGACAGATGCATTTATACCTATACATCATTAAAGATACAGGCATCTGATACTATGTATAGTTTAAGATGAAGGAATGATAACCTATACACAGAAAGCAGCTAATTGTCACGAACAGCAGCATATTTGATATATAAAGTATCTTTTTTGTCACGAACAGCAGCATGTTCGATATATAAAGTATCTTATCTGTCACAATCAGACGCATATTAGACACATTATATAGCATATTTTATATCCAGGGAGAAATAGCGATGGATAATAAGGAGAGCGTAACGAAGAATACAAGCGATAAGTCACACACCAGCAGCAATTGCCTTGATAATAACGATGCCGGCAGTGGGCGCGTCGAAGAAACTCGGCCTGTTAGCAAAGCAGGCGAAGGTAACAAAACCGGTAACAGTAAAGCCGGTGAAGGTAACAAACCTGATAATAGCAAAGCTGGTGGAGATAGCAAGGCTGATAATAATAAAGCAGCAGAGGGTAATAATAAAGCCGGCGAGGGCAGCAAGACTGATAATAAGAAAATAGCCGGCCGCAGAGCCCGGAGAAAGAGCAGATCAAAGAACAGCCAGCCGGTAAATAATTATGCTGCTTTTAAGGATCGCGACGTGCGGACCAGGCGCGATAATTTCATGAAGAGCTCGGCTGCAGGCCACCTGAAGGAAATAATGGGGAACTGGTACGGACTTTTTATAGTCATACTCTTCTCGCTTGGCATATTTATCATCATTACGCAAATAACCGGAATCGCGGCATTCTGTAAGAGGATACTGAGGATCCTTACCCCATTCATCATAGGCGCTGTCATTGCATATATTCTTAATCCTATAGTCAAGAAGCTGTATTATTGGATGTATGATGCGTACAGGAAGGGTCATAAGAAGAAAGGAAAGAAGATAAATCCAAGGGCCTGGAGGCGGTATTACAGCCTTTCAATTGCCATAAGTCTGCTGCTTTTTCTGCTCTTTATCTACGGACTGCTTTCGATCGTTATTCCGCAGGTATTCAACACCATCATTGGTCTGGCGAATTCTCTGCCTCAACAGGCAAGCGACCTTTATGATAAGATATACAACTGGGTCACGACCAACAAGTACATTGTAAAGGGCATTCAGGAGACTTCGCTTTCACTGACGAAGAACTTCGACGATATGATGAATGAGTCCATATTTCCATTCATTGAGAAGCAGCTGCTGCCTAACGTAAATAACCTTGCGACCGGCCTTGCTTCCGGCGTATTCTCCGCATTCGGAGTCGTTGTTGATATCATCGTCGGCATCATATTCGCGGTATATCTCCTGGGGCAGGTAAAGGGCTTCGCGGCGGTCGGTCAGAAGCTAACTTACGGCATTTTCAACAAGAGAACTTCTGAAATAATAATCCACTACACAAGGATCGCAAATATGCGCTTCGGCGGGTTCATCATCGGAAAGCTGATAAACTCTATATTTGTTGGCATTATCTGTTTTATCTGTATGATGCTCCTTAAGCTCCCGTATGCAATGCTTATCGCTGTGATAATCGGCGTCACAAACATGATCCCATTCTTCGGAGCCTATATCGGCGCTATCCCGAGCGCACTTCTGATACTGCTGGTAAGCCCGGTCAAGTGCATTACATTCCTGATCTTTTTAATAATCCTCAAGCAGATCAACGGCAACATCATCGCACCGGCTATCCTTGGCAATACCACCGGACTATCAGCCTTCTGGGTACTTTTCTCGATCATCCTTTTTGGCGGACTCTTTGGGATAGTCGGCATGATCCTTGGCGTACCGATATTTGCCGTAATTTATAATATCATCAAGGATATCATTGATTACAGGCTGATACGCAAGTCGCTCGAACCATCTACTGCGTCATTCGTAAATCTCAAGTACATCGATGTTGAGGAGTCCGGCCGCAAGAAGTATGATTATTATACCGAGGATGAGGTCAGAAGGGCTGCACTGCGTGAAGAAGCCGAGTCACGCGTCACTCTGTCATCCATTATTTTTAAGAATGAGGATGACTCCCGCAAGCACTTCAGCAGTGAAGAGAAGAAGCAGTGAGGAGAAGAAGCAGTGAAGAAGCCGAGTCACGCGTCACTCTGTCATCCATTATTTTTAAGAATGAGGATGACTCCCGCAAGCACTTCAGCGGTGAGGAGAAGAAGCAGTGAAGAGAATTATGAATCATCGGGGGAAAAGATCATCAGGATCGGCGCTAATTTCTCTTCTGACAGCAGGACTCTTAATGACTGGAAAATATCTTGACTTAGAACCCTTATATGTAATATAATATTAAAGTTTGTGGGAAAGTTTGCGCTTTTTCACATACCTTAAAGCATAGAAAGCCTTACTGCTAATGTGAAGAAATATCGTTTTTCCTGACATGGTGAAGAATAGCATTTAATGCTGATGTGAAGAAATATCGTTTTTCCTGACATGGTGAAGAATAGAAGTTAATGCTGATATGAAGAAATATCGCTGATAACTATGATATTATGAATTATCGCTGATAACTATGATATTATGAATTATCACTGACAAAGGCGGTCTTTGCCATATCTAATATATTAAGATATGCAGATATTTTTGATAAAAGAAAAGAGATTGAAGTCATGCTTCTTAGCGTGGGTTTTGGTAATTACGTGAATTCGGATAAGATCACTGCTGTTGTCAAGGCTGATACTGCGCCGGCAAGACGCATGGTGCAGCAGGCAAGGGAAACCGGGACGGCGATCGATGCGTCATGCGGCAAGAAGACAAAGGCGGTCGTGATCACGGATAATGGTCAGATAGTGCTTTCGGCGCTCAACACAGAGACGCTTAGCCTGCGCATGCAGGGCGAAGAGAATAAATATAAGGATGAGTGAGTTAAGTACGGGACACTTTAGCCTGCGCGTGCAGGGCGAAGAGAATAAATATAAGGATGAGTGAGTTATGAGCAGGGGAAGACTTGTAATTATTTCCGGTTCCTCAGGAGTCGGAAAAGGGACGGTCGTTAAGGAACTGGTAAAGAAGGATGGCTGCAGCCTTTCAATTTCAGCGACCACAAGAGATCCGAGAAAAGGAGATGTAAACGGGGTTAACTACTTCTTCAAGACACGTGAAGAGTTTGAGCAGATGATCAGGAATGACGAGCTGCTTGAATATGCCGAGTATGTAGGCAACTATTACGGAACACCTGTTAAGTACGTTGATGATGAGCTTGATAAGGGTAAGCATGTGATCCTTGAGATAGAGATGCAGGGCGCCCTGAAGGTAAAGGAAAAGCGTCCGGATGCCCTGATGATCTTCATAGTTCCACCGGGGTATGAAGAGCTTAGAGAAAGGCTCATTAACCGCGGCACAGAGGATGCCGCCGCTATTAAGCGGAGACTTGCCCGTGCCAAGGAAGAGACCGATTTCCTCGACAGATATGACTTTATTGTCGTCAATGAAGACAACGGCGTAGATAAATGCGCTGAGGAGATCCACAACATCATAAATGATCCCGATGCCTATCTCACAGCTGAGAAGAAGGCAGAGCGCGATGCCCTGATCGAGCGCATACGCACGGACTTCGGGGACAGCTGACAGCATGTGACATTATGGAAAGCTGCATTATGAAAAGCTGTCAGATGAGAATTCGAGGACAGCTGATAAGAAGCTGCATAAGCAACAGCTTATTTTTTAAGTGAACATCATATATCTGCGCGTATGCAGTGGATATTTTCGATGTTTATTATATAGAAATTCATTGATATATATTGATACTTCGGTCGATATAACAGCTGCCCGGCTGATAGAATATCACTTCGGTTGATATATATCTATATTATCAGAAAAAGAAATGGAGAAAAGACATGATACATCCTTCCTACACAGAGATTATGGAAAAGGTAAACAGTGACGTTGAAGAGGGCGAACAGAAGGTAGTTAACAGCCGTTATTCTATTGTTCTTGCTACTGCCAAGCGCGCAAGGCAGCTGATCGACGGCGCTGATCCGCTCATTGAGAGGCCTAAGTGCCCAAAGCCGCTTTCTATCGCTGTTGAGGAACTTTATAATAAAAAGATCAACATTCTTACCGACGAAGAGGCCGATAAGCTTGAGGCTGAGCTAGAGGAAAGAGACGTTAAGGAAGCTGAAGAGGAAGCAAAGAAGCTTGCTGAGGAAGAGGCTGCCCGCGAAGAAAATGAAGCTGAGGAAGCTGAGAACGCTAATGAAGCTGATGACTCTGAAGATGACGATAAGGCTGACAAGACAAAAGAAAAGTCAAAGAAGGCTGAGGAAGCTGACGATGACGAAGAGATCGTTATCGATGAGTGATCGCAATGAGATGAGTGATCGCAATGAGATGAGTGAACGCAATGAGATGAGTGATCAAAATAATAATAAAAGGCCTGATCCTATAATGACTGATGAAAATAAAAACATACCGGCAGGGGATCATGATGTGATGGATCCCGGCCTTGATGTCGGCAGTATCGGATATAAGGATATTACTGTTGATGCCGGCATTATTGAATATGCAGATTCTGATAAATCAGATTAAGACCATAAAAAGGACATAAGGTTCATATGAATGATAAAGAATTATCTGACAATACAGATCCTTCTGTAATTGCTTCGGAGAGGGCTTCTGAAAAAAATGATCCTTCAAATGAAGAAAATCTTGAAGAGAATTCAGAAGTGAAGTCAGAAGATAAGTCTGAGGAAAATGCTGAAAAGAAGCCTGAAAAGGCATCGAAGACCAGCTGGGTCGAGTATGTTATATATGGTATCATATTGATACTTTGCATCACTGTCGTTCCCAAGTACGTGGTCCAGAGGACTATAGTCTCGGGAAAGTCGATGATGGATAACTTTCAGAATGGCGACAATTTGATAGTTGAAAAGGTCTCATACAGATTCCACGATCCGAAGAGGTTCGACGTAGTAGTCTTTTATCCGTACGGCCGCGATGATCCGTCTTACTACATAAAGAGGATCATTGGTCTCCCGGGTGAGACTGTACAGATAAAAGGCCCGGACATATATATCGATGGAAAGAAACTGGAAGAGCATTACGGAAAAGATCCCATAACAACAGCGGGAATTGCCAAGAAACCCCTTAAGCTGGGTGATGATGAGTTCTTCGTGCTTGGGGATAACCGCCGTATCTCGGAAGACAGCCGATATCCGGAAGTCGGTCCTGTAAAACGCAAGAATATCGAAGGCCGCGCGATCCTGCGTATTTACCCATTCAGGTCCTTCGGAAAGATACAGTGATCGTAGTGGGAACGGCATACCTTCCGCGGGGAAGAATGCATACGAACCGATCGGCAGATCAAATGTTTATTCATGACTAAAAAGCTGCATGGTCTGACACAAAAGTGCCGGGCCGTGCAGCTTTTTTGTCTTAAAAGGCATGTAAATGACCTGTCCCTTTTTTAGCAGGTAAAAGTATGCTGTTTCCAACTGCCTGCACTGCCGTGTCAGGTGCTTCCAGATACTAAAGAGGGGCGGATGGTACCCACATAACCTCACAGCCGCGCAGAAGCTTTTTAGACGCTTAAAATGAGCGGGTGATTTTGAACTGCCTGCACTGCAGTGCTAAGGGCTTCCCGGACCTTAAGATGAGTAGGTGGTTTACGATACAGCTTAAGTATATATTGGTAACTGTAAAATTAAATAAATTGTCATAAATAAAGTGAAAAAAACAGTTGACTCTCCATTAATTTATGGTAAAATTAACTGCATATGAGAGTGTTTTGCTTGAAGATTCGTATGAGTAACCATTTTCGGTCCGGACTCTAAACTCTAAGTTTTTTTCAGTCCTTTCGGGATCGGCAGTCCTTTGAAGCTTAAAGTTAGATGTTTTTGCAGATCTTTAGTCAGATCTATCGTATTCTCCTTATCATAAGATATGACACAGTTCTTCATAAGCATTTAATGTTTAAGTTCCAGAGTCTTTGTCTTTTCCGGAGCTTAATATGGTGAAAGCACTTACCTTAAAGCAGGAACTCGGATTATAAATTTTTACAATTTCTAAAAGGAGGAGTCTTATGAAAAAGTTTTTCAAGACTTACGGCAAAAGGGTAATAAGCTTTGTGCTTGCTGCTGCCATGGTCGTAACGAGCGTTACTGTTACACCATCTGTAAAAGCGTCTGCTGCTGCTGACCCTAATTCGAAAGTCGACGCAGATTATTACTTTTACACAAACGATGATACCGCGAATTATTCCGCTTCTTACGATCAGGCGGGTAACGCTGTGCTTTACGCTCAGAGCAAGGTAAAGAGCGGTTATACTCTCTCTTATCAGTGGTATGCCTATAAGGGAGACAATAAAGTTGAACAGTGGGTGTCCAAAAGCGAGGAAATAAACGCCGAAACATATAGTGATGCATTTAACAATTATGTTTCTTACAAGGAATATGAGGCCAAGAAGGCTCAGTATAAGCAGAAGAATCCTAATGCTTCTGAAGCTGATGTAAATAATAATTACTACAAAGAAGAGTTATCAGCTGAAACCGTAGCTGCTATCAAAAATGGTGTTCCTCAACCATTCAAAGAGTATGATTATTCAGATTATGTTTATCAAAAGGTAGGGACTACCGAGGCTGATACTAAATACTATAAGTTAACTCTTAAGGATTATTACTCCGGCGATCAGCTCCAGAGCGATTTCATTTCCAATACCCGTACAAAGATCGAAGGCGCTTCCAGCTCTTTCCTTAAGGTCAATGCCAATACAACATATGTAGCAGGCGATAAGGATGCGAGTGGTCAGGACCTTAAGGAATATAAGAACTTCTCATGTGTAGTTACAGTAAATAAAGATGGTCAGCCTGTTTCGGGCGCAAACTTTATTTACTTTTACACGGTCTACGGTTCTATCGGATATGTAAATGCGACATCAAATGAGACAACAAAGTATGCTGACCTCAAAGGCTCTGCTCAGTTTACTGTAAATAAGGTCGATTATAATCTGTCAAGAGATACATTATTCGTATCCTGGTATAAGAACGGCACAAAGATATTCGATAACAAGGCTGATGGCGATAAGGCTGCAGTGCCGCAGGACAAGGCTAATAAATATGCATTAGCTGCTGATCATAATACTCTTACAGTATCAGGTATAGAGAAGGGCGATTATGGTACATACACAGTAACATACTATGTATACAATACCGCTAAGGATGTCGACCCTAATACACATCTTCCAAAGGCTGATACATCTCCAGAAGACACTGAACAGATAACTTTCACTCTCCTCCCTACATCTGAGTTCTATGCTTATGATAAGAGTGGAAATTCGTTTAAAAACTCTAAAGTGTCTAGTGCTTTCGGCCTTAAAAGAGAAGTAGGACAGACAGTTACCTTTACTGTCGGCACTTCAAAGAATGTAACAAAGGATAATATCAAATGGTATTATGCAGATGAGAAGGATACTGCACTTTACTATAACTTCACAGATAAGAATATCTATGTTACCCAGAAGGCTAACTGGACAAAGGCTGCTTCATGGAATGCAGTTGCAGGATTTAATCCGGAAATATTAGAAGGTTCAAATACTTCTACTCAAACAGCTTTTTATTCTACTGAATATTCCCTTGCTTATATCAACAAGGATAATCCTTCTGCATTTGGTAATTCTTCCTTCTATACTTATTCCGATTCTAAATACTGGTTCGATCAGCGACCGGATGGGAATAATCAATCTCCGTTCTATGGCTCGACCGGTATACCTACTGTAAAGTTCACTTATAATGAAAAAGCTGGGAAGTATGGTCCAGTTTACGCTGAAAATAATAAAGATGTACTAGAGTATGCAATTGCTGCAACTGTGAATGCTGTTACAGCAAATGATGACAATAAGACAATATCTGATGATGGTAAGTCATTTACCCTCAAGAAGAATGATAAGGCTTATGAGACAGTATATGCATTTGTAACAAATCCTGAGGATCCTAAGGATATTAAGGTATTCAAATATGCCCTTAAAAATAAGAGAGAGGGTGCTGACATAATATTCAACTCCCCTAAGGATGCGAACAATGTTAATTCTTATTCTGCCGGTCAAGATGAAAACGGCGCTTCATATAAGATTTATGCTTCTTACGAAGCTGCCCCTATCTATACAACCATCGGTGCTCCTGTAACGCTTTCAGTTGATGCCTACAGTACTGTTGACGGTAAGGCTGATAAGCTTAAGTACTCATGGGAGAAGCTTGATAAGCTTGCATCTGGTTCAGGTATCGATACCACATATAAGGCAATAATGAACCAGAATGTGAGTGGTAACGAAGGCTCTGGTAATTACCATTATAGTAACGCCCGCTGGGTACCTGTTAAGGATGCCAATGGCGCTCTTGTTACTACAAAGGACCTTTCAGTTAATCCTGCTGATGAATATGGATTTACAGAATATAGGGTTACAGTTACATGTGATGATGCTGCAGGCCTTGAAAGATCAGTTATCTTTACTATTGGTGATGCCAACAAGGATAAGGAAGACAGTACTGTTACAGCATATCGTTTAAGCCCATATGAGAACTACGCTCCGGTCGGCGGTTCTGTGAAGTTTGAAGCACTCGGTGTTTCATCAAATGGCGGAGATCTTACAACCTGGTGGACAGGCCCTAATAATGCTTCTCTTTCAGGCAAGACAGGTAATACCCTTGAGCTTACTAATATTCAGAATGGTGAGTTTGGTACATATACCTTCCATGTAAAGGATAATAATTCACGAAAAACTGACACTATTTCATTTATATTATCGAAGGATATCCCTGGCCTTAGCATTAATATGCTTAGTAAAGTTAAAGCATTCAAGGGTGAAACAGTAAACCTTGCACCTCAGGTCACAACCGGATCAGCAACAAATATCACCTATACCTGGTATAAGGAGATCAGTGATGACAATTATAAAATGATCAGTTCATCAACTACTCCTACACTTGTGATTTCAAATGTTGATGAGGGTGATTTTGGCAATTATAAGCTGGTTGTTACAGATAATGAAGGCTTTAATAATGATTATTATGTAACTCTTGAGAAAGCTACTGTTAAGCAGTCTAAGTTTATATCACAGAGGATCACTCCTGATGAACTGACACGTAAGCCTGGTGAGAATGCAGCCTTTGGTGTTGCAGTATCTACTAATGATGGAGCTCTTATCACTTATCAGTGGAAGAAAGGATACGGGGATAATGCACCTGATATTGTAGGTCAGACCGGTTCTAACCTCGTACTGAATAATGTCAGAGATGTTGATGCAGGTAATTATTCTGTTGATATCTACATCAACGGTGTACTGGCTAAGACATATCATTTCTATCTATCTGTAACTGAGGATGCTGCTCCTTCTACACTTACCATCAAGAAGGGCAATGGAAAGACTATTAACTTAAAGGTCAAGTATAAGCAGGAGATCAAGCTTGATGCTAAGGCTACAACTACAGCTACAGGTTCAGTCTTCTATCAGTGGTTCTACAATGGAGAGCCTATAGTAGCTCAGCCTGGCTATAAGGGAGCATCTTCTGCAGCACTTACTATTAATAAACTTAATAAGAAGAACGCTAAGAATTTCGTTGGTGAATATTATTGTGATGTGAGCGACAGCAGAGAAACAAAAACGATCTATTATGAAGTATATATCGATACTCAGATAAGAGTAAGGGTTACACCTCGTAGTGCTTCTACTGTATTAGGCGGTAAGGCTACATTCAAGGCTGATGCTACTGCTGCCAAGGGATATAAGCTTACATATGCATGGTATAAGGCAACAGATGCTCATGGCGTAAGATATTTTGACATTTACGGAAATAATTATTATTATGGCAGAGATGACTTCTTTGCAAAGAATACTCCGCTTTCTACCAAGAAGAGCCTTACTGTTAAGGCTGATGATCTGAATGCATTCGATGACTACATCCTTGTTGTTAAGAATGATATCGATCAGGAAGTCACATCTGTGACTCTTAATCAACAAAAAGCTGGTACTGTTTCAATAGATGCAAATACAGACTATACACTTCCTGGTTCTAAGATAAAGCTTACAGGTACCTTTGCACTTCCTACATCATTTGCAGGACTTACGGGCAATAAGCTTACCCTTGAGTATGAATGGTATTTATATGGCGATGAAGATACTACTAAAATGTACAAGACTGTAGTTACTAAGAAAAAGGTAAAGGTTAAGAATAAGAAGGGCAAGAAGGTCACAAAGGTTAAGAAGGTAAAGACCAGGAAGCTTCTTCCTGCAACAGGTACAGCTGTAGTTAAAGTCGGTACAAAGACCAAGAAGTTCACAGCTGAAGTCAAGGTTCCTGAGTTTGTCGATGAAGCCGGTGTTTATAATAAGTATGATGATACCTATAGGCTTTCATACAGGCTTAAAATCAAGCTTAGAAATGCTGATGGTTCTGTAGTCGTAGGCGTTGTAGAACAGAAAAAAGATACATTATATAATTCAGATGAGGATATTGTTAATGGTCAGGATAACTCTGCTTATGATGCTATTCAGATCGTAACTGGTGATCAATTCGACAGTAGTAAGAGTGTTACTTTGCTTAACCCGATCTACTATGATCTCCTTAAGGGTGATTCTTATGATGTATCTAATGCCTCTATATATCAGAAGACCACTACAAAGAAGATAAAGGCAAAGAAGGGCAAGAAGGCCAAGAAGAAGAAGGTCAAAAAGACTGCCGGCTTCACAGTTAAGTCCAAGGGCAGCAAGGTTCAGATCAAGTTCAATAAGAACTTTAACCTTGGAAAGGGTACTGTAAAGTCACTTGATAATGTAGTTTACATCGTTAACGGCAGTGGTATATCAAAGAGATACATCGACAATGATCTTAAAGGAAAGAAGATCACTGTAAAGGGCGGCAAGGTGGCAATCGTTGCTGATACTCCTGATGATACTTTCTATTACTACTATAAGAACCTTACCGGCGTAACAGTTCAGAAGGGCGACTATACACAGCTGAACTTAGGCTCCAAGAAGGTCAAGGCTATGAAGCCTGCCAAGAAGAAGATCGCTTCTGCAAACAAGGCTGACCTCACTATTACCGGTAAGAAGAAGGGCTCCACAAAGGTAACCGTTAAGATCGGTAAGAAGAGCTACAAGCTTAATGTTAAGGTTAAGGCTCCTAAGGCTAAGAAAGCCAAGAAGTCTACAAAGAAGAATAAGAAGAACAAGAAGAAATAATTGCTTTAAAGCAAAAAATTCCTTCAGGTTAGTATTTAATGAATGAGCCTTTATCGGTAAGATATTGGCGCTTGATCCCCCGGGGTGACCCGGGGGATTTTTTATTATAGTGCTTAAAAAATATGGGAGGGCTGATGTTTGCTTAATAGACGTGCTTATGCTAATATATAAAGATCAGATTTGTATCTGTCCGGTTCTGCATCTGAAATAACAGTACAGAAAAGGTCGTCGTCATGGCTCGGGCTGTCGATGTTCGTCTTGTTCTGCATCTGAATAACAGTTCAGAAAAGAGTCATAAGTAAATACACAGGAGCTGATATTAATGAAACCTATTATGAGTATATGTATTCCTACCTACAACAGGGCTGAGATACTTGATAAGAATATTAAAAGAATCATCGATCAGGATGAATTTAAATCAGGCAAAGTAGAGCTTGTAATTTCTGACAACTGTTCTGAAGACGATACTCAGAAAATATGCATGAAATATGCAGAAAAATATGAGAATTTCATTTACCATCGAAATGAGAAAAATATCAGGGATGAGAATTTTCCCAATGTCCTTAAATATGGTAATGGGACATATAGAAAGCTCTCAAATGATACTATCCGATATGAGGATGGTGCCCTGAAATATTTTGTAGATGTTCTGGAAAAGCCGGAAGTAAAGAAGAATCATCCTGTTGTATTCTATAGAGGAGATAAGAAGAACTGCTCAGATGAGATCTTAGAATCTCCTGATGACTTTATGAACTGTTTAAGCTTCAACATTACATGGATCGGCGGTCTTGGCATATGGGAAGAGGATACGGAATACCTCGATGAAAGTATACCGGACTGCGCGACTCATCTCTGGCAGGTACCTTTTCTTCTTAACTGCCTTTCAAGACATAATGGATCTTATGTGATTCATAAAATTCTCAGCAGTATCAGTTATTCTTCATCACATAAATTTCATACCAGAGAGTTCTATGAGATCTTCTATACCAATTATCTTACCCATATAAATAATTTTGTAGAAAAGAAGATCCTTAATAAAGAAACTTATGATTATTTAAGAAAAGATCTTCTTTATCATTTCTTAACCTACTGGATGATCAATATGGATCTTGCACCTGAAAAGCTCCTTTTTGATCCTGATGAAGAACGTCTTACAGAAATGATTATGAAGCAGTATGGATCAGAGCCGTATTTTCAGAATTATCTTAAGTTTTATCACAGACAGAAGATCCGGCTTGGTCTGCTGCATGTGCTTTCTGTTATTTATCACTGGATAAAAAGAAATTAAGCTGCAGTATTATTAATAAGAGAAAAAAGCAGAGAATAATATATGTCAAGAACCAGTATAAAAAAGAATTCAGTTTATAATATTATAAAATATGCATCTTCTGTAATCTTTCCTTTAATTACTTTTCCTTATATTTCGCGTACTCTTGGTGTTGTTAATATAGGAAAGATCAACTTTGCAAATTCCATCATAACATATATGAGTTTAATAGCATCCCTGGGTGTGTATACGTATGCGACTCGTGAATGTGCTAAAGATTCTGAAAACAGGGAAGCTTTAAGCAAAGTTTCAAGCGAAATATATTCTATAAATATGA
Organism: Lachnospiraceae bacterium; assembly: GCA_036343175.1. Taxonomy (GTDB): domain Bacteria; phylum Bacillota; class Clostridia; order Lachnospirales; family Lachnospiraceae; genus JAEEJA01. Next base: position 27,687 of record JAZASR010000008.1, read on the forward strand.
CGGCTACAGTAATAGCTTATGCTGCCATGATCGTACTGCTGATACTTCCAATCAGGTCGATCCAGGAAGTCAGGACTCTTATCATAATTCAGTCAATGACTGTTCTTTTTACAACTCTTGGTGCCGACTGGATAAATACTGCAGAAGGGGATTTTCGATTCATAACAATACGAACTGTACTTATGCAGTTCTTTTCCCTGGTAATGATGTTCATATTCGTTCATCATCCGGCAGACTATATTAAATATACCCTGATAACTGTCGTAGCAGCAAGCGGTGCAAACTGTATCAATATATTCTATCGGCGAAGATTTTGTGATACGCATCTTACAAGAAGGATGAATGCAAAAACCCATCTTCCGAGCATCATGACATTCTTTTCTACCATTCTCTGCCAGACGATATATACAAGTGCAGACATCACCATGCTTCGTATTATGAAGGATAATTATCAGGTAGGTCTCTACAGTACTTCAGTAAAAATATACAATATTCTTAATGGGACTATTTCTTCGGTGGTTACAGTAATACTTCCTGAGATATCCATGTACTATAAAAACGGTCAGAAAGATAAAATATCAGCAGCTGCTAAATATGCTCTTGAGTTCATGATGGTACTTTTTATTCCGATATTTGCAGTTTTGAATGTTTTTTCAAAAGAACTGGTTGGTCTGCTTGCAGGCAGTGATTATATCGGTGCATGTACCTCATTGCGAATATTATCAATAGCAATGCTCTTTTCTCTTGTTGGTAATTATGTAGGTTCAGTCTATATTATTCCATGCGGCAAAGAAAAGATCGGGCTTATAGCAGGAGCTGTAAGTGCCGGGGCTAACATCATTCTGAATATCTTCTTTATTCCTGAGTGGGGCATTAATGGCGCAGCTTTTACAACTGCTGTTTCAGAATTTCTGGGTATGATAATAGGATTTCCATATGTGACACATCTTGTAAAAGTAAGGTCAGTTATACGGACTTTCTTTACTTCACTGCTTTCATCAGGGATCATGTGTGTTATTATGATTTTTATAGAAAAGCTCATCGGACCATCTGTTCTGACAACTATGATGATCTTTGTAATTGGGCTTTTAATATATGGTATTGCCATGATCATCATGAAAGATGAATTTGTTCTTTCTTTTGCGGGTCCAGTCTTGAAAAAGCTCAGACATAACTGATATAATAGGAATGCTTTAATAATAAAAAGCATCATAAATTTATTGATAAATGGAGAACAGCTATGAAAGTAGTTTTGCTTGCAGGCGGCTTTGGCACAAGGATTTCTGAAGAGTCTGTTACCAAGCCCAAACCAATGGTTGATATAGGCGGCATGCCTATACTCTGGCATATCATGAAAGAGTATTCTCACTTTGGCTATAATGAATTTATCATCTGTGCAGGATATAAGCAGCAGGTCATAAAGAACTGGTTTGCTGATTATTTCAGAAGAAAGAGTGATATTACTTTCGATTATACAAATGGTAATAATGAGATAACAGTCCATCATACCAAGATCGAACCGTGGAAGGTAACTGTTGTCGATACAGGTCTTCATACCATGACAGGCGGTCGTATAAAACGTGTTCAGGAATATATTGGTAATGAGCCTTTTATGATGACATACGGTGATGGTGTTTGCGACGTAGATATCAGTGAGCTCGTTAAGTTTCACAAAGAGCAGGGTAAGATCGCTACCCTTACCGCCGTCCTTCAGGAACAGCAGAAAGGTGTACTCAATATCGGCGGCGATAATGCTGTTAAGTCATTCCGTGAGAAAAATCTTATGGATGCTGCGCCTATTAATGCCGGATATATGGTCCTTGAGCCTGAGATATTTGATTATCTGACAGGTGATGACTGTGTATTTGAGAAAGAACCTCTTCAAAAACTGGCAGATGAAGGTCAGCTCATGTCATATAAGCATAAGGGCTTCTGGCAGTGTATGGATAATATGCGTGAGAAGGAAATGCTGGAGAAGCTTTTAGCTACAGGCAATGCACCATGGGTAAAATGGGATGACTGATCCATCGCCATAAAATTTATTTTCATCATTTGCTTTTTCAGGAATATGATACTGTTATCAGTTTATATATACAGCACTAAGCCGATGAATAAATAAAATATTTAAGTTAACTATAAGGAGACAGGATATGTCAAAGTGGAAAAATGAAGAAGAAGCCCGTGCCCAGATCAAGGCACTGGTGGGAGATTACTACAGGGAATTCAAGGAACCTGTGGAATCCAGGGAAAATTTTAAACCCGGCGACCGTCTGAGCTACGCTTCGAGGGTATACGATGAAAAGGAAATGCAGAGCCTTACAGATGCTATGCTTGACTTCTGGCTTACTACCGGCCGTTTTGCTGAAGAATTCGAAAAGAACTTCTCAGAGTGGATCGGTGTTAAGTATGCACATCTTGTTAATTCAGGTTCATCAGCAAATCTGCTTGCATTTACGGTGCTTACAGCACCTGAGCTCGGGGATCGTCAGATAAAGAAGGGCGATGAAGTGATAACTGTTGCCTGCGGCTTTCCAACGACTATCACACCGATCATTCAATATGGTGCAGTTCCTGTATTTGTTGATGTTACAGTTCCTCAGTACAATATAGATGTTAATGACCTTGAGAAGGCTTACTCCCCTAAGACCAAGGCTGTCATGATTGCGCATACATTGGGAAACCCGTTTGATCTTAAGGCAGTAAAGGCATTCTGCATTAATCATAACCTCTGGCTGGTAGAGGATAACTGCGACGCTCTAGGTACAAAGTATACTATTGATGGTGTTACCAAGTATACCGGTACATGGGGAGATATAGGTACTTCATCGTTCTATCCTCCGCATCATATGACAATGGGTGAAGGCGGGGCCGTATATACCGATGATCCTGTACTTAACAGACTCATACTTTCATATCGTGACTGGGGCCGTGACTGTATCTGCCCATCAGGCCATGACAACTTCTGCGGACACAGATTCGACGGTCAGCATGGAGAGCTTCCTGTTGGCTATGATCACAAGTATACATACAGTCACTTCGGCTATAATCTCAAGGTTACTGAGATGCAGGCAGCTATCGGTGTGGAGCAGCTGAAGAAGTTCCAATCATTCATTGAAAGAAGAAGACATAACTGGGACCGATTAAGAAAGGCACTTGATGATGCTCAGGACAGGCTTATTCTTCCTGAACCGGCAGAGAACTCTGTACCTTCATGGTTCGGTTTTCTTATATCATTAAAGCCTGATTTTGTTGAGAAGACCGGCATCACAAGGGATAAGATCACAAGATACATAGAAGGAAAGAACGTTCAGACAAGACTTCTTTTTTCAGGAAATATCATTAAGCAGCCTTGCTTTGATCAGATCAGAAATACAGATGCATACAGGGCAGTCGGCGACCTTCACGTATCTGACTATATCACCGGCAATACATTCTGGGTCGGAGTATATCCCGGCATGACTGATACTATGATCGACTATATGGCTCAGGTAATAAAGAAAGCTGTACAGGATCAATAATTGAAATACAACATGAAAAAGAAAATTTTGTTTACAGGGGGGAGCGGCTTCATTGGTCACAACGTCGTGCCGCTTCTTGCTGAAGATTATATTGTGGATGCGCCGGGACGTTCTGAACTGGATATCCTTGATTCCGAGAAGGTGAAAGAGTATGTTGTGAATGGTCAGTATGACTTTTGTCTGCATGCTGCCAATCCTAATGGAGTTAAAAATCCATTGGATCGGGACCGTGACATGCTTGACGGCTCCATGCGTTGTTTCATGAACTTTTACAGGGTCCGTTCCGAGACAGGAAGACTGTATTTTCTTGGCTCAGGAGCTGAGTTCGACAAGTCGCGTGATATTGATATGATCCATGAAGAGGAATTTGACCGTTCCATTCCAAAGGATCCATATGGCTTTGCCAAGTATATACAGACCGATCTGGCACGAAGTTCTGAGAATGTATATAATTTAAGAATTTTTGGCTGTTATGGCCCGGGAGATCACTATACAAAGTTCATTACCCATTGCATCAACTGTCTTAAGGCCGATCAGGATATTACCGTAAGACAGGACTGCTATTTTGACTATATGCACGTCTTTGATCTGGCCGTGATCGTTAAAAAGCTTAATGATTCCGAACTTCATTATCACGATTATAACGTGTGTTCAGGTAAACCTGTCCTTCTCAGCCAGATAGCGGAAGATGTCATTAAAGTCTATTACAGCGATGAGATGAAGGAATATCGCAGGGATAATGATGTTTACAGCAATGCAGCTGAGAATATCAAATGTGCAGAGCCGGATCGGAAAATCCTTTATAAAGGCCCTTATCCTCATAAAGTGATTATATTGAATGAGGGTTTAAACAGGTCATATACAGCATCTAATAAAAGGCTTATATCTGATATCGGATCATATGAATTTAAGAGCCTTACAGATGGAATAAAGCTTCAGATAAAGTCCATGAAAGATGATCCGGTTAAAAACTAAAAGAAAAGAGCTAATACAATGAAAAAAAGAGCAGCTGATATTATTATGGATACCCTCATCGAGGAGAATATAACAGATTGTTTTGCTGTAGTCGGCGGAGGGGCCATGTATCTGGACAATGCGCTTCTAAAGTGCACTAAGATGCATAAGATGTTCAATCATCACGAGCAGGCCTGTGCTATAGCTGCAGAAGGGTATGCCAAGATCTCAGGTCACATACCTTTCGTATGTGTAACCAGCGGTCCCGGCACCACTAATACCCTGACCGGTGTAATGGGAGCCTGGGTCGACTCAGTTCCGATGCTGATAATATCAGGGCAGATGCGTTATGACGTAACTGTTGCTTCTACAGGTTTGCCGCTTAGATTTCGCGGAGGCCAGGAGTTCAATATTGTTGATACTGTAAAGACTATGACCAAGTATTCAAAGATGGTTACAGATCCGCTTGACGTAAAAGCTGAAGTTAAGAAGGCCGTTCATATAGCAACTACAGGCAGACGCGGTCCGGTGTGGCTCGATATACCTCTTGATGTGCAGATGGCAATGGTCGATGAAGCTTGCCTTCATGAATACGTGAATAAAGAGAAGCTCCCTGTCATAAAGACAAGTGATGCGGCAGAGCTCCTGATAAAGCTTGAACAGGCTGAAAGACCAGTTATTCTTGCAGGCAATGGCATTATCAACAGCGGATCTTATAACGAATTCTTTGATTTTGCACACATGCTGAATGTACCTGTAATATCAACTCTTTGTGCCGGCGATGTTATGGGGCGTGATGATCCGATCTATTATGGCGGTTCAGGCTCCATAGGACCAAGAACAGGCAATTTCATACTGCAGAATTCTGACTTTATACTTGCACTTGGCACCAGTATGGGATTTAAGACTACAGGCTATGTTCAGGATGCATTTGCCCGGAAGGCATATATAGTTATGGTCGACGTTGATGTATTTGAAGTACAGAAGCCAGGCGTCAGAGTCGATCTCTTCATACACAGCGATCTTCATGAATTCTTCAGAGTCATGAACAGCAGTTTCGATCTTCATGAGATCAGCATATCAGATAAATGGAAAGATTACTGCAATGATGTAAAGCAGCGTTTCACACCATTTGAGGCAGCTGAAGGCTTAAGTCCGGATGACAGGATATGCTCATATTATTTCTGGAAAGTATTTGAAAAGTATGAAGAGGATGACAGCATATTAGCTCTTGGCAATAATACCGGGATATCAGCCAAGATCCAGATAGGTGTTAAAAAGGATGGTCAGAGATTTATAGTAAATAATAACTGTGGATCCATGGGCTATGACCTGCCTGCTGCAATAGGTGCAGCAGCTGGTTCAGGGAGAACTGTCTACTGTGCAACAGGCGACGGCTCCATCATGATGAATCTTCAGGAACTGCAGACAATTAAGCACTATAAGCTCCCTGTTAAAATAATTGTATTTGCAAACGACGGATATAACGCTATAAGACAGACATCAAAGAATTTCTTCAATGGTGAGCTTATAGGCTGTACTCCTGACTCAGGTGTCAGCTTCCCTGACTTTAGGAAGGTCGCTGATACATTTGAATTCCCATGCAGGGAGTGTCATACTAATGCTGAGACAGACGAAGCTGTAAAGTGGCTTGTTGCTCAGCCGGACAGGGCGATGCTCATACTTGATGAGAGATTGGATGATCCTGTTACACCTAAGGTCATGTCAAGAGTAGATGAAAATGGAAAGTTCATCACCCCGGCACTTCAGGATATGTATCCATTTCTTCCGGAGGATGAGATGAAAGAACTTATGAAGATCAGCCAGTAACTGTCAATAAACTAATATATGGAAACTTTAGTGAACCTGTATTTTGCAGAAATGAAAATGCAGGCTCAGGTATTTCTATTACTGAGGAGATATCCAGATACATGATAGATGAAGCTGCACTTAAGTCATATACAGTTCGTGAAGATGATTATCTTTTTGAAGCAGTCCGCAAATTAAGCCGGAATGAGCATAAGGGTATCATTGCACTTGATAATGATAATAAAGTCTGTGGTACATTTACCAGGGCGGATATGGTCAGATGTTCCCATCTTATGGGAATGCAGGACGTAAAGCTTGGTGACTTTATCAACAGAGAATTCTTTGCCCTTTATGAAGAACAGAAGCCGGATCAGGTCTACCACAGTATCATTCCTGTGACTGATAAGGAAGGATGTCTTACAGATATTTATTTCCCCCCTAAAAAAGAAATGGTAAAATATGACTTTCCTGTTGCAGTTATGGCTGGAGGGCGAGGTACAAGACTCTATCCATATACCAAGGTGCTGCCTAAACCTCTGGTTCCATTAGTCGGTGAAAAACCTATGATAGAGACAATTATGGATCGTTTTCATGACTATGGTCCTGATAATTTCTATATGATAGTCAATTATAAAAAAGAAATGATAATTGATTATTTCAGAGATGCTGACCTCGATTATCAGGTACATTTTGCTGAAGAGAAAATACCGCTTGGTACCGGGGGCGGTCTGTACATGCTTAGGGATAAGATCAAAGATACATTCTGTCTTACTAATTGCGATATAATACTTCAGGAAAATTTAAGCGAAATATATGAGTTTCATAAGGAAAGCGGCAATCTGATAACTATGATTACATCTCTGATGTCGATAGACGTGCCCTACGGAGTCATAAAGGTCGATGACAGACAGCAGATAGTGGACATGATAGAGAAGCCGACATATCTTGTTCTGGTAAATATAGGTATATACTTCATTGAACCTGAAGTCTTTGATCTTATAGAAGATAATGTATATATAGATTTTCCTTCGGTTATTGATAAGGTAAAGAAGGCAGGCAGGCCTGTCGGCATATATCCGATAACCGATGATATGTGGATGGATATGGGTCAGGTAAGCTCTTATGAGCATGCCAAAGAAGTACTGCAGATGAAGCTGAAAAAGGAGTAATAGTCATGAAGGCATTTTTCATTGATAAGTTCATTTCTGAATTTGTGACCAAAAGGCCGGTAAGTATGTTTCTGCCTGATATAAGAGAGCATGAGTCTGACCTCAGAAAGGCGATAGAAGGTAAGAAAGTTCTTGTAATTGGCGGGGCCGGCAGTATCGGCAGCTCATTCATCAGGGCGATACTGCCATTCAGGCCTGCAGCTCTGATCGTGGTGGATATCAATGAAAATGCCCTTGCAGAGCTTACCCGTGATCTTCGAAGCACAAAGGGCATGTTCGTACCTGAAGACTATATTCCTTATCCCATGAGCTATTCATCAGTAACATTTAAGCAGATGTTCACAGACCGCGGAGGTTTTGATATAGTTGCTAACTTCTCAGCCCATAAGCACGTAAGAAGTGAGAAAGATATATATTCTGTAGAGGCTATGCTTAAGAATAACGTTCTGGATGCCAGAAGGCTTCTTGACCTCCTGACTCAATATCCGCCTCAGATGTATTTCTGTGTATCTACTGATAAGGCTGCAAATCCAGTAAACATTATGGGAGCGAGTAAGCGTCTTATGGAGGACATTATCTTTTCATATTCCGATAAGTTCCCTGTTAAGACTGCAAGATTCGCTAACGTTGCATTTTCCAATGGGTCGCTCCCTGCAGGATTCCTTGCACGTCTGTCACGCTTACAGCCATTGAGCGGTCCTAATGACGTAAAGCGCTACTTCGTTTCACCTGAAGAAAGCGGCCAGATCTGCATGCTTTCCTGTATGCTTGCTGATAATCGTGAAATAGTATTCCCTAAGCTCGAAAAACAGCAGATGATGACCTTCGATAAGATAGGTGTTGAGCTTCTTCATGAATATGGCTATGAACCTGATTATTGCAATTCCGATCAGGAGGCAGTTGAGAAGGCTGCGGCTTTAAAAGAAATGATCATGAAAGGAGGACATGATGCAATTCTTAAATATCCTGTTCACTTTACTGTCTCTGATACAGCAGGAGAAAAGCCTTTTGAAGAATTCTATACCAGATATGAAAATGTCGATATGAGTAAATTTAAAGAGCTTGGAGTTATCACAGGCAAGCAGATACCGGACAGGGAAGCACTGGGGCAGCTTTGTGCAGATCTGGATAAGATCTTTGATGATCATTCGGCTGCCAAGGAAAAGGTAATCGAGATCATTGGAAAGTATCTGCCTGAATTCTCGCATATAGATAATGGTAATAAACAGCTTGATTCAAAGATGTGATGCATATGAAAAATAATCGTAATGGAAATATTGAATTGCTTCGCTTCCTTTTTGCAAATTGTATAGTCCTTCATCATTCTTTTCTGAAATTTATGAAAGGTGGCTGGATTGGTGTAGAGTTCTTCTTCATCATAACCGGTTTCTTCCTTTGTAAAAAGTTATCTGCATCTGCAGACGAAAGCAGCCGCGAGAGCCTTAAAGCTACAGCAGATGCAGGAGTCCTTGAACTGAAGAAAAGGTTCTTTAAGATCTTTCCATTTTTTCTGCTTTCGACAATATTTGGATTTATAATAAAGTGCCTTGCTTTGGACTTTGGAACAGGACTGAAAGGCATGGTCATACAGGCATTTACACTTCCTTATGACTTTCTCTTTTTACAGAATTATGGATATGGAGCGCCTTCCTGTACGGGGGTAGTATGGTACCTTTCTGCCATGTTTTTTGCCATCTGGATAATTTATCCATTTATTCGGAGATATTGGACCTTCTTCTCAAAATATGCGGCTCCGGTTCTTGCTGTATTTATTACCGGATATCTTGTAAGAACTTATGGAATGATGGGGTCTGCTAATGACTGGTCTGGTGTAAACCTTAATTCCGGATTCTTAAGAGCTTATGCTGATATCAGCTGGGGGTGCTTCCTGTATCAGTGTTCACTGAGTTCTGCAAAATATAGAAAGAATAATTTTGCCATAATCAGTGGTCTTTTAGAAATTGCATGCTACTTTACGGTATTTGCCTATATGTTCGTATGGAACCCTGATATTGGAGCATTTGATCCGCTTGCTGTCACAGCACTGTCTCTTGGAATTGTTCTTACTCTTTCTGACAGGTCTTTTCTAAGTGGAATATTTGATAACAGGATTTCCTATGCATTGGGAAATTTCAGCATGGTACTCTTTATGAATCATGCCTACTGGACATTTAATATCGAGAAGATTTCTTCTGCATATAGTATTAATTTAAGTGTACCGGAACTTAAAGCATCCGCCATCATCCTGTCATATTTATCAGCTTTTCTTGTACTTATAATTGTTGATTTCATAAAGAAGGCGGCTGCAGGAAAAAGAAAGGCATCATGAATCATCATGACTACTAGCAAACCATTCATCGCTTCACTTCAGGCTTTCAGAGCTCTGGCATTTCTGGCAGTATTCATTTCGCATTCTCACCTTTCATCGATGGGCGGCGCTTTTGGTGTATCTGCCTTTTTTGTGCTTTCCGGTTTCCTTATGTACTATCAATATTCCGATAAGACCCTGGATGTGTCTTTAGGTCTTAATCTGAAGTTTTCCGTTGAGAGGATAAGTAAGATATATCTGCTATACGTTATCATGACAGTAGTGAGTATACCTTTCGAAATATTGCGTTCATCAGGCAATGGGACCGCTACCCTTTTCTGGTATTATCAGAAAATTTTTTTCAATCTTACTCTTCTTCAGGCATGGCACCCATCATTCTATATTTACGGATCTTTTAATGGAGTTGCCTGGTTCCTTTCAGCCTGTCTGTTCCTTTATTTCTGCTATCCTTATCTGCAGAAAAAGGTAAAGTCGATAAAGAGCACAAGAGGACTATATATGGGACTTGCAATATCCTGGCTCCTACAGGTGCTTTTTGTAATGACCACCAGAAACCTGGTATTAGATACCTATCCTGACAGCAATTATTTCCTTGCATATACATTTCCTCTTACCAGACTGGGTGACTTCTCATTTGGAATATTTCTGTCAGCCATATACCAGAGAAGGAAAATCAGACTATTATCAGAAAAAAATGATAAGATTGAACATAACCTTCCCTCTGAAAATATTATTTTTACACTATTGGAAATATTATGCATCGTATTTGTCGTCTGCTTTTTTCTTGCGTACAGATCAGCATTCTTTATTTCCAGGCTCAACTGGTTCCGCTATGCTGCCATGTGGGTTCCTTTGTGCGGTCTTATCATAGTACTCTTTGTTATCAATAAAGGGATCTTTACAATGATTCTGAATAACTGGTTCCTCGTATGGCTTGGAAATGTATCTTCATACACATATCTGATACATTCTATTATTATCATATATGTCAGAATGGCTGCAGAATATATTTTAAGATATTTTTCAATGACATATTCAGCCGAATCGCTGTTGTTCAACATAACTACTTGCCTGATCTCATTTGCCATCACTTTGGTGCTTGCTGTTTTGTATAAAAAATTCCATGTTTTCAGAGAATCACTAAATTTAAGTACCAAAGTATAAACATTTTGTTCTATAATGTCAGTAATTACTGATGAAATAATGTGAGGTAATGCTATGAAACGTTTTGTACCTTTATCTATACCGAATTTTGAAGGAAATGAAAGAAAGTATGTAGATGATGCCATTGATCAGGGCTGGGTCTCAACAGGAGGCGCATATATCACAAAGCTTGAAGAGAAGCTGGAAGAGTTCCTGCATGTACCCAATGTAGCTGCCTGCCAGAGCGGTACTTCAGCTCTTCACCTTTCTCTGGTACAGGCAGGAGTCGTTCCGGGAGACGCTGTCCTTGTACCTCCTGTAACTTTTATTGCCGCTGTCAATCCTGTCCGCTATCAGTTTGCAGAACCTATATTCATTGACTGCGATGACAGCCTCTGCATAGACCCTGTGAAGCTAAAGTCTTTCTGCCGGAATGAGTGTACTTTTGAAAATGGAGAGCTTAAACTTAAGGAATCCGGGAAAATAGTAAAAGCAGTCGTAGTAGTTCATGTTTTCGGCAATCTTGCTGACATTGAATCTATTATGGATATTGCTGAAGAATATAATATTGCTGTCATTGAAGATGCCACAGAAGCCTTAGGTTCAAGATATACAGATGGTAGATACAAGGGCAGGTTTGCCGGAACTATCGGAGATTTTGGCGCATATTCATTCAATGGAAATAAGATCATAACGACCGGAGGCGGCGGCGCTGTCACATCCAATGATCCTGCAAAGGTCGACCACCTGAGATATCTTTCAACTCAGGCAAAGGATGATCCTCACTATTATATACACAATGAGATCGGCTATAATTACCGTATGACCAACCTTCAGGCCGCCTTAGGCGTTGCCCAGATGGAAGAACTTGCTGATTTCATAGAAAGAAAGCATAAGAATCTGGATCTTTACAGGGAGCTGTTTAAGGACTTTGAGCTTGGTACTCTGCTTGATTTTCGTCAGGGAACTTACTCAAACCAGTGGTTCTATTCTCTGAATATTGATAAGACAAAGGTTCATGCCACAATGCGTGATATCATTACCGCACTTGGCCAGAGAGGAGTCCAGACCAGAGCTATCTGGGGACTTATCAATGAGCAGCTGCCTTATATTCATGAGAAGACATATAAGCTTGAAAAGGCAAAGTACTATTCTGAACGTATTTTAAATATTCCTTCAAGCACTCAGTTATCTGAAGATGATATCAGTTATGCAGCAGACCAGATAAAAGATGTGTTAAGAAGCTTTACCTGATTAACGGAGGAACATTTATGCTGACTGGTTCTAGGAAAATATTGCTTATTGGCGGAGGCGGCCACTGCAGATCTGTGGCAGATGCTCTTATCAGATCTGATCAGTATGATGCAATAGGAATAGTCGATAAGCATGCAGATGACTCTGAAAAGATGTTTGGAAAGATCCCTGTTGTCGGTGTCGACGATGACCTGCCTATATTAAAGAAAGATGGATGGAACTTTGCATTTGTAACTGTCGGAAGTGTCGGAAACACGGACTTAAGAAGAAAACTTTTTTCAGGTATTGCATCTTTGGGCTTCAGGATTCCGAATATCGCGGATCCATCCGCTGTTGTTTCTGAAAACAGTACTTTTGGAAAAGGAATATTCATTGGAAAGAATACAATAGTGAATGCGGGTTCTGTCATTGGAGATGCAGCTATTTTAAATACTTCATCAGTAATCGAACATGACTGTCAGATAGGAGCATTCGTGCATGTTTCTCCAGGTGCAGTCCTTTGCGGCGGAGTCAGGGTCGGAGATGATGCCCATATTGGTGCCAGAGCCGTGGTAAAGCAGTATCTTACTATTGGTGATAAAAGCATCGTTGGTATGGGTAGTGTTGTTATACGTGACATTGGCTCTGATGTGACTGTTGTCGGATGTCCGGCCAAACCTGTTGTATGATATTAGTTTAATATTACATCCTGTTAATATTGATAGTGCAGATAAATTGGAGATATAGATATGGGAAAAGTCATTATCATTGCAGAAGCCGGCGTCAATCACAACGGCAGTATAGAACTTGCAAAAAAACTGGCTGATAAGGCAAAGGAAGCCGGGGCTGATATAGTAAAATACCAGACTGGAAAACCTGAAAACCTGGTTGCAAAGTCGGCAAAGATGGCTGAATATCAGAAAGAAAATACAGGTAAGGATGAGAGCCAGTTTCAGATGCTTAAGAAACTGATGCTGCCCTTTGATGCATTCGATGAGATATTTGCTTATTGTGAAAGTATAGGTATCATGCCTCTTTCTACTCCATTTGATCTTGAGAGCATAGATTACCTGAATAAAAAGAATATGCCTTTCTGGAAGGTACCATCAGGTGAGATCACAAATCTCCCTTACCTTGAAAAGATCGCAAAGACCGGCAAGTCTGTCGTTATGTCGACCGGTATGTCTACATTGGCTGAGGTAAAGGCTGCGGTTAAGCTTTTAAAGGATAATGGATCAGGTGATATCACTGTACTTCAGTGCAATACTCAATATCCTACACCATATGAAGATGTTAACCTTCGTGCAATGCTTACAATGAAAGAAGATCTGGGGCTTCCGGTTGGATATTCCGACCATACGAGGGGAATAGAGATCCCTATTGCTGCTGTGGCTATGGGTGCCTCTATAATAGAGAAGCACTTTACCCTTGACAGGAATATGGAAGGACCTGATCATAAGGCAAGTCTTGAACCTGATGAGCTTAGATCCATGGTCGACTCTATCCGCCACGTTGAGGCGGCTCTTGGAAGTGGTATTAAGCAGGTAAGTGACAGTGAGCGTCCTAATATCGCAGTTGCCAGGAAAAGCATAGTTGCCAGATGTGACATAAAGAAGGGAGAGCTTCTTTCTGAAGAAAACATAACCACTAAAAGGCCCGGGAATGGCATTGATCCTATGAAGTGGCATGAGGTAACAGGAACAAAAGCTGTACGTGACTTTAAAGAGGATGAACTTATAGAATTATGAATAAAATAACAGTATTAACTGCAACAAGGGCAGAATATGGACTGTTAAGTCCCATAATTAAGGTCTTGAAAGAAAAACCTGAATATGATGTAAGAGTAGTTGCTACCGGAGCCCACATGTCTCCGGAATTCGGCCTTACATATAGAGAAATAGAGAAGGATGGCATTGATATCGATAAGAAGATCGAGATACTTCTTTCAAGCGATACACCTGCTTCTATTTCCAAAAGTATGGGTCTGGCCATGATAAGCTTTGCTGAATACTTTTCTGACACTCGTCCTGATGCTCTCATGGTTCTCGGTGACAGATATGAGACTATAGCAGTGTGCCTTGCGGCAATGAATGAAAGGATACCGATCATTCATCTATATGGAGGCGAAACAACAGAAGGCGCTATCGATGAAGCTGTAAGGCATGCCATTACGAAAATCAGTTACCTGCACCTTACCAGTACAGATGCATATCGTAAACGTGTCATACAGATGGGAGAATCGCCTGACAGGGTATTTACTGTAGGTGCTATGGGTGTTTATAATGCTATTCATCAGGACCTGATGTCAGTTGATGAACTTTCGGATTCTATCTGCTTTGATCTGCATGGTGATTATGCAGTTGTGACATTCCATCCGGTAACTCTTGAAAATGCAAGTGCTGAAAAGCAGTGTCATGAACTCATGAAAGCATTTGACTTTTTTCCTGATATGAAGTTCCTGATAACCAAGGCAAATGCAGATGCTGATGGACGTATCATCAATAAGATACTTGAAGAGTATGGAAAGAGCCATGATAATGTCATTGTAGTTGATTCACTTGGCATGAAGCGCTACTTAAGTGCACTTAATGGTGCTGCCATGGAAGTTGGAAACTCATCAAGCGGTCTTTTAGAGGTACCTTCTTTCCATATCCCTACAGTAAATATAGGTGACCGGCAGAAGGGAAGGCTTAAGGCCGACTCGGTAATTGACTGCCAGCCTGAATGTGGATCTATAGTCGATGCAATGAAGAAGGCTTTAGACAGTGATTTCAGGACTAAATGCAGAACAGTCGTTAATCCTTATGGAAATGGTGATACAGTAAGTAAGATTATTAGTGCAGTTGACTGTATGTTCAGTACGGGTATCAATATTAAAAAGAAATTTTATGATATATCATTTTGAAACAGGAGGATATATGTCTGACGAACTTCTTGATTTTTATAAAGGAAAGCGAGTGCTTGTAACAGGACATACCGGTTTTAAGGGCACATGGCTTACACGAATACTAATTGATGCTGGAGCTTATGTATGCGGCTACAGCCTGAACCCGCCTACTGATCATAATCTATTCTCTCTGGCAGGCCTTGCTGATGCAGAGAAGAAGGGGAAGCTCATTAACGTAATATCCGATATTCGTGACCTTGATGCTCTAAAGAAAGCATTTACTGACTTTAAGCCTGATATAATAATTCATCTGGCTGCCCAGCCTATCGTTCGTGATTCTTACAGGAATCCTGTATACACATACGAAACAAACGTTATGGGAACGGTTAACGTTCTTGAGTGTATAAGGCTTACCGATTCTGTCAGGTCAGCTGTAATGATAACGACTGATAAGGTTTATAAGAACAATGAATGGGTATGGGGCTACCGTGAGGACGAACCACTGGACGGATTTGATCCTTACTCCAACTCAAAGTCCTGTGCAGAGCTTTCTGTTCACTCTTATAAGCGTTCATTTTTCAATGCCATGGATGGCAGGGATGGACATAGATATCTTGCTGTGTCTACAGCAAGAGCAGGAAATGTGATCGGCGGTGGAGACTTTGCCAATGAACGTATCATACCTGACTGTGTAAGAGCATGTGAAAAGGTTTATAAAGCCGGTGGTAATAAGGCTGTTATCGGGGTCCGCAATCCTTATTCTACCCGTCCTTATCAGCATGTACTTGAACCGCTTGCCATGTACCTGCTGATCGGAAAGAAGCAGTGGGAGGATTTAAAGTTTCAGTCGTATTATAACGTAGGACCTGATGATTGCGACTGTGTAGATACAGGTGACCTGGTTTCTCTTTTCTGTGAAAAGTGGAATGCAGATCGTAATCTTGGAGTTGAGGCAAAGTGGGAGTCACAGGCAGAGAAAAACGCTCCTCACGAAGCAAACTTTTTAAAGCTTGACTCTACAAAGATCAAGACTATGCTTGGATACAAGCCGCGCTGGCATATTGATGAATGTATGGAAAAGACTGTTGAATTTTCACAGACTTATCTTGTATCACCTGATAAGCTGCCTGAAGAAATGGATAAAGAGATAGAGGAATTCTTTAATGGCAGAATAAGTGCAGATATGTAATGATATTAAAGTTAATGACAGATTAAATTACAGCTTTGATCAATGTTTAATTAAGGAGATCGATCTTGAATAAATCCAATATTTCTGATACTTTTGATAACATAATATTGAACTCAAAAGCCTATAATTATTTAAAGCTTCATTATAATATCGGGCGCAAGTTCAATATAGGATCCATAAACAGGTTCACCCCTGTAAAATCGGATGACAAAAAAACAAGAGTAACTCTGATCCTGCCAAGATTTAGAAAGTCAGATGTCTTTGGCGGTATCTCTACATCTATAAAATTCGGGCTTGATCTCGCTGAATATCTTGGCGCTGATTTCAGAATACTGGTCCAGAGCAATGAAACTTACGGCAGAGATACATATGAACTTGACGGATTTTCTCATAACTCTGAAAACAAAGGCTTATTTTTCATGGGCGAATCAAGAAAAATAAAGGTTAGAAAAAATGAAATATTTATCGCTGTTTTTTGGACTTCAGCCTATATTTTGCCTTCAATACTTAAGTGGGAGAAGAAAGTTTATGGCAGAATCAATCCGTTTGTATATCTGATACAGGATTTTGAACCTGGATTTTTCAGATGGTCCACTGAATATTGTCTTGCAGAATCGACATACAGAAATTGTCCGGAAAATATCATTGCCGTCTATAATTCAAAAGAACTGTATTGTTATTTTAAGAATAACGGTTATAAATTCCATGATAACCTTTATTTTACACCTTATCTGAATGACAGGCTGCGTAAATATCTTTTTGACAAACCGCAGGTAAAGAGAAAGAAGCAGATCATATTTTACGGAAGACCCGGTACAGCAAGAAATGCTTTTGAAATAGTATCTTATTCACTGAAATTATTTTCAGAAAAATATAAGAATGCTTCAGAATGGACTATTAAAGGTCTTGGTGAGAATTTTGGTTCTTTAAAGTTAAAAAATAATATAGTCAGAAGCTGTGGAAAACTGAGTCTTGATGAATACGCAGCATGTATGAAAGAGTCATATGCAGGTATTTCTCTTATGATATCCCCGCATCCTTCATACCCGCCGCTGGAAATGGCAGCATTTGGTGTTCAGACCATAACTAACTCATTTGTATGCAAGGATCTTTCTTCATTCAGTAAAAACATCCATTCCTTGGATATCTGTACAGCTGAGAATATTGAAAAAGAACTTGAAAAAATATGTGATGGCTATTATAAAGGCCTCCAATCTTCAATAATGGATAAGGATAACGATTATATAAAAGGTGAGGATTTTGACAAATGTATCATTGCTTTAAGCCGGATCCTTAAGGAGACGATATGTTAGGATTAATTAAGAAGTTCATACTGAAGAACTATAACAGTATAATTAAGTCACAGTTTAACTCGGCAGGCAAAAATGTACGCATCGATCTTGGCATGAATCTGCTTAACGGTAAATATGTGACAGTAGGTGATGATTGCTATTTTGGTCCCAACTGCAGAATTGAGGCCTGGGACAGCTACAGTGATAGAAAATTTACACCTCAGATAATTTTTGGAAATGACGTCCGGATCAATTCCAAATGTCATATAGGTTCTATCAATTCAGTAGTAATAGGTGATAATTGTCTCTTTGGCAGCAATGTTATGATCATAGATCATTCTCATGGCAGAAATCTTTATGAAGAAATGAATATTCATCCCTCGGAAAGAGAGCTTTTCAGTAAGGGTCCTATAGAAATCGGTCATAATACCTGGTTGTGCGAGAATGTAGTAGTGCTTCCCGGAGTAAAGATAGGCTGTTGCTGTACTATCGGAGCCAACGCTGTCGTTACCTGCGACATACCAGATTACAGTGTGGCTGTTGGAAATCCGGCCAGAGTTGTAAAAATAATAAAGCCTTCCAGATCATAAAAACATTATTTATCGGATTATAAATCTATCGGATGTATTATAATATCTGTAAATTAATATTGAATTTCATTTAATACAGGAGTGCCTATGAATACTGATAATTCCTATCACGACATAAAAAATAATAAATCTGAAATTCCTCCGGTATCTGTCCTCCTTTCTGCCTGCAATGGTGAAAAATATCTTAAAGATCAGGTTGATTCTATATTTTCCCAGACATATAAGAATATCATCCTTTATGTTCGCGATGACGGATCGACAGATGGTACATGGGAACTTCTGAATAAGCTGCAGAAAAAGTACGGCAGTGACCGCATGAATATCATTAAAGGTAAGAATAAAGGCTTTGGAAAGAGCTTTATGGAGCTTTTAAAGTATGCAGATGAAGGGGATTACTGGGCATTTTCGGATCAGGACGATGTGTGGTTCCCTGAGAAGATCGAAAGAGGGGTAAAGTGGCTTACCGCTGAGGAAAGCAGGTATGCAGAAAATTCTCAACTTGATGGAACTTTTTATAGCAGAGAACAGAACGGAAACTTATCAAAATGCAAGTTTGTTCCTCTTATGTACCACAGTGCCTTCAAAAATGTTGATGAGAGCCTGAATCCACTCAATGATTATCTGCCGCCAAAGTACAGGTATGACTTCAGAAGATCAATCACCGACTGCCTTCATATGGGCTTTTCAGATATTATTAACAAAGATCTGCGCAGCATGATGCTTGAGGGTGATCCAAAGATCCTGACTACTCATGACCATTGGGCCGAAATGCTTGTAATGGAGTTCGGAAAAGTCTACTTCGACCCACATATCAGTTGTCTGCACCGAAGACTGAATTCAAGTATTTCAGGTTTATCAATGAAGAACAGAATCAGGTGGCTTATAGGTGCAATGAAAGGCGATTATGACTTTAAATCCTGTGTACATGAGTTCAAGATTCATTTCTATGATAAGATGAAGCAGGAAGACCGTAAATTCATATGGATGTTCTCAATAAAGAGAGGTCATTATAATATTGCTAAGCAGTTTGCGAAGGCTTTCTATCCTAAAAGGTGGAGACCTTCATTGTCTTCTGAGCTTGTAATGCGTACTTTGATGCTGATAGGTAAGATATGACTGAAAAAACTTTAGTATTAGTTCTTTATTCAATATGGTATATAAATGCATGCTGAATATCTTTAAATTTTCCTTTACAATTCAATAATAGTTTGAACACCGCGCTGTTTTATGCTATTATAAATGAGTTAAAGACCTGCCTCTTTATATGCGCAGGTCCGGGAGTTTACAAAATATATTACTTATGAGGAGTGAAATCATGAACGTTATTTTACTTTCAGGCGGTTCAGGAAAGAGACTGTGGCCGCTGTCAAACGATGTCAGATCAAAGCAGTTCATTAAGATGTTTAAGGACGAAGAGGGCGAATACGAGTCCATGGTCCAGAGGGTCTACAGACAGATAACTACTACAGTGAGGGATGCGCATGTCACTGTAGCTACATCTCTTACACAGATGTCTTCACTTCATAATCAGATAGGTGATGACGTGGATGTATCCGTGGAGCCATTGAGGAAAGATACTTTCCCTGCTATTGCTCTTGCGGCAGCTTATCTTCACGACAAGAAGAAGGTCGGAGAGGATGAGCCTGTTATCGTGGTTCCTGTCGATACCTTCGTTGAAGATGCTTATTATAAGACACTTGAGGAACTTGCAGACCTCGTAAATAAGGATAATTCCAATATTACTCTTATCGGCATCGAGCCGACATATGCTACTAATAAGTACGGCTATATCATTCCTGATGCCAAGGATAAGGTTTCCAAGGTAAAGGAATTCAAGGAGAAGCCGGAGCGCGCAAAGGCTGAGGAGTACTTGAAGTCAGGTGCCCTCTGGAACTCAGGCATCTTCGCATTTAAAATGTCATATATCCTTGATAAATGTCATTCACTTATCAATTTCACTGATTATGAGGATCTTTACGGAAAGTTTGCTGAGCTCGATCCTATAAGCTTCGATTATGCCGTGCTCGAGAAGGAGTCCAATATTTCGGTCCTCCGCTATTCAGGCGACTGGAAGGATGTAGGAACCTGGAATACCATGTCAGAGGTAATGTCCGATAAGGTCATCGGCAAGGCTGAGCTCGATGAGGAGACCGAGAATACCAATGTTTATAATGAACTTGGTATCCCGATCCTCGTTATGGGCGTAAAGAACATGGTAGTTGCAGCATCCGGCGACGGTATCCTTGTAACTGACAAGGAGCGTTCACGTTCCATGAAGCCATATGTTGAGAAGATCTCCTCAGGCATAAGCATTGCTGAGAAGAGCTGGGGCACATACAAGGTCATCGATGCAGGCAACGGCTATCTTACCATCAAGGCTAACTTAAAGGCAGGCTCTCATATGTCATACCAGTCTCATGAGTTCAGAGACGAGTCCTGGACAGTCCTTAACGGTATCGGCAGGGCTATTGTAGACGGCGAGGCACAGCTCGTGCGTCCAGGCGACGTCATAGTAATGCCGTCCGGCACTAAGCACACTATCATCGCTGAGTCGGAGATGACTCTCCTTGAGACCCAGATCGGCGCCATCAACAAGAAGGATAAGCAGAAGTATGATTTTCCTGAGGATGTGTGATGGGACAATTTCCCTAAAGTAAATAAAAGCTTATAAAGCCGTTGATATGAGACTTCATGTCAGCGGCTTTTTTATGTCTATTTAAGGATTTTGCTATTTTCATTGTAAGCTGATTCGTGTTAGAATATAAATAAGAGTGAAGATCTTATATCTGAATATATTGGCTGTATTTATTTCTGATCGGCACCTGTAATAATATAATCTATATTTTTTACAGCTGTCAGAATAATATTATAGGATGTCTTGAAAGGTATGAAGAAGTTAATTATCATTCCGGCTTATAATGAGTCCGGAAATATTGAGAGGACGGTCGCAGACATCAAAGAGCATGCGTCCGGCTTTGACTATGTGGTCGTGAACGACTGTTCCAGGGATGAAACGCTGGATGTACTCAGGAAGAACCGCATGAGCTATCTGAATCTTCCTGTCAACTTAGGCATTGGAGGAGCAGTCCAGGCAGGCTACAGGTATGCTTATTATCACGGATATGATCTGGCAGTTCAGTTCGACGGAGACGGCCAGCACAGTGCAGCCTACCTGCAGAAGATGGCTGATACCCTTATTGAAGGGGATTATGATATGGTCATAGGGTCGAGATTCATAGATCACAGCGGTTTTCAGTCGAGCTTCATGAGAAGAGTAGGCATTAAGTATTTCACAGGTCTTATAAAGCTTCTGACCGGGAGTACGATCACTGATCCGACCTCCGGCATGCGGATGATAGGCAGGAAGCTCATGAAGGATTTTACAGATGAATATCCAAAGGATTATCCGGAGCCTGAGAGCGTGGTTACTGCTCTTGTTCGTAAATATAAGGTATGTGAGGTTCCGGTCGAGATGAATGAACGTATATCAGGCAAGTCTTCGATATCGCCGGTGAAGAGTGTTTATTATATGATAAAGGTCACTGTGGCTGTAGTTATAGCAAGGCTCAACCGGTGATCCTTTACACTAAGCGTATTCTTTTGCTTAAGCAGCAGTTCCTTTCAGGAGGCTTTAAGCAGCCGCCTTTTCTTTCAGCGGATATACTTCAGTATAAGCTAAGAGATATACTTATAGCTATTAATAAGGGGATCGATCATGTCATTAAGATTGCAGATTTTTTTGATAATAGTACTGTTATTGGTGGCAGTCTATATTATGAGGCTTCTTTCCAACAGGCGCCTGAGCTTTAAGATAGGTCTGCTTTGGATATTTGTTGATGTTATATTGCTTTTATTTTCTATATTTCCATCATGGCTCAACTGTGTCTCGCACTTTTTCGGTATAGCAAGTCCGGTGAACATGCTCTTTTTCTTCGGATTTATATTTGCGATCGTACTTATATTTTCTCTTTCAATGGAGGTCACAAAGCTCTCTGACAGGGTAAAGAAGCTTTCCCAGGAGCTCGCAATACTCAGAAAAGATGCGCTTGATCCGGAAAACAGGTCCTTGAAAGAAAAGGATATCAGGGACGATGGTGTTTAAAAGGAAAACAGGCAGCCACTGATAAAGAAGCTTAAGCCTGTTAAAATTATCTATATAAAATCTACTCGAAAGAAGGTAGACCCTATGTTCGATAAGAACAGAAAACAGTTAGTAAGAGTCATAGGTCATAAGAATCCCGATACAGATTCTATATGCTCAGCCATAGCTTTAGCATATCTTAAGAATCACACAGACAGTGTTCCTTATGAGGCCCGCCGTGCAGGCGAAATAAGCCGTGAGACTGCCTTTGTACTTTCGCATTTTGGCTTTTCATGGCCGAGACTTTCAGAAAACGTAAGCCCTACTCTTTATAATGTTGATATTCGTATTGAGGATCCTGTCACTGAAGATATTTCCTTAAGGAAAGCATGGAAATTCATGGAAAAAGAGAGTATTGATACCCTCTGTGTTACCAATGAAGAAGACCATATCCGCGGTATCATAACTATCAAGGATATTGCCAGGGCTAATCTTAATATTTTTGATTCTTCCATACTCTCTGCATCACATACGTCAATTGAGAATATTGTTGAGACACTGGAAGGAACCCTGCTTCTTGGAGATCCTGAGGAGAAGCTGATCGCCGGAAACATCGTGGTCGGCTCATCGCCGGAATCCATGAAGCGTGACCTGAAGAAGGGCGATATCGTAATACTTACCAATAATCTTGAAGATGAGATATATGCTATAGAAGCAGGCGCTTCTGTGATCATTGTCTGCATGGAAGACGATGAAGGAAAGCCTGATATACTCGTAAAGTATGGCCGTGAGAATGATATTACTGTCATTCAGACACCACTCGATACTTATGCTGCAGTAAGACTTATATGTATGGCTGCTCCTGTTTCATACTTTATGTCAAAGAATACAATGGCCTTTCACATCAATACTCCTGTTGAGGACGTCAAAGCTACTATGGCAAAAGTGCGTTATAAGTATTTCCCGGTGCTTGACGCAGAAGATATGTATATAGGTATGGTCAGCCGAAGAAATATTCTTAATGTACATAAGAAGAAGGTCATTCTGGTAGATCATAATGAAAGGTCTCAGGCGGTAGATGGACTTGAAGATGCTGAGATCCTTGCTGTTATTGATCATCACAGGATCGGTACACTCGAAACCGGCGGTCCTGTCTATTTCCGCAATGAGCCTGTTGGCTGTACTGCAACTATCATATACAGAATGTTTTTGGAAAACAGTGTTGATGTACCGGAGGATATAGCAGGACTTCTGCTATCAGCAATACTTTCTGATACACTTATATTCCATTCGCCTACATGTACTAAGCAGGATATAGATACTGCCAGCTCTCTGGCTCGAATATGCGAAGAGAATATACAGGATTACGGCAGGCAGATGTTTGAGGCAGGTGAGAACCTTACAGGCAGGACTGGCGAAGATCTTATGAATACAGATTGTAAGGAATTCAACTTAGGCGAATTTTCTATCTGTGTTGCTCAGGGCTTCTTCATGTCTAAGAAGGCTTATGATGAGGCAAAAGTACTTATAAAGGATTATATGAATACTACAACCGGTCGTGATGGAGTGAATATGCAGTTCTTCATGCTGACAAGCATAGAGACTCAGGGAACCCTTCTATTATTTGAAGGAAACGGAGCTGACAGAATAGTAGCAGATGCTTTCAATGTAGAGGTAAATGACCACGAAGCCATACTTCCGGGAGTAGTCAGCCGTAAGAAGCAGTTGATACCGCCGCTCAGAGATAAGATAATCAGTGGAAATTAAAAAATGCCATCAGCTTCAAGCAGGTCTATGCCCTAAGTTTTAATAAGGAGATAAAAATATATGTCTGACTCTGTGAGTTTATATAAGATCGATATGATTTCAATAATCATACCTGTTTATAACGGGGCAAAAGTCTTAAAAAGGTCTGTGGGTTCGGTATACAGACAGACTTATGAAAATATCGAGTTGATACTTATAAATGACGGGTCGACTGATGAGAGCCTGCAGGTCTTGGAGAAGCTTGCCGGGAAAGCACCGGAAAACGTTCATGTGGTAATCCTTGATCAGAAGAACCATGGCATCTGTATTGCCCGCAATCACGGTATCGACCATGCACATGGAAAATATATTATGTTCATGGATCAGGACGACCGCATGCATCCTGACTGCATTGAAAGACTTGTTTGTGCTTCAAAGCCTGAGCCTATGGATACTGCTTGTCAATGCCGGGATATTAAAGAAGACAGGACAGCTTCAACAAACGAGACCATTGGCGATTCCGCATATGCAAATGCGGAAGACAAGCAGGATATAAGATATGCTGACATGGTCATTGGCGGTTTTGACCTTAAAGACGTAACTACCGGGAAGATCAAAGAACGCTGGACATTAGATCCCGATCATTATTTTGATATGTTCAGGATCACAGCTCCGTGGGGAAGACTGTTCAGGAAATCCATCATTGATAAATACAATCTCCGCTTTATGGTCACAAAGATCAGCGAGGATCTTTACTTTAATTACGTATATTTAAGTTATTGCAGGAATGTTATGGTACTGCCGTACCGGGGATATGTCTGGTACGTAAGTCCTGCCTCTGAGTCTCATGCCAATATGAGCCGGTACAGCGAAGACCGTGATGTGCTGAAGGTGCTGGATAAGATGCTTGCGGATATGGATCATCCTTCTGAAGGTGCATGCAGGATCTTTAGGTCAGCTGCTGATATTCACATGAACAAATCTGATGATATTTCAAGTAATAAGGACTATATAGGCTCAGTGAAAAGAGAATACATCGACTATGCTGTTATAAAACATGTTGTCTGGTATCTCTTTTTTACCGCCAGAAGTCTTGACGCTGATGCATTGAAGATAAATTATAACCGCTGCATAAATTGGCTTTTAGCAAATGCCGCCAATGTTTATGACAATCCGCTGATTAGGAAAGTTAATGAGCCTGCCGGGGAAAATCCAAAAATAAAACTGATAATTAAATTTTCAGTATTACTGATAAGGATGAAGGTTTTCGAAAAGCTACTTCAGGTTTATAGAGTACTATAATTACAAATAATAAGAGGTCATTTATGATAAAAGGTTCATATCTTTCTGATAAACTGGAATTCCGCAGCAATAACATTACCATGATGCGCTTTATTGCAGCAGTCTGTGTCATAGCCTGTCACGCTTACTATATTACCAGAAATGAAATCGATCCTGTGAGCAGATTGAATAATGGTCAGTGCAATCTTGGCGGACTTGCAGTCATAGTTTTTTTCTTCCTTAGCGGTCTATATGTCACTAAATCTCTTGAACGCGATAATAATCTTAAAAAATTTTTCTGGAAGAGAGTAAGAAGGATCTTTCCTCAGGTATGGATAATTTATCTGTTTTTTATATTTGTATTGGGTCCTGTTCTTACCAATCTGAGCATACCTGATTATTTTTCCAATAAGGGTACCTGGCTCTTTATGCTTAATTTTTTATTGATACCGGTTCATAATCTACCTGGAGTATTTATAAATGCACCATACCAGACTGTCAATGGATCATTCTGGACTATGCCTGTCGAGTTTGTATGTTATATTGGGCTTATGATCATGTTCTTATCTGGCTCTCTGATAATTAAAAAGTTCAGTTACTTTAAGAGAACTTATATAGATATTGCTGCATTTGTATTCTTAGCTGCAGTAACTGTTGTCTTTACCACAAATAGTGCATTAGTCTCTATAGGCTTAATAGTCAGGCCGGTTTCTGCTTTTTTTCTAGGGGTTCTTTTCTATGACTTCAGAGATCATATCAAACTTTCACCTGTCTTAGGTCTTATATTTCTTATGGTCTGGCTTGCACTATCCAAGACATTTTTATTTGGTCTTGGCATCATATTTCTTTTTCCGTACGGATTTTTATCAATAGCATTGGGAATGCCGCAAATAAAAAATCTTGCATATGTATTTAATTGTTCTTATGAAATGTATCTTCTTGGATGGCCAATACAGCAGGTTATCCTGCATTATATTGATGGTATCAGCCCTGTATGGAACTTTATTCTGACACTGCCCTTTGATATTGCAGGCGGATATCTGGTCTTTAGATTGACTGAATGGCTGTTAAGCAAATTGAAAAATTCTTAGGTTATTGTACTTTTACAATATTTTATCTTATAATGATCTAGCATGATGTTCAAATAAATGAAATCACTTTTAAAGTCTGGTTATGTCAGGAATCTTTATTTATATGATGTGTGCGGCAAAAGTTTTTTGGTACTTACGTCATATATATTCATTATATGAAAAGAGGGTAAGAATCTATGAGAGTTCTTGTAACAGGGGCTGCCGGCTATATAGGCAGACATGTTGTTAAGGCATTTTTAAATGAGGGACATGAGGTTATAGCTTCAGATTTTCAGTTCAAGGGTGTCGATGAAAGGGCAAAGTTCATCGAAGTACCTATTTTTTCTGGCAGGGATGACATCTTTGAAAAGCTTGGTAAACCAGATGTGCTGGTGCACCTTGCATGGAGAGATGGATTCATACATAACTCTGCTGCCCATATGCTGGACCTTTCATCACATGTAAAGTTCCTCGAGAATATGATCGATGGCGGCCTTAAGTATCTTACCGTCATGGGTACCATGCATGAAGTCGGATATTGGGAAGGACCTATAGAGGCAGATACTCCATGTAATCCTATGTCTATGTATGGAATTGCCAAGAATGCCCTCCGTCAGACACTTCTGCTTTACTGCAAAGATAAGGATGTAAATCTTCACTGGCTCAGAGCCTATTATATCTATGGCGATGACATTCATGGAAGCTCCATATTTGCCAAGCTATGTCAGGCTGAAGAAGATGGAAAGGCGGAGTTCCCGTTTACAAGCGGTAAGAACAGGTACGACTTCATACACATAGATGAGCTGGCTCGTCAAATTACAGCTGCCAGCGTTCAGAATAAGATAAATGGCGTTATTAACGTATGTAAAGGCCAGACAATGACACTTGCAGAGAAGGTCGAGTCTTATATTAAAGATCACAATTTTAAAATTCATTTAAAGTACGGTGCATATCCTGACCGCCCATATGATTCACCGGGCGAATGGGGAGATGCTGAGCTTATAAAAAAGATAATGGAGGATCACGATGCAGTACAATAATTATTCCGGAGACGATCTGACTTTTGTCGTATGTGCATACAAAGAATGCCGATACCTTGATAGGTCTGTGCGTGCATTGGTCAGGCAGACTGTGAAGCCTCATGCTGTCATTATTTCAACTTCTACACCAAATGAATTCATAGATAAAGTAGCTTTAAAATATGGACTTGAAGTCAGAGTAAATCCTCATGGAGGTCAGATAGAAGATTACAACTTTGCTTTAAAGCAGGCTGACACAGAACTTGTCATGCTTGCTCATCAGGATGATATATTGAGCCGACGTTTTGCAGAGAAAGTTATAAAAGCACTGAATCATGCAAAGGATCCTATCATCGCATTTACTGATTATAAAGAAATGCACAATGATAAGGTGGATGATAGTCAGTCTCTTATGATAAAAATAAAAAAAATTCTATTACTTCCTTTAAAGAGCAGTAAACTTTCATATACAAATTTTGGTAAGAGACTGGCACTCAGGTTCGGTGATCCAATCACTCATCCTTCTGTTGTTAATGTAATGAAGAAAATACCTGAAGATCCTTTTAAAAAGGATTTTCATGCCTGCATGGATTATGATCTCTGGGAAAGACTTTCTAAAGTTCAGGGATCTTTTGTCTACGTTGACAGAATACTGCTTCATCATCGAATGAATAATGACAATCAGTCTGCAAAGCTCATTAAAGGCAGCAATGACCGTTATGATGAAGAACTTGATATTTTCTGCCGTTTTTGGCCGAAGCCTATAGCAAAGTTTATTATGAAGTTCTATAAGTCTGCCTATAAGTATTATTGAGAAAGTTATCAATCAATGAAAGTTTTATATAACCGCTAAATTAGCATGCCCTGAACTGGTATACCCTTAAGCTTAACCTGTGATGTAGAAAAAATCATAAATACTACTTCCCATTTTCTTTTCTTTGTGCTAGAATTCAATTATGAATAATCTGTGAACGTGATGTAAACATTTTTTGAATTCTGACTCAAAGGAGGAAGTATTATGAGTATATTATTTGGGGAACGAAGGAAGCTTGGCAGCGGGGGCTTTTCTCTCGTCGAGCTGATCATTGTAATAGCCATCATGGCTATCCTGGTAGGCGTCGTAGCGGCAACGGTCATTCCTTATCTTGAGAAGTCAAGGAAGGCAAGGGATCTTCAGACGATCTCCGAGATCAATACCGATGTTGTCGTTTCGCTTACTGAGGATGCTGATAACGTCATTAATTTTAAGGAATCCTATTCAGATGCCATTGATCCGGCATCAAAAGGTTCCGGTTCCAAGTTCTATCTTAGTGGGCTTAAAGAGCTTATGAACGACAGGGATGAAGATGATATTATGGATGGATTCAGGTCCAAATCCTATACAGAGTCCGGAAATGGTATATTCATTGCGGTAAATAAGGGTGATGCCGAAGATGGTACCGATACCTACGGACTTGGAAAGCATATCAGTGCCACATATGTGACAAATGGCTCCGGTTCCATACCAAATCCCGGCACTGTTGAAAAGGACATGGCCGCTTATTCTGAGTGAACGGCGTGTATAGATCGATAAATATTCTATCTTGTGCTTGTTGCAAAGGATATGGTCGCTTCTATCATTAGTTAGTGGTGAGGATAGCTTATTATATTAAGTGACTGAGTATAATAATATCTAACCGAATGTAATTACAGAATAGAAAATAAATGCAGATCGCAAAGATGCGTGGCGTTTTACGTATCTTTGCGATTTTTTTTATTATTTTTAGTTGTAATAGATTCAGCTTTCATATAATATAGCCAGTGAAGCAATCTGATCCCGAGAGCTAGTTGGATCCATAGTGAGACCGATCATATTCCATTTTCCTGCAGATAAATAAAGGGGGATGCCAATGCCTGAAACAATCGTTGAATTTAAAGACCTGAGAAAGACCTATGATGGCGTGACATACGTCATTGATAACATCAATCTTAAGATTATTAAGGGGGAGTTCGTGACTTTGCTTGGCCCGTCGGGCTGTGGGAAGACTACCCTCTTAAGGATGCTGGGCGGCTTTGACCAGCCGACCTCCGGTCAGATACTTCTTAACGGCAAGGATATTTCCGGTCTCGCCCCTAATGAAAGGCCTATAAACACTGTATTTCAGAAATATGCTTTATTTCCACACCTGAATATTTATGAAAATATCGCCTTCGGCCTTAAGCTTAAGGGCATGAAGAAGTCCGAGATAAAGAAGAAGGTAAAGGATGTTCTCGAGGTCGTGGATCTTGAGGGCTTTGAGGAACGTTCTATTTCGACTCTTTCCGGTGGCCAGCAGCAGAGGATCGCTATTGCAAGGGCTATTGTTAATGAGCCTGAGATCCTTCTCCTGGATGAGCCTCTTTCCGCTCTTGACTATCAAATGCGCAAGGAGATGCAGCTGGAGCTTAAGGACCTGCATGAGAAGCTCGGTATTACATTTATTTTCGTTACACACGACCAGGAAGAGGCACTTACCATGTCTGATAAGATCGTGGTTATGAATGACGGCCACATCCAGCAGCACGGTCTGCCTGAGAGCATTTATGACGAACCTGCCAATGCCTTTGTTGCTGACTTTATTGGTGAATCCAATATTTTTTCGGGCGTAATGAGCGGGGAACGCAAAGTCACATTTTTCAAGCATGAATTCGACTGCGTCGATGATTATAAGCCCGGCACCCGTGTCGAGGCCGTTGTCCGCCTCGAGGATGTGGTCCTCACAAAGCCAGTCGACGGCAAGGTGTGCGGAGAGGTTATTTCATCTATATTCAAGGGCTCTTACTATGATGTCACAGTCCAGTACGGCAAGAATGAGATCATGGCCAGGTCTGTTAAGAAGATAGAGAAGGGCCAGATGGTCGGCATCGACATAGAGCCTGACGGCATTCACATCATGCCGAATGATCCTACAAGGAATCATTTCAGCGGCAGGGTCGATGAAGAAGGAAACATCATATGCTCAGATTTCACCGTATCGGCTGAGATGCTTTCTAAAGCTGCATTTCAAAGTCATCGTACTGCTGTTCAGAAGGCTGATGACGTCGATGAAGAAAATATGATGCCTGAGGAGATCTCAGGAAATAACATAGATGAAAAAAATATGTGGAGCGGGGAGATTACAGAAAATAACATTGATGAAGAAAATATGATGCCCGGGGAAATTTCAGAAGTTAATGATCATAAAGCCGGAAATATTTCAGCTGATAAAGAATTGGACCTTCGTCCCGGGACAGAGGTCGACGTATATTTTTCACCGGCGGCTGCCATTCTTTCGGATGATCCTGATGCAGGTCTTATTCGCGGAACCATTACCCGTACCATTTACAAGGGCGACCATTATTCTTATGTAGTTCGTTCTGAAAATGACCTCGATTACTATGTTAATGATGAGTATCTGTGGAATAACGGCGACTTTGTAAGTGTGGAGATACCGGCGGAGCAGATCGTGCTTAAGCAGTGAAAATGCGCTTTTATGGATCGTATCTCATGACAGAGCAAGAGCGCCGGCTTTAAGATCGTGCTTAAGCAGTGAAAATACGCTTTTATGGATCGTATCTCATGGCAGAGCGAGAGCGCCGGCTTTAAGATAGTGCTTAAACTGCCTGTAATCAGGAGATCATATAGAGGGGGATCGATATTATGAATGATAATACGATAAAGAGAGCAGATTCTATCCACTTCAGTCGGAGCTTTCTCAGCATTCCATATATCATATTTCTGGCAGTGTTCGTTGTATTGCCGCTGCTGGTGGTGCTTTACTATGCATTTACCAATGGAAGCGGGCAGTTTACAGTCCGGCATTTTGTCAACTTTTTCACAAATGACAGGACAGTAGGGACATTATTTTACAGTCTTTTCGTGGCTGTGATAGTGACGCTTTTTTGCCTTCTTCTTGCTTACCCTACGGCATATATTCTTGCCAAGTCAGACTTTAAGCATAAGGGGCTTTTGCTTATCATTCTGGTCGTGCCTATGTGGATAAACTTTACATTGAGACTTACGGCAATGAAAGAGATCCTTGATGCTATTGAAGGGAATCTTGCTTACTATTCATTCTTCAATACCATTCTCTGCATGACCTATGATTTCCTGCCTTTCATGATACTTCCCATATATAATTCCTTATCAAAACTGGATGATTCCATGGTCGAGGCTGCACGCGACCTTGGAGCGAGCGGCAGGCAGGCAATGTTCCGGGTCATTATCCCGATGTCTATGCCGGGGATAGTTTCCGGCATCACCATGGTGTTCCTGCCGGCCATGACCAACTACGTCGTGCTCGATATGGTCTACAATTCGACATTTATCATGGGCTCGCTTATCGGTTCATACTTCAGCGCTTATGACTGGCACGCAGGTTCAATGGTATCTGTGATCCTGCTGGCTTTGATATTTGTGATCTCTGCCCTTGAAAACAGGGTCACGGGCAGCAATGAGCGGGAGTAAAGCCTTTTATCGCCGCATGAAAGGAAAAAGAGGGTGCGGCGGCGATAATTTTTTTGGAAAGCTTTTAAAATATCGCCGCATGATAGAAAAGCCCGGCTCGATAAAACTTTATGAAAAGCCGGCAAAAAAGAATGGTAAATAATGTCACTCTACAAGCCATCAATGATAGATATGATAGAATCACAGAGAGGAGAAAATATTATGACCAAAAAATGGCTCAAATACGCCTGGCTGATCCTGGTGATTAGCTTCATGTATCTGCCGATCATAATACTCGGTGTATACAGCTTCAGCAAATCAACCATGATCGGTCATCTGCGCGGTTTTACCCTCCGGAATTACTATAATTTATTTACGACGTCCGAACTGATCAGGATGATAGTCGGTACTATAGTTCTCGCGATAATTGTATCGCTTCTTTCGACATTGCTGGGAACCATCGGCAGCATAGGTATTTTCTACAGTAAGAAGCGCACAAAGACCATTGCGGGCTTCATGAACCAGATACCTGTCGTAAATGCCGACGTTGTTACAGGTTTCTCTGTCTGTGTTCTGTTCATAGTGCTTCTTGGTATGAATAAGGAGAGTTTCATTCCTCTGGTAATAGGGCAGACTGTTCTTTGTACGCCTTTCGTATATTTATCGGTAGTGCCGAGGCTTAAGGGCATGGATCCTAACCTCTATGAAGCCGCCTTAGACCTTGGCTGCAATCCGGGCCAGGCACTCAGAAAGGTCGTACTGCCGGAGCTTGTGCCCGGTATAGTATCGGGCTTCATGACTTCGGTAACGCTTTCACTTGATGATTACTTCATTGCCGCCTACACAAAGCCTGCTGCCTTCGATACTATATCCACCTACGTTGTAAATGCTACAAAGGGTGCGCAGACAGACATAAAGACAGCTTTGTGGGCCCTGTCGACCGTGATATTCGTGCTTGTTGCAGGATTTGTTATTGCCAGGTATCTGCTTACTGAAAAGAAGTATAAACAAATGAGCAGCAGGCGTACTGCTGCGGATATAAGCTGAAAATAAAAGTAACCAGGACAGGAAGCAGTAAGCCAGGAAGCTGCAGTAAGATCGCTGCGGAAATAGGCTGATCAAGAAAGGAGCATGCCATGCATTTACCTCATACTTTGAAAAACGGATATTCATCATTACTCATTTGCATGCTTGCTTCGGCTTTTTTTATAACTGGCTGCGGCGAGAATGGCGGCTCATCGCGTATGAATACTTCATCCGGGGTCTACAGCACATCCGAATCAAACAGCACTTCGAAAGATTCTCCTGTCACCCTCCGCATAGCTAATTGCGAGGAATATATCGATGAAGGCGGCTGGGATCGTGATGAGAGGATCGATCTCGAGGATGGAAGCCACATATTCGGCAATGACTCACTGGTCGAGGATTTTGAGAAATGGTACAGGGATACCTATGCCCGGGATGTGAAGGTAGTTTATTCTACATATGGAACCAATGAAGAGCTTTACAATCAGATGTCTCTTGGAAATGTTTTTGACCTGGTATGTCCTTCTGAATACATGATCATGAAGTTAATGGGGGAGGGGCGGCTCGAGCCCTATTCCGACGGTTTTTTCGATAAGAATAAAAAGTACAATTATTATGCAGAGGGCGTGTCTCCATATATTGAGAAGTCCATGAATGATCTGATCTATGATGGAGAAAGTCTTGGCAAATACGGCGCCGGATACATGTGGGGAACTCTGGGTACAGTCTATAATCCTGAATATGT
Organism: Lachnospiraceae bacterium; assembly: GCA_036343175.1. GTDB lineage: Bacteria > Bacillota > Clostridia > Lachnospirales > Lachnospiraceae > JAEEJA01. The sequence goes on from JAZASR010000008.1 coordinate 61,212, forward strand.
TGATGAAAAGGACACAGACTCTTTTGATATTTTCCGGAATAAAAAGTATAAGAAACAGGTCACTATCAAGGATTCTATCAGAGATACATATTTTGCAGGCCTTGGAGCGTTGAAAAAGAAAGAGCTTGAATCTGAGAGCTTCAGGAATGACCCGGAATATCATGAAAAGCTTGGTGATATCATGAATCTTACAGATAAAGATACAGTAAGCCAGGTCCAGGATGTGCTGGCAGAGATGCGTCAGAATTGCTATTCAATGGAAACTGATTCGGGAAAGGCAGACATGGTATCAGGCAAGGTAAAGGCAAATCTGCAATGGTCCGGCGATGCCGTATATACTATGGATCAGGCTGAAGAGGATGGAGTCATACTTAACTATGCAGTCCCTGATGAATGCACCAACCTCTGGTTCGATGGCTGGGTCATGATGAAAAATGGTATCGGGGATGATCCCCGCAAGAAGGCTGCTGCTGAAGCATTTGTAAACTTTATTTCACGTCCTGACAATGTCATCCGCAATATGTATTATATCGGCTATACGTCAGCTATAAGCGGCGGCGATGACCCGAGGATATTTGAATATCTTAAGTACTGTTATGAGGCTGAAGATAAGGAGAGTGCGGTCCCATATGACCTGAATTATTTCTTCCATGGAGAAGAAAATGAGGATTATTCGTCTGCAAACGCCATATCGACTGATGCTTCATATACTGATACCGGGAATGCAGATGCCATATCGACTGATGCTTCATATATTAAATTAGGGGAGGTAGATGATCAGGCTGACAGGGCAGATTATGTCATTATGACTTCTCCTGACCAGCTTAAGCGCCAGCTCTTTGCCCAATATCCGCCTGAGGATGTCATTAAGCGGTCGGCCGTCATGAAATGCTTTGACCAGGAGACAAACAGCCGCATGTCGCAGATGTGGATAAATATCAGATGCTTCTCCTTCCGTGATCTTTTCAAATAAAATGCTCGCTGCATATTAAATGTCGAAAGTTTATATAGAATGCAGACAGTAAAAAGGGCATTTTTGGCGTTTTTTACAAAAAATCATTGAATTATCAATAATTTTTGGCACTTCTGAAGATATCAATATTACTTTTACTATGCTATCATAGATGTAAAGCAGACTAATAGACTGCATGAAGATAGAATTGAAGCTTGAAGCTGCATTGCTTGAAGACCAGGAAAGGAGCATTTAGAATGGCCTATTATAAATTTTCATATAACCTCGGGATAAGTCATTATACGTCGGATGATCCTGAAAGCATGCACCGGCATACTTACAGGCTTGTATTTTCTTTGGCCTCTTTCGACGGCGGCCTGGTAAACTATTCTGACATCGATACGCTGGTAGAGAGTAAGATCAGATACTTTGAGAGTGCTCCGCTGAATGATCTGCCTGAGTTTGCGGGCATACTTCCTACGGCTGAGGCACTTACGGAGATCATTTATAAGCAGATGAAGCCTTTCCTTGAGGGTTATGGGATCAGGCTTATGAAGCTTGCCGTTTCCGAGACACCTCTTCGTATGTTCTCCATTTCAGACAGGCTGCAGAGACTCGGTATGGCTGCGGCTGCTGTACTCGTGGCAGTTCTTACCATGGCTAAAGTATTTGGCCCGGCAGCGTCAGCCATTGCTTCAGCTAAAGCTGACGAAAGCTCCATAAAGATAGACGGCGATTTCAGTGACTGGGATGAGTCAGATATTATTAAAATAAAAGATTACAGGGCGTCTGAGATTGGTTGCAGGGCTCAGAATGGCGATCTTTATCTTTATTTAAAGGATGCTTTTGATGGCACTGCCCTTTGGGACAGGATAGTTACCATTAAAGCTGATAATGATAAAGAAATAAATGTGGGACTTAGCCGCAGTGAGTACGGTCAGCCTGAAGATCACATCTACAATATGGGTGTGACAGGTGTCGATGGCGCTATCTGCAAGGCCAAAGCATATGCAAATGGAAGCAAGAATGAAGGTGCCAGATTTGAGTATGAGGTTAAGATACCAGAGGAGGCACTTAAGGGCGCGAAGAGCATAGATTTCGTTAAGCCTTACACTTCTGTTACCCTGATAAAGGGCGTGGGTATTGCTGATGATACAGCTGGAAATGCTTCTGGTAAAAATTCTGATGACGCAGTAGATAATGCATCGGGTAAAACGGCTGAAGATGACGATTCCAAAGATTCACAGGAAAGCTTTAGGAACATGAGCGGGAATGGCGCTGCAGCCACAGAGGATGACGCTGATTTTCAAAAGGACGTTAAATTTTCTTCAAATGATGATAATGATGCCGGGGACAGCTCCACGGATAAGAGCGGACTTAAGGCGCCGATAACGATTGACGGCTACTACGAGGACTGGCAGGGTATAGATGTACCGAATGCTTTCACATGGGGCTCTAATAACAATGAAAGTCAGCATGACGGCGGCATAATAGCTGACGGAGAAAATCTTTATGTTCATGCTAAGATGAATGTCCTGTATGAAGCGCAGATACCTGTTGATGAGCTGTATATTACGGTGAATGACACTAACAGGCGTGCTTTCATTATCAGGTATGAGAATCCTGACGGATCTATTAACTGGGATAATAAGGTCTATCATTTGCCTGTCGGTTCGACTTCTCTTGCTGTATATGACAGAGATACCCAGCAGAGGGTCGGCTCAGCTTATGTTACGATTGGAGTTCGTGACGATAAGGGTGAGCATATCGATCAATGGGAGATCAGTGTTGATAAAAAGGCTTTGAGCAGGCTTACCGGTATCGATGAGGCTTTGATGGATACATTTTCATTTTACGATCCTAATATAGGACCACAGTCAATAACTGTTTCCGGAACGCCGACCGGCAGCTGGCTTCTGGTACTTATAATGTTTGGAATGGGCATCGCCGGCATTGCTGCTTATAAAAAGGGGCGTAATAAAAAAGATAACAATAACGGGGATTACAGGAACTTAAGACAGGGAAACTGCTTTAATAAGGCAATCCTGACTTTTGACCTCTTTAAGTAATTAATTAGCGGGTAATTCTCATGATGATATTTATGCTTGTGGTCCTTATCATATGGATCTACGTACTTTCAGTTATGAAGAGGGGAAGGCTGACCTTCTGGTATTTCCTTACCGGAAGTGTCGGTCTTTTTCTCTTTATGATAGTTTTTGTGCAGGATCCTATGACCCCGGTCCTGTCACATGCTGTTACTATGGCGGCTGGAATCGTGGGAAAGCTTACCGGCACATTTTATTCCTATTATCAGTACAGCCTGCTCTTTGTGAACCACGGGACCGAAACCATTACTCTCGTCATTGACTACGAGTGCTCCGGAGTCATTGAAATGATGGCCTACCTTGCCCTCCTCGTATTTTTCCCTGTTTACAATATCATTGAAAAGTTTGTGACCGGGGCATTCGGTATACTTTGGATATTCGTTTCCAATGTCCTGCGTATAGTGATAATTGCCTTTATGGTCCACTTTGGCGGCAATGACATCTTTTTCCTTGCCCATGCCGTAGTTGGAAGGCTGGTTTTCTACGCATTGACCATAACCCTGTATTTCTATGTATTTACAAGGTCCCAGATCATAAGGCAGAAGGTAGGGGCATTTAAATATACCAGGGAAACATGAATTGTTCAGCTGTTCATGATCGGCCGATTAATATGAACTTTAGCTCCTTATGCAGGATGATACTGATGAAATAGCAATGAATAAGATGCCTTTAAGGCCGGCCGCCTGACCGGTAGAAAGAGGATAATATGTCATTTAATAGTATGTTTATGTCACAGATAGCCTTCTGGATGGCCTGGATATTGATTCCCCTGGTCATGGAGATCATTCCGGCTGTCGGAGACTTCTTCGTGCTCATCTGGAAGGTCCTGTTTGAAAAGAAGACAGAAGAGCTCACATTCTTTCCTGATATTACCATCATTATACCGGTCTATAATTCTGAGGACACACTTCATGAATGCATTATGTCGGTTCATGACGGGGACTACCCGGTTGACCACATTCAGCTCCTCCTGGTCAATAATGGCTCAAAGGATGAAAGCTTCAGGGTATTTACAGAATGTCAGCAGAAATGGCCGGATCTTTCCATGACATGGATGAATTCTTCCCAGGGCAAGTCAAGAGCGCTGAACCTCGCATTATTCGCAAGCTCTGGTAAATATATCATTAATATAGACAGCGACGGCATCCTGGCCCCTGATGCTGTCATGAACATGATAAAGCGCTTTGAGGCAGATACAGACCTTAACTGCATGACCGGGACCATCATGACCAATCCTGAAGAGATAAAGCACACCCGGAGCTTTATTAAGAGGCTTTTCAGAAAGATAGAGTTCTTCGAATATGCTCAGGCCTTCCTTGCCGGCCGCAACTTCCAGTCGGTTTTTAACAGTATGTTTACCCTGTCAGGCGCTTTCTCCGCATTCCGCAGATCCACTATTCTTAAGACTCAGCTCTACAATACTGATACTGTCGGCGAAGATACCCACGTTACCTTCCAGATAAGACAGATCCTTAGGCAGCGTGTATCCATTTGCCCGGATGCAATATTTTTCGTAGATCCGATCGAAAACATCGGTCAGCTCTATACCCAGAGACAGAGGTGGCAGAGGGGTGAGATCGAAGTCATGAGCATGTTTATGAAGAGAAAGCTTAAGGCGCATCATTTCTTTTCTGATTTTACCATCCGTCTTCTCATGTTCGATCATACCTTTGCCTTCCCAAGGATGATATGGTACTTCGCCCTTATATTCCTTGCCTTTAAATCATACCCGATGAAGACGGTAGCCCTTTCAATTCTGATCATTTACATCCTATATACGATCTCTGCCTTTCTTTTCTATATTAATGTCATGATCTTTCTACGCAATAAAAGAGAGATACTTAAGTTCTATGTGACAAAGTTTTACATTGCGGCCTTTTTACCTCTCTATAATTTTGTGGTCTTCTGGTTCAGATTTGCCGGCATGATCAACTCTATCAGCCGCGAACAGACCTGGAAGACATACAACTTCAGGGATGAGCGAAAGGTATTCAGAAGTGTGGCAGCAAAGGACTTCGGCTTCCTGGGAAAGAGGATCGAAAAAGCGAGGTCATGGATCAATTCAGAGAAGGAGTGACAGTATGAAAATCAATATAGATAGGGCATGGATCAACCTAAGAGAAGGAGTGACAGTATGAAGCGACAGATGTTTTTAGCTCTTGGCCTCATAATAATACTTATTGCTATGATGGGAGCTTCTGTCGGCCTTGAGCTTAATGGCAACCGTAAGAGGGCGCTTGAGGCAGTTCAGGATTATCAGGAGCTCTTTGTGAATGAGCTTGCTGACCGTCTCCATGTCGAGCAGAGGAGAGGGGCTTCGGATTCGAGACTTATTGACGTCATTAATAATGATCCGTCAAACACCAGCTATAGTTCATGCTTTCTGGTAAAGAACTTTCAGCTTATAGCCTTCAGGAGCCTTGATGACATGAACAGGCTTTCTGACGTGAAGGTCGATGACCTTGACCGTTTAAATGACTATCTCAAGGGCATGGGATATATGGTCACTACTCAAAGGTTCATTACCCGTGACAATGATGAATATATAGTCGGCATAGCAGCCGAGCGTGACCGCATTCTGGAGAATATGAAGGCTGACAGGCATATATCCTTCATACTTGCTGCCTTCCTTTTTATTTCAGTAATTCTGTTTTCTGCTATTCTGATCCTTATGAATAAAGCTTTAAATGAAGACCTCAGGATCAGAGTGCTAAAGGCAAAGCTTAAGGAATCCGGACTTGCCATCGAAAATATGTCTGAAATGGTGAGTGGTGAGAATGAAAACAAAAATAAAAACAATTACAATAACAACAATTACAATAACAGCAATAATGGCAATTATATAAATGACATTAATGACAATAATATAAAAAACAATAATGACAGCTATATCAATAATAATATTAATAACAATAATGACAGCAATAATAATAGAAATAACAATAAGAATAATTACAAAAATAAAGCCTCTGAAAAACCCCAGACTGTCTGGGACGTGGTCCAGATGCTTGAGTCCGGATATTATCGTGAATACAGGTTCAGAGCTTATTTAAATGCTTCTCATGCCATCATTATCAACGGAAGTCAGGGAGAAATGCATCCGCATACCTTCGAGATATCCCTGTCTGTCGTGAAGGTCAGGGATAAATTTATAGAGTTTAATGATATAGAGAAGACTATTGAAGACTTCTTAAGGCCATATCAGGATAAGCGCTTAAATGACTGTCCGCCTTTTGATATTATTAATCCTACATTGGAGAACATAAGCGAGAATTTTAAAAACCGTTTAAGCTCGATACTTAGTGATAAGGGCTGGGTACTATTAAGATATGAGATGAGCGAGACCCCTTCGAGGTCATATGTCATTAATCTGCTGGATGAGAATGAGCAGAGCGGTTACAAAGCTAATGATGCTGCCGGATGAGAATGAGCAGAGCGGTTATTAAGCTAATGATGCTGCCGGCAGATAAGATGCTGCATCTATTAAGTCTTTTGGCAACGAAGATGAAAAAGCTTAAGATCTGGTATAAAGTCAGAGTAAAAAATACCCGCCCGTGGCAGCAGCTTGAATGGCATTTTAAAAAGATATCAAAGTGAAAGTGCAATGAAAAATATGGTCAGTAATAACAATAAGCAGAAAAAATACGATCTTATAATGTGGATAGAGTTCATATTACTTGCAATCCTCGGGGCTCTTATTTACCTTTACCTAAACTTTCATCACGTCATGCCTACAGGCGATGATATATTCGGCCACCTCTATAAATCGATCTTTTTGCTGGATGCCTGGAAGGATCATGACTTTTTTCCGCTCTATATGTCCTCCTGGTATAATGGCCTGGAGCCTTACAGATACTGGGCTCCGATACCTTATATGCTGATGGCTTGTCTAAAGTACATTACCGGCGGCTATATAGAGGGCTGGAGGCTCTTTGCCGGCCTGTCATACTTTCTGGGCGGACTGCCTTTTCTGATACTTGGCCGTGATTACCGAAAACCGGTATTTTCATTTGCTATAGCATGTCTCTGGTTCTTTCTTCCTGAAAATTTCAGGGTGTTTTTTTTCGACGGCAACTATCCAAGAATGGTATCTGCAATAGTTATCCCGTTTATAGTACTTGCAGTCGACAGGCTCCTTAAGGGTATTAATAAAAAAAGAATAATATTTATGTCATTTATAATGATGCTTATGTCTTTTACACACGCCATGATCACAGCTATGACCGGCGTCGGTATATTCCTGTATCTGGTATTCTGGACAATTGAAAACAGAAGGGCGAAAGAACCATTTATAGTACTTGCATCAAGTGCCGCCGGCATCATGATGTCTGGCATATGGCTTGTGCCGGCTCTTTCCGGCGGTATCGTGTCGGGTGATTCCGGTTCACACGGCGAACAGTCAATGGCATTCTGGACTGATACCCTATATAACCTGCTGAGTCCTTTTCACCATCTTGAATCTCCACAGACCTTTTATTACGGATTTTTCATTGTACTTATCGCAATATTCGGCGCTATATTTGCAAAAAAGGAAAATAAAGCCGGATATTTTCTGCTTTTCTTCATTATCCTGCTATCTACTAAAGGGGCTGTTCCTGTACTTTCAAAGCTCCCTCTTAATCAGATCCTCTGGATGATGAGATTCGCGACTATCGGCTATGCATTTTTCCTGCTCTGTCTCTTAAAGTGGGTGACTCTCAGGAAAAGCCTTTCAGCAGCCATAATTTTCTTTATGCTTATGGATGTAATACCTGTTGCAAAGCCTGATTATTTTCAAAATGCCTACAAGGGCTATGAATACGAGAATGACTGCAGGCTCATGAAAAAGAATACCCGTGTAAGACTTGGACTTTTTGACGATTCTCATTTTGGCTCATATCCATCCCTATCCCTTACGACAGGGAAAGATAAGATCGATTACAGCTTCGGCTGGGCATGGCAGGGGGCTTCTACAGCAAAGACTATGGTAGCGCTTAATACAAGCGCGGAGAATGGGGATTACGACTATTTATTTGCCAATGCTCCTGTACTTGGCGACGACTGTGTATATATATCGAAGAGTATGATCGACTTTGCGGGAAGGGCCTTTACGGACGCAGAGTATGCTGCGAAAAAGAATGGTTATAAATTCACTGAGGAGGGTGAATACGGATATATCTTTAATCTGGATCTGAGTGATATCTATGACCTTAAAAAGACAGAAGACGGAGCAGTATCCGGTAGTAAGATAGAGAATAATTTTGGCTTGATCCGCAAATACGACGGCCTTGTAATAGGGAGCCTGGGGAGCGATTTCCTTATAAAGTTTCCGGATTTTGAACTGGGTGAAAGCAACTATATTGATGATTACACATTTGAAGAGCTTTCCAGCTATAAGGCTATATATCTGACCGGCTTTGAATATCATTCAAAGGAGGCTGCCGAGTCTCTGGTAAAGAAGCTTGGCAAAGCAGGAGTCAATATCCTTATAGATATCACTCATATGCCTGCTGATCATGTTACCCCGGGAAAGCCTAATTTCCTTGGGGCTTTTATGCAGGACATTGTATTCAAAAAATATTTTCCTATGATGGAGTACAAAGGCAATAAGATCGCCCTGATGAAGGTCGATGATTCTATTGATGAATGGCATGCAGGTACGGTAAATGGTACTGATAATGCTATCGGAACCTACACATATAATGGCCGGAAGGGTACCCTGGTCGGCACTGTAAAAGATGCTCCGGGTATTTACTTTATAGGGCTCAATCTTGTCTATAATTCCTGTATAACTGGCGACCAGGAAGGTCTTTCTGTGGTATCTGATATCCTGGGAGTCTCGTATCTGATGCTGCCTGAAACAGAGTATGTACCAATAACCTTGGCTCAGGAAGGGAATACTCTTAAGATCCATTCTCCTGAGGATAATGTAAATACGACGATCGCCTTTCTTGATACTTTTAAGTCGCATCAGAAGACAGGCCATATCGGAGAGATGCTTGCAGTAAACGCCGGCGATACTGTCATTCAGGTCACATATCCTATGAAAAAAGAAGGATCAATAGTGTCGCTTCTTGGATTATTTGGTATAATGATTTTATTATTATCGAATAAAAGTAAGGGTACAGCTTCAGAAGTTAAGGCTGATAATGAGAAATCAGATGAGAATTAAGGAAAAGCCGATAAATTTTTTCTGCCATGCCTTTCTATATTTTCTGCCTTACCTGATCTTATGATTTTCATTCATGTTATCAGGGCTGTAACCGAAGAAGAAAGGGTGATGAACATGAAACAGTCCACTATCGAATTTCTGAATGTCCTTAAGAAGGGGATGGCGCCTCCTGATCCTAAAGCTGCGGCAAGAGCTGCGCTTAAGGATGCGCGAAAAGCCTATCTGGTCTGTGAGGAAACTATTTCCAATGTGGTAGACACCTATCAGACAAGGATCGAGACTGACGAGGATTACGATAAGAACGTGATGCTCAGGCGCTTTGACTACATGGTCCAGTATATCATGATGCAGACTGTTCACAATGAAAAGGGTATTACGGACTCGGAGCTCATGGTCATTAGCCGTAAAGTCGTGAAGAACGGCGACCTGCTTTATTTCTTAAGGATGAATGAGGGGCCGGACCTTTCATGGGATGACATAAAGGGGATGTCAGCTGCTGACTATGAAACACTCATTAAATCTATGAATGAGCTCATAAAGCTCTGCGCAGTGTCATTCATTACGCCCTTTGTCGAGGTCTACAGAAAGTTCGGCGATAAAGATATAGAGAAGCTGGATGAGAACATCAATCTGATAATTTATGCTGCCATGATGGCTGACGGCCGCGTATCCGATCAGGAGTATGATAATGCCAATGCTGCCAAGCAGTTCGTGATCATTGACCAGTGGAATGCGATCATGAAGGAAGGCGGCGATGATGATACAGTGAGCGGCAGCACTAAGACTTTGCGTGATTATTATATTGAGCGGCTGCTGTTGAATGAAGAGCAATACCAGTATAAAGAACTGGACAGGATGGCTGAGCTTCCCCAGAAGATAATGCTGGGAAAGAAGTCAGACTACCGCGTTGATTACAATGATCCTGACAAGGGCAGGTTCTTTTCTACCGTTATCTATATTGAAGTATATAATAAAAAGGGAGACCCGCTGGGCTCCGGCTCAGGCTTCGTGATCACTGAGGACGGCTGGTGCATTACCTGCAGCCACGTTGTAGAGGATTGCGATGAGATATTCGTAAAGATCTCAAATGGCCATGACCCTGCAAAGATATTCCGTGCTGTGTCAATGTTTTGCAATAAGCTTCTGGATATGGCTATCATCAGGCTTGAGGAGGGTCACTATAACTTTATATCCATAGATATCAACCGCAAGTATCCTGAAGTCGGAGAGCCTATCGAGATATACGGCTATCCTATGGGTTCTGTAATATGCGATGATGTAATTAACTTAAACTTGAGCCTTACACGCGGCTACGTATCATCCAATCAGGTCTTTGAAAAGCTCCGCCGCGTATTTATCGATGGTGATGCCCGCCACGGAAACTCCGGCGGACCTATAGTTTCCATGGAAACAGGCAAGGTCATCGGAATGCTGCACGGCTCCATCGTGACCGCCCAGTCGGAGTATGATGTCGATAACATCTGCTATACGATACCTATCAAGTATCTGAAGACTTATTTCATAATGGCCAATGAGGGAAAATGAGATAGCTGGTGAGGGTGATTGCGTAATATTGATTAGTGATAGTGATTGAGGTTGTGTATAGGTTGGCTTAGTTTGCAGCCAGCTTATACATGATCAGATCCATATTTGTTTTTGGTTATGTATAGGTTGGCTGGATTTGTTGCCGACCTATACACGATTAGAATCATGGGCGCTTTTAATTATGTATAGGTTGGCAGAGTTTCCTGCAAACCTATACATGATTAGAATCATGGGTGTTTTTTATTATGTATAGGTTGGCAAAGTTTCTTGCCAACCTATACACGATAAGGTCCATGTTTGTTTTTAATTATGTATAGGTTGGCTGGATTTACCGATAATCTATACACACTTGGATCTCCTGGGTGAGGTAGAATGTGATATCAGGGATTTTGATATAGACGATATGATAACTTTCCGGGTCTTATGGTGATTTATACCGTAATCTCCGGTGAGGCTACCGAAGACGATAATGGTACAGAAGTTATTCTCCATGAGGGAGATGTGAATACATGCAAAGATGGTCAAGGGCACGGTACTAGGAATAACTCTGATAAGGATTTGGTGCTGATGGCTTTGATTATGAATACTTTGAAATAGGAGGATTGTATAAATGCTTGAAATAGGAATGAAGGCTCCGGATTTTGAACTTCCGGATCAGAATGGAAATATGCACAAACTTTCTGATTATAAAGGACAGAAGGTTATACTTTATTTTTATCCGAGAGATAACACTCCCGGCTGTACTAAGCAGGCTTGCGGTTTTTCAGACAGATATCCACAGATAAGAGAGAAGGGAGCAGTAGTTCTTGGTGTCAGCAAAGACAGTGTCGCATCTCATAAGAAGTTTGAGGAGAAGTTCGGACTTGGCTTCACGCTGCTTTCAGATATTGATAGAAAGGTGATAGAGGCTTACGATGTGTGGAAAGAGAAGAAGAATTACGGCAAAGTCTCCATGGGTGTTGTCCGAACCACATACCTCATCGATGAAGAAGGTATCATCATTATGGCAAATGATAAGGTAAAGGCTGCCGATGATCCTGAAAAGATGTTGGGTGAGCTTTCATGAGGATAATTCTGTCACCTGCAAAGAAAATGAAGGTGGATACTGAATCAATAGATATGGATGGAATGCCTGAGTACATAGAACAGACGGAGAAAATCCTCAACTGGTTACGAGGAAAGTCTAGGTCTGAACTTAAAAAGTCTTTGGAAATGTAATGATAAGCTGACAGACCTTAATGCTGAAAGGATTGCTGCTATGGATCTATATAGCAATCTGACACCGGCAGTGCTGTCATATGAGGGACTTGCTTTTCAGTATATGGCTCCTGTGGTATTTGAGGATAAGTATTTTGATTATGTATCAGAGCATTTGAGGATA
>JAZASR010000009.1:0-71362 GCA_036343175.1 Lachnospiraceae bacterium
CTCTATCGTCCCCGGCGGCTTGGACGTGATGTCATAGACTACGCGGTTTACGTGGCTGACTTCGTTTATGATGCGGGAGGTTACCTTCTTAAGGACTTCGTATGGGATCTCGACTATGTCGGCTGTCATAAAGTCGACAGTGTTTACCGCACGGAGGGCTACCGCGTAGTCATAGGTACGTTCATCGCCCATGACTCCTACTGACCGCATATTTGTAAGGGCTGCGAAGTACTGGCCGGCGGTCTTATTGAGACCGGCATTTTCCATTTCCTCGCGGAAGATGGCATCTGCTTCTTGTACTATCTTTACCTTTTCTTTGGTTATGTCTCCTATGATACGGATGCCAAGGCCGGGACCCGGGAATGGCTGGCGCATAACGAGCTTCTCAGGAATGCCGAGATGAAGTCCCACTTTTCGTACTTCGTCTTTGAAGAGGTTCCTTAATGGCTCAACTATTTCCTTAAAATCAACATATTCAGGAAGCCCGCCTACATTGTGATGAGACTTGATGGTTGCAGACTCACCTCCGAGGCCTGACTCAACGACGTCAGGATAAATAGTTCCCTGTACGAGATAATCTACTCTACCGATCTTCTTTGCTTCTGTCTCGAAGACACGTATGAACTCTTCACCTATGATCTTACGCTTCTTCTCAGGCTCTGTTATGCCTTTAAGTTTTTCGTAGAAAAGATCCTTGGCGTTTACACGGACAAAGTTAAGGTCATATGGGCCATCCGGTCCGAATACTTCACTTACAAGATCCCCCTCGTCTTTTCTTAAGAGGCCGTGATCCACGAATACGCAGGTAAGGTTCTTACCGACAGCCTTTGAGAGAAGGACTGCAGCTACTGATGAATCAACGCCTCCTGAAAGTCCACACAGCACCTTGCCGTCACCGATCTTCTCCTTAAGGTCTGCTATAGTTCTCTCGGCAAAGTCTGACATCTTCCAGGTACCTGCACAGCCGCATACTTTTAGGACAAAGTTCTTAAGCATGTCGCGGCCGTATTCACTGTGAAGCACTTCCGGATGATACTGGAATCCATAAAGCTTTTTATCAGCATTTTCAAATGCAGCATATGGGCAGTTATCTGTGTGAGCTATCAGGCGGAAGCCTTCCGGAAGTTCTGTTACATAATCATTATGGCTCATCCAGACTGTGGACTGCTTTGGAAGTCCATCATAAAGGACTGATACAGGATCATCCACAGTAAGGGCTGTTTTTCCATATTCACGTTCAGGCGCACGCTTGACGTCACCACCAAGTACATATGCCATAAGCTGGGCTCCATAGCAGAGTCCAAGTACAGGGACTCCGAGCTCAAAAAGCTCCTTAGGCGCCATCTGGGCACCATCTTCATAAACGCTGTTCGGTCCGCCTGTAAGGATGATGCCTTTTGGATCCATCTCTTTGATCTTAGCAATGTCTGTCTTATAAGAATAGATCTCACAATAGACATTGGCTTCGCGGACACGGCGGGCAACAAGCTGATTGTACTGACCGCCGAAATCTATGACCAGGACCTTCTCCTGACCGCCTGTAATATTAATCATATATTTATTTTCCTTCCTCGTTATATTATGATGTGTGTGCCAGAATTATCTTTTGGCACAGTATGACGTCAGATCGCTCCGTGCTTAAAGCACTTATTTAATATTATTTAATAAATACAATATTTTTAGCTGCATAAGTTTAATTTATGATACATCCTCATCAGAAGACGAGCCGCTTTCCTGATGTTCTCCGTCAGAGTACAGGCTGCTTTTGGTATCAGGGTACGAACTGTTTCCCGGATGGCCTCCGTCAGAGTGCAGGCTGCTTTTGGTATCAGGATACGAACTGCTTTCGGGATGCTTATTTTCATTCCCAACCGAATAGTGCTCAAAATGTGGTGCAGGTCCTCTGTTTTCATTATTTGCCCGGTAAGAAATATCCGCACCATAATAAGTTCCGCTGTAATTGTTATCAGGCTCATGAACTTCAGAATAATTCATGTATGGGTTATTCATATACGTATCATATTCATATGCATCCTGCATCTGCTTCTTTCTGCGCCGCTGGTTCCTGTAGGTATCGTACTCGTGAGCATAGACGACACGGGTATCAGCCAATCTGTCATGGAGGGCAGCCTTTTCCTCGCTGGGACCCGCCATCAGATAGCCTATATATAATATCACGGTTGACAGAAATCTTCCAATGGTCTCCCTCAAAAATATTTCAAAGAAAGTAGGAGTCCTTTCTTCTGTACTCACGACCTTTAATCTGAAGAGCATCTTGCCCAGAGTCGCCCCATTATAATAGGTCATAAGTATAAAATAAAGAACAGTCAGGGCATAGAAAATAATATCCAATATCGAGAACCGGAATATGACATGCTTTACCAGTATTCCTCTGACATCAGCTATCGACAGAAAAAATGCTGTGATCTTTGGGATAAGCAAACCCAGCGATACTATTAAAAGGTCGACAAGATAGGCAGCAAGCCTAACGAAAAAACCTGCATAGACTCTTTTATTCAGGTCTGCATCATTACCTGACTGTGAATATTCATTTTCCGGCATAATACATCAGCTCCCCATTATTGCTTTTTTCAATGAGTTCCATTAAGGCATCGTATTTGCTCTTTGGCTTAAGATCTTCGGCCCTGCTGTTAAGGAAGCCAAGCACTTCATCAAGCTCGCTGCCGGGACTGTAGAAACCGTCACTACCGATACCAAAGTCCTTCATAATCGATCTGAGTCCATCCTCCTCACTTGCTATCTCATCGACGAGGCCCTTGTCCATGGCCTGCTTCGCGCTGTAAATACGGCCGTCAGCAAGCTTCTTTACTGTATTTATATCCATATTGCGTCCATCTGCGACAATATCTGTGAACTGCTCATATGCTTCATCGACATTGGACTGAAGGATCCGCCTCTGCTCATCGGTAAGAGGCTTTCCGGCAGAGCCCATGGACTTATTAGGCCCGCTCGTTATGTCAATTTCCCTGATGCCCAGCTTCTTATAGAGTTCTTCCATATTGAGCATTGACATGATGACACCGATAGAGCCCGTCATGCAGTTTCTGTTGCAGTAGATCTTGTCAGCTGCCATTGAGATATAGTAGGCACCGGAAGCTGCTGTTCCTGCAAAGTATGCGTATATCGGGCGGCCGGTCTTCTCCTTATACTCTTTGAGCTTAAGGTAGAGCTCATCGCTCTCATAGACTGTTCCTCCCGGACTGTTGACATAAAGGAAGATACCCTTATTATCTGCTGAATTCTCCATCTTATCGACAAAGTCCATATAGAGGCTGTGATCATAGTTCCCCGGTGACACAAAGCCTGATGAAGGACCGATCTCACCTACAATGTCAAGTCTGCCCACATATGGTGTATCCGGAAGCTTGATCTTATCATCGGGTGAACCAAGTACTGACTTCAGTACAGATCCTGCAGAACTATTTATATTACTTTCTGAAGTATCCTGCTTTGATTCAAGTGCCTTATCAGCATAGATGCCAATGAAACCTGCAATCACAAATACCACCGCCGCAAGGATTATTCCTGCTGCCTGTTTCTTTTTCATATTTTTTCCTCTTCCTTTAACTGCTGCCTGCCTTATATCATTCAGCTGTCTGTCACCGTAATATTAAAAACCGCCGGTATAAAAGACTGCATCTGTCAGGCAGAAAACCGATAATAATCAGATTTTATATTAACATATACAGAAGTCTGTTTCTATAGAATGTTAACAGCTTGAAAAGTACCTCACACTGCCATTTACCTGAGGTGATCCGGCCTTAAGCTATAAGTCAATGCCCTCTATGAATTCTTTTACTTCATTCCAGGCGTAAGCTGATTCAGGCATCCTGTCAAGCCCCATCTGGAATACATGGAACATGCCCTTATAGACGTGTAGTAAAGCATGTCCACCCTCAGAATTGATGCCTTTCCATACAGATTCTGAATCTGAAAGAAGCATCTCATCTGAACCGGACTGGATAAATGTTTCAGGCATTCTTTTAAATGAACCATATATCGGGGATATCATAGGGTCATGAGGGTCATGATCACCCGGATACTCACCATTATAAATCATGGAGTCATGAGTCTTCCCAAACATTATATCACTTTCATAATTATCAGTATAAGATGGACCTGAAGCCGTAAGATCTGCCCATGGAGACATGAGGACAAGGGCAGCAGGCAGAGGACCGCCTGTATCCCTTACATGTGCGGTAAGTGCCAGTGCGAGTCCTCCGCCCGCTGAATCACCAGCCGCAATTACCTTAATGCCCGGGAATTTATTTACAATATACCTGTAAGAGTCAATCACGTCCTCAAGAGCCGCAGGAAACGGGTCAGCCGGCGCCACCCTGTAATCTGGTGTAAATACTGGCATGCCGCCGCGCATTTCAGCATACTTTACCGCAAAGTCACGGTATATATTTCTCATGGCACCTATATATCCGCCTCCATGCAGCTGCAGGACGCATAATTTAAAGTCCTGTCCAATATCAGCAGGCATGATCATTTCCATCCTGAACTTTTTTCCCTGAATGTATTTATATTCAATATCCTTCGGTGGTACCCACGGAGGTTCTTTAAGTCTCCGCCTTATGGAGCCCCGCTTGATGGCAGGCCCTATCAGATGCTGATCCGTGAACTCTCTTATTACTTTCTCGAAAGCCTTTGCCCTCAGAGATATATCCTCCTCACTGAAGCTCACGTATTTAATGCCGTCTGATTCTTTTATGATCATTTATCTCTCCCCGGTTTACATTATCGTTAACAGCATCAGAAATTCAGATGCCGGTTTCATATCACCAGTATGTTAAAGGTCAAACTTTCTCTTAAGCTCAGAGATCCCACGTCTGCCGGTTATCACCAGGTTAAGCGTATAAAGGATCACTGAAGATCCGAATGCGCACCACACAAGGATCGGAGACTCTATGATCCCGACTATGTGAAGTCCAAGTGCTGCAGCCCCCAGAACCACTGAGAATATCTGTATCATCAGATAATTCGGCCAATTTCTGTAATTAATGATCATAAATACCAGAATGGCCGCGTTCTGGGCCATTACAGCTATAGGAAGAGCGAGACTTAATGACCATCCCTGCTTTCCCATAAAGAAATCAACTGCAAAGCATATCATCAGTGCTGAGACCACCTGTATGAAGATCTTATTTATATGTGATGACATGGTCATGAACGATACGAACAATGTAATCAGCAGATACAATACACCTGCTCCCGAGAGCAATGACCATCTGAATGAATAATGATCATAGGTATAGTAATTCACAACTACTGCTGCTGTCTGCAGAAGTATCAGAATATATGTAATGAAGATCTTAAGCCTGAATATAAGGCTGGTCCTCTCATATATCTGCGGATACCTGTCGGTCATATCTGACTCAGGTCTCCCGATAATATTATGGCAGAGAGGACATTCATTGGTATTGTCACTGATGACTACTCCGCAATGACTGCACTTAAGCATGACTCCTCCTTATAAACGATAAATGTTAATGGTAAAACAGTCCATTTGTCTCAATAGTTACGTCAATTCCATGACTGGCAAGCAGTTGAAAGAATTCCTTCTGTATCGAAGTATCTCTGAACACCGATGTAAAAGTGACTGTAGAAACGCCATTGTAAGATGTGACTCCAGCCTTGATCTGCTGGCCGGCTGAAGGCGGTATCATGGCATTGAACTCACGTATGTACTGTTTATAGGACTCGTTCACCTTTACCACACCAAGGTTCGTAAATGTAGTGGTATTTGCCTTTGCTCCCTTCATATACACAAGCCTGAGGGCATATTTTTTTATAAAAAATGGTACGACCCTCAGAATAATATTCTTCTGATTGGATACGTTGTATGAGAATAATTTTTCAAGATGTTCCTTTGTGATCTGCTTTCTGAGGCTGTCCCTTATAATATTGCAGACCTCCTCAAAATTATATTTTTCTTTCTCCGGAGTAAATACCGCGCTTACCATTACGAAGAAATTTCTGGTCGTAACCGAATCAAAAAATGGTCTTAAATTTACCGGGACATTGATAGATATGGGGTAAACAGATGATGCTCCATTTAAGAAGCCCTTATATATTGCGAATGCCAGCGCGCTTACCAGATATTCATTGATGCTTAAGTCAAGAGCTTTAGAAGCCTCTTTCAGCTGATCGACCTTCATGTGGCCTGACATGACTCCAAGCGCGCCGCTTAAGAGCTTTTCACCCTTAACAGTAACTGCCCTGCCCGACTTATAGTCATTTGGCTCAGCATGCTTATAATTCTTTACAAAACTGTCTTCGGTAGAAAGCGAGGTATCGACATCCAGAGAATCACCGGCCTCAGAAAATTTATCAATGTGAGCCAGTCTTATATACTGATAGGCCAGTTCCTTCAGAAAATTGAATCCGCCCATACCGTCTCCGAGCACATGAAAGACCTCCAGATTGATCCTGTCCTGATAATAGGATACGCGGAATAAAAAACCATTATTGGCTTTTGGGTCTATAAAACGGCAGGGATACGAATTTTCCTCACGTACGAGGGGAGGTTTGTTATGGTTGGACTCCAGATAATACCAGAAAAGTCCCTTCTTAAGCCTTACATTAAAGGCCGGTATCCTTGGAAGTACCCGGTCAAGAGCCTCCTGCAGGAGCCTGCCGTCTATATTTTCATTTAATGAAGCTGTAATGCGATAAACATTTGTGGTGCTATTATTCGCAATGACCGGAAAAACAGTCGCGGTGTTATCGAGGCGCTGCCAGCGCGATTCCTTAACATGCATTAATCTCACCTCGTTATTAAATATTTTCAGATCCGTATTCTTTAATCAGACCAGATGCACTCCGGTCTCATCGATAACTATCTTCCTGTCCTTGTACAGACTTCCAAGCGCCCTCTTGAATGAAGACTTGCTCATACCGAACACCCTTCTTATGTCCTCCGGTGAGCTCTTATCATTATATGGCATATGACCGCCTTTATTTTCAAGGAAACGCAGGAGCTTATCTGCGTCGATCTCCATCTGCTCAGGTATCTTTTTATTAAGCGAAAGGGTAAGCTTTCCGTCCTCGAGAACACGGGCGACCCTGGCGTGAACAGGCTCATTGATCTTTAATCGCTTTACCATATCCTTCTTAGGGAGAAGTGCTGAATAAAGGTCATCTACAGCAATATATGCGCCGTGATCCTCACTGTTCTCATATACCCTGCCGGTCACCTGATCGCCTTCCCTGTAAGGTGAGTCCTTTTTAAGGTACTTGTAGATATGCATGGTCGCCGCAAGCCTGCCTGACTTATCGGTATAAAGCGCCACCAATACAGCATCATCCTTCTGGACAGGATAAAGCTGCTCATGGAATGGAAGGAGCAGGTCCTTAGGCATGTCCCAGTTTAAGAATGCCCCGATATCAGTCACTTCATTGACATACAGTCTTGCAATAGTACCCAGTGTTATAAGCGGCTCTTCAGTAGTAGCAACAGGCCTGTCAGAAGAATCCTGATATACAAATACATGAAGGACGTCATGAAGCCTGGCATCTTTCGGGACATATCTTTTAGGAAGAAGTATCTCCTCGCCATTTTCCTTGCCGGGTTCTTTAAGATATATGCCGAAATCAGTCTTTTTTGTGTACTCAAGATCGTGATAAAGCCCCGGAGTAATGTCAGACTTATATGTAGTCTTTTTGCGGTCATCTCTCCCGTTTCTATTGCCGGGCTTATCATTCCAATGCGGAGCATTTTCATATCTTTTATTTTCATTAACCTTACGACCTGTATTTTTTCTGTCATGACCTTCAAAAGGTCCGCTGTGTTTTCCCTCTTCACGCATAACTCTTATTGCCTGCTTTCTGCTGATGATTTTTTCAATTTTCATGGGCTGCAAAGAAAAAGCCGCTGCCCGTATGACCCGGTGAATATCAGATCAAAAAAGACAGCAGCTGGTATTTTATTATTTGTATGAACCAAACTTGCGGAATCTTGCATATCTGTTATCGAGAAGCTTGTCCTTAGGTTCTGTTATGAGCCCCGGCAGTGTCTCTGAAAGAGCTTCCTTTATCTGAACTGTTGTAAATTCCAGGTTGTTCTCGAGACCTTCAGCAGGCTCCTTAAAGACCTTCTCGCAGACCCCGTTCTGAAGCAGGTCCTTCGCATTCATCTTCATAAGCGCAGCCGCCTCAGCAGCTCTCGAAGGATCCTTCCAGAGGATACTTGCAAATCCTTCAGGTGAAAGGATAGAATAAAGCGCATGCTCACACATCCAGACCTGATCGGCAACCGCAAGTCCGAGCGCTCCGCCGCTGCCGCCTTCACCGGTAAAAATGCTTATGATAGGAGTCTTCAGACGTGACATTTCCATAAGATTCCTTGCTATAGCCTCGCCCTGACCCCTTTCCTCGGCACCGATGCCGCAAAAAGCACCGGCCGTACTGATAAAAGTAATTACAGGGCGTTCGAACTTCTCAGCCTGCTTCATGAGACGGAGAGCCTTGCGATATCCCTCAGGATTAGGACATCCGAAGTTGTGCTTCATATTCTCCTCAAGGGTGTGGCCCTTTTCGACTCCGATCACAGTTACCGGAATCCCATCAAAGGTAGCTATGCCTCCTATTACCGACTGATCATCTGCAAAGTGGCGGTCGCCCTTAAATTCTATAAAATAATCAAATATCTTATCAATGAATTCGCTTGTTGTCGGTCTTGCTGCCATTCTGGCGATCTTTACAGATTCGTATGCTTCTTCCATTCCGGGCACTCCTTATATTATACTATCCGTCTTATATTTTATGATCTGCAATGAAGATCACATAACATCTCGCTTAATACTTTTTTGTAAAAAGCTTTTCAATCACTCTACATGGTGAAGGTTCAAAAGCACCGTGAGTGTATCCTTCATATCCTCTCTCTCGACGATCCTGTCGACGAAGCCGTGATCCTCCTGGAACTCTGACCTTTGGAAACCTGCAGGAAGCTTTTGGTGAATAGTGCCTTCGATCACTCTCTGACCTGCAAAACCGACTAAAGCCTTAGGCTCAGCAAGTATTATGTCTCCAAGCATTGCGAAGCTTGCTGTGACGCCGCCAGTCGTAGGGTCTGTAAGAACTGTAATATAGAGAAGTCCGGCATCATCGTGCCTGGCGACCGCTTCGGAGACCTTTGCCATCTGCATGAGCGATATGATGCCTTCCTGCATCCTGGCTCCGCCCGATGTCGTAAATACGATGATCGGAAGCTTCATGGCGGTTGCTTTCTCGAAGGCCCTTGTTATCTTCTCACCGACGACTGAGCCCATGGACCCCATCATAAAATGAGAATCCATAACAGCAATAACTGCAGGGAAGCCCCCGACCTTGCAGAGTCCGGTAACAACACCTTCTTTTATACCTGACTTATCCTGTGCCTTTTTAATAATAGCATCATAGTCAGGATAATCCATAGGGTTGCCCGGCTCCATATCAGGATCAAATTCCTCGAAGGTGCCGGGATCTGCAGTGATTGCAAGCCTTTCAGCAACCGTCATTCTGAAATGAGTACCGCAGTAAGGACAGATCCTGTATTCAGAAATATCCTTCTTATAAACTATGGTTCCGCACTTCTTACATTTGATCCAGTTATCGTCAGGAATACCGTTAGCATCAGTAGTTGGAGCTTTTTTTAACGCTTTATCCGGCATATTCTCAGGATCTACTGTAAAATATCTCTTTTTATTGAATAAGCCCATATTACTCTTTACCTCTCTGTAGTAATTATCTCAGACTTTATCACCGATAATAAATATGAATTCCCCGCTCGCTGCCAGCTTGTCACCGACATAAGCCTTTCCTGTACCTACTCCGCAATTCATTTTGATCTTTCCAAGTGTTACTTCAAGTCTTAATGTATCTCCGGGAACGACCATGTGCTTGAACTTGGCATTCTTAATACCGCCGAAGTAAGCAAGGTGACCCTTGAACTCATCCTTTGAAAGAATAGAGACCGCCCCTGCCTGAGCCATAGCCTCTATGATCAGCACACCGGGCATAACAGGCTGTCCGGGAAAATGTCCTGCAAAGAAAGGCTCGTTCATAGAAACATTCTTAACAGCTGTGCATGATTCACCCGGCACCATATCGACCACCCTGTCAATCAATAAAAACGGGGGCCGGTGCGGTATTATTTCCATGATCTGCTTGATATCTAATTCCATCTGAAACTCCTTTAAAATTAATGATTACCAACCTTTTCAAGAGTCTTAATCAAGAAGCGCTGCGTAAAGGTACTTCTGAATAAGCTGATGTCAATCAGTGTACTTTTTGATGCAGATAACCGCGTTATGACCGCCGAATCCGAATGAATTGGAGATGGCGTAATTGATATCCGCCTTGCGGCCCTTGCCCGGTACGTAGTCAAGATCACATTCCGGGTCCGGTGTGGTAAGGTTTATAGTAGGCGGTATGAAGCCTTCTCTGATGGCAAGTGTTGAAAAAATGGCTTCAACTGCTCCTGCGGCGCCAAGCATATGGCCCGTCTCAGACTTTGTAGAGCTTACAGGGATATTCTTCGCATAATCACCAAATACTGTCTTAATAGCTCTTGTCTCACCGGCATCATTTGCATGAGTACCTGTTCCATGAGCATTGATATATCCTACTTCTTCCGGCCTGATGCCTGCTTCATCAATGGCATTCTGCATAGCACGGGCAGCAGCTGAGCCATCCTCCAGAGGGGCTGTCATGTGATGAGCATCATCGGTCTCTCCATAACCTGCTATCTCGCCGTAGATCTTAGCGCCGCGTTTACGGGCATGTTCAAGCTCCTCGAGAACCATAACACCTGCGCCATCACTCATTACAAAACCGCTCCTGTTTTTATCAAAAGGTCTGCAGGCCTCATCAGGGTCTTCTGATAGTGAAAGAGCTGTAAGGTTCTGGAAACCCGCAAGGGCGGACTCACAGATAGAGCCTTCGCAGCCGCCGGCAAGCATTACGTCTGAATATCCGAACTTTATATCTCTGTATGCATCGCCGATACTGTGTGTTCCGGAAGCACATGCTGAAACTATATCCTTATTGGTTCCTCTGAAGCCGTACCTCATGGCAATATCGGCAGATGCCATATTTGCGATTATCATAGGTATAAAGAATGGTGACACCCTTCTTGGTCCCTTTTCATAGAGTTTGCCGATCTCGCTCTCTATAGTTGTGAATCCGCCGATACCGGAGCTTACTATGACACCGACTCTGTATGGATCTTCATCCTCTGCCTTAATGCCGGAATCTTCAACAGCCTGGGCAGCTGCTGCGACTGCAAGCATAGAGAAAAGGTCTGACCTCTTTATCTCCTTAAAATCCATGTATAGTGAAGGATCAAAGTTCTTAACCTCACCAACGACCTTGACCTTAAGCCTGCCTGCATCGAATTTTGTGATAGGTCCGAGTCCGTTGATACCGTTCTTTACGTTATTCCAGGACTCTTCCACTGTATTTCCTGTCGGATTTACTGTACCAAGGCCTGTTATGACTACTCTTCTTGTTTCCATCGGGGTTTCCTCTCTTTTTTTATTCTATCATTTGAACAGAAATATCTGCTTTGCAGACATCACTTAATATTTCAAAAGCGCTGATATTTAAGTATGAATACAAAGGAAATTTACTGTTATTATTGTATTATTCAAACCATGCCGCCGTCTACGCAGAGGACCTGACCTGTGATATAAGGATTTTCCGCAAAGAAAAGAGCTGCAGAGGCAACTTCCTCAGGCTTACCTGCTCTCTTAAGCGGAATATCGGCAAGGATAACATTCTTCTGATCATCTGTCAGAACACCTGTCATATCTGTTTCTATGAAGCCCGGAGCGATAGCATTGACCGTAATGCCACGGCTGGCAAGCTCTTTTGCAGCTGACTTTGTGAGACCTATGACACCGGCCTTGCTTGCTGCATAGTTCGTCTGACCGGCATTTCCGACTATGCCTACCACAGATGAAACATTGATGATGGCGCCTGACTTTGCCTTTAGCATGAACTTTGAAGCATGCTTGACCATATTAAATGTACCCTTAAGGTTTGTGGCAATGACCAAATCAAAGTCCTCCTCCTTAAGGCCCAGAAGTATGTTGTCACGTGTTATGCCGGCATTATTTATAAGAACGTCTATCTTTCCATATGCATCCATGCAGGCCTTTACCAGGTCTTTGGCATAATTAAAATCGCTTACGTCACCGACTGACGTCTGACAGTCAACTCCCACAGCCTTTATCTGTTCAACAAGTTCAGCCGGCTCAGTGCTGTGATAATTGATGAATATGTCATAGCCTGCTTCTGCGAACCTGAGTGCGACAGCGCGTCCAATACCTTTGGCTGCACCGGTTACCAGTACTGATTTTCTTTCTGACATTTAAGTTTCTCCGTTCTATTCTGAGTTTCTATCAGGACCATGTATCAAAAAATTTTTGAAGACCCGACAAACATAAATCAGCAATGTCTGAATCAATTATGATTCTGAAGCAATATTGGATCACACTCTGCTCTGGATCTTCTCCATAGTCTTATCAAGAGAATCCATATTTTCTACATTTGCAATGAGCACGTCCTTCAGGGTCCTCTTTGCAAATCCGTTGAGTGCCTTACCTGGTCCCAGCTCGATAAATGCATCTGCGCCCTGAGCCCTCATATTGCGAAGTATGTCATCCCAGCGGACCGGACTTATTACCTGCTTTGTAAGGATGTCAACTATATCTGCCTTATCGCTGATCACTTCAGCTGTAAGATTGGTATATACCGGGATCTTCATATCATGGACTGCAATCTTCTCAAGCTCTGTATGGAGCTTATCAGAGGCAGGCTGAAGAAGCTTTGTATGGAATGGCCCGCTGACCTTGAGCTTTACTGCAAGCTTAGCGCCCTTTTCCTTTGCGAGTGCTGCCGCTGCATCGGCCGCAGGAGTCTCGCCTGCTATTGCGATCTGTCCGGGGCAGTTATAGTTAGCCGGAACCACATAACCTGTACCTGCATCACGCACTTCCCTGCATACTTCCTCAACGGTCTCTGTATCGAGTCCGATGATCGCATACATGGCACCCTTACCGGCCGGAACAGCCTCTGCCATGAATTTCCCTCTCTTCTGGACGAGCTTTACAGCCTCTTCGAAGTCAAAGGCGCCGCCTGCTGTAAGCGCTGAATATTCGCCAAGACTTAAGCCTGCAGCCATATCAGCATTGACTCCCTGATCCTTTATGGCAGCCATAGCAGCCATACTCATGGTAAGGATCGCAGGCTGAGCAAATTCAGTATCCTTAAGCTTCTCTTCGTCATTAAAACAGATTTCTCTGATAGAATATCCTAGTGCTTCATCGGCCCTGTCAAATATTTCCCTGGCATCCCTGCAGTTTTCATACAGATCCCTGCCCATGCCGGCGTACTGAGCGCCCTGGCCGCTGAACATAAATACTATTTTCATTTATCCTGATCTCCCATTATGTTTCCATAAATTTATAGATAACGCTTAAATGTCTCTGCGAAAGCATCTCATAAAAAAATCGGCCGGGCTTCATTCTCAAAGCTTTATCTAAATGGTGCTTAAATAAAGATGCTTTGAGCTTAAAGTCCGACCCTTAACCCTTTAAGTCTTATTAATTATTTCTTCTGACTCTCAACAAAATCAACAGCATCCTTAACAGTAACGATAGTGTTAGGATCGTCGATGCTTACTTCGAACTCGTCCTCGATATCGTTGATGATCTGGAAAAGATCAAGTGAATCGGCATCAAGATCTTCCTTGACATTAGTCTCAAGGGTGATCTCGTTCTTTGCCTTGCCTGTCTGCTCAGAGATGATCTCCTGAATCTTCTCGAATGTATCCATTTTGCTTCCTCCTAAATAAAATAAAGTATAGGCTTTTTATAAGCCATTCTAAATGTGAAAGGAATTATCCCATCACTATTTACTGCGTTAATAGTGTATACCATTTTATCTTTTATGTAAACAACATAAAGATCTAATAAAGCTTAAACACTCATAAGACATGGCAGCTTCCTGCATGTAAGACCTTCAGAGTCAGCGGCATATTTTATATCAGGTATAAAAATATATTGCATAAAATATATCACAGCTCGATCAGCATGGTCCCCCATGTGAGTCCGCCGCCGAAGCCCGCACAGATAAGCTTCATGCCCGGCTTTAAAAGTCCCCTGCTGTCCATTTCATTCAGGGCGATAGGGATACTGGCAGATGATGTATTTGCAAACCTGTCGATATTAAGATAGAACTTGTCAAGGCTTGTTCCAAGCTTTCTTGCCACGACATCAAGTATCTTTGCATTTGCCTGATGAGGAACTATATAATCGATATCATCTATCGTGAGATCATTCCTTGTAAGGATGTTCGTAATGCTTGAACGGAGCTTCTTTGTAGCAAAGCTGAATACAGAAAGTCCGTCCATCTTTATAAAGACATCTTCAGGCGTGATCTCTCTTTCATTATTAAATGCATTGTGCGCCGGTGTAAAGCCATTGGTAAGTACTTCCCACTTCTTCCCTATAGAACCGAGCTCCTCGTCGATAATACCATGTGAACCGGTCTTATCGGCCTTAAGAAGGACTCCGCCGGCTCCATCCCCAAAAAGTATGCAGGACTTTTTGTCGTTCCAGTCAGCCCCCTTGGTCAGTGCCTCTGCTCCTATTACAAGGACGTTATCACAGGCCCCTGACTTTATGAACTTGTCAGCTGCGGAAAGTGCGTATACGAAGCCTGAACAGGCCGCTCTTACGTCAAATGCGAAAGCTGTGTCCGCACCTATATTCTTCTGTACCATGCAGGCAACACTGGGTGTCTCATAGTCGGGTGTGATAGATGAGACAACTATCATCTGAACATCCTCAGGAGAAATGCCGGCATTATCAAGGATCTCCTTCGCAGCCATAGTTGCAAGATCAGATGTATTCATACCGTCAAGAACTACACGTCTCTCCTTTATTCCGGTCCTCTTCTGGACCCACTGGTCATCAACGCCTTCCACTATCTTCGCCAGTTCCTCATTGGAGACTGTTCTTTCAGGAAGGCCTGAACCTGTAGCAGCAATATAAGATGTAATCATGATTAGATCTCCTAATATACGGACATGCAGTATTCTGGAAATATTTAATTAATGATCATCCGCATGATCCGCAGATAATTATTAAAAAGCCCAGCAATTAAACAGCATGTAAAGTATATGTTATAGATAATGTTATTGCAAGAGTGCAGAATATCATTTAATAAAGATTTAATAATTTAGTATTCGATTCTTTATCATAAGGAGCTGTTAGCGATCACAAATGGTTTTGATTACCATATTATGAGTTCTTCGTTACTTTGTTATTGACATTTGGATAGTTCAAATCTATAATTTAGGCCGTTGTCTGATATCATCACACACTCTGTTAAATACTTTATACCAAGGAGGCTTATTATGAGCAGGACCTACGATGACACAATGTTTAAGGATACTTTTGAGCATGAGTATACATGGCTCAATGGTTTCATGAGAAATGTAAGACGTTTCCATGACCGTCCGGCAGTTATCGACCCTAAAAGGGGTATAAATCTTACATATAAAGAACTTAACCGGGATGCAAACAGGCTGGCCCATGCCTTAAGAGATGATGGACTGGGCAAGGACGACATAGTAATGACAGCTCTCAGAAATTCACCTGAGTTCGCCGTCTCTTACGTAGGTCCAAGAAAAATAGGGTCTATACTCCTAGCTGCCAACTATAACCTGGCGTCTGGTGAGATGGCGAAGCTCATCGACTTCAATAAGCCAAAGGTATTTATATATTCAGCCAATGTCGCAGATATGGCCAAAGAAGCCATAGATCTGTGTCATTACAAGCCAATAAGAGTTGTCCTTGCGGATAACATCGAAGGAAAGCCTGTACCGGAAGGCCATATCAGCTATGAGGAGTACACAGGAGAACAGGATGAGACTGATCCTGAAATGGACTTCAGACCCCATATATATGATGAAGTAGTACGTCTTTGTACCAGCGGCACCACAGCACTGCCAAAGAGCGTCCCTATCAGTGACATCAATGAGGTGCTTTCCGCGCATGATGTCATCATGCAGTTCTCTCTCGTTCCAAGAGACGCGACCCTCAATACTACGCCATGGTTCCACAGAGGCGGCGTCCACATCGGCGGCTGCTGTCCTACATTCTACGTAGGCGGCACCTGCGTTATCATGCGGGACTTTAATGCAAAGGCCGCTCTGAAGTGGGTAAAAGAGTACGGAGTCACGCACATAATCGGAGCTCCGGCAAGTCTGGAGATGCTCTACAGGACCAAAATACAGAGTAAGATCGATACAAGCGGCATCAAGGCTATCATCACCATGGGAGCTCCTCTCGATAAGGCTGCCTGCATCAGGTACCAGGAATACCTCACTCCGAATATTTTCAATGGATATGGAACAACTGAGATGTTCGTAAATTCTTATCTGAGACCATATGACCTTCCGGATGGAGCCGGTTCAGTTGGAAATTCCGCTATTGACGATGAAGTAAGAGTCGTAAAAATATATGACGGCAAAAAGGCCGAGCCGGATGAGCTCGTACCATGCGACTCAAAGACAGAAGGTGAAGTCATCACATTCGCTCCTCAGAAGACCACATATTCTTATTACAATAATGATGAGATGACAAAGGAAAAGTTCTACAAAGGCTGGATGTACACCGGAGATACTGCCGTCTGGGATGAAAACTGGAAGGTTACCATAATGGGAAGAAAAGACGATATGGTCGTCGTTTCCGGCGAGAATATCTACCCTCAGCAGATAGAAGAAGCTATACTCGAGGATAAACGTGTCAAAGACTGCATTGTCACTTCACTTCCTGATAAGATCAGAGGCCATGTGATCGCCGCCTATGTAGTACCGGAAGACAGATCTCTCACAGTGCAGGATGTCTTCGAATTCTGCGGCAAGAGCAAGGATATTTCCAAATATAAGATGCCACGCTATGTCGGGATAATCGATGAAATACCAAGGACAGCTACCGGCAAAAAAATGCACAACGTCATGAAAAAAAGAGCGCCTGAGGACCTTAAGTCTAATATACTCCGAAGGAGCTGATTCTGAAAACATGACCGATATTTGCCGCACACAAGCGGTAAATATCGATTGTTTTTTTGGAATCTTATCTAAAGATATCATCTCCCCATTTATCGGAAGCACCTTTCCATAACTTTTTTATCAAAACAATATTCTCATTATATATTTTTTTCATTTCCTGATCCCCATCGACCAACTTCATATTTTTATCCAAATACATACTATAGATATGATTTTTTACATTTATTTGAAGACCATATTCATAGTTCTTTCCTAAAAAGCCGGGCCAGATTATTAAACCTGATCCATTATTATCGGTCAGGCCTAAGTTTCCTTCAAAAGAAAGATAGTCCGGAAATTTAATATTGTATGAAAGGTTGTTTACTTCATCGTGATATGCATAAATGTTGGCTCATCTGCAAGAATTAAATTGCATTTTTTTAACATTAATCTTGCCAAAGCGACCCTCTGCTGCTCTCCACCGGATAAAGAATAGACTTTCTGGTTCAGCTTATCCTCCAGACCTACCATTTTTAAAGCATCTTCGATCGATATCTCCGTCCTACTCTTCCCGTGAATTTCTGAAGCAAGATCATATTCATCAATAAACTTACTGAATGAGGAGTCATTGATCTTATACATGATATCTCTATCATATATCGTAATAAATGGATTACCGACTATATCTTTCTCAAGATAATTTTCCATCTTTAAATCCAAAGAATGCACTATATTCTTCTGATCCTTCAAAAAGAACGGAAGTATATAGCAGCATTTCTTTTCCATAGATGATGCATTCAGAGATTTGATCTCTTTGCATAAATACGTTAAACTATTTTGATTTGCATAGATTATATCATTTTTGTAAGTGTCTCCCAGACTTACTAATCTGATCGGTTTAAATTCATTATAATTTTTCTCATAAAAAATTTCCTTTATTTTTGCATTATCCTCTAACGTTTTCTCGGGCTTTCCATCAATTCCTTCTCTGGGAATATAGCCAATATTTGTATAGTAATAATCCTTATAATTCTCAAAGAAATCTTCCTGAGAAATAAACTCCGCCGCTTCTCTGATTAATGTAAGATTCGTTGTTATCATAACAGCAACCAATATTACACTTAAGGTCCTTAATGCATATAATAATAAAACTACATATGATAATCTATCCCTGTAGATCTTCCGGATATCAAATCTAAAGAAAGACAGATACATGAATGAATTAACAACAGAAAAAATTATCAGTAATAAATAAAACACTGATTCATAGAAGTCAGTATTAGCATAATTATAATATTTTTGTTATTGATATCTATCAGATCATTTTTTATCACAAAAAATGCATATTATTCGATTCAGCTGCAGATATTATATCATTCTTCATAATATCAGTATTAATACCAGGTTGATATATTATTGTTGTATAAGGTATATCGTTTGCAAAATTATCCAGATAAAATATACTTATTTCACTCATGAAAATTATTCCAATAAAAATCAAAATGAGAGATATTATAATCTTTATTCTTTTCATGAAACTCTCCAAGCTTCAATAATATAATTAAGAGATCCATTGCAGTGCGTAAAGAACCTCTTTAGTTTACTGTTACTTATTTATTATAATGCATACGGTCACGGGCATCTGAAGGAGACTTTAAGGCCGGACATTCCGGCTTGGATCTTCCAAGAACATTTTCAAAATTACTTGCCATCTTCTTTTTGCAATTCTCGCAGAACCGGCCGGTCAGTATAGGCTTGCCGCATTTCTCGCAGCGAAGGTTTATGCCTGAGTCAGGACTCACAAGGACTAAACGCTCTTCACGGATCCACTTCTTTATGATCTGTACCGGAACATCAAGTTCTGTTGAGATCTTTTTTATAGTATTTTCAGGATGATCCCTGATATAATCCCGGACTGTCTCAAACTTGTCCTCTACCTTTTTCTGACACTCGGGACAGATAGCTGTACTGCCCTTTTCCGGATCGTAATTATACATCTTCCCGCACATTTTGCAATATCTTATATCCATATTAACACCCCCAATTAAAGCTTCCCGCACGAAAGTACAATATAGTAAACATTCTCAACTCCTGCTTCCTTTAAGGCAAAGGAGCACTCGTCAAGAGTACTTCCGGTGGTCAGTATATCATCAATTATCATAACACTTTCGGGAATCTGGTTCAATAATTTATATTTCTTATTTACTTTGAAAGCTCCCTTTAGATTTTTTCTTCTTTCTTCACGATTAAGATCCTTCTGACGTCTTGTGAAGCGCTCTCTCACCAGCAGATCATCAAGTGAAGGGATGCAGGATTTTTCAGAAAGGCTGTCAGCAATAAGGGCCGCCTGATTGTAGTGACGCTCATCCATCCTTTTCTTATGGATGGGTACAGGAACTAACACATCCGGGTGAACTGATCTGATAAAATCCCCCTGGGAATAAAGTATCATATCCGCATAAGAATCAGCATATTCCTGCCTTCCGTAATACTTGAACTTAATGATAGACTGACGGATATATCTGTCATAAAGACAGGCTGACCTTCCGGCATCGAACTCGCGGTGAGAATCGGTACACAGTTCACAGTACTCGGCTTCTTCATCCAGAGGCCTGCCGCATTTCATACAGAAAGGCTCCCTGACGTAACGTATCTTATCGATACAGCCAGGGCATATGCCATGCTCTCCGACCGGCAGAGCTCCGTCGCAGATAGGACATCTGTGGGGATAAATAAATGAGAGAAGTGCGTCCGCAGTCCTGCTTTTCTTAATTGCAGACTTTATATTCACATGAACCGCCCTCCTTCTATCTGTCCTCCGGCTCCAGCAGGTACAGAATACTGTCTGCAAGACCTGAATATCTCTTTCGTTCCTCGTTATTGGCTATCATAGCCTGCATGGTCTCTTCTGATCCTATGACAGATACACACCTGCGGGCACGTGTAACTGCCGTATACAGTATATTTCTGTTAAAAAGCATCCTTGGTCCGGTAAGCAGAGGCAGCAATACTGCAGGATATTCACTTCCCTGTGACTTGTGGATCGTTATGGCAAATGCAGGGACTATTTCATCCATTTCATTGAATGTATACTCCGTTATTTTATCGTCATCGAAAAGAACAGTTACTGTATTTCCATCTTCGTCTATATCCTTTATGATGCCGCAATCTCCGTTAAATACACCTTTTCC
The DNA here is from genome assembly GCA_036343175.1 of Lachnospiraceae bacterium. Lineage (GTDB taxonomy): Bacteria > Bacillota > Clostridia > Lachnospirales > Lachnospiraceae > JAEEJA01. The sequence goes on from JAZASR010000009.1 coordinate 20,260, forward strand.
CTCTTCTATACAGTCACCGTGACCGTTATATTTTTTCCAGACCATCTGATAATTATTCTTTACCTGCATTATCTTGTCATTTTCACGGAAAATAAAATCATGAAATTCATGCTCCCGCTTTTTTTCTGAAGGCGGATTCATATATTTCTGCAGGACTTTATTCAGATTATTTACACCCAATACTCCTTCCTTCATAGGTGAAAGTACCTGAATATCATAAGGCTTTGCTCCTATATGCTTAGGCATATTTTTCATAATAACTGTAACAAGGGTCTGTATGATGCTTTCAGGGTCATTTCTGCTTATGACAAAAAAATCTGTATCCCTGTTAGTTACATTAAGGCTCTTTCCTTCATTTATCAGATGCGCAAACTTTATGATGTCGCTTTTAGCAGCCTGTCTGAATATTTTTTCAAGTCTTACCACATGACAGAAGTCCGCATTTATCAGGTCCTTCAGAACATTCCCGGGACCGACCGAAGGAAGCTGGTTCGCGTCACCTGTAAGCACAAGTCTTGTACCCGGCACAACAGCCTTAAGCAAAGCATGCATAAGAAAGATATCGACCATAGACATCTCATCTATGATAACTACATCAGTCTCGAGCGGATTGTCCTCATTCCTCGCAAACATCTGGCCCGCGTTTTTCTCACTGTCAAGTCCGCCTGACGGCCCTGCGTTTATCTCAAGAAGTCTGTGTATTGTCTGAGCATCGCGGCCGGTGGCTTCTGTCATCCTTTTTGCGGCACGTCCGGTAGGAGCAGCCAGCAATATCTCTTCGCCAAGCTTTTCAAGCACATAGATTATCGCCTTTATAGCAGTTGTCTTGCCGGTTCCCGGACCGCCTGTAATAATGGTCACACCATGGCCAACGACCTGCCTTACCGCTTCGCACTGTATATCATCAAGTTCAATATTCATTACCCTCTCTGCTTCAGATATCAGAAGATCCACCTGAGGCTCATTTATTTTTATTTCGGTATTCAGATCTATTATCATCTTCGCTGTATTGAGCTCGATATTGTACATGAGGGATGTATATATAATGCGGCCCCTGTCGGTATCAACTGCTGTGATCCTGTCTCCCATGCACATAAGATCAAGGATCCCGGAAATAGTCTCCGTATCTACATTTAATACTCCGGCAGCATCACGAATAAGCTCCTCTTCCGGGAGATAACAGTTGCCCTGCCCATATGACAGATTGAGTGTATAAAGCACACCGCTCTCAAGTCTGTATGTCGAATCCTCGCTGATACCTACCGCCTGGGCGATCTTGTCCGCAGTCTTAAACCCGACACCCTCGATATCGTCAACCAGCTTATATGGATTTCTCTCCACGATATCATACATCGATTCTCCATATTTTTCGTATATCTTTACTGCCAGGTTCATAGGCACCGAATACTTCTGCAGATAGACACAGGCAGACCTCAGAGCTCTCTTCTCACCGAACTGCTCAGCGATCTTCCTTGCCTTTGCTTCACTTATTCCCCTGATCTCAGCAAGCCTCTCCGGGGATCTCTCCATGATATTGAATGTGTCTTTGCCGAACTTCTTTACTATTCTCTTTGCAAGTGCCTCTCCAATGCCCTTGATGGCGCCGGAAGATAAATACTTTTCTATTGCCGCCTTATTCTGCGGGCGTACAGTCTCATAGGAATCTATCTTTATCTGCGGGCCGTATTCACGATGATCGACCATATGGCCCTTAAGTCTTATATATTCTCCTGCATTGATCGACGGAAAGTTTCCGGTGCAGGTGATCTCCTCTCCGGAATCCGCCTCAGATAGAGAAAGGACAGTAAATCCAGTCTCAGGACTGTGAAATACTATCCTCTCTATGTAGCCTTCGTATGTTTCGTCTCCCATTTATACCTCTGAATTTCCGCTCATAATAGCCGGGTCAGGCTCTTCTCCCATATTGCGCTTCATGGACTCATAAAGCTGTCTGGCAAGCCCTATGCCGCCGTTATTGTCAGTAAGGATCTTAGAATACTCTTCCGTAAGCTTATCGCCGAATACAGACATGTACTCGCCCTGCATGATTTCGTCATCAGGAAGAAGAGCCTTGCGTTCATTTTCAAGCACCTTCTGTACAAAGTAGGATTCAAAGCTCTTGCAGGCATCGTATAGTTCCTGATCATCGGTATCCCTGTCAAGAGATCTGATCTTAGAAGAGAGGGCATCAGCCTGCGCTCCCGAAACTGCCGATGAAGCGCTGCTTAAAGAATCTGACATGCCGGCAGTATACCCGGGCATGCCCGACAGGCTGTCTGCATCCGTAACTCCGGAATTCAAGCCGGAATTATTTGAAGAAGTAAGTGCACTCACAGTATTAAGCATATTCGAATAAGAATTTCCCGAAATACCAGATATATCCATAATTATCTCCTCAGGTTATTTGCCTGCTGCAGCATCTCGTCGGATGCTGTGATCGCCTTTGAGTTCATTTCATATGCACGCTGAGTAATGATCATATCGACCATTTCATCAGCTGCCTGCACATTGGAGCGCTCAAGATAGCCATTCTTAATGATAGACCTGTCAAGATTCTGGTCGATCCCCTCGATCCTGGCCGCACCGGATGCAGCAGTCTCTTTAAAATAGCTTTCACCCATCTTATCCATACCGCCGGGGTTATTGAACTGCGCCATACCTATCTGCTGGCCTGTATATTGCGGATTGCCGTTCTCATCCCTGTACATTACCTTGCCATATCTGTCAAATGTCACCTTTGTCAGGTCCACTTTAGTAGTATCGAAAGTAATAGGCTGCTGATTCATATCAAGAACTGCATAACCTTCGCTTGTCGAAAGCTGATATTCATTTTCAGAAAGCTCAGCCATATTGAAATGGCCGTTTCTTGTATATTGAACAGAGCCGTCAGGCATCTGGATCATGAAGAAGCCCTTACCCTGAACAGCAAAATCATAATCGCCTTCCGTATCCTCGAACTCTCCCTGAGCGAAATTAGTAGAGATCGAAGAAACATATGTACCAAGGCCTATCTGTTCACCGATGGGCTTTCTGTTCCCGTCAGTATCATAGGTTTCCTTCTGTACAGTCTGATAAAGGAGGGTCTCAAAACCGGCTGTCTCCTTCTTATAGCCTGTAGTATTGATATTTGAAAGATTGTTAGCTACAGTATCCATGCTGGTCTGCTGGGCCTTCATACCTGAAGCCGCAGTCCAAAGTGCTCTCATCATAATGGCATCTTCCTTTCGTGATCTAATGACATATACCTGACCCGATAAAGCGTAATGCACGATATCCAAATAACTTAAATATCCATGCACAGCAGATCGAATCGCAAATTATCCTGAAAAGTCATATCAGCTTCCGACAGCTCCTACCTTATTTGCTGCCTGCTGATTCAGGTCATCCTCTGCCTGGATCATCTTCTGACCTGCCTCATAAGCTCTGGTGACCGTTATCATCTGAACCATCTCATCGATAACATTAACATTGGACTGTTCAGTATATCCCTGAATTATCTGGGTATCAGGATCCGGATCCTTCTCTGCAGCTCCCTGCACAGTATCATAGAAATTATCGCCGTAGAGCTTAAGATAATTATAATCTTCAAAATCGCTGATCTTAACCTTGTCGATCAGCTGGTTATCAGCATAGATATCGCCATTACGCTTAATTGCCACATCTGCTGCATCTGTCGGTATCTTTATATCGCCGCCCTTGCCCTGAAGACGGTTTCCATCCTTATCTACAAGGTACCCCTCATTTGTCCTGGCAAAGTGTCCGTTCCTGCCATAATATATCTTTTCATTGCCGGCTTTATCAGTGACTCTGATATTAAAAAAACCTTTGCCTGCGATCGCAAGGTCATAAGGCATCTCTGTCTGCCGGAGTGAACCCTGATCCCAGTTCTGATAAGTCTCTCCTATCTTGACACCCGGATTGAGGGTCCCTATAGAATGATCCACAAAGCCATTGGAGCCGTCGCGGATCTTTATGGCAAGGTAATCCTTGAATGACTGGCTGACGGTACTTTCTTCCTTGTATCCTACAGTTGTAGAATTAGCCAGATTGTTGGAAATCACATCCAGCCTGTTCTGCTCGTTGATCATGCCTGTGTAGGCTGTATATAAACCTCTTACCATGCGGTCTCCTTTCAGTCTTAAGATAAATATAAGCTCATGAAGCTTTAAAGCCCTTAAATATAAGGCCTCACCGCCTCATACTGAATAAGCAATAATATTCTTAATCTATATCGGCATATTATAGATATTCTTTAATATTGGTTTTTGAAGGACTTTATGATCTAAAGAAAATATACCATATAAATTTTTAATAAGAAAGACAGGAACCACTATTTCTAATGATTACTGTCTCAAGAGATAAAGTTCTGAATTTTATTTGTGAAAATAAGTGAATATCAGCTGACTTAAAGTTATCCGGTTCCTAAGCATGATACTTCTATAATGCAGCAGATACAGCACTCAGATCCAGATATCACTCATCATCCGGATCCTCATGCTTCTCGCTTAAGAAGTCAACGTACTTGCCGGTTCCGATAGCTACACATAGCATAGGCTCATCAGCAACAATAGTATTGATGCCGGTCTTCTCAGCAATAAGCTCATCGAGGCCATAGAGGAGTGAACCGCCGCCAGTAAGAACGATCCCTCTGTTGGATACATCGGCTGCAAGTTCCGGCGGTGTCTTCTCAAGTACTGAGTGAACCGCATCCACTATCTGTGATGTGGCCTCTGAAAGTGCTTCAAGTGTCTCTTCAGAAGATACCTCAATAGTCTTTGGAAGTCCTGTTACAAGGTTGCGGCCTCTTACATCCATGGTGATGATCTCAGGTCTCTTGTAGGCTGATCCTATATTTATCTTGATCTCCTCAGCTGTTCTCTCACCGATAAGAAGGTTATGAGCTTTTCTCATGTAGCGGACAAGGGCTTCATCGAAGTCATCGCCGGCTACCTTTATAGATGCGCTTACTACCGTGCCGCCGAGTGAAATGACTGCTATATCAGATGTACCGCCGCCTATATCGACTACCATGTTTCCGCATGGCTTGGAAATATCAATACCTGCACCGATAGCTGCAGCTACAGGCTCCTCGATGATGCGGACTTCACGGGCACCTGCCTCATATGTTGCTTCCTCAACTGCTCTCTTCTCAACTTCTGTTGCTCCCGAAGGTACGCAGACAGAAATCCTCGGCTTTCTGAACCTTGCTCTTCCTGCCGCCTTCTGTATGAAATATCTGAGCATCTTCTCTGTGACAGTGTAGCTTGAAACCACACCCTGTCTTAATGGTCTTACTGCTACTATATTTCCGGGAGTACGGCCGAGCATGAGCCTTGCTTCAGAACCAATAGCCTTGATCTTATTGGTATTACGGTCAAATGCTACTACAGATGGCTCACGGAGTACTACCCCCTTGCCTTTTATATATACAAGTACATTAGCTGTACCAAGATCTATTCCAATATCGCCGACTGCCATAAAAAATATCCTCCATTCATTTAAGCATACGTGAGATTATTATATACTATTTTCTGCAAATATCAAAGTATTTTTTATTAAGCGCTTTTATTGCTCTGCAAATCATTATTCTGTCAGTTCACTTTGCATTATTGTACATCTTCAATTATGAATTCGATCCTCACATTGTGGTTATAATCATTAATGGAAGGGTGATAAAGGATATCTATGGACAGCCCTGCAGGAATACCTGTATATCCGGTTAATGCATCCCAGGACTTATGACCGTACTTTTCAATAATCACCGGCTTAAGTGCCTTATCCACGTTAAAATCCACTGCCGTATATGTTCCCCCGCTGCACATAATGGTCATCCTTCCTGTCTTTTTCTCTTTTCCGCAAAGGAATATCTTGCTTAAAAGAACTCCCCTTTGCATAAACTTTATATTTTCATTATCCTGACCGACAGGCTCAAAGATCTTAAGTTCATTCACTGCCTGAACAGTAAAGTCTGATATCGGAAATTCAAGATCCACAGGAACTCTTTCTATTAGATCTTCATCTGTCAGGGTACAGTTGGCTATAAGAGCTTCATGGAGCGGCTCAAGCTCTTCTTTCTTTAATGAGAATCCTGCAGCCAGAGCATGACCGCCGAACTCGGTCAGATGCTCTTTCACACGTGTGAGCTCCTTCTGCATATGATAAGACGGAATGCTTCTTCCTGAGCCCTTGAGCTTATCTCCGGAATCAACCACTATCATTGAGGGCTTATAGTACTTCTCACGGACCTTTCCCGCAACGATGCCTGCAATGGCCTCATCACAGTCAGGAAGGTAAATAAGCAGGACCTTCTCATCTTCCATATGGTTGTCAGCGATATATGCTGAAGCAGCTTCGGCAGCCTTTACAGTCATGGCCTTGCGGGAATCATTCAATGCTGCAAGCCTTGAGGCAAGAGAAGCGGCCTTTTCAGGGTCTTTCTCAAGGAAGAGATCCAGCGCATCATTTGCGCTTGTAAGCCTTCCTGCCGCATTAATGGCAGGGCCTATCCTGAATCCAAAGTCGAATGAGCTGATGTCATTTTTAAAACCCATGCATCCAATAAGAGCTTTAAGACCCGTATTATCTGTCTTTTTTATGGTCTTAAGTCCATAAGAGACAAGAGTCCTGTTATCGGAAGTAAGAGGAACAACGTCGCACACAGTAGCAATAGAAGCCATAATAAGCAGCTGATTGATAAGATGATTATATGACTTATCTCCTTTTACCATCTGCTGTATCAGCATAAGTGCTATGCCCGCACCGCACATTTCCTTATATTTATGGGTGTCTTTCTTCTGCTTGGTATCGATTACATAATCAGCAGGGGGAATTATCTGTGTAGTAAGGTCATTATCAAGAGGCGGCTCGTGGTGATCGGTCACAACGACATTCATACCAAGCTCCTTTGCATGTCTGACCGCATCAGCAGCAGAAATACCGTTATCGCATGTCACTATGATGTCACAGCCAAGTTCTTTAGCCTTATCAGCCATATAAGGACGCATGCCATAACCATCCTTCCTTCTGTCAGGAAGTATGTGACAGACTTCAGCGCCAAGTGCCGTAAAGCCTTCAATAAGTATATAAGAAGACATAACCCCGTCGCAGTCATAATCCCCTATTACCATGATCTTTTTATGATCTGCACAGGCACTTTTAAGAAAAACCGCAGCATCCTTAATATCCTTTATGTCATCGCCTGCTGAGATCACTGACTTAAATGGGTATACGTATGCATCCATTTCAAGAATGTCAGAAAACTTCTTTCTTAAAAGCAGTTCCGCAGTAACACGGGTAATACCATATCTTTTCATAATGACAGACGCATCAACGCCTTTGATGCTGTCCTTTGCCTGCCAGATGCTCAAACCTTTATCCTCCGTTGGTAATAAATAAATATCAGTTATAATTTTCGCGAAGCAAGACCGGTCCATTCACCCTTTTCGGTACGCTCAACTATAGTGAAGCCATTTGACTCAAGGGCAGCTATGACCTCCTCTGCCCTGTCAGTAAGTATGCCTGATGAGATGAGATAAGCGCCATCCTTCATAAATTTCCCGATAATTCCGGACAGTGGTATGACTACGTCTGCCAGGATGTTGGCAAAGACCAGGTCTGCCCTGCCAAGTGATGCAGTCCTTTTAGCAATTAAAGCCTCCTCCTGTAAAAAATCTGCCTTCAAAGCCATGTAACGGTCCTTTGATATGCCGTTGAGCTCCATGCTCTCGTCGATACCCTCTACAGCAAGCTCGTCAATATCGACCATAACTGCGTAATCAGCCCCTTTGAGGAGGGCAGCTATGCCGAGGATACCGCTGCCGCAGCCCACATCAAGAACAAGGGTCCCTTTTTGCAAAAACTTTTCCATATTGATGAGACAGAGCTGTGTCGTCTCGTGCATGCCTGTACCAAATCCTGCGCCCGGATCAAGGGTTATCACATGATCGCCATCCTTCTCAATATCTGTATGATCGACCCAGGCCGGCTTTATAACGATATCACCAGAAACACGGAACGGTACAAATACTTCTTTATATTTATCCTTCCACTCACTGTCATCCCTGATCTGCACCTTAAGGGCAGGGCGGCCATTCCCGCTGCCGGGATCTCCTGTAAACCCAAGAGAAGCCTGAAAGCGCTCATCGAGCAAGGCATTTACTTCCGCCTCAGTCTTTTCAACACTGTTCTCTATAAATGTCGGTTCATTGTCAGCATCTCTTATCGAAGATCCTGTGCTGTACGCTTCAAGGGCATCGGGATCATCGCTTGAATAAAATATTATCTGTGCCTTATCGCTAGCCGGGAGTTCTGCAGGTATGTCTGTAAACATCTTCTTCTCATCCTCAGCCGAAAGCGGAACCTGATCCTTAACCTCAAAGCTTTCAAGTCCAAGATCAGTAAGTATCCCAAGTACCCGGTCAACGTTTTCAAGAGTAGTATCGATCGTATATTCTGCCCATTTCATATTATCTTCCCTTTCTAAAGTCTCCTGTATGCTTTCTGATAATAAGAGACATTCTTAAGATCAGCAGATCTTTCTGATCATGAAAGTAAAAAAATTCTTAAGATCAGCAGATCCTTCAGATCATGAAAGCATTATATCATATTGCAAAGGCCGGAAAATCACAAAAAAAGACCGGTGAAAGTAACTCCGGTCTTTAAATATTCTTTAAGAATCTCATTAATATCAGCAATATCAGCAAATATCCGCAGACGTTCTGATATTTTCCGTTCATCAGACTGCTGCGCTCTCCTTAGCTGCTTTCTCAGCTTCATTTGCGGCATCAGCTGCATCTTTAAGAGCCTGCTCTCTTTCAGCATATTGCTTTTCATAAACAGGATCGACCTCCTGATATATATAATCGAGAAGGGCATCTGCATCTATTCCGTGAACTGCGCAGGCCTGCTCGAGAGACTCCATCTGCGATGCCGGGCAGTAAATACATCCCATGCCTGCATCCATAAGGATCTCAGCGAGCTCAGGGCGGTCCTTTAATATATCAACGATGATCATGTCCTTTGTTACTTTAGTCATAATATTCCTCCAAATCTATATGAAACGTGTAGAATATATAGTCATATGTCTGTTAAGAACATAAAAGCCATATGAATGTTAACATTGCATTAAATGCTATTATAGCATTGAACTTATCAAATGCTGTTGCAAAAGCAACGGGCAGCAGATACTTCAGTACAATAAATACCAATATAAGGTGCATAAAGTCTGCAGCAGCTAAAGTCCCGGCAAATACCGTATGTCAGGTGTTCATTGCCCTGACATAGCTTACAAATTCATTCAAAGGCACAGGCTTTGAAAAATAATAACCCTGGCAATAATCACAGCCGTTCTGTTTCAGATATTTGAGCTGATTGACAGTCTCAACACCTTCTGTTACGATCTTCAGTCCCATCTCTTTTATCATGCCGAGAGAATGCCTCAGAATAGCCTCAACCTCCTCGTCATTTTCAGAATTCCAAAGGATGCTCTTATCTATCTTAATAATAGAGAACTCATAATCCATAATATAAGATATATTTGAAAACCCGGTTCCGTAGTCATCAAGCGAGAATCTGAATCCGTACCTGTGAAGACGCTTCAATGTCTCTATGAAAAGATCCGGAGTGCTCACAGCGGCAGTCTCCGTTATTTCAAGATTGATCTGTGACGGCTTGAGTTCGTATTCATCGAGTATTGAAAGCAGTTTCTCAGCAAAGCCCTTCTGCATGCACTGTACAGGCGAAAGGTTCACCTCTATGAACTCAACTCCCATTTCTTCAAGGTGATATTCCTTAAGCGCCCTGCATGCTTCACGGAACATGAATTCACCTATCTCATTCACATCGCCGTCCTTCTCAGATATTGGTATAAACTCCTCAGGCGACACGAACCCCATCTCCGGATCATTCATACGGACAAGGGCTTCCGCAGAATGGATCTTACCGGTCTGCGTATCATAGATCGGCTGAAAATAAGCCTCAAATGTTTTATTCCTGACTGCTTCTGAAACAGCCCTCTGGACCTGGGATTCACGCTTTGAAAAAAGAAGGTCTTCGCCCTTAAGGACTGTTATGGTGCCCTTGCTTTGTTTCATATGATCAACACCGATGATATTGGTAAGCGCATCGATCGAATCAACATCCTCAGGCATATTAATGACACAGATCTGGGTATTGAAATAAATGCTCAGCCCCATGAAGTCCCAGTCTTCCGAGAATTCTTCCGTGATCTTCTTCTCTATTTTATCCAGGTGCTGCAGATCATTCTTCCTGATCATGACAGCAAATACGCCATCGTCGCAATCATAGATCTTTCCTTCAGGCACAGCGGAAGAAAGCCATGAGGCAACATTCCTCAGGATCGCGTTAGTCACGAACACCCCGAGTGATGAAGAAAATGTCCGGATATTATTGAGCTTTACAGAAATGATACCACACTGAACCTTATTTTCTATGATCACAAGATTGTCTGCCAGAAATGCCTTGCGGTTATTTACCTGTGTTATACCATTCTTATTCTCATCGAAATCTTCGATAGAAAAGAGAAGGGCAAGACCGCCGACTGATTCGTAGAACAGCTCTGGATAAACGTTCGGAACAAAGAACTGAATAATCGAGCCGACGATAAGCAGCAGAATAAACATCAACAGGCCCCTGATCTTCCTCAGAGGTATGATGTTTCTATAAGAATAGATGATGAACAGAGTATAAATGAGGTACAGGGCTGCACAGATATATACCACTATTACCAGCGGTTCTCTGTAATAATTCATGTCTTTATCAACATTGAATATCAGCCTGTAACGGGTAAATGCAGTAACAGATACAAGTGTGAAGGCGATAAGCCCGGGCACTATAGCCAGAGAAAACAGGATGCGGCGTTTCTTCACATTCATATCAAGACCGGTTATGGTGACAGAGTAGGCAAAGAAGAGTATAACGCTTAAGATGTGAGTAAAATAGTACGCTCCATTGGCAATAAGATACTGGTCCCTGCTAAGATCGATAGTCTGATTGAGGGCCCCGATCGTATACACCTCAGCTGCCTCTGATAAAAGCATGGTAAATGAGAATACCAGGAATATTCTGTTGTGCTTATCTCTTAAGCCCTTCTCCAAAATGAGCAGGACTACAGAAAGGAGGCTCACTATAAGAGCACTGTATATATAGCTTAGATTAGAAAGCATAAGATCAACACTCCAATTACAGTCAAATTATAGAATAGCAGTCAGAACCGGTCTGTTATTACTATTTTCGTGCAACATTACAATTATAACAAAGATAATAGGAAATTGGCGGCAAATACGGCGATTTTATATTTTATTAATATTATGATTGACTAATTTAAAAAAACATGATAAATTTGTGGTATCGAAATGTGGGATTTTACCATTCCACCGGACGATCAAATCATTATTATGTTTTAGGAGGCAGTACTTATGAGTGGTACAGTAAAATGGTTCAATGCAAAAAAGGGTTACGGATTTATATCAGATGACAACGGCAAGGATATCTTCGTACACTATTCTGCATTACAGATGGATGGCTTTAAGGTCCTTGAAGAGGGCGACAAAGTCGAGTTTGACGTAATAGAAGGAGAGAAAGGTCCGCAGGCTGCTAACGTAGTAAAGGTTAACTGATTCATATTCGTTATCTTCATTGCACTGATCATTCCATATAAATTGATTAAGTACGTGACTTACGGAAATTTAAAAGATCAGGCACCATATGGTGCCTGATCTTTTTTACTTTGTTTTTTATAGTATCATGATCTTATTTATTGACATTACACACTTACCAATGCAATTTCGCTATTGTAAATTGCAGGCATGCAATGTGCAGGCATAAGCCTGATCTTATGTACCTTCAGTCACGCTGCCATCATGACTGACGTACCCGCATAATGTCGTAAGGTGAGACTGAGGCATCGAGCCTTATGGCTATGCGCTCGGAGGCATGAGGACAGGAGTCCACATGCTGGTATTCTTCATTGATCATATCGATGACCTTAAGGGAAAGATCGGATCCGTCAGGTTTCATGAGTTCTATGGTATCACCGTTCATGAATTTATTCTTCTGGGTGAACCAGGCATAGCCATTCTCATCTACCCTGTCGATGGTTCCGAGATATACGTAGTTTGTGACATAGGTATTGTTATCGTAGATCTGGGATTCATGAGTCGGATTATGGTAGAAGAAGCCGGTGGTATACTGTCTGTAGGTGCACCTGGATATTTCATCCATATAGTTCTTCTTCCTGGACTCATAAAGGGCAGGATCTTTAAAATAATCATCTACAGCCATGCGGTAGGTCCTCACCACGCTTGCGACATAGAGGGCAGTCTTCATGCGGCCTTCTATCTTTAAGCTGTCAATACCGGCATTTATCATATCAGGCAGATGTTCTATCATGCAAAGGTCTTTGGAATTGAATATATAAGTGCCATTAAGATCGTCGGCATTGCTCTCATCGCCCCCATTATTGACTTCTTCCACCGGCAGGTACTCTCCCGGCCTCTTCTCTTCCATTATGTAATATTTCCATCTGCATGGGTGGGTACAGGCGCCAAGATTAGCACTCCTGCCTGTAAAATAACTTGAAAGCAGACATCTGCCTGAATATGCTATGCACATTGCCCCATGAACAAATGCCTCTATCTCTTTATCCGCAGGAATATTCTTACGGATATCTGCGATCTCCTTCAGTGACAGCTCGCGCGCCGCGACCACTCTTGTGGCGCCCTGGCTGAACCAGAAATTATAGGTGGCATAATTGACATTATTTGCCTGTGTACTTATGTGAATATCGATCTCAGGGCATATCTCCCTTGCTATCATGAAGACGCCGGGATCAGCTATCAACAGAGCATCGGGCTTTATTACCTTCAGCTCTTTAAAATACTCCCTTATGCCATCAAGATGACCGTTCCTGGCAATGATATTGGCTGTTACATAGACTTTGGCACCATGCTCATGGGCAAATTCTATGCCTTCCTTCATATCTTGGAGGCTGAAGTTCTTCGCTTTTGCACGAAGTCCATAGGCATCGCCGCCGATATATACCGCATCTGCCCCGTACATTACTGCTGTCTTCAGAACATCAAGCGAACCTGCCGGAGCAAGGACCTCAGGCTTTTTTGATATTTTTCCGTTTATTGGTGTATTTTCATTATTGGCAGTCATCTGTATGATCATCCTTATTTATATAAAATTGAAGCGTCCATAAGTTCAGCTTTTCTTAAAACAGCTGAATGCCGCTAAGGCTTAAAGCTGTCAGAATATAATGCTGCTTAAGCTTAAAGCTGTCAGAATTTTGCAATATTTTCCAATGATAACATTTCTTTGTCGACCACTGAGAAGGACATACCGTCGCCTTCTGTAAGCAGCGTCGTCTGGATACCGTCTGTGTGCGTAAGTATATGGAGATATTCACGCATGCGGTCATATATGGTACGGTCACGGCGTCTCACTGCAGAACGCGGTCCAAGCACATCACCGTCATGATAGATATTATCAGTCAGGATGACCCCATGATCCTTTATGAGTCTGAGAACATATGGCAGATAGTTCACATATTGTGCCTTGGCTGCATCTATGAATATAAGGTCAAAACCGCCCTTAAGCTCTTTAAGCGCGTCAAGGGCATCCATCTTCATAAGGTTTATGTCGTCAGCGCCAAAGTCTTTAAAATTCTTTTCAGCTTCTGATATCTTGCTTTCAACCTTTTCCACAGTTGTAATATTGCATGGAAAGCCATGCTCTTTCATAAAATCATGCATGAGCAGAGCAGAAAATCCGACTGCAGTCCCTATCTCAAGTATCTCTTCAGGCCGAAGAGTAAGAAGTATGGTCTTTATGAAAGTTTGTGCCGGTTTTCTGATAACCGGCACATTATGTTCATAAGCATCGATATATAATTTTTTCAGATCTTCAGGCAGAGACCATGTCAGATAGTCATTGAAATGATCCAGCCTGTTTATGTCTATATTATCCATATTAAGGATCATCCTTTAAGAAAGCCTGCATCCAGGTCAAGGCTCTCGTAGAATCTGTTATTGAGTTTCTTGATCAGAGAACAGTATTGCCTTTCAGCAGCAAGGAAGTCAGAGACGAGCCTGTTGGTGAGGATATCGCTGAACTCACTTTCTATTCTTGAATTCTCAGCAAGTACATCAGCATTATCGTCGAACTGATAGCTGAAGCATCTCTTTCTGAATTCACCGACACGCTCAAGCAGGTCGGGATACATCTTCAGCTGCTCGAGCATGGTCACATAGGAGTCATGCTCCTCGCTGTTAACAACACTATCAATTAGCTGGTTTAGAATCTCCTCTCTGGCATCCATTGCTTAAGCCTCCTTATAAATCAAACATCAACTTCCATAATTATTGGCAGTATCATAGGGTTCCTGCGCATCTTCTTCCATATGAAATCTGAAAGCGCATCCTTTATTTCTGTCTTGATCTTTGACCAGTCTGATACATTATTGTCAAGGCAGCGTTCAAGCGCAGCATAGACTACACTCTGTGATTCATCCATAAGATATTCTGATTCACGTACGTATACAAAACCGCGGGAAACGATGTCAGGACCCGCAAGGAGAGCATTGGTGCCTCTCTGCAATGTCATAACTATTATGATAAGACCATTTTCAGACAGGTGCTGCCTGTCGCGAAGAACGATATTTCCCACGTCTCCTACACCGAGACCATCTACCATAATGCCCTGGGCCTGGACCTTGCCAAGCAGGGCTGCGTGATCATCATCGATCTCAAGGACATCGCCCGATGACAGAATGATGGCATTTTCCTTCGGTATGCCTATCTGCCTTGCAAGATCTGCATGAGCTACAAGATGTCTGTATTCACCATGAACAGGAATTGCATACTTAGGCTTTGTGAGAGCGTAAATGAGCTTTATCTCTTCCTGAGATGCATGGCCTGAAACATGAGTGTTCTGTACTATTACGTTCGCGCCCTTAGCTGACAGCTCATTGATGACCTTGGCAACAGATTTCTCATTGCCCGGAATAGGTCTGGAGCTGAATATTACTGTGTCGCCGGGTACTATGGAGACCACCTTGTGAATATTGGCCGCCATTCTTGAAAGGGCTGCCATCGACTCGCCCTGACTTCCTGTAGTGATAAGGACAAGCTTTTCAGGCGGGAAGTCCTTCATCTTATCCATCTCAACAAACGTGCCTTCAGGGGCATTGAGGTATCCAAGCTCCATAGCAGTGGACACGACATTTATCATGCTCCGGCCTTCTATTACGACCTTCCTGCCGAACTTTACTGCAGAATCAACTATCTGCTGAACACGGTCAACATTTGACGCAAATGTGGCAACTATTATTCTGGACTTCTCGTTATCGGCAAATATGTTGTCAAATGTCTTCCCCACAGTCTTTTCGGACATGGTATATCCGGGACGCATAACATTTGTCGAATCGCACATAAGAGCAAGGACGCCCTTTCTGCCAAGCTCCGCAAAGCGCTGCAGGTCGATAGGCTCGCCATGCACAGGTGTATAATCCACCTTGAAATCACCGGTATGGATCACCAATCCTGCCGGTGAGAATATGGCAAGGGCGGCAGCATCAGAGATGCTGTGATTCGTCCTTATGAACTCGACCCTGAAGCATCCGAGATTAATGGACTGACCGTATTTTACGACCTTTTTTCTGACCGGATTGGGAAGGACGAACTCCTTGAGCTTGTTCTCGATAAGTCCCATAGTAAGCTTGGTAGCATATACAGGGACATTGATGTCCTTAAGTACATATGGCAGAGAGCCAATATGATCCTCATGTCCGTGGGTGATCACAAATCCCCTGACCCTGTCAATATTATCTTTAAGATATGTGATATCGGGGATGACCAGGTCAACGCCCAGCATATCGTCATCGGGGAAAGCAAGGCCGCAATCCACCACTATGATGCTGTCATCATACTCAAAAGCAGTGATATTCATGCCTATCTGCTCAAGACCGCCAAGAGGAATAATTTTGAGTCCATGTCCGATCAGTTGCTTTGGATCTTTGCTCTTGTCAGACTGAGACAGCATATATACAGCATCCTGTCCGTCTGCAGTATTCCTGACCTGCGCTGTAGAACCCGCAAACTTTACGGTTCCTGCATTATCGCCGGAATCTGCATGTGATTCATTATTATTCAATTTTTCCTTATACCCACCTTTCATATATTATTATTTATCCGGTCCCGGAATGGGAAAATTTCGGACCGCTTTAATTGCATAAAAATATGACCTGTGTTCTTCATGCATATAGCATGATCATGAATGCCTTAAGACATCATAATGAGCTCACACATGTTTATAAGATCACTCAATATCCTCATCCATAAGCTCAGCAAAGACCTTGGATACTGCCTCTACCTCGTCATCGTCATCAACGGGCTCACATGTGACTTCGTCGCCGTCCGACGCAACCTCCTTAAGCAGGAAACAATTGAGTTCGACAGGGTCGTCATCATCCCCGGGGAAGCCTACAGAACCATCCTGGTTAACAACTACTTTATTAAAATCATTGTTGTCCTCAGGGTCTTCATCTGTAATGGCATTTTTATCGTCGCTTACCAGATAATACCCTGTTCCGTTTATCTCTGTATAGTTAAGCACGTAGAGCCTTTCTACGTTTCCATCCTCATCGGTAAACTCTATTACATTTTCTTCATCCATAATATTCCTCCATAATCATCAGCTTAGTTTTCATCCCTTCTCTGCGGCATGCTCCTCAAGATATGTCTTTAAAATAAGTGACGCAGCGATCTTATCAATATATTTTTTCTGGTTGATACGGCGTACATTTCCCTCTGTAAGGACATTCCCGGCAGCCTTTGTCGTCAGCCTCTCATCAATATAAATAACATCAAGCCCTGTCCTTCTTTGGAGATCATCACCGAAAGCTCTTGCCTCGGCGCACATATCTCCCTCTTCATCATCCATCTTCTTGGGAAGGCCGATGATTATCTTCTCTACCTGGTACTCCTTAATGATCTCCTCGATCCTTGCATAAGTCCTCCTGAGTTTATTCTTCCTTTCACGCACTATGGTCTCAAATGGCTGCGCAGTAAGAAGAAGCTCGTCTGAAAGCGCTACTCCTACAGTCTTTGAGCCGTAATCAAGTCCAATGATTCTCAAATTTATTATTCCTCCGAAAAATGATGGTCAATATAATATTGAAGCAGATATTCGATGATCTCATCGCGCTCGACACGCATGATAAGACTTCTGGCTCCCTTGTGGCTTGTGATATATGTAGGATCCCCGCTCATAACATAGCCGACTATCTGGCTTACAGGGTCATATCCCTTTTCTGTCAAGGCTTCATAGATGCTGTCAACGACGTCTTTCACATTGAATTCCTGATCGGTCTGGATCTTGAAAAATTGCGTATTATTCATCCTGTCATTCATTTCGTCCATAGTAAAAACCTCTTTTCTATATTCATGCAGAATTCATGCAGAATATCTGCAGCAGCCTTTATAAGCAGTATCCTCAAAGCTCACGATTCCCGCAACGAGCGCATCTAAAGGACTCCCGCCGACTATATACGAATATAAAACGTCATATTACGACCACATTAACTCACCTTAATTCTAATATAAAACGCTGATCTTTGCAAGTAAGTGAGTGACTGTATCGTCTATGAAACGCCTCATTCTGTCCGGTCCCAGATACCTTGCAGCTTTTATCTCCTCATGAGGTCCATAGTAACGCTTCAAAGTCCATACCCTGCCTGACTCGACAAGCTCTGCGCTTATAAAGTCCTTTACTTCAGCATTCACAGGCTTTTCAAATGCCGTGAGTATCAGGCTGTTTTCTTTTACACCGCCCTTATCGGCGAGATAATGATCAACAGAATCTGTATCATGTGAAAATATCTTGAATATCGAAGGGTCATGTATATTGCTGCCGTCCGCCAAAGCAAGCCTGAAAAATTCCTGCCTGGCTGTAGTCATAAAATAATAATCCGTCATGAGGTGCACATAATAGCCCAGATAAAGAAAGATATCCTTTTCCAGGCCCGGTCCTCCGATATACTTATCGGCATATTCCTGAATACGTCTGTACCAGAGGGCCTTTATGTCCGGCTGCATGATCCGGTCATCCCTGATGCCGTCTCTTAAGTGAGTATGCAGCTTCATATTTCTCTCATAGCCCGGTATATTCATTATGTCATCCGGAGCCATGCATCCATTCATAAAACGGGCAAGGCTATCCCATCCAAGTCTTACTTCATCATCTAGTCCCCAGCTTTCAAGCAATCGAGCTCCGGTAAAAAGATGCACCATGGTTCCTGCCATCTGTCTCACCTCCGAAATCGTTAATATAATATCAAAAGCAGTTAAGAGGATGCCGCTTAATTTAAATAAGCCTTGATTTTTAAGTCACGGTATTGTAAAATCGATAAAGCTGCCGAAATAGCTCAGTTGGTAGAGCACTTCACTCGTAATGAAGGGGTCGTGGGTTCGAGTCCCATTTTCGGCTTATTTTTGTGCTCAAAAATCATCAGCCTTCATGATTTTTATTAGCACTTTGTGGTCAGTCCAGAAGCATTTGCCTGACCATCAAAGTGCTTTTCCAGCAATCGAAAAACACCGCCTGGAGTTCCCGGGCGGTGTTTTTTTGGAAATGCGGTCATAAAACCGCATCATGAAGTCAGGTTATGATAGAGCTCCTCATATTTCTTAGCTGATGCATTCCAGGAGAAGTCCGCAGCCATGCCGCGGTCTATGATCTTATTCCACTCGCGCTTGCGGTTGTAGAAAACATCCTTTGCATACTGAACTGTGTGGAGCATCTCATGAGCATTGTAGTTGGCAAATGAGAAGCCTGTTCCCTTGCTCTCATACTCATTGTAAGGCTCAACGGTATCACGAAGACCGCCTGTCTCACGAACTATAGGTACTGTGCCGTATCTTAAGCTCATCAGCTGTGAAAGGCCGCACGGCTCGAATAGCGATGGCATAAGGAAAGCATCTGCCGCAGCATAGATCTTGTGGCTGCGCTCATTTGAATAAAATATATTAGCTGATACTCTTCCATGATACTTCCACTCGAAGTGGCGGAAGAGGTTCTCATAGCGTTCTTCGCCTGTACCAAGGACAACAAGCTGTGTATCAGGTGCGCAAAGCTCCTCGATGACATAATCGATCAGGTCGAAGCCCTTCTGGTCTGTAAGTCTTGAAACTATACCAACCATGAACTTCCTGTCATCCTCTTCGAGTCCGAGCTCTTTCTGAAGTCCGCGCTTATTCTTGACTTTTTCTTTTCTGAATGTCCTTGCGTCATATCTCTGATAGATCAGCGGATCAGTTGCAGGATTGTATTCATCATAATCTATACCATTGAGGATACCGCTCAGGTTATTTGCACGCGCCCTCATGAGACCGTCAAGATGCTCGCCGTAGAATGGCATCTTGATCTCCTCAGCATATGAATTGGAAACTGTCGTTACCCAGTCGGCATATACTATGCCGCCCTTTAAGTAATTGGCATCGCCATAAGCCTCGAGCTTATCTGATGTAAAGTAATAATCTGAAAGACCGGTGATATCCTTTACCTTCTTTAAGTCCCATATACCCTGGAACTTGAGATTGTGGATGGTCATGATGGTCTTGATGCCGTGATAGAAAGAATTCTGTTCGAATACGTCATGAAGATATACAGGGATGAGACCTGTCTGCCAGTCGTGACAGTGGATGATATCAGGACGGAAATCAAGTGAAGGAAGTGCTGAAAGCGCTGCCTTATCGAAGAATGCAAACTTTTCAATATCCTCGTAGATGTTGCCGTAAGGATTGAAACCCGCGAAATAGAATTCATTGTCGATGAAGTAGAAATGAACCCCGTTGAGCTCCATCTCAAGGATGCCTACGTACTGACTTCTCCAGGCAAGATCCATATAGAAATGAGTCTTGTACTGCATCTTGTCCTTCCACTCCTGTGGGATGCAGGCATACTTTGGAACCATTACTCTGACATCGTACTCATTCTTATTGAAATACTTTGGAAGTGATCCGACAACGTCTGCAAGACCGCCGGTCTTAACAAAAGGAACGCACTCTGATGCCACAAACAATATGTTCTTCATAAATTATTAGCCCTCCAATACATAAAAACTCCAGTAATAGAATTATAACACCAGTAGTTATAATAATAAAGTAAAATATTTTCGAAAACTGCCATGGAATATGACTATCGGGTTTTTCTATTTAATGCCGTGAATAAAAAAGATGCCTGAGAGACATGCTCTCAGACACCCGATTATTCTGCATATAAATCTATGACTTTTTGTATTTATCAGCCATGGCCTTCATCTCCCTGGCACTCTCAAGTACAGTATCTGTAATGGATACGCCGCCTGATATGCGGGCAAGCTCAGCTATCTCCTCATCGGGCTTAAGCTCCGTGATGGTGGTCCTCGTGGTCTTTATGCCGTCTTCATCATATACGCTCTTCCGGATCAGATAATGATGGTCGGCCATGGCAGCGATCTGCGCAAGATGGGTAATGACTATTACCTGATGCCTGCCTGCGATCCCAGCCATCTTCTCTGCCACCTTCTGGGCAGTACGGCCGCTGATACCGGTATCTATCTCATCAAATATAAGCGAAGAAATGGAGTCCTCATCAGCAAATACATTCTTAAGGGCAAGCATTATCCTTGAAAGCTCGCCGCCGCTCGCTGCGTCCTTAAGCGGCTTTATGGCCATACCGGGGTTCAGTGATATCATAAATGATACATCGTCTGAGCCTGTATGGGTAAATGAACCTGAATTTTTGATATCAGTCTTAAAATGGACCTCAGGGAAATTGAGTTCCTTAAGCTCGTTTTCTATTGCCCTGTCGAGCTTTGGACTGACCCTGCACCTTATATCATGGAGCACAACAGAGTCATTCTTTATTATTTCTTTAAGTGAATCAAGCTTATTATGGAGTTCTTCTGCATGAGCATCAGAATTCTCATATTTTTTAAGCTTTTCCTTGGCTTCTTTCAGAAAGTCCTTTATTTCGGACAGGGAGCTGCCATACTTTGCCTTAATGTTCCTTACCTTCTGAAGCCTGTCTTCTGTCTCGGAAAGCTTCTCTTCATCTATTGAGAAGTCATCAAGATAATCGGACAGTTCACGGTTGAAGTCATTCAATATGGAATCTGCCTGGGAAAGCTCGTCTGAGAATCTCTGCAGGTCTGTGTCGTACTTTACGGCATTCCTAAGCTCTGCCATGGCATTTCCTATAAGGTCTGACGCTGATTCAAGACCGCCGCCCGTGAACCTGCGGGCATTTTCCAGAGCTTCTCCTATATTTCTCGCATTTGAAAGTTTTTTAAGCTCCTCTGAAAGCTTATCTTCCTCGCCCTCCTTGAGATGGGCTCCTTCTATCTCATCGATCTCAAATTGAAGAAATGAGATCTCCCTTGACCGTTCTTCGGGAGTCATGGTATCAGACTTAAGCTCGCGCCTTATGGATAAATATTCATCATAGGCCTTTGAAAGCTCTGAAAGTACCGGCTCTGTCTCTTCTCCCGCATAAAGGTCAAGGAGCTTTCTCTGCTCCGCCGGTATGAGAAGGGACTGGTTATCATTCTGTCCGTGGACGTCTATAAGACGGGCACATACCTCCCTGAGCCGGGAGGCAGGGCATGTCTCTCCATTTATCCTGTTTATGGTCCTCTTTTCGCTGATCTTTCTTGTGATGACCACGAGATCATCATCTTCAGGTACAAGGCCCAGGGTCTTAAGATCTTTTTTTTCATGGGAATCTACTGCAAAGACCAGCTCTATAAGGGCTTCCTGTTCGCCATCGCGGATAAGTCCCTTTGGTATCCTCCCGCCGGCTGCAATATTTATGGAATCGATGATGACCGACTTGCCGGCGCCGGTCTCACCTGTAAGGATATTCAGACCCGGCTTAAAGTCGACTTCGATCTCATCGATCACCGCAAGATTTTTTACGTGTAAATTAAGAAGCATTTTCTTCCTTTCTAAAGCCGAATTATGTTTTATAACTGCCTTGTGATACCAAGGCCTTACAGCACCCATTATAATACTTAAAAGACCGGACATAATTACCCATATGTCCGGACTTTTATTATTATCATTTATAAGATCCTAAAGCCGCAGATCTGCATTCTTTCAGGAATGTGACAGCTCACTCAGGCTGTCATTAAGAAGCATCTGTAACAATGAAGCGCTGAAGTGTCACCATCTATTATAGTTCACTCAGGCTGTCATTAAGAAGCATCTGTAAGGTCACAGCCCTCTTACATTTATCCTGCACTGGATCCTGACGCCATTTATGATCGCAGATATGTAGCATGAGCCAATGCCTTTGGCAGTGATCTTGCCATTATCCACTGTCGCGACATTAACGTCTGTCGTTGACCATGTGACCTGATCATTGCCGGTGCCGCCAACGACATTCAGGGTATCTGTATCATACTGACGCAGATTGATATTGAACTTATCGAAGGATATTACGTTTACGGCAACGTTTGCCGTAACACCGTTGCTCGAGAGTATGGTGATATTGGCAGTTCCGGGATGGATCGCCGTAACCGTTCCATCATCGGCAACCACCGCGACGTTCTCATTGTCTGAAGCAAACTCCAATGTACCCATTGCGTCATTAGGCACTACAGAATACGAGATCCTGGAGCTTGTACCTGATGCCAGAGTCATATCCTGCTGAGCAATGGTGATGCTTGAAATATCCTGCGGCGATGTTACGGTAATCAGGCACTTGACGGAAAGCTTTGAGCCGTCCGTAGTCTTTACAGTAACAAATGTCTGGCCTTCTGCAACACCGTAAACTGTACCATCAGAAGCTACTGTACATATGGATCTGTCATCCGGTATATACTTAAGCTTCTTATTCTTCGCATTAGACGGCTTTACATAAGCAATAAGCTTCCTGGTATGGCCTACATATACAGTCATGGCAGACTTCTCTATACCAAGGCTCGTTACGCTCTGCTTAACAACTACCTTGCATTTTGCCTTGGCCTTGCCGGCTTTGGCTTTTACATATGCTGTGCCCTTCTTTTTTGTGCGTATCCTGCCTGTCTTTTTATTGAGCTTCAGGATCTTCTTATACCTGCTGCTTGTGAGGCTGAAGCTTACCTTAGGCTTCTTAGGAGCATTTGTCTGAACTATGACGCCAAGCTTCTTCTTAACACCGGTACGGAGCTTTATTGGAGTCTCTACGAACTTTATCTTTGTGTAGAGCTTCTTTACCTTTACCGTACAGGTCTTATCGATATCGAACTTATTTATCCGGACGTGGATATCGGTCGTACCCTTCTTTACGCCTGTCACCTTACCATTGGAATCGACACTGGCAATAGAAGGATCATCGCTCTTAAATGATACATTTACCTTGACGCCCGAGGAAGAGACCGCATATTTGATCTTGAATGAATAACCTTTGGCGATGTTCTTGCTTGTTGGCTTTATGGTGAGCTCAACAGGATTAATGACTGTTACCTTTAAGAACCTCTTTACGCTTCCATCGGCAGAAGTAATGGTGATATTTGTCATGCCGGCCTTTACGCCGGTTATGACACCTTTATCATCGACCGTTGCTACAGAAATATCATTGGAAACGTAGGACATACTGCTGTTATCAGCGTCTTCAGGAGTATAGGAGGCCTCGATCTTACGCTTATCTCCTACCTGAATGGTAACCTCAGCGGATTTAAGGGTGAAATCCTTAGCCACCGGCCTTCCCACTGTCACCTTCCTAGTCTTCTGAATGATCTTCCCTGTCCTCGGATCAGTGTATGTTGCTGTAAGAATGGCATCTCCCAGGTCAAGGCCGGTAATAGTGCCGGATGGATCGACAGTAAAGATTGTCTGATCGGACGACTGCCATGAAACATACTTTGAAGTGGTATTTTCAGGTACAAATGTTACTGAAGCCTTTGTCGTACTGCCCTTTGCAACCTCGATCTTTTCAGGATCAATGCTGAAGTCAGCAGCGCTTACATACTTAGGAATAATGGTAAGTTCAAATGTATAAAGATCCTTCTCATCATCAGTGACCCTCGGCAGATTGGTATCATCAGGCAGGACAGCTATGACCGCATGTTCTGTTGCTGTGGCAGCTACATCCATGGATGTGACCCTGCCATTCGCATCAACTTTTACATATGTGATATTGTTTGGATTGCCCGGATCAAGATCACTGTACTGTGACCTGATAACGTATTTCAATCCCTGATTGGAAGCATCCTCAGGTGTGAAGGCATGCTCTATGACCGTACTTGATCCTGCCTCAATAGTCTCTTTTGTCTTTTTAAGTTCAAAGCCTGATGCAGGAACAGGAGCCTTATTGACATGAACCTTTCGCGTTCTTTGAATGGTCTTTCCGTCCCTGTCTGTATATGTTGCGGTCACGATAGCATCACCAGTCGCAACGCCTGTCACAAGACCCGTATCCGAGACGGAAAATATGGAATCATCCGATGACTCCCACTTTACGACCTTTTCTGTGGTGTTTTCCGGTGTAAATGAGACAGACAGCTGGGCTGTGCCGCCATTAACTACCTGAACCGAACCCGCAGGATAAATGCTGAAGCTGTCAGCACTGACGTACTTAGGAACTATAGTAAGTAAGAGACGGTATTTATAGCCGCCATCGGAAGTTTTGGAATCGATATGCTCATCATGAGGGACCGCTGCTATAATAGCGTGCTCTGTAGCCGGAGTCTCCGGATCTGTTGATGTCACAAGCCCTTTATCATCAACAGTAACATATGTATTGTTCTTCGCATTGCCCGGATCAGCTTCACTGTACTGGTTGATGACTGTGTACCGGACTTCCTGATCAGTAGCATCCTCAGGTGTGAATGTATTGCCGATCTGATATGTATCACCGGCGTAAATGGTCTTGCTGGTCTCATTCAGCTTAAAACCGGTGGCATTCACGCGCTTCTTTACCTTAATGAAAAATGATATGGCGCCCCTGGTGGAAAGCTCCTCAGAGTAGCATGAGATCATGGTCATTCCTTCGGCCACACCGCTTACATTTCCTTCATCATCGACAGTTGCGACAGTATTATCAAATGAATGCCATTCAAGATCTCTGTTCACATCATCATCCGGATTAAAAATAACATTTGCCTTTGCTGTATCACCATTGAAAATTGTCTCCGGCAGCGTATCACGATCAAATGAAATTGACTCCAGCTTATTTCGTACATGAACCTTAATAGTTTTTGGACTCGAAGGTTCTTTTTGATTAGTATATACAGTGATTATGGCATCTCCAAGGCTGTTAGCCTTGATAGTACCAGACTCTCCGCCATCATTTGTCACAGCAGATGCTATCTTGTCGTTATCTGATGCAAATGTAAAAAAGTCTCCGGCTGAAAGAGGCATCTCCGGATCATCCTTTGTTATCTCAGGAGCGATGGTGTAAGTTGACCCCTTTACAATATTTATAGAGACATCTTTCGCATCCAGAGTAAAGTCCTTGATATAGTTATGCTTTACCTCAAGCTCACACTCTGCTGAAAGATCCACCTTAGCTTCAGGGTCCTGTTTCAGAGGCTTCAGAGTAATCTTTGCAGTACCCTCGCCAACCAGTTGAAGAACACATTTATCATTATCATGAATATAGATCTTCGCTACTTTTGGATTGTCTGAGACCCAGCTGAACTGTGCATTCGTAGCATTCTTTGGAGTATAGACCGCATTCAGGAAGACATATTTTTCAGACAGATTTACTGAAAGAGCAGTTCCCTTATCTATCTTTAATGACTTTATATATATCTGCTTCTCAGAAACTGTAATTCTTAATGGGGCCGACTCACCGTTATCAGGATTGACTACTGTTATTACCGCAGTACCGCTCTTTTTTGCTTCTATAGTAGCCTGACTGGTATCATCTGAAGGAGTTACAGCAATAATATCAGGATCCGATACAGTCCAGATAAAGTTAGTTCCGGTATTAAGTCTGTTTCCCTTTGAGTCTTCAACAAATACAGTATCCTTGGTTCCCAGATCCATACTGCCTTCAGTTTCCTTTGGATACCTGTGAAGCACAAACCCTGTCTTTGTTTCGCTGATCGTAACATTGCACTGTGCTGTCATGACCGCATCAGGTCTTGTCCATGACACAGAGACCTGAACATGCTGGTTAGGATCTGTAGCTGCTTTTGCTTCTATAAATGCATATGTACCGTGCGGTTCTATAGTGAGTTTTGACGGATCGCTTACAGCCCATTCAAAGTTCTCAGGCGAAGCATCATAGTTCGATGCATTGATGACAACCTTGAGCTGTCTCCTTGACCCTACAAACATGTTGATATTAGCACTGTCAAGCTGAAATGACTCTGTAACAGTTACATTAACAGTATATGGTCCTTTATCCGTTTCGTCCGAAGATATACTTGTGATCTGATACTGATCTGTACCTTTACTCTTACCGGTGATAATAGAACCACTTCTTTCTGTATTATCAGCCGTTCCTACTTCAGCTACAGTATAAGTATTATTAAATTGTGTTTCAGTCATATTGAATGCATCTGCAAGTGAATATGAACTGCCTGAATTAATAGTAATATCAAGGTTTTTAGCTTTCTTTTTTACAGTGACATTAATGGTTACAGGGGGAGCGCTGTCATCTACCCTGTCTTTCGAAGAATTAATAGCGGTGTCCTGAGGCCCCTTATAAGTACCGGCGACATAAAATCTTATAACATATGAACCTGCCTTGGCACTCAGCCTGTAATAGCTGTTGACATTATCAAAAGTAAGACTGGCACTTCCGGCAGCAGTACCTTCATTTCCAAGAGAGTCACATACGAATTCGGCATTGCCTGCAGTATCAATAGTCCATGCCAGCTTATCATTAATAGTCTCTCTGACAGTACCAAACTTGATTCCGGGCTTTATCCTGTCGTTTGAGTCGCCATCAGATATATCTGTAAGACTATTGCTGCTTTTAATTTCCACATTGGTCTTTGAAGAATCTTTATATATATATGTAAGATCCGGTCTTACATAAACGTCAACTTTATCAGTAAAAGTTTCTTTTACAACAGGATCATAGTATGAAGCTGTAAGTGTTGCATGACCTGCAGTCAAAGATGTTATACCAGTATATTTGCCTGTATTAGTGTTTACCTGAACTATATCACTATTGCTGGACTCCCAGGTAGCATCCTGAGCACTTCCAACAAGAAGATTCAGTTTATCGGAATCTGTTTCAGCACTGGTTCCAAATGAGAGAGAATCACCTGTATTCATAATAATAGACGGTTTCTCATCTGAATTATAGATCTTAGCCATCTTTACCGTGCTGTTCTGAAATGTATTCTCATTAATAGCAAAAGCTACATTGACCCTTATGGTATACGTTTTATTGTCGACTTTACATAAAACCGAGGCATTTCCTATATTAAGTGTATATATTTCAACCGCAGAGTTTCCCTGCTTCGGTGTTACTTTTATTATTTTTTCATCACTGGAAGTCCATGTAATATCTGTAGAGGTATAACCGGATACAGTAATCGTCTCAGGAGACTTTCTGATCTCATAAGGATTTTTTGCGTTATCCTTCAGATTTATGGAAATACCATCTGAAGTTTTAAAATCTATTGCATCCGCTGCCTCTGCCTTCTTACTGAATGTGAACGGTATGCTTGTGAGCACGAGGGCTGTTAACACTATTCCCATTATAATGTCTTTAAAGATCAGTCTTTTCTGTAAAAGTTTCATATGTCGGGTCTCCTATTTTCTATATCAACTTTCATATATCGGCAATCCGCTTTTCTATACGACAGTCTGCTTTCATATTAAGTAAAGTCTCTTATCGTCATTATAACATTTTTAGTCATAAGACGCAAAAAGAACAGGCAAAGCATAAACTCCGTCTGTTCTTATATCGGCATATAAGCCTTTATTATTTATTAAGATTTGATTACATATATGTATAAGCACTGTAAACATGCCGCTGCATTCGCTTTTTACAGTACAGGCATGTTTATAAAAAAATTCTTTTACAAATGCCGCCATCACTCATCCGCATTTGAGCAGTTGTGGTATACGGCCTGAACGTCGTCGTCCTCATTGAGGAATTCTATGATCCTGTTGAACTGGTGAAGGTCTGTCTCATCTGAGAGCTCTACATAGTTCTGCGGCAGCATGGTAACTTCCGCGCTTGCAAGCTCTATGCCCTTCTCTGTGAGAGCATCGCGGACTGTATCGAAATCATCAGGTGCAGTGATAACTTCATAATGATCTTCCTCTTCATTGAAATCCTCTGCTCCTGCGTCAAGGGCCTCCATCATGAGGTCGTCTGATGACATCTCGCATTCTTCCTTGTCGATGAGGATCTGACCCTTCTCATCGAACATGAATGATACGCAGCCCTGTGTACCGATATTTCCGCTTCCCTTCGTGAAAGCATTGCGGACATTGGAAGCTGTCCTGTTCTTATTGTCTGTAAGAGCCTTTACGATGATAGCTGTACCGCTTGGGCCATAGCCTTCGTATGTTACCTCTTCGTAGTTAACATTCTCAAGGTTGCCTGCGGCCTTCTTTATACCTCTCTCGATAGTATCATTCGGCATGTTTGCAGCCTTGGCCTTAGCGATAACGTCGCGAAGCTTGCCGTTGTTATTCGGATCCGGACCGCCTTCCTTAACTGCTACGGCGATCAGACGGCCGAACATGGTAAATACCTTGCCCTTGGCAGCATCATTGGCTTCCTTCTTGTGCTTGATGTTAGCAAATTTTGAATGTCCTGACATTTTTTAATATTCCTCCATATGTATCTGATAATAATATTATTTTCTAAAAGCATTCTCTTATAGCCGGAAGCAGCAAAACATATCTGCGGCCGGTGATCAAAGCGTTCACACTCTGATAATATAATAATTGCAATAAGAGCAGGCTTTTATATTACAGCTTCAGTCTGAGCTTTATGTATTACGGCTTCAGCCTGAGCTTTTATATTACAGCTTCAGCCTGAGTTTCTCGTAGAAACTCATACCATGAAGCTTTATTAGCTTTGTGGTCTCCTCAGCGACCTGTACATCGACTCTTGCGCCCGGACCAAGTGTTTTTACATTGAGTCCATCAGCGATGATGTCAGCAAGGGTATCCGGCGCGGATGTCTCAGGTATCTCTATACGTATCTTATCGTCAGCCCGAACGACTATGCTCCTTTTATTAAGCGCGTGCGGACAGATAGGAGTGATGACAAGTGAAAGCGCCTCCGGGAGCATAAGCGGTCCGCCTGCAGACAGATTATAGCCTGTCGAGCCTGTCGGCGTCGATATTATGATGCCGTCTGCCGTATAGTCATCGATAAGCTCGCCGTTGTCAAAGACCTTCAGCGTAGTCATACGGGTAGAGCTCTTCATGATGACTATGTCATTTAAAGCAAAATAATCGCCTGTCTTTACGTCACTTTCCGGGGATGCAGCATGACATTCTTTTTCATCCGTATCCACAGCTGATGCAGGCTTTTTCATGCCGCCCGGATCGTAAAAAGCCGGGGTCTTCATGCTGTTATCAGATATCAGCTCAGGTCTGGCCTTGAGCATGATCCTGCTCTCAATAGAATATTCATTCCGGGCCAATCTGTCAAATGCCTCGTCAGCGGAGTCCATGTCTATCTCGGTGAGGAAGCCTACGTTTCCTATATTTATGCCGAGTATAGGGATACTGATCTTACGGAGGTCTCGGGCTGCCTGTATCATGGTTCCGTCACCGCCCAGAACTATGGCTGCCTCGGTGCCTTCAGGTATCTGGTCCGCTGAGGTATACTGGCGTGATGATGACGGACCCATCTTCTTATTGGAAAGGATCGCCGCTGAACCGCCGTGGGCCTCGATCATTGTGAGGACCTTCCCGGCTTCCTTATAGTCAGGATCCTTGCCCGTGTTTGTAATGATGCAGAATTTATTCATATGCTCTCAGATCCTCTTGATATCATTTGCTTCTGTCTGATCCTTAGTCCTGTTACATCCGTTCTTAAATAATGCCCGGCTTTGATCTCACAGATATCTCTTCAGTTATCATTCTTTGCCTCGAGCTCAGCGTGAGCTCTTTCGACAAGAAGAGCTGTTTCTTCGTCCGAATATATGACATCAGCTGCGCTCCGGTCTTTTGTAATATAAAGCAGGAACTCTATATTTCCTTCCGGCCCCCTTATAGGGGAATAATCGAGTCCAAGCACCTTAAATCCCGCTGCTCTTGCAAACTCTGTCACCCTTTTTATAACATCTGCCTGAACCTGCACGTCGCGGACTACTCCATGCTTTCCCACTTCTTCCCTGCCGGCTTCGAACTGAGGCTTTATGAGGGCGGCCATGGTGCCATTATCCTTGAGCAGAGCATAGGCAGGGCCCAAAATCTTATCCAGGGATATGAATGCAACATCAGCGCTTGCAAAATCTACCTTCTCCGGTATGTCGGCAGGCGTAACATAACGGAAGTTTGTCTTCTCCATGGAGACCACGCGTTCATCATTTCTCAGGGTCCAGGCAAGCTGATTGGTCCCTACGTCTATTGCATAAACCTTTGCGGCGCCATTCTGCAGCATACAGTCTGTAAAACCCCCGGTCGACGCACCTATGTCCAGGCATACCCTGCCGGTCAGATCGAGCTTCCATACGTCTATGGCCTTTTCAAGCTTATATCCTCCGCGGCTCACATATTTAAGCTTCTGACCTTTAAGCTCTATTAGAGCATCGAGGGGAACAAGAGTTCCGGCCTTATCCTCACGCTGGCCATTTACAAAGACCTTACCCTCCATAATGAGGATCTTTGCCTTGCTGCGGGTCTCGATCATGCCGCGGTCGACAAGGACCACGTCGAGCCTTTCCTTCTTTTTCACGTCTTTATTACCTCAAATAAATTATCCGAATATCCGGATCACGGATTCGTATAAGCCTTAAGTATGTACATAGCTATGCTACCGGCATCAAGTCCATAATTCTTTAATAGTATTTCAGGGCTTCCATGAGATATGAACTTATCGGGGAAGCCGAAGTTATGTACCTTAACGTCATGGTCTTCAGAATAGTACCTGTCGACTTCCTCGCCGAAACCGCATTCTATGACGCCTTCTTCAAGGGTATAGATCGTTTTGTGAGATTCTGACAGGCTGTCAAGCATTTCGGTATCTATAGGAGATACAAAACGGGCATTTACAACCGTCACATTTATTCCCTTGTTCTTAAGGATGAGAGCTGCTTTATATGCAGTCATTACCATGCTGCCGACCGCGATCAGGGCTATGCCGGACCCCCGGACAAGTATTTCCGACCTGCCAAGGGCTATTGCCTGATCATGATCATCAAGCTCCGTAACTGCCTCGCCCCTTGGATACTTTATAGCCGCAGGACCGTCAAGAGTCAGCGCGAATGCAAGCATCTCGCGCAGCTCTCTGGCTCCTTTAGGCGCCATAACTGTAAGACCGGGCATATGGCGCAGATATGCTATATCGTATATTCCCTGATGGGTCTCGCCGTCGCTTCCCACTATTCCGGAGCGGTCGACGCCTATTACCACAGGCATGTTATTCAGACAGACGTCTGACATTATCTCATCATAGGCCCTCTGCAGGAAAGTCGAGTAGACAGGCACTACGGGCCTTAATCCTCCTGCCGCCATGCCCGCGGAATACGTTATGGCATGCTCCTCTTCTATACCTACATCAAAGAAACGGTCAGGGAAGGCTTTCTGAAAATCAAGAAGCCCTGTGCCTCCCGGCATTGCGGCCGTTACCGCAACTATTCTCTTATCATTGTCCGCAAGCTTTATAAGCTCATCGCCAAATACATGTGAATATGTCTCAGGGTGGTCTGCTTTGCCGGATGAGCCGCTCGATACATTAAATGCGCCGACCCCGTGATATCTTGAAGGGTACTTCTCAGCAGGCCTGTAGCCTTTGCCTTTTCTTGTGCAGACATGGACTATCACTGGCTCATTCATCCTCAAAGCATTATTAAAAGCCTCGACCATCTGGCCTATGTCATGACCATCTATAGGTCCTATATATGTAAGTCCCATATCCTCAAAGAGCATGCCGGGTATGAACATGCGCTTAAGGGTATCCTTAACGCTCCGGATATTCCCGGCAACACGGACGCCGCGGCCGTTAGGGAGCTTTGCAAGATTGGTCTTCACGTTGTTCTTAAGGTCATTGTATTTCTTGTTCGTCCTGATGCGGCCAAGATAGTTGCTCATGCCGCCTACGTTCTTTGAAATGGACATCTGATTGTCATTCAGGACTATTATCATGTTTGACCTGAGTCTGGCCGCGTTATTGAGCGCCTCATAGGCAAGCCCGCCTGAAAGCGCCCCGTCGCCGATAAGGGCAAATATCTTTTCATCACGTCCTGACAGATCACGGGCCTTTGCGAGTCCGAGAGCAACAGAGATAGATGTGGAGCTGTGACCGGTATCGAATACGTCGCATGTACTCTCACATCTCTTTGGAAATCCGCTCATACCCTTGTATCTGCGCAGGGTGTCAAAGCCGTCCTTACGGCCTGTAAGGATCTTGTGCGTATAGCACTGGTGGCCGACGTCAAAGACTATCTTGTCCTTTGGCAGGTCGCATACCAGGTGTATGGCCATGGTAAGCTCGACAGTCCCAAGGTTGGACGCAAGATGTCCGCCTGTGCGGCTCACATGATCGACTATAAAATCACGGATCTCAGAGGCAAGCTCAGGAAGCCTGTCCTTAGGGATCTTTTTTATATCGTTGGGTCTGTTTATCTCGTCAAGTAATTTATTCAAGGTATTTTTGCCTCTTATGATCTTTATATTGCAGCAAAAAATTAATAGACTGCTAAGGAGTTAGTTATTACCTTTTGCAATCAATAAACCGATATAAGGTTATTTTCTGCGGTTTATCATAGAATGGATAAGGGTATAGATAAAGTCTGCCGAGTCTGATGTTTCATCCAGACCATCAAGTATCTCGAGAGCCTTTTCAGAATAAGCCTTAACGTCTTTCTTTGCCTTATCCATGCCGTGAATGCTCACGTAGGTGTTCTTTCCGTTCTCCTCGTCGCTTCCCACCGGCTTGCCCAATTCTTCTGTTGTGCTTGTAATGTCAAGGATATCATCCTGTATCTGGAAAGCGATACCTGTAGCGAGTCCTGCCTGTCCCATTTTACGGACAAGTACCTCATCTGCCCCGGCAAAGACCGCTCCTATCATCATTGGGGCCTCAAGAAGGGCTCCTGTCTTATTCTCATGAATGAACTGGAGCTCATCCGCAGAGATCTCAAGACCTTCTTTCTCAACGTCCAGAGTCTGCCCGCCGACCATACCGTAGATGCCTGCCTTTTCGGAAAGGATGCGGAAGCACTTTGCTTCACGTCTTAAGGCATCGGGATCCTCCTCACTGTTCATGAGTCTGCCGACTATTTCATATGCATAGTTAAGGAGTCCGTCACCCGCAAGTGTGGCCATTCCCGCGCCGTATACCGCATGTGTGGTCTTGCGTCCGCGCCTGTACATATCATTATCCATCGCAGGAAGGTCATCGTGCACAAGTGAATAATTATGTATGAACTCGAGCGCTGCCGCAAATGTCTTTACAGGCTCCGGAACATCATCATTATTCCCGGATACCGCCCGATAGCTTTCCACAAGGAGCAAAGGACGTATCCTCTTTCCTCCTCCGGTCACGCTGTAATTCATAGCCTCAAGGACCGTCTTCTGAAACCCCTTTTCCTCAGGGAGAAATCCGGTCACGATCCTGTTTACATAAGAAGTGCGTTCCTCAAGCTCTTTTGAAAAAGTTTTTGCATCAAGAAGTGAGCTCATATCTTATCCCCTTTCAGATAAAAAAAGTAATTATCCTCATAATGTCAGATCTAATATTTTCTCCGATGATCACGACAAGCCATCATATCCTCTCATGATCAATGCTCAGTCATCAAATTGACCCGGATCCTCATCGGCCGTCCCGGTCTCTTTAACATTCATGCTGTCTTCGATGACCTTCACCTTGCCCTCGATCTTCTCGATCTCCTTGCTGCAGGAAAGAGCAAGGTCCATGCCTTCCTTGTACTTTTTAAAGGACTCATTCAGAGAAAGTTCACCACTCTGAAGCTCCTCTATGATCTTATCTATCTTATCAAAAGATTCCTCTACGTTTACGGTCTTTGCAGCTGCCATTCTTTTCCCTTTCATGTAAAATTTCAAATCTTATCCGTTAACATGACAAGAATCTGCCATAGCTGGCATCGCCATTTAAAATCATCTGCCCTGACCGGCATCGTTCTTATGGATACCAGAAGCTTCAGCGCGGACCCAGCCATCCTGTAAACAGATCTTCAGGCTGTCCCCAATATTAATATCATCCACTGATGATATACCATTACCGTCTTTTCCTTCGACATAAGCATAA
Organism: Lachnospiraceae bacterium; assembly: GCA_036343175.1. Taxonomy (GTDB): domain Bacteria; phylum Bacillota; class Clostridia; order Lachnospirales; family Lachnospiraceae; genus JAEEJA01. Next base: position 54,667 of record JAZASR010000009.1, read on the forward strand.
CCGCCCTTAAGTCTTGAGAGCGGTGACAGACCCTCGAGCTTAGAAACCCTTACAGCCATACCATTTTTACAGGTCAGAAGATCTTTCTCCATGACTGCATTCAGGTCATTGACGGCAGTGAGTCTCTGTTTTGACTCATGTATCTTCTGCTGCATAAGGATGTCAAGCTTCTCTGTATCCTTAAGCCTGTACTTTGCCTTTTCAAGCATGGAATTCATAAGCATGTCAAGACGGACAGTCTTATCATCAAGAGACCGTTTCTTATTATCAAGAATGTTAACGGGGCTTAAGAGCTTAAGCATATTCATCTGTCTCCTGACTTCTCTGTACATGTCAGAAAGCCGGGTGTCCATCAAACGGGACAGCATATCTTCCCTTGCAAGCATCTCAGCTTCAAAAACTTCATAATCATAAGCAGCCTTATCAGCCGCATCTGCAGGGACCTTAGCCGCAAGATCTGCCGCCATATCGGCAAGACATATGTCAGGAGTATGACCGATAGCAGTGATCACCGGTTTAGTATATGCTGCGATCTTACGGACCAGAAGCTCATCATTATAATACCAGCGGTCTTCCTGTGAACCGCCGCCGCGTCCGATAATAAGCGTCTCTATATCTGTATCTTCAAAATACTCCATGCCGCGTATGATGCTTGCCGGCGACGAGCTTCCCTGCATTATGGCATTGTAGATCACTATGTCGATATGAGGATTCTTGTGCCTTATGGTCTTTACTATATCCTCTACCGCAGCGCCTGTCCTGCTTGTAATGACTCCAAGCTTGCCAATATAAGCAGGTACAGGCTTCTTACGATCTTCATCAAAAAGGCCCTCTTTGGAAAGCTTTTCATAAAGCTTTCTTAACTCTGCCTGCTTTAAGCCTTCGCCGCTCTGTATGATATTTTTCGTATAGAACTCATATTTGCCGGAAGGGCCATAAACGTCCACATAGCCGGCTGCAATGATCTCCATGCCGTCTTCAAGGCGGAAATCAAGACCGCGGGAGACATCGCTCCTGAACATGACACATGATATAAGATCATCCGCATCCTTAAGCGAATAATATATATGACCGGCGGAATGATATTTGCAATTTGAGACCTCGCCCTTAAGAAGTATATCTGAGTAACGATAACCCTCGCGCAGTTTGCGTTTAATATCCATGGTGAGGGATGAGACCGAGTATATGTGATCTTCGTCGTAGGTCTTACCATTCCCGGGATATACAAAACCCGGCAGATCAGTGCTCTGAAAGCCGTCATCAACAGCATCGACGGCAGAGACAGATCTTTCTAACGGGCCTGCAAAAGACCCTTTTGATACGCTGCCTGATGACCTGCTTCTTCTGTTAACTACCAATTGAACCAACTCCGTTGCCTGAAATGTATACTTTTTCGACCACTTACGGTTTGCTCCCATCATCAGCCTTCATGATTATTAATAGCACTTTGTGGTCAGGTAATGGCATTTAGAAGCCATGCACTTATGTGTGGTCCTTGGATTCTCTCTTCACTCTTGCATTCTTATCGACCTTCTTTATGGAGTCATCGGATGCAACAGCCGAAAGGATGCCATTTACAAAAGCATAAGACTTGTCGGTCCCGTAGGTGTCGGCCAGTACGACGGCTTCCTTGACGGCAACGTTTATCGGCACGTTGTCATCATAGACCATCTCGTAGATGCCTAATCTGAGAGAGGCAAGATCAGCCTTTCCAATTCGTTCTGTGTCCCATTTTTCGGACTTCTGATCGATAATCTTATCAATGTCATCGATCCTGTCGAGAATATCACCAAGCTTTTTCTTAAGCTGCTTTGCAGTCTTCTCGCTTATATTCTCTTCGAAGCTTTCGATATTAAGCTGGGCCTCTTCCATGATCTCGGCTCTTTCGTGAAATTCGATAAGATAGACGAGCTTAAAAAGTTTTTCTCTGAATTTAGATTTTTCCATGTAATTTTCCTTCGGTTGGGCTTTCTTTGTGCCTTAAAGCTGCCGATCGTCTGATGCGGCTTGGAATCAGTCCTCCATGCCGATGCCGGATATACGGACGTTTACTTCCCTGGTATGAAGGCCGGTCATATTCTCGATCTGGAAGCTTACCTTCTCCTGTACCTTCTTTGATACCACAGGAATACTGTAGCCATATTTTATGTTGAGCTTAAGATCGATATAGACACCGTCCTCATCAAGAAGGACCTTAACCTGCTTTGCGACCTTCTTTGTGCCATACTTTGAAATGCTTAAAGAATCGATGCCGCCCTCTATGGACTGGACGCCCTCGACCTCAAGCGCAGCAAGGGCTGCGATGACGCCGACTACGTTAGATGCGATCTTGACCTCTCCGGCGCTCTTTTCCAAAGTCTTAACTTCGATTTCATCATTAGCTGATTCTTTTGACATAGCTGCCTCCTTTTCTGTATATATATTTCTATAGATCTGGTCGATCTTTTCCAGCGGAATAGTCTCGTCCAGAAAGTACTCTACAGCATATAAAGCCTGTGCCACAAGCATCTCAAGTCCCGAAACCCCTGTCATGCCGAGCTTACGTCCCTGTCTCACAAGCTTTGTCTCCAGCGGATTGTAGATAACGTCAAGCACTGCCCTGCACTTAGGGAAGTGTCTTAAGTCAACAGGCGAATCATCCGAGTTCGGGTACATCCCTACAGGTGTGGTATTAACAATGACATCACAATCGGCGTGTTTACCAAAGGCTTCCTCATAAGTCACTGTATCAGGCGCTGCCTTGTGATATACAGTTATTATATCAGATGCGCCCAGACTTTTCAGCACTGCTTTAACAGCTTTAGAAGCTCCGCCATTGCCCAGAACCAGGCACTTCTTACCCTCAATGGCAATATTATGCTTCTCCACCATATACTTAAAACCCATGAAATCAGTATTATGGCCGATAAGCCTTCCATTGCGCACGACTATGGTATTCACCGCGCCTATCATCCTTGCATTATCGTCGATCTCATCAAGGTATGGCATTACTTTCTGCTTGTAGGGAATGGTCACATTAATAGCCTTGAATTCATGCTTTTTCATGAACCGGTCAAGGTCTTCTTCCTTTACCGGGTGCAGTTCATAGGTATAATCCGCGAGCATCTCGTGGATCTCCTTTGAAAAACTGTGTCCAAGAGGCATGCCGATCAATCCGTATTCCATAATAGTACCTCATTATGAAAAAAGTCCGTAAAGTAATGCTTATGATCACTTTACGGACTCATCTTTAATTACTTTTCAATTATCAAATATCCAAAAATCTGCAGAAGATCGATCAGACACGCTTCAGATACTCGCCTGTACGTGTATCAACCTGGATCTTGTCGCCTATATTTACGAAAAGAGGTACCATGACCTGTACTCCATCAAGTACTGTTGCAGGCTTTGTAGCACCTGTTGCGGTATTGCCCTTAACGCCAGGCTCTGTCTCAACGATCTCGAGCTCAACTGTAAGAGGAGGTTCAAGTGCGAAGATCTCGCCGCCAACTGAGCAGACCTTTACAGGCACATTCTCAGGGCAGTATCTCATAGACTCTTCATAATCATCGACCGGAAGATCGATCTGCTCGAATGTCTCATTATTCATGAAATGATACATATCATCCTTGTAAAGATAGTTCATCTCGACACGATCAACGTGAGCTGTCGGGCACTTCTCAGTAGGTCTGAATGTACGCTCGATAACGCCTCCGTTCTTGATGTCCTTAAGCTTTGTCCTTACGAATGCAGCACCCTTGCCAGGCTTTACGTGCTGGAACTCTATTACCTGGTAGATATTGCCATCGACTTCGATAGTTAAGCCATTTCTAAAATCGCCTGCTGAAACCATTGTTAAATCCTCCTGAAAAATTTCAAATAAACATATACATCAGATTATAATTCAGATCATATCGAAATTCAAGATATTTTTTATCGCTGCATCAATTGCTTATTTTAGATATTCTGCCGGCAGATAGGTTTATGTTCCGATCCCGGTCTTCCTGATGATCTCTTCAACTATATCTTCTATACTCCTTAAGTCGGTCGCAACTTTTATATCCGCTGCAGCCTCATAGAATGGAAGCCTCGCAGACATAAGTTCTTTAATATATTCAACATTCATATGGCCATTAAGGATAGGCCTGTTTGCAGAATTCTTTACACGCTCAAATATCGTCTCAGGCTCTGCTGTCAGGAGGACCACGGTCCCTGCCCTGTGCATAAGCCGGACATTATCATCCTTAAGCACCATACCGCCGCCGCATGAAACTATCCTGGGGCCGGTCGAAAGAATACCGCGCAGGAGGCTCGTCTCAAGGCTTCGGAAATAAGACTCCCCATACTTTTCAAATATTTCGCTGATGGGCATGCCTTCATTCATGACGATGAACCTGTCGGTGTCGAGTTCATATATGCCGGTAGTCCTTGAAAGGACGCGTGAAACAGTGCTCTTGCCTGCTCCCATAAAGCCTGTCAGAAATAAGTGTAAAGTTTCTGCCATATTACTATTCCTTTTCAATAATCACTGTGCACTGTGATCTTCCTCACCGGCATCCTTACTGTATGCAGCATGGAAATGATATCACGCAGCTTGTCTATATCCACCTGGCCAGGCGCGCTTGCCTTCCCTACGCTTGCAAATGAAGCCGCGCATCCATAAGACTCGCAGGCCATCCTGGATATGACTCCTATATTTCCCATAGATATGGAAATAACAGGGATATCCGGGTCCTCCATGTGAATGTGGCTGACTCCATGCATTAAATTGAGTACATCCTCATTGGACTCAGGCATAAAGGCAGCCTTAAGGATATCGCATCCAAGCGCGCGGATATATCTGAATATATCCTCTATGTCATTCATTGACGGAGTTGAATCAAAGTTATGATAAGAGCCCACTACGTAGGCATCCTTCTTCAGCTGATCGATCAGAGAGACCTTGTCAGGCGAAACCCCATCGCCATTTCGAAGAGATTCCAGCTCATCCTGAAGATCAAGTCCCATAAAAGCCTCTATATCGACCATATCCACGTATGGTGATCCGGCGGCCTTCATTAAAAACTTCTCTATTTCTTCCTGGCTTTTTTTGCCCTTTCCGCCTTCATTTACCGACCTGTATGTCACAAGAAGAGGTCTTCCTTCAAGTGAATTATGAAGTCTCCTTAATGTATCTTCCAGGACATCAGGCCTGTCAATATCCTGAAAATAATCAATACGCCATTCTATAAAATCAACGTCGCGCTGGACCATGATGTCTGCCGACGCAATTACCGATTTTCTGTCCTCCTCAGTGATAGAGGAGCATATCTTGGGGATGCCATCCCCAAATCTCACATTTCCTATTTCAAGCATCTACGATCTCCCTTTCATACAAATGAACAGTGTAATCATAAAAACCATGAATACGTCACGAAATTGAATAATATATAAGTAATAAGACATTCCCAGATGTAAAAAAGTTTCGCAAAGTGCCTATGCCTCAGAGCAATTATAAGCTAAGGAAAAGATAAAGTAAATAAAAAAAACAGGAGAAAAATAAAGGACAGCAGAAATCGGGAGAAAAATAAAGGACGGCAGAAGTGCATTGAAGCAGATCTCCAATGCAGCAGCTGTCGTCCAGTATACGGCATTATACAAATACCGGTCTTAACATATCTCTTTGATCATATGCATGTGCTGATAAATAAAAAGCACACATTCTGATCCTGATATCATCAGTTGTTGATGAGCTTGGCGTCATCGCTCCAGCTATAGAGCTTTCTGATCTCTGCGCCGATCTTCTCAGATGGATGTGCAGCAGCTTTCTTCCTCATAGCCTCGAAGTGGATACGGCCATTCTTCATATCCTGAACAAAGTCTGACGCGAATGAACCATCCTGGATATCTGAAAGGATCTTCTTCATAGCCTTCTTTGTATCCTCTGTAATAACCTTAGGACCTGATACATAGTCGCCATACTCAGCTGTGTTGGAGATAGAATATCTCATTCCTGCGAAACCTGACTGATAGATAAGGTCTACGATGAGCTTCATCTCATGAATACACTCGAAGTATGCATTTCTCGGGTCATAACCTGCTTCACAGAGTGTTTCAAAACCTGCCTGCATAAGTGCGCAAACACCGCCGCAAAGAACTGCCTGCTCACCGAAGAGGTCTGTCTCTGTCTCTGTCTTGAATGTTGTCTCAAGAATACCGGCTCTTGCTGCGCCAAGTCCTGCGCCATAAGCAAGTGCAAGGTCAAGTGCCTTACCTGTAGCATCCTGCTCTACAGCTACAAGACAAGGAGTGCCCTTACCAGCCTGATACTCGGAACGAACTGTATGTCCCGGTGCCTTAGGAGCGATCATTGTAACATCTACTCCCTTAGGTGGTACTATGAGCTTATAATTGATATTGAAGCCATGTGCGAACATAAGCATGTCGCCATCCTTTAAGTTTGGCTCAATATCCTTGTGGTACATATCTGCCTGGAGCTCATCAGGGATGAGGATCATGATGATGTCAGCCATCTTTGCTGCTTCTGCTACAGGATATACTTTAAGTCCCTGTGCTTCAGCCTTGGCCTTTGACTTTGATCCTTCATAAAGGCCTACGAAAACATCACAGCCCGAATCCTTTAAGTTAAGAGCATGTGCATGTCCCTGGCTGCCATATCCGATAATGGCAATCTTCTTACCCTGTAATAAGTTGAGATCACAGTCATTCTGATAAAACATTCTTGCTTCTGCCATTTTTAGTTTCCTCCTAATAGATTATAAAAATATTTATATATAAAGCGTCAGGCAGGTATGTCCTGTAAAACGTTTTATAAGCTTGCTTCAGCTGTATCCGCGCTTATATCCTGCTCAGTCAGAGAGCTCCTCATCGTTATCCGATGCATTCCTGGCAAGGCCTGTGATGCCTGTGCGGACGAGCTCTAAGATACCGTACTTTCTGACAAGATCCGTAAAAGCATCTATCTTTGCTTTATTTCCTGTGATCTCTATCATGAGTGAATCCTGCTCGACATCTACGATATTGGCTCTGAAGATGCCTGCCAGTGTAACTATCTCTGATCTGGCAGTTGAGTCAGCCTTGATGGTCACAAGTACGAGCTCACGGGTAACTGACCTGCCGTGCTCAAGCTCTTTGACTGTTATTACATCCTCAAGCTTCTGAAGCTGCTTGCAGATCTGCTCAAGTGTCTGGTCATCGCCTGTTGCAACGACTGTCATCCTTGAATACTTCGGATCCTCTGTGGTGCCGACTGTAAGGCTGTCGATATTGTAGCCCCTTCTCGAGAAAAGACCAGCTACACGGCTAAGTGCGCCGGATGTGTTATCAACAAGTATTGAAAAAATCTTTTTCTTCATATAACAGCCTCCTCTGCAAACATTAAGAATATTTACAACAACGAATTTTAGCAATATGACAAATATTTGTCAATTATTAATGCGAAGATATTCGAAATTGATGGAAGTTCCTTATATTATGAAGTCCCTTTAAAAATTACGGTTTGTACTATCATAAGCCAATGTACTTTATTATCAATTTTTTCAATTGAAAGACAGGTCTTTCATGTAAATAACAGGAATCCATCATGGTCTCTGAATGATCATTTTATTGATATGGCTTCCAAGGTTCATGAACTTCCTCTCATATTCGGTCTTTATCTCATCAGGGATATCCCCATCCCCGTACAGGTCGCGGGTCACAGAGATGAGCTTCCAGCCCGATCTTTCCGCTTCCTTCACTGAGAACTCGAAAAGGTCAGAGTTATCTGTCTTGAATTCTATGATGCCTCCAGGGGCAAGTATTTCCTTATATCTGGCAAGGAATTCTGATGATGTGAGTCTTCGCTTTGCATGGCGTTTCTTTGGCCATGGATCGGAAAAGTTTAAGAATATGCCCTTGACTTTTTCCCTGCCAAAATATTTGAGAATATCTTCAGCGTCCATGCGCATGAAAATAAGATTCTTATTATACGGAACTTTAGTACTTTCTGCTGCCGGTGTATCAAGAGCACCGGATTTTCCAGATACAGCGGCGCCATCGGCTCTGCCTTCCAGCTCCCCGACCTTCTCTACAGCCCTGACAAGAACGCTTGAGAACTTTTCAATGCCGATATAATTGCGTTCAGGGTGCTTCTCAGCATGTTCTATTATAAAAGAGCCTTTTCCCATGCCTATCTCAAGATAGAGATCATGGTCATTGGCGAATACCTCATTCCAGCGGTCTTTGAGCTTCTCCCCATCTGTCATGTCAGTCTGAATAGTGTGCGGATCTGAGGCTATCTTTTCATTGGACCCCTTTACGTGCTTTAATCTCATATACTGTCTCCTTGCCTGTTCAATTTATATTCCATACAGAACCACGGCCATATAAGGTAATTCGTGCCATGCCTCATCTGTCCCCATACCTATAAGTAAACATGATCTGCAATATATTGCCATACTTTACAACAGGTCTCACAGGCACTCAGTATTATATCAGAATCAGATCCATTTATCGATAGATATGTTTTCTTTAATTTTGTACGGTTTTTACAATTCATTTATATTCATTTTACTTAAACTTTATGCTAGAATAGTATATTAATATAGCGGTTTTCGGTAAATACGGCATTTCGAACCGCTTAATCACTCTCGAAACTTTTTGTACGAAAATATATAAAGAAGGAAGGCAAATCATGGACTATAGTACATTTGCTGCCATCGACGTCGGATCTCATGAAATATCAATGAAGATCTACGAGATCGGCGCCGAGTCAGGCATTCACGTATTGGACTATGTGCATCACAGCACAAAGATCGGACTCGAGACATATTCTGCAGGCCGCATGACATACGCTTCTATCGAAAGAGTATGCAGGATCCTCAATGCCTACAAAGAGAAGATGAAGGAGTACGGTGTCAAGTCATACCAGATCGTGGGCACCAGTGCTGTAAGAGAGGCTGAAAATAACATCCTCTTTCTCGAGCAGGTCAAGGAAAAGACAGGCTTTACTATCAAGGTACTCAGCAACTCAGAGCAGAGAGCCGTCTACTACAAGTCACTTGCTATCACGGACAACAGCTTTCACAAGCTCATCAAAAAGGGTACGCTGCTCGTAGATGTAAGCGGAGGCTCCATGCAGCTGTCCCACTATGACTGTGAGCAGCTCATATCCACGCAGAACCTGAAGCTCGGTTCCCTGCGTATACAGGAGACGCTTTCAGCCTTAAGCCAGAAGACTGTAAGCTACAAGAACCTTGTATATGAATACATATATGATGACATTCATAATTATAAGGAGCATTTCCTGGCAGGCTACAATATCAAGAACATCATAGCGGTCGGCAACCAGCTCCGAATATTCATGAGATATCTAAGCCGCCACAATTTCGCATCCATCATGCCTAGCGACAGCAGACTCAAGAAAAAGGATACTCTGGACCGCGCAGGCTATGACAGATTCTATAATGAGATAACCTCCAAAACTCCGCAGGAGCTTACAAAGGACCTTGATACATCATTCGAGCAGGCTTCCCTCCTGCTTCCTGTCGCCATGATCTATGAGATCATATTCAGTGAGACAGATGCCGAGAACATGTGGCTGTCCGATATCACTCTCTGCGACGGCATGGCAGCTGACTTTGCGGAAAGCCACGAGAAGATGATCCCTGCTCACAACTCTGAAGACGACATCATTTCTGAGACGAAGGTCATTGCTGATAAATATAAGTGCAATAAAGAGCATTACGAAAATATCATGTACAACTCCCTTAAGATATTTGATTTCCTGAAGGAATCGAACTTCATGACATCCAGGGACAGGCTGCTCCTTCAGCTTGCAGTGATCCTCCACGACACAGGTTCATTTATAAACTTGAGTGAAGTCGGTGAGAATTCATATAAGATAGTTATGTCGACAGAGATACTGGGGCTTTCCCACAAGGAGCGCTCACTCATTGCTCTGACGCTTCTGTATCTCCACAAGGAGTTCCCGGGCTACAATGCCCTTAAGAGCGATGTAAGCAAGAAGGATTACATCCGCATTACAAAGCTCAATGCCATCATAAAGCTCGCGGGCAGCATGGACAAGAGCCACACTCAGAAGTTCAAGAAGACCGGCATTGAGATAAAGGATGAAAAGCTCTATATCACAGGCGATACCATTACAGACATCACTCTTGAGCGCGGCTTCTTCGAGCAGAGAGCAGACTTTTTTGAGGAAGTATTTGGCATAAGGCCTGAGCTGAGGCAGAGAAAGAATTTCGGATAAAAAGTTTTCGGATGATCTTTAAGCTATTCAGGATATCATAAGATCAGGCGGAGACAGAGAAGGAATTTCGGATAAAAAGTTTTCGGATGATCTTTAAACATTCAATATATTCATTTAAACCGGTCAGTCAAAAAAGGAGGAAAAAATGGACGAAAGTAAATTCAAGGATCCGAAGAATTATTATAACAGAGAGCTGTCATGGATAGATTTCAACTACAGAGTGCTTACAGAGTCACAGGACAAGCGCATACCGCTTCTTGACAGGCTCAAGTTCCTTGCCATCACCGCATCGAACCTTGACGAATTCTTCATGGTAAGAGTCGCATCCCTGAAGGATATGGTAAATGCCAGCTATACAAAGCCTGACCTGGCAGGCATGACACCTCAGATGCAGCTGGATGCCATCAGCGTGAAGACACACACGCTTACAAAGGACCAGTACGACACATACAATAAAGCTCTTATCCCTGCACTTAAAGAAGAAAAGATCCGTGTCATCGATAAATATGAGGACTTAAGCGAAGCTCAGGCCTCTTACGTCGATGATTTCTTCGACAATGAGGTGTTCCCTGTGCTCACCCCTCTGGCAGTTGATTCATCAAGACCGTTCCCGCTTATCAGGAATAAATCCCTTAACATCTGTGCCCTTCTTAAGACAAAGAAGACCGATGCGGATAAGATCTCCAATTTCCATGAACTCTATATGAGCAAGCGCACAGAGACAGAGCCTGACAGCAAGTACGACTTCGCGACTGTCCAGGTTCCATCAGGTTTGAGCCGTATCATCGAGATACCTTCAGAAGATGGCTTCGAAAGGACATATATCCTTCTTGAACAGGTGATAGAACGCAATTTAGGCAAGCTGTTCGTAAGCAATGACGTCATCTGCGCATTCCCATACAGGGTCATGAGAAACGCAGACCTTTCAATAGAGGAAGAAGAGGCCGCCGACCTCCTCATGGAGATCGAGAAGCAGCTGAAAAAGAGGCAGTGGGGCGAGGCCATAAAGCTCGAGGTCGAAAAGGATATCGACAAGGAGCTTTTAAAGATCATCACAGATGAGTTCAATATCAAGGAGCAGGATATATTCTATATCGACGGTCCGCTGGATCTCACATTCCTCTTCAGGCTTTCAGGCATAGACGGCTTCGATGACTTAAAGAGCAAACCATATACACCGCAGCCTCCAAAGTACCTGGATATGGACGATTCTCTCTTCCATCAGATAAGGATGCACGATATACTTCTCCACCACCCATATGAGACATTCGATCCTGTAGTTGACTTTGTCCGCCGCGCCGCAACAGATGATAAGGTCCTCGCCATAAAGCAGACCCTTTACAGGGTATCATCAAACTCTCCTATCATCGCATCACTTGCCGAGGCGGCACAGAATGGCAAGCAGGTAACAGTTCTTGTAGAGCTCAAGGCCCGTTTCGATGAGGAAAATAACATCATCTGGGCAAGGAAGCTCGAACAGGCAGGCTGCCACGTTCTCTACGGTCTGGTAGGCTTAAAGACCCATTCGAAGATCACCCTTGTCGTCCGCCGCGAGGATGACGGCATAAGACGCTACGTACACCTTGCGACCGGTAACTACAACGATAAGACTGCAAAGCAGTATACAGATATAGGACTCCTTACATGCAACAAGCTGATCGGTGAAGATGCAACAGCAGTATTCAACATGCTTTCAGGTTATTCTGAGCCTGCAAAGTGGAATAAGCTTACCATAGCCCCTATATGGCTCCGTGATAAGTTCGTATCCCTCATACGCCGCGAGGCAGAGTTTGCAAAGGCAGGGAAGGACGCCTTTATCACAGCAAAGATGAATTCCTTATGCGACCCGGGCATCATATCAGAGCTCTACAAGGCATCAGCAGCCGGAGTTAAGATAAAGCTCTTAGTCCGCGGCATATGCTGCCTTAAGGTAGGCATACCGGGCATCAGCGAGAATATCCGCGTGCGCTCAATAGTCGGCACATTCCTTGAGCATTCGAGGATCTATTACTTCCACAACAACGGTAATGAAGAGATCTACCTTGCATCAGCAGACTGGATGCCAAGAAATCTTGACCGCCGTGTCGAGATCCTCTTCCCTATAGAGGATGAGACGCTTAAGGAAGAAGTCAAGGGCATCATAAAGCTGGAGTTCGAGGACAATTGCAAGGCTCACGTAATGCAGCCTGACGGCACCTACAAGAAACTATATCCTGAGGAAGGAAAGAAGGCAGTTGACTCACAGATGATCTTCTGTAAGAGAGCATGTGAGGCCAATAAGACGCCATCTACCTTAAGCGAATATCCAAGGAGATTCGAACCGTTGGAGCATATCGATACGCAGTAATATTCAAAAGTGCTTTACTGACAGGTTAACTAAAATATCGGGTAACTTCAGTATTAACACCTGACAATTCGAACCACCGGACCATTTAGATATTTAATAAAAACATCAAGCAACTTTAGTCTGAATACTTGACAATGCCGTGTCTTAGCGTTAATCTAAGCATATTAAGGCAAATTTTAAAGCCTTTGACTTCAATTACAGGTCAGAGGCTTGATTTTTATATTCAGGAGGTTTTATAAAATGGCTATTTTTGAAGGAGCAGGCGTAGCTATCATTACTCCATTCAATGAGGATGGAAGTGTCAACTATGATGAATTTGGTAAAGTCATCGAGGATCAGATCAGCGGCGGCACAGATGCTATAGTCGTTTGCGGTACTACAGGTGAGTCGGCTACCATGAGCGAGGAAGAGCACATGAAGGTTGTTAAGTACTGCATCGACAAGGTTGACCACAGGATCCCTGTCATAGCAGGAACCGGTTCTAATGCTACATATACTGCAGTCAACCTTTCAAAAGAGGCTGAAAGCTATGGAGCAGACGCCGTTCTCTGTGTTACCCCTTATTATAATAAAGCAACTCAGGCCGGCCTTGTAAAGCACTACGGTTCCATCGCCGAGGCCATCAATATTCCTATCATCGTATATAATGTACCAAGCAGGACGGGCTGCAACGTAAAGCCTGAGACATTAAAGACACTCGTTGACAAGTACGACAACATAAAGGCAGTCAAGGATGCAACAGGGAACTTAAGCCAGACCGCTGACGAAGCTTACGAGTGCGGCGACAAGCTTACGATCTTCTCGGGAAATGATGACCAGATCGTACCTATCCTTTCATTGGGCGGCAAGGGCGTTATCTCAGTACTTTCAAATGTGGCTCCAAAGGCAGCACACGATATCGTTGCCGAGTACCTCAAGGGTAACGTAGATAAGTCAAGAGAGCTTCAGCTTAAGTACCTTCCGCTCATCCGTGCCCTCTTCTGTGAAGTAAATCCTATCCCTGTCAAGTATGCCATGAGCCTCTTAGGATATGCAGCAGGTCCATTAAGACTTCCTCTCTGCGAACTTTCAGATGACCATAAGGAACTCATCAAGCGCGAAATGAAGAATGTCGGATTGATCTGATCGGACTAAAGCTGATCAGAAGCAGCAGTTTTATTGCAGGTGTTAAAGTATTCCTGCCTCCTGCCAGCTTATTGATCTTTATCGGGGTATGATGACGTAAATTAAAGCTTTTCGCCCTATGATCGATGGCAAAGCTTAAACACAAGAAGATAAAAAATTCCCGGCATAATGATATGTACCCTTATTAATAAACTCATATCACATTGCCGGGAATTTTTTTATTCCTTAAGATCTATTATTTTATCCTGCTGATCATGCAAACAGATCATCAGCCGTGAGTACTGACTGCAGGTTCATTGAATACGAATTCTGTATCACCCCGTATGTTGTTATCAGAGTAGGGTAAATGTTATATTTCGTCCCGGTCACAGTATGCAGATCAGATATTTTATGGCGCATGCTCATGTCAAATGAAGCATTTACCGCATAATCTTCTTCTGAATATTTCATTTCGCATAAATTAATTACCTGGTCGCGGCGCACGATGAGGAGATCGATCTGAGAGCCGAATATGCCATTATCCGGATCCGCCCTGCAGACCCAGGCATTTACCGTAGTCTCCACCCCTGATATTCCCAGAGCTTTTTTTATCTGCGGAACATGCTCTAAGCAGACCCTTTCAAAAGCAAGTCCCTTCCATACACCTGCAGCCTGCGATGTGATCCTGTTCGTCCAAAAAGCCTCATCATACACTTTTTCTTTCATAAATTTGAAATAAAAGAGAGTGAAATTGTCTATCAGCTGATAAAGACTATTACGGCGTTTACTGCCAAAGGGAACATACTTCCTGATAAAACCGCAATTTTCCAATTCTTTAAGCTTCCTTGAAAAATCGCCTGATCCATTGATACCAGTCTTTTCGATGATCTCACTCCTTGTAATACCGGACTTTACCGCGCTTAATGCTTCTATTATCCTGATATACTGATCCGGCCTGTCAAATAAAGCTTTATATAGATTGTCATACTCATTAGCCAGTGGGGCATTCTCCCTGAAGAAGATATTATCAATATTCTGCTGTAAACTCATACCTTTCTTTAACAGTGACCAATAATATGGCACTCCGCCCATTATCATATAGCACTCAAGAATCTGATACCTGTTCATGACTATATTCTTCGATCTGACATATTCCTCACACTCTTTTAAAGTGAAGGGCTTGAGAAATATCTGTCCGGTCAGGCGGTTATGCAGCCCTCCTCTGGAATTTACAACATTATCGATCATCCAATATGTTGCTGAGGCACATACTATCAGTATTACGTCCTTCTGCCTTCTTGCTGCTGCCCATCCGTTCCAGAAATTTTCCAAAGCAGAAAGCAGTCCGCTGCCGCCTGTATCCATCCATGAAAGTTCATCGATAAATATAACTTTCTTCTTTTCGTCCGACGACTCTATTACCTTTTTTAATCCATCAAAGGCCTCTTTCCATGAAGACAGACCTGTATTCAGATCGAGCCCTGCTTTCCTAAGAGAATCCGCGAAACAATCCAGCTGAGCCTGTGTCCTTTGCTTCTGTGATATCTCTGCCACAGAAAGGGCGCTATGTTCAAATGTAAAGTGATAATTAAAACTTTCTCTTACCAGGTATGTCTTTCCGATCCTGCGTCGACCCAGAACAGCAACAAACTGTGGATCATCTTCATCCAATAATGCCTGCAGCTCACGTTTTTCATCTACTCTGCCTATCATCATATAAGTCACCCTTTCAATCTAAAATGCCATGCATAACCGGAAACATTATAATTTCCATATCTTAAATATTTTTTGATTTCTGGAAATAATAATATAATAGTACCACATTTAAAGGCATATTTCAATGGTTAAAGCTTGCATCATAAACAAATTTCCATTTGTCTTATTTTTTATATTTTATGGAAATTGGTAATACGATCAATAATTTTCCCGGCAATATCCCCTGCAAAGTCAAAGAAATCAGAGAAATCAAAAAAGACTTTCGAAACAGTTTTCCGAAAGTCTTTTGATGTTAATCTCACTTACTTTAGATATGGGCTTTTACTTGAACTTTTACTTGAGCTTTAATCTGAGCTTTTATTCGAGCTTTTATCTCCGATCATGCAACCCTTCTGGCTTTTACAGGGCTCCCTGAATATGTAAGCCTTGTGACCATGATGCCTGTTCTCTGTGTCGTTGCATGAACTACCTTTCCGTCGCCTATGTAAAGAGCTACGTGGTGGATACCCCTGCCGCCGTAGAATACTAGATCGCCCGGGATCATCTCGCTGACCGATACGCTCTTTCCATATCCGGCCTGAGCTCTTGAGCTGTGAGGAAGTGATATGCCGAACTTCTTATATACGCTCATGGTAAAGCCTGAGCAGTCTGTACCATGTGTAAGGCTTGAACCACCTGCAACGTATCTGTTTCCTTCAAACTTTACTGCATATGATGCAACCTCATCACCAAGCATTGATGCTCTGACCGGTGATGCGTCCTTATCAGCGGTCTTCTTTGCCTTCTTGACGGTATTATAAGCAACTCCCGCAACTACAGGTGTCGCCTTCTTCTTACTCTTCTGCTTAGCCTGTGACTGTACAGCCGGAAAGCTGAAGGCTGTGACCATAAGAAGAAGCAGCGTAAGATTAAAAAACTTTTTAATGTTAATATTTTTCAGCATCCTATCCTCCAAAGATAATTGTTAGATCTGTTTGAAAGTTTCCACTTATTTGTTACAACTGTTTACTGTCTATTACAAATTATTATATTTGTTACAAATTTGTTACAAACATAGTGTAACAACTTCTTAACAATTTGTCAAGAGCAGAATGAAGATTTTTGTTCAGATCAAAACTAACAGGAAAACATCGAACTTTCAGGAACAAAGCAGATATAAAAAAGTGCAGATATTAAGTGAGCAGAGAAAAATGCAGACATGAAAAAGGTACAGATAAAAAAGTGCAGATATAAAAAACAGACATGAAAAAGAGCAGATATAAAAATATCTGCTCTTTTTATATCTGCTCTTTATAAAGTGGAGC
>JAZASR010000010.1:0-64009 GCA_036343175.1 Lachnospiraceae bacterium
ACCGTTCTCTCTGCAGAAGGAAACAGCCTCATGCAGCTTCTTAAAGCCGATATCACGCGGATCACCGGCTTCATTCTCAAGAAGCACATAATCCACGGGTATGCGGACATGGTCACATCCCATATCCTTTACCCTCTTAAAATCATCTCCGGTAATGAATGTATCGATGTGCTTAAGCAGGCTTTCAGGAAGCTCATCTGATGCATTTCCGTCTGCATCGCGCTTCTCAGCCATTTCAACTGCGTCGGGGAACTGTGAAAGCCATCCTCCTAAATTTACGCCCTTCATATAGCCTGTCCATTTTCTCATGTCTTATTTCCTCCATAAATCATACGAAAAACAGTAAAAAACCTTTTACTGACAAAGAATGCATCAGCATCTTCCGCGGAAGATGCTGATATGATAATTTATAAAAATATTACACAATATGAGAGCGATGTCAAAGGAAAATTTATCTTTTTACTGCAAGCCTGCCCTTGCCTCTAAGAAGCTTCCTGTATTTCTTAAGGCGCTTCTTAGGTACCTTTACCCTGACCTTTGCCTTTGTACCGGCAAATGCATACTTTCCTACAGACTTTATCTTCAGGGACTTTATCTGTACGACTTTGAGCATCCTGCACTTAAAGAAGGCAGACTTTCCGATCACCTGCACATTATTTCCGATGACTGCCTTTTTCAGGCGTTTGCACTTCATGAATGCCTTCTGATCGATCTCCTGGACCTTAAAAGTAATGCCATTGAATGTTACGGTCGATGGTATTATCGCAACTGTAGTCCTGTTCTTAAGCTTATTATTCTTAAAGCCCATTATGTCAACACTGCCATTAGTTGATGTGCTGTCAGTGTCCGCAAGGACCCTGTATCTATACTTGCTGTTTACGAATACAGTGCCCTTTGTAGCTGCAGAATACGGAGTTCCCTTGAGTATTGACGCAGCATATGGATTCTGGCTGAAATCAATTTCATTGATGTTCGTAACACCTTCAAAGCTGTTGGATGCTATATATTTTACGCTTGCCGGGATTACCATATGATGGATATTCTTACAGTCCTTGAATGCATGCTCATCGATCGTGGTAACAGTATTTGGAAGCACTATCTCATTGAGATTCACGCATCCGCTGAATGCATCCTTTGGAATAGTCGTTACGCCTTCAGGGATAGTGATCCTGTGGAGGTTAGGAGCATCCTTGAATACTCCTTCGCCTATAGACTTAAGACTTGAACCCAGGAAATTTACTGTATCTATATTCTTGACGCCTGAGTAAGCAAATGCCCCGATAGTAACTACCGTTGCAGGAAGAGTACTGATGTGAACGTTCTCCGACTGGAAGAAGCAATATTCAGGTACCTCTGTGATCTGCGTATTTTCAAGAACTCCCGCCTGATTGGAAGGATCATTTCTCTTCTGCTGGTCCTGATCGTATTTCTTAGGCGCGGAGTCACGAAGATTCGGACAGTTTGCAAATGCATACGGACCGATCTTTGTTACGCTTGACGGAAGTGATATGCCAAGATTCGGATTATTTGCAAATGCATAGGCTCCTATGGTCGTAAGAAAAGGAGCATCCTTAAAATAAACGTTATTGAGGTTAACACCGCCTTCAAATGCATGTTCGCCAATGGTCTGCACACTGTCAGCCATTATGATCTCCTGATAGCCTGTACCCTTATATTCATTATCGGCGATAGATGCTGTGCCTTCCGGTATCTCAAAAAGTCCATGCGGTTTTTCCTCATGTGTCTCGCCGCCTGTACCCTGTCCGGGATCTACAGATGGTTTTGTAGGTATAACTGACGGTGTTGTAACTCCGGATGGCGATGTTATTCCGGATGATGATGATACACCGGATGTCGTAGAGACGCCGGATGATGTGGAAATACCTGATGACGAGCTTGCAATAGAACCGCCCGAAGCCGGATCGCTGCCGCTTGAAGGATCCAAAGTATCACCCGCATTATTACCCGAAGTCTGTCCGCCATCTGCTGCAGATGCAGGCAGCGGCGTAAATGTCACCGCAACAGTTAAAGCAAGCATAAATGCCAGCCCCTTGGCATAGAAACTTTTCATAAACCCCATAAATATTTCCCCTTTCTTAATTCGTTTTAAGAAATATTAGTTGCAAATGCAACTTCCATAACTCCTATAATATCATAAATTCTTTAATGAAAGGAGAATTTTTTCAATTTCAGCTTATATTACAAAAATGTAAGATAACTGTAATATGCGTCTGTTGAAAATAAGTTCTTTCCTGTGTTAATATAACGCACTGTAATGAATATCGTCACAAGTATCAAAGAAGGATAAGGGTAGAAAATATAATGCACCTGAAGGAAAAGACAAAAAATATATTAAAGAAAATATCTATCATTAACAAAGGATTTCTTACAGCCTGTGTGACAGCGATAATTGCAGCCGGACTTACAGCTGCTTCTTCCGCTTCTGCAGGCGCTGAAGCAGTTCCGGCTACTGGTACTGCTTTAAGCCCCGCAACAAATACTGCCGTAAGCGGTCCTGCATATGATTATGATGAATTCAGCGTCAGAAAAAGCTATAAGCTTGAGAAAGACGGAGCATTCAGGCTGAGGGTTCTGGGTCTTAAGCAATATGAGGACGTGGAGCGCGTACAGTTCCAGATATTCGACGGCGGCGAAATGGTTTACCATAAGGTGGCCGATAGTGATGATGAAGGCAATTATATCGCAAAGATCAAGCTCAGCAAGATCGGCAATAAGCTTAAGGTCTTCTCAGTCAGGGCATCTGTAAGAGACTTAAACGGGACAGATTCTTATCTGCCGGAAGATCTCACTCTTGATGAACGCATCCAGACCGGCAAGGCAAGTGTAAAATGCAAGCTCGGCGACATTACTTATACGTATTCGGGCCTTTACGTTCCGGGTTTTGCAAAACAGGTGATCTTCAAATCATATATGGATAATGACGGTAGCCTTAAGAAGTTTGCCGAGACTACAGTCGAACAGAAAAACTTCAAGGACATTACTGCTGTTTCGCCTATAAAGACATATGGCAAGGCAGTGGTGAAGATCTATGCAGTTACCCGGTGGGGTAAGAAAAAGTTCATAGGTCAGAAGAATTTCAAGATCAGGAAAACAGATCTTGGCCTTAACGGCTGGCATTATTCAACATATAACGGTCACAAATATAAATTCTTCTATGTAAATAATAAAAAGCTTACGGATGTAACTTCAAAGCTCGGTCTCAAACGCAATATGTCCAATCATTTCGTATTTGAGGTAAACAGAGCCGCCGCAACAGTTACCGCATATGCGTATGACAGCAATACAGGGAGTTACGACATACCTGTAAGGGCATTCCGTGTCTCCGTCGGCCGCGATACATGGTCAAAGGGCACTGTAGCAGATACCGATGAAGATACAAGTTTTACACCGCTCGGGACATATGCTACAGGTCAGAGATACTCCTGCAAGCCTATGGTGGAGCCTGATGATTCTATATGCTATGCAAGATGGGCAACGCACGTATGCGGAAATGTATATTTCCACTCTATAGCTGTAGGCGCTGATTCCCACTATGCACTCTCACCTTCAGACTTTAACAGGCTCGGCGGACCTGCAAGTGCCGGCTGCATGAGAATGATGGTCCGTGATGCAAAGTGGATATACGATTACGCATCAAGCGGCTGCCAGGTAAAGATCTCATTCGGAAGTGCATCAGCTCCCGGTCCCCTCGGAAAGCCGGCAGGCATCACAAGTGAAGTAAATTACGATCCTACAGATCCCGAAGTGCCTGACAGCAAAAAGATAGCTGATTACAAGGCGGGCAGGATCTCAGGTTATATCCTGGCTAACGGCAGGAAAGTCGGCTGCTGAAAGCCCCGATCCGTCTGCTTAATGCAGACACCAATACTCTGATACATTAAAAAGGAGCCATGTGATGGCTCCTTTTTTTATAAAAGTATACATTTCCGGCCACTTACGGTTTGCTTTCATCATCAGCCTCACGATTTTTAATAGCACTTTGTAATCAGGTAGTGGCTTTTGGACGCGCTCTCGCTCACTTCTTCACGTCAGAACTTGCCAGGCTTTTGGCAAGTTCCAAAGGTTGGCTTTAGCCAACCGATGAGAATAGGTCCAAAGCCACTTACCTGACCATCAAAGTGCTATTAGGAGATAAAAAAGGCTGCTGATACTTTTTAAACCGTTTGATAATTATGAGAAGTAATCAATGCGCATCGCATGCTTCACTTCGGAGAGCGTCTGGGCTGCAGCCTCCTCTGCGCGGGCACTGCCGGCCTTTAAGATGTCATATACGTCAGGAAGACGCTTCTCCCATTCATTGCGCCTTTCTCTTATAGGTCCAAGCTCTGACTGCATTACGTTGTTAAGGAACTTCTTGACCTTCATATCGCCAAGGCCGCCCTTTCTATAATGCTCTTCCAATTCCTCTATGCCTGAATACTCAGGAAGGAACTCCTCAAAGTGCTCCTTTTTGGAGAATGCCTCAAGATATATGAATACCGGATTTCCGTCCGTATGGCCCGGATCTGATACCTGAAGGTGTGTTGGATCTGTATACATCGACATTACCTTCTGCCTGATGACATCTGACTCATCTGAAAGATAGATGGCATTGCCGAGGGACTTACTCATCTTTGCCTTGCCATCGATACCCGGGAGACGGCGGCATGCCTTATTGGACGGGATCAGGATCTCAGGCTCGACAAGAGTCTCACCGTATACTGAATTGAACTTTCTTACTATCTCCCTGCATTGCTCGAGCATTGGCTCCTGATCCTCGCCTGCAGGTACTGTAGTTGCCTTGAAAGCAGTGATATCTGAAGCCTGACTTATAGGATATACGAAGAAACCTACCGGAATAGAGGCCTCGAAGTGTCTCATCTTTACCTCTGCCTTAACTGTAGGATTCCTCTCTACTCTGGCAACCGTAACAAGATTCATATAATAAACTGTGAGCTCTGCAAGCTCCGGAACCATTGACTGAATGAATATGGTCGACTTCTCAGGATCAATGCCGCACGCAAGGTAGTCAAGGGCTACCTCGGTAATATTGTCACGAACCTTCTCAGGATTCTCGGCATTATCAGTAAGTGCCTGGGCATCAGCCTCCATGATATATATTTTGTCGAATTCGCCGCTGTTCTGCAGCCTTACTCTCTCTGAAAGTGAGCCTACATAGTGGCCGACATGGAGCCTCCCTGTCGGACGGTCTCCTGTTAATATGATCTTCTCGCTCATTTATTTTCTCCTTTTATTATCTGAAGTTAATATGCTGAACATACAGATGGCCTGCTGACTTTTTCCCTTTTGTGCTGCAAAGTGTATCGCTTACTGCCGCAGCAGATAGCAGGACATCAGGATCGCCCATGCTGTTATAAAACGCGTCTAAAGCTGCAGACAGCCATATCACCCTGCAAATATAAGAATA
The DNA here is from genome assembly GCA_036343175.1 of Lachnospiraceae bacterium. Lineage (GTDB taxonomy): Bacteria > Bacillota > Clostridia > Lachnospirales > Lachnospiraceae > JAEEJA01. Next base: position 5,429 of record JAZASR010000010.1, read on the forward strand.
CAGGGGTTTTTGACAGCAGAATAACTTTCACAATTATATATTCATATTGAACAAAAATCAAATATGCATTTGCCTTCACATGTTTTTTATGCCTGATCAGCGCTTATGCCGTGATGTCATATCTTATATCCTCCATTGTTTCACGTGTTTTTTATGCCTGATCAGCACTTATGTCGTGATGGTCTTATGAAAGGACCTTAACCCTGACATTCTCCCCATCCAGAGAAAGCACAGCCCTACCGCCGCTTTTAAGCTTTCCGAAAATGATCTCATGTACAAGGACAGGCTTAATTAGATCATCGATCTCCTTCTGGATGCGCCTTGCGCCATCCTTTTCACTATAGCCCTGATCAAGTATCTTCTCCTTAAGCTCATCAGTGATCTCGATGCTGAGTTTTCTGTCCCTGACATTCTCTTCAAGTCTCTTAATATCCTTATCGACGATCTTTTCTGCGACCTCGCGGGTAATACCGTTAAAACGCACAACTGCTGACAGTCGGTTTCGAAATTCCGGGGCAAATATATCATTGACGGCCTCATTGACTGCCATAGGATTGGTCTCAGCAGCTCCGAAGCCGATGGATGCCTTCTCGATATCGCGGACGCCGGCATTGGATGTCATGATAATGATGACATTTCTAAAGTCAGCTTTTCTTCCCTGATTGTCAGTCAGAGTCGCATAATCCATTACCTGAAGAAGCACGTTATAAATGTCGTGCGACGCCTTTTCTATCTCATCAAGGAGGAGGACTGAGCGCGGATTCTTCCTGATGGCGTCAGTCAGTATGCCTCCTTCCTCATAGCCTACATAGCCTGCCGGAGCACCAATGAACTTGGCAACTGACTGACGCTCCATATATTCACTCATATCGAATCTGATAAGGGGTACCTTAAGCTCATCAGCAAGAGTACGGGCGATCTCTGTCTTGCCGACGCCGGTCGGGCCTACAAAAAGGAAACTGGCTACAGGCTTATTCTCTTCATTAAGACCGGCACGGGAAACGAAGTAAGAATCACATATCTTCTTTACTGCCTCGTCCTGACCGAATACCCTCTTCTTTATGCGTCTTTCAAGACTTATAAGCTCTTCAGTCTCATTATCCTTTATGTCGGACAGGGGAACACGAAGCATCTTTGAGAGTACTTCATTGACATCATCGCGGGTGACAGGCTGCCTGCCGGAGCTTTCTAAAGCCCCGTTCTCATACTCCCTGAAGCCCACCATGGTACCTGCCGTATCGAGTACGTCTATGGACTTGTCCGGGTCGAACTTTTCTATAAAATATCTGCGGCTCATCTTAACGATATAAGGTATGATATCATCCTGGTAAAGCACATTGTGAAAGCCCTCATATACCGATCTTATGCCATAAAGTATCTGCACAGTTTCTTCCTCAGAAGGCTCCTCTATATCTATCTTCTGGAATCTTCTGTCCAGGGCTTTATTCTTCTGGAAATATTTTTTATATTCATCATAGGTCGTAGATCCTATGAATCGGATGCGGCCGTTCAGGAGAAATGGCTTCAATATATTGGCGCCGTCCATGGGACCGCCGCCTGAGGCACCGGCACCGATAACAGTGTGGATCTCATCGATATACACTATAGGGTCTTCTTCCATCTCTATGGCTGAAAGGACGTCACTCATACGCTTCTCAAAGTCTCCGCGGAATGTAGTGCCTGCCACCATATTTGTCATATCTATCTGGTAGATCCTGGCATTTTTCAGCTTATCTGGAACTTTCCCCTCATTTATCATGACTGCAAGTCCATGAACTATTGCAGTTTTCCCCACACCCGGCTCGCCGACATGTAAGGGATTATTCTTATCACGGCGCAGAAGCACAAGCATGGTCTCAGCAAGCTCCCTGTCGCGGCCAATAAGGGGCAGCTCATGTTTCTTCTTTACCCGGTCATTTAAAAGGATCACGAACCTGGATAACTGCGGATCGTCTACAAGTCCATTGCCGGCTGCCACCCTGGATGTTTTATCATCAATATCTGCATCTCCAAATACAGCATTTGTTATGTCATCTGCTCTCTTCTGCTCTGCCTTTATGCGCTTATTATCCTCGGCCAGCTGCTTCATCCATTGAATGGTCTCGGCCCTTCTTGAGAACATTCTGATATTGTCATCACTGAGTATGTTCTCTAAGATCTTCAGGTCCTCCTTTTCACATTCATTAAGATCATTCTCATCAATGGGCTTTATGAGCCTCATCTGCTTCATGGCCTTATATACCAGGTCAGGATCCGCGCCAAGTCTTGAAAACAGGCCGTAGGTCCTTCCGCCCGGAAGCTTATAAATAGCATAAAATACGTCAAGACAGTCGACATAGAGCCTGTTCTGCATACCTGCGTCAAGGCCTGCAAACTGAAGGGCGGCCTCAAATCCGCTTGCTATGTCGATCACATACTTAAAATTATGCTCTGTCTTATTCATAAAGCGGTCAAGATAATCTTTTTCCTCATTTTTAACCTGGTCCGGATCGGTATGCAGGCCCTCAAGTATTGCCCTGAACGGGTCTTCAGAACACAGAGATATGACGAAGTGCTCGGGAACCACGTATTCATGGCGCTCTTTTCTGGCATACTCAAGAGCAGCGACAAGTACCTTCTTTAAACTGGTAGAAATAATCATATATCTTCCTTCCTGATAATAAAAAGCTGTGTAATAAAAGCATCATAAGCATTGATCGTACAGATCTGCATATATCGTTTCTCTATCTCATAAAGCTTATATGCTTATCTTAAGCAGTAAATTTCGTAAGCGTGACAGCCACACATATACAAAATATATTATAACACAGCAGGCAAGCTTAAATCTTTCAAAAGCTGGTATAATAAAATATGATAAATAACCGATATAATAGTTAAGGGCAAAAGGAAGGATCTGTCCCATGCAGACTGAAAACAAAGATCATTAACATTTATCATAAAAAAACAGGAAAGGCGGAACACCTATGGATCTTAACGTTAAACTCACTTATGACGGATATATGAAAAAGGCATATTCTGCAAATGTGGACGCAAGAGGAAAGAACGGACGTATCGGTCAGACCAATAAGCAGCTTGTCCTTGCAGACTCTTCAGCACTTGCAAAGATCGCTGATAAATTAAAGGAGCTCCATCTGTCATCCGATGAAGATGCAAAGAATGATGTCAACTCTGTTCTTAAGGAAGTCAGGTCATTCGTGGATATATACAATAACCTTGATGGATCTGTCGGCGCTTCTGATGACAAGCGTGTAAAGGACGCCTACAAGAAGATAGAAAAGCTCATGAAGAGCCACAAGGAGGACCTTGAAAATATCGGCATAACTCTTAAATCAGACGGTTCTTTAAAGCTTGACAAGCAGGAATTCCTGAATGCAGACATAGCAGATATCAATGCTGTTTTTTCAGACAAGTCAGAATCGTCATTTGTACCTGACCTTGTGAAACTCTCCAAACGCATAAATAAAGCAGGCTTAAATCTGACAGAACCTGTAAGAAAACAAGAGGATGACCTGGCAGCAGTTCTTACTGAAATGCAGGAGAAGGCCGAGTCTGAAAATGTGGTATCATCGTCTAAGATCGATGCCAGAGTGTGAATCAATAAAATAATAATGCCGGATACTAATATCGAAAAATTTTCGAAAAGCATCCGGCATCTTTTTGCTCAAAAATAATTACAGGAGCAGGTCATGGATAGCTCCGGCATCATATTCCACGTGATCTGATCTTTCGACCTCTATCTTATAAAGGGCATTGGCAGCTATATGTTCTGCTGCCTGCTCCACGTCACGGATGCCCGATGAGCCTGAGCAGATATTAACGACCTCATCGAGAGCATCATCGGTAAGAGTGACTTCATCATCAGACATTGACATACGTTTAAGTATCTTAGGCAGTGAGAAACGGCTGAATATTATTTTCTTCTCTTCAGCTGTATAGTCAGGTATCTCAATGACCGCAAATCTTGACATAATAGGGGCGCTGATCTTGGAAAGATCATTGGCGGTAGCTATAGGATATACGCCGTCTGTCGGTATCATGCACTCCATATAGTTATCGGTGAAGCCAAGATTATCCAGAAGGGTCAGAAGCACATCGGCAGGATTGCCATTGCCTTTGCCTTCATTTGCCTTATCGAGCTCATTAATAATAAATACAAGCTTAGATTCACCGGCGCGCTCGAAGGCTTCCATGATGAGACCCGGCTTTGCATTGGCATAGACTCTGGATGAGCCTGTAAGCTGCTCGGGATCATTTATGGAGCTCATATCAAGTGTCGTCCAGGAAAGCTTAAGTATCTTTGCTACAGCATAAGCGACCTGGGACTTGCCGGTACCTGCGGGACCTGCTATGAGCAGACCATAGGCAGGGAGGGTGTGGGTACGGTTTATCTGTATAATGGTCTCTATGATCCTCTGCTTTACCTTCTCCATACCGTAAAGCTCGTGATCAAGTATCTTTTTTGCCTCTACCGGATCGATAGATTCGAAATAATTATTTCTCCAGTTTATGCTCATCATGATAGAAAGGGCACGCTGGGCATGCCGGCGCTCCTCAGGTGAGACTTCATTGGACTTTGCAACGTTAAGATTGCGGCGGGCCCACTGGCGGATGTTTACAGGAAGAGTACCGCCTGCACAGGCGATAAAGTCTGTTATCGACTGGATACTGGTGAGCTTCATGCTGTCAGAATCCATATGGTCGTCATCATCGAGAGACTGTTCTGAAAGAAAGCCGCTCTCCTGATCCGCAGGCGGGTCTGAAGAAAGCAGCCTCCCGATCATATACTGGAGAAAACCATCGGCAGAAGAAAGCCTTGTGCTGCTGTTTGCAAATGCCTGCTCGCGGATACGGTAGACAATATATTTATCGTCCTTAACAAAGCCTGAAAGGCGTACCTTTATGTGATTCTCTCCCAGCCATTTATAAAGGCTCGTGAATCTGGAATCTATCGTCAATATATCGCATGTCGTCTTTTCATCATCGAGGATCTGGAAAGAAGTCCTCTTTATGGGATTCACAAATATTCCGCTTGTGTGATGGGTAAATTTCCCGGTCTTATTGTCGATCATCATAATAGGATGATCTTCTGAGGCCAAGGTACTGCTGCTATTGAACGTTTTGTATGTGCAGACAGCCTGGGCCTTTTCCCCGGGGTCTGAATTAAAATCGAAAACAGGCATTTCTTTTTCTCCTTCCTCATAATGAAAAAATGTATCATATATCCGGTATTCTTTCAAATCTTTTTCATTAAGATGAGAAAATGTATCAGGGGCATCATCATTAGTACTGCAGACATCGCAAATAATAATAGTTTTTAGATCAATATTCAGCAGCAAAACAAATTTCGAAACAGAAAGCTCTCTCTTGAATTTCGCCCCGATCGATTGTATATTTATATAGAAATATTTACCTGAAGGAGGATTTACATAATGGCAAAGGAAAAGGTTGTCCTGGCTTATTCTGGCGGTCTCGATACCACCACTATCATCCCATGGCTCAAAGAAACATATGGTTATGACGTAATCGCTGTCTGCGTTAATGTCGGACAGGAAAGCGAGCTCGATGGTCTCGAGGAAAGAGCAAAGTATTCAGGTGCTGAAAAGCTTTATATCTGCGACGTTGTCGATGAGCTCTGCGATGAATATATCATGCCTACTCTTAAGGCTGACGCGATCTATGAACACAAGTACCTTCTCGGCACTTCATTTGCAAGACCACTTATAGCCAAGAAGCTTGTTGAGATTGCAAGAAAAGAGGGTGCTGCAGCCATCTGCCACGGCGCTACCGGCAAGGGAAATGACCAGTTAAGATTTGAGCTTTCCATCAAGGCTTTAGCTCCAGACATCAAGGTAATCGCTACCTGGAGAATGCCTGAATGGAAGCTTGAGTCAAGAGATGACGAAATAGCATACTGTAAGGCACATGGCATTGATCTTCCATTCGATGCAAGCCATTCTTACAGCCGCGACCGCAATATCTGGCATATAAGCCACGAGGGACTCGAACTCGAGGATCCTTCTCAGGCACCTAACTATGATGATCTGCTTGTATTAAGCGTATCCCCGGAGAACGCTCCTGATCAGGATACTCCTGTTGAGATCGAGTGGGAAAAGGGTATCCCTGTTGCTGTAAATGGCAAAAGGATGAAGACTTCTGATGTTATAAGGACTTTGAATGAACTGGGCGGCAAGAACGGCATCGGCATCATCGATATTGTTGAGAACCGTGTTGTCGGCATGAAGTCAAGAGGCGTTTATGAGACACCTGGAGGAACCATCCTCATGGAAGCTCACAAACAGCTGGAGGAGATCACACTTGACCGTGAGTCTATCGAATTCCAGAAGTCAGTTGCTGCAAAGTTCGCAAGTCTCTGCTACGAAGGCAAATGGTTCTGCCCTCTCCGTGAATCTCTTTCAGCATTTACTGACGAGCTCCAGAAGACGGTTACAGGTACCACAAAGCTCAAGCTCTATAAGGGCAACATCATCAAGCAGGGTACTGTAAGCCCATATTCACTCTATTCACAGAGCCTGGCTTCATTCACGACCGGCGACCTCTACGATCACAAGGATGCCAGCGGGTTCATTACCCTGTTCGGACTTTCCATGAAGGTCCGCGCAATGATGGAGCAGAATGTGAAGGACAATAAAAAATAATTTGTGATCATAGGCATCATTATGGTTTGAGATATACTTTTTCTTATGTCCCATACATCAAGTCACATATTATTTTACCTGAAAAAAGCCATATATCAGGATATTTAATTATCTTAATATATGGCTTTCTTTTTGATATTCCATTGATAGAAGATGATCAGGTCTGATCATAAACAGATCACTTCAAAAGATCGCTTACTACCTTATTGATGAGCTTGCCATCGGCAGAGCCGCGGAGGTCCCCCATGACTGTCTTCATGATCTTGCCGCGATCCTTTGTCGCAATGAGGTCAGCATAGTCCTTTGAGATCTTCTCGCGCAGTTCATCTTCTGAAAGCTGCTTCGGTGCGAACTCTGTGATGATATTATAGGCATTCTGATATTTTTCAATCAAGTCTGTGCGCTCCGGAGGGCAGGTATCGAGCTCTTCCTTTGCCGTCTTCAGCTCCTTTGCAATGGCGCGTCCGACTATCTCCTCGCTGATGTTATCACGCTTGCCTTCATCTATTGCTATCTTCTTTGCAGCTGATACAAGTGTGGAAATAACTTCCTTTCTGGCCTTATCATGAGCCTTCATAGCTGCAACCATTTCCTTCTGTAATGTCTTGAATTCCATTTATCATGAACCTCCTGTAAATTTATTATTTCGATCAGGGATAAGATTCCAGATCGAGATCTGATCTATGTAATAATATCACTAATATACTATTTTGTCATAAGATAAGAGCCTGTTTGATGAGAATTCTGAATTAAAATATTTATCGATCTTCTCCTTATCAAGTCCCTCACCAATGACTATAATACACTTCTGCCCCGCAGGGATGTCAGTAACTGTAAGTTTATTCTCAGTTGCATTGATCTCTTTCCAGCCCGGAGAAACTTCAGAGCCTGATACAGGAGCCTTTGGATCCTGAGCGGCCGTTTTATTGCCTTTTAGATCAGCTTTTTTACTTACACCTGCCTCTTCACAGCCGGCATGTTTATCTGTAATGTCCGCCTGCAGGAATCCCTTAACGCGGATGACATTTCCGCATTCCTTATCCTTGAAAAGTTTCCTGATGCTGGTCAGTATATCTTCAGGATCCATTTCAACATTCATGAAAAAGAGGGAGTCAAAGCCGCTGTCATCCATTGAGTAGTTCTTTACAAATGAAGACTTTACATATCCGCTTTCTGTAATATATCTGAATTCATCGTCTGTCAGGCTGTCCCATGATCTTATAAGGACTCTTCCCGGAAAGCCTTTTGCAGATTTTTCCGAATGTACATTACTGATATCTGCTGATGATGCTGCAGGAATACCATCATTGCTGATTTCTGCAGATGCCGCATGAATTTTGTCATTGCTGTTTAAAGTTAACGTATCAGATGCGGCATTAATGCTGTCATTGCTGTTTAAAGTTAACGTATCAGATGCAACATTAACTCCTCCGACTGCAAATCTTCTCTCACACTTCACTGAGGCAAGTGCTCTGTTTACGTGCTCCACGGTCCTTAAGATCTGGTCATGATCCGCATCTAAAGTCCTGCTCATGACAATGATCCCTGCATCGGCAGCCTCTGCTGCAAGTACGTTCTCAGATTCTACAGAAAGTTCTTCCGGCAGGTCAGCCCTGAGGATACAGATGATATTTTCTATCCTGTACATGCGATTCAGAGGTTCCTCATTCATGACATCCATGAATTCATCGATATCGAATATGCCTGAAGGCTCGATTATGACACGGGAATAGCCAAGCATGGCCATGGTTATGAGCTTTGTCTTAAAACGCCTCCTGTGACAGTCAGCGTCACACCCTCCCGCTACCATCTCTACATCCACCTTGTCGCTCTTTATGTCAGAGAGCAGCATGGCATCGACATTTATGGCCCCATAGTCGTTCTCGAGTATGCAGATATTCTCATTTAGAGCCGAGGTCAGATATTTAACATACTTCTTTATGAACGTGGTCTTCCCGGAACCTAAGAACCCTGTTATCAGATCAACCCTTACCATATTTAACCTCTAAAATTTTGCCGAAATAAGCAGTTGGCCTGCTTATTTCGTGCTGTTAAAAATTTTTTTCACATTTCTAAAAAAAGCTGCATCATTATCTGATGCAGCAGTCTTTATAAAAATTTGATTTTACTATTCACTCTTCATAGTGATCTCTTTAATATCGTCACTTTGCGAGAGTTCCTTTATTTCCTTCTCAAGCTCAAGCTTCTTTAGTTCTGACCTGGTAGGTCTTCTTACAGGAGTCTTATTGAGAACCACACCGAGGAGCTTTGCCTGACCTTTTAGAAGCTGATCCTTTACCCTGACCACATCTTCCCTTCTGCTTTCTCCAACAGCTGTAACTATGACTGAGCCATCAGAATAATTTGATATGACTGATGCGTCTATTACCTCGCCAAGGGCTGGCGTATCGATCAGAATATAATCGTAGTTATTCTTTTCATCCTCTATCAGGGCTTTAAATTTTGGAGATTCAAGCAATTCTGCCGCATTCGGAACTTTTTTCCCGGCGAGGATCACATCAAGACCTTCGATATCTGTATTGCAGATAATATCAGCCTCTTTGACCTGTCCTGACAGGTAATCAGTAAGACCGGGCTCCTGAGTGTTCAGTCTGTAGACAAGGGCAAAGTCAGAATTCCTTAAGTCAGAATCGATCACCAGTACTTTCTGAGAGCCTTCGGCAAATGCCCTGGCAAGATTGATAACGACCTGTGATGATCCTTCCCCGCGCTTTGCGGAGGTAAACATTATGGACTTTATAGATGTACCGGTAAACTTGATATTTGTTCTCAAAGCCTTATATGCTTCGACAGAAGCATTTCCAAGCTCTTCCTTGCCAATTATTGATATCTTCATCATTTATCGGTCCTTTCTGACTTGATCTTATTGCCCTTTCCTCTTGCAGGCTTCTTATCAGCGTCTTTATCGTCACTTACATTATCAGCCGTTTCCTTCTTTGAAGCTTTTTTCTCTTCTAAAGCCTTCTTCCCCGAATCTTTTGCCTCCTTAGAAGCTTTCTTTTCCTCTGAAGTCGTCTTCCCCTCAGAAGCTTTCTTCTCTTCTAAAGCTTTCTTTTTTTCAAGCTGCTTCTTTTCATTCAATATAGCCTTTGCCTTATCGACAAGCTCCTGATGGCGTTTCTCCTGTTCTTCATCAAGAGGAAGCTCGGCTAAGATTGGAAGACACAGATACTCTTCTACATCCTCAGCACTCTTGATGCTTGTATTCATAAGTACCTGTACAAGGAAGTAGACGATAGCAAGTATGCATCCTAAGAAAGCACCGATAACAGCATTCCTGCCATTCTTTGGAGAATCCTTATCCTCCGGAATTGTAGCAACTTCAATGATCTTTGGCTTTTCTGTCTCAGCCATATTTAAGACCGCCATTGAACGGTCTATGAAGGCCGAGGCCAGATCATCACAAAGCTTTTTAGCCTCATAAGGCTCCTTATCGGTGACATTTATCTCAATGATCTTCGTATTTGAAATATTTGTGACGTCCACCTTCTTAAGGAAATCCTTATACTTGATATCGAGCTTATTGTCCTCTATTACCTTTTCGATAACGGGACGGCTCTTAAGTATCTCCTCATAATCTCCATTGATGGACATGGAAAGTGACAGGCCGGAAATAGATGTCTGGCCATTAACATATAATTTGGTCGTAGACACGTACTTAGGCGGGATTATAAATTTGCTTATGCAGAATACTATAACTGCCATCGCAAAACCGCATATAAGTATCTGCGGTATTTTTGAGACCAGTACATTTAAAAGCTCTCTAAGATCGATCTCTGATTCATCATCCTCCGGCATCTGACCCTTTAAAGATGGGTACTCTTGGTTTGTCATCTCAGACATTGATTTTCTCCTTTTTATATATTCCGGACGGCTGCCGGTAATTATTAATACCTGAAAAAGCGGTTATGAAGCTTCTTTTCGCGAAGGAACTTTGCAGTGAAAGCCAATACAAGGCTCAATACCAGAATAATGATATTCAGTCCTATAAATCCCTTTGCGCCATTTGCCAGATAGAAGTTGAAGAACTTATCATAGCATTCCGGTGTAAAGCCAGGATGGATACCATAGCCCAGACAGAAGAATACTATGGACGGGATCAGACCCGCGACAGCCCCTGTGAAAAGAGATAGGGCAATAGTAAATACTGCTCTGTGGTAGAATCTTTCATGGGCAAACAGGGATATTATTCCGATCACAAACAGGACGATACCGACCAGCAGAATGAAAATAAATATATAGTTTATGATATCCTTTATCTGATCAATACCTGAGGCGTAAGTAAAGTTAAGACCGTTTAAGTATACTGCCTGGACAAGTCCTGAGAATGAGGCTGCAGCAAAGGCAGTATCTGAATTGAAATTGTAACCGTTATCTGCAAGGAAATGTGATATCTTTGAATACACCTTGGCATCGATATTTAAGAAGCCGGTCGACTTCTGTCTCTTCAGATAGCTTTCTATAGCAAGTCTCCCGTCAGTATGGAACTCTTCCTGTGAAAATACGTTATCAAGGATATCCTCTTTGAATCCCGCATTTTTGCAAAGACCATCTATTACTTCTTTTGTATCAATATATGCGAGCTCGTAATAATTGCTTCCAGCTGCCGAATCCACTATGGCATCATCGGAAAAGACTTTGAAGTTGACAATAAATGACAGGATTATGAGAACTGCTCCGATATAAGTCATGATAGCAGCAGAAACCCTTTTCTTATTGGCATTCTCATCATTGGAATATTTTTTCATAAATAACCTGATAAAGAAGATACCGATCACAAATAAAATGATGAATATGATCGCCAATGGAAGAACGATCTTCTGACAAAGCGCTTTGAGGATCGTATCAAAACCGGTCATACTGTTGAATTTCATCTTCTGAGTTGCATTTGTGATATCTATATCTATCTTAATGCCGGCAGTAGTAGCAGTTATCTCCACAGGTTCCGCGTATCCGAGTTCACTCTCAGAATCCTTAAGATCGCCCTGAAGTCCGAGCTGTTCCTGGATCTGGTCAGCCTTGGATTCATTTTCTATCATCTTGCCGCCCTTATCGAGACCGGGTGAATTGGTTTCAGGAGTCGGTGCAGGGGTCTGAGATGCATCTCCCGCATCATTACCGCCGTCACCATTATCCTTTCCGGACTCTCCTTTACCGGGATCTTCTGATGCAGGTGCAGCAGTCTCCCCTGTGGATATCAGCTCAAGATATCCCTTTTCAACACCTTCGCCGACGGATGCATACATCTTTGCTATGGCCTGCTGGGCATCTGATGCTGAAAGGTCTGTATCATCAGCTGAAAGCTTGCTGCGAAGCTGTCCTAAATAGCTGGACTTTGCCTTGTAAAGATTTCCCTGATATTCAAATGTACCGGATGCCGCAGATATGACGGACTGCTCATTGGCATTGATACTGCCTGCACTCGCACTTACCGAAAAAACAAGAGCAAGCGCTATGGCACATACGCTTATACCTGAAACATAAAATCCGTTTTTTATGAATTTCCTTAGACCTGCAATATTTTTGCACTTCATTAGTTTTTCCTCTTTTTTATTATTTATATATACCCACCGATATATCCGGAGCTTAAGGGCTTAAAACGCAAACACAGCTATTATAATTGTCAGAAGGACAGCCTGTCAAGGGTATCGCCCTCAGCCACAACTACCGCATATCCTGAATTATAGCCGTCAGGCTCGTAAGTTCCGGCTCCCTCATTCCCTGTAAATGTAAGATGAATATTATTTCCCGGATCGGTCGTCGGCTGATCATTTACATACTTTGTAAGCTGCATATTCCCGTAATAGAACATCATCCTTAAGTTCTTCTTACCGGCACTGTCTTTATTATAATAGATGGTTCCTGCTGTACGCAGCTGATGGAATACCCCTGCAACATCGCTCACATTAATGATGCCATTATATGGGAGGCTTACAGATTTCTGAATGCCGAATGCGTTGAGATTGAAGACCGATGTAGATCTGTCGATAAAGTAAAGCGTCTTATATTTGTCACTTCCGTCTGTATTCTTACCGTCGCGAACTACAAGCGCATTAACTGTATTCTTATCGCTCTTTACCTTCTTTAGCAGGGCAATGCCGTAAGAAAGCGGCTTTCCTACTGCGGATGAAGTAGCGGTAATGTTTTCCACAGAAGCATCGGTATCAATAGCTTCTGAGCTTACAGCATTATTGATCCTGGTCTTTACGATCAGAGGGGCTGCATTGATATCAGGGGCTGATACTTTACCCGGATCCGTAAGAGGATCAGGATCCGGAATATTGATAGTTACGTTCTTTGATACCGGGCTTTTTGTCTTCTTTTCAAGTCCCAGAGTAGTCACAGTTATGACAGCAGTTCCATACCAGCTGCCGATGGTTATGGTGCCATCTGTCGTTACTTTTGCTATTGCTTCATCCGAAGAAGAGTATGTAACCTTGTCATAAAGCAGCTTCTTGCCGCCAACATGGGCTATGAGCTTATGGGTATCCCCCTCTTTTGTAAAGCTTGAGAGGAGCTGACCATCAGGGAGGATCTGGGTCCCTTTATCAAGGGTAAGACCAAGAGACTCCACATAATTGCCTGCCCTGACCCTGCACTTATATTTCTTCCCCTTATATTTAGCGGTGATGGTCGCTTTACCCGCTTTTTTTGCAGTAATCTTACCATTACTGCTTACAGAGATGATCTTTTTAGCAGAAGACTTCCACTTTATATTTTTCTTTATGGTTTTATTTTTATTCTTAAGCTTAAGGGTCGCAGAGCTGCCCTTATATAGTTCGACCGACGTCTTATTCAGTTTTATCTTCTTCTTTGCTGCCTGGGCATTGCCAGGATAAAAACTCATTCCCAAAGCAACCGCAAATGCAGCGATCAGACCTCTTATTGCAATTTCTTTCCTCATACTTGGCTCTCCTTTTTACGTGCTAAACATGCCATTCCTATAATGTAATACAGTCTGTATACTCACGACATTTTTATTCGCTTTTCTGAACCCCATACCAGGTCTATGACCAATTGGCATTGAGGCTCAGAAAATCAAATAAAAAACAGCCCCCGGCTGAGTATACCGGGGGCTGCCTAAACCGTTTAAAAACGTTTTAAATTACTTTTAAGGATCTGACCTCATAAGTTAAAAGTCAATCAGTAATTATTACTGCTCAACCTTGAACTCAGGACCAACTACTAACTTACCATCAAGATTCTTAGCAACAAGTTTACCCTGATCATCTGTTACAAGAACGCCATTCTTAAATGTATAAACATTTACGAACTTAACGCCCTTAACATCCTGCTTATTAACCTTAGCAGTATTGAACTCGATCTTGTATGCCTTATCAGCTTTGCCTGTGAATGCAGCTGATGTTACTGCAGTAGCAGCAACTGATGTAATATTAGCTGTTGCATTGATACCAGCATAAGAAGCTGTTGCAGCACCCTTAACTAATGAAAGTTCCATTGCAATACCATTAATTGTAGCAGACTTCTTGTATGTCTTAGTAAGTGAACCAGCTGTAGCAAGCTTTGCAAGAACAGCATCAACAGATGCAGCAGATGTAGAAGCAGCAGCCTTAAGAGCTGCAGCTGTTACATTAACTGTAACTCCATAAGCTGATAATGTAGCTGCCTTTGAAAGATTAATTACTGTATTTGTAGCAGGCTTGAAGTTAGGAGCAAGATCAAATTTAGCTGTCTTAGCTGTGATTGTCTTATACTTACCCTTCTTCATACCGAATGTCTTGTAAGTAACAACTACGCCTGAAACTGTAGTAGCCTGAGCTGTAGAAACGAGTGAAACTTCACCCTTCTTGTTAACTGCAGCAGCTGTTGTGTTGATTGTGTAAGAAGCGAACTTCTTAGCTGCCTTCTTAGCTGCCTTCTTAGCTGCCTTCTTAGCCTTAGCCTTCTTAGCACCCTGCTTCTTAAGAGACTTCTTATCAACAGATACGCTCTTAACAGCTACTGTTGCAGCTGAACCTGAAACTGTTGCAGCAACCTTAACTGAAGATGCAAGATTCTTTACCTGGTAAACATAAACTGTAAGCTTCTTACCCTTCTTCTTAGGTGTAACTGTAACCTTTACCATCTTGTTAGCCTTAGCCTTCTTTACAGTAAGAACACCCTTCTTGTTAACAGCGATGAACTTCTTAGCTGAAGACTTGAACTTAACCTTGTTAGCCTTGAGGTTAGTCTTAAGTGTGACCTTAGCGCCCTTCTTAGCCTGAACTGCGATAACGTACTTCTTAGCCTTAAGAGTCTTTGTAACCTTAGCTGTCTTGAATGCAGGAGCCTTAGCCTTCTTAACTGCAGCTGCGCTTGCATTAGGTGCAGAAACACCAGAAACAACTACTGCTACTGCTAAAGCACCAGCAAGTAACTTTGAAACTGATTTTGTCATTTTCGTACTCTCCTTTTTAGATTTTTAAATTTTCAGACGTGCTTTTAGGCACATCCTTTTATGACGTTATGTATAGTATCATAGGAATAAATGATTTTCAACTGAATTTAGCTGTAAAATTCTTACAAATTTATTACACATTGTAAGAATTGAAGCAATGGATATCCGGATGGTCCTGTAAAGCCTGTATTCACTGCATTCAAGGGGGCTGTCATTCATTCCTGATTCCGGGATCCGGACACAGATCTCCTTCATTTTCTTACGACAGGGCATCCAAAGCAAGTCTTACGCAGCCGAGTATTCCCTGATGTCCGTAAAGGCTTTCAGGCACTATATAATCGTCGATCCCGCTCATTATCTCATCAGTCTTTATATATCCTGCCAGTTCTTCCTGCACATTTCTCCTGATAAGAGGAAAAAGTTGTCTCTGCTTCATAACACCGCCTCCAAGTATTATCTTCTGCGGTGATAATGTAAGTATCAGCGATGCAAGGGCCTGTGCAAGATAGTCTCCTTCGAGTTCCCAGACTTCAGCCCTGTCTGCAAGGTCATAGGCCTTTAAGCCCCATCTTTCCTCTATTGCAGGACCTGATGCCAGACCCTCAAGGCAGCTCTTATGAAAAGGACATCTGCATTCATACATATCTTCCGGCTTCTTTGTAAGCCTCATGTGGCCAAGCTCAGGATGAAGCATACCATGTACAAGCCTGCCGCCTGATATGACGCCGCCTCCGATGCCTGTTCCGACTGTAATATATACCACGTCTGTAAGTCCCTTTGCACAGCCGAATGAAGCCTCGCCCAGCACAGATCCGTTAACGTCTGTATCAAAGCCAAATGGAATGTGTACTCCATTGTCCTCGAATCTTTTCTTTAATCTTCCCAATAGATCTGTGTCTCCCCATCCGGGCTTGGGGGTAGTGGTGATATATCCGTATTTTGGGGACTCTTTATCCAGCTCGAGCGGTCCGAAGCTTGCGATGCCTACGGCTAAAATATCCTTCATCCCCTTCTCTTCGAAATAGTCTCCTATCCTGCCAATAGTTTCATCCGGGTCTGTAGTCGGGATCTCGGCCCTGTCTATAAGTCTCACCCCGCTCTTTTCTCCTATGAAATATTCATGTGATCCTGCCATGAACATTTTCTCAGCTTTTTCCATGAATCCTTTCTCATCAGAGACCTCGGCAAGCGCCGTTACCATCTTTGTCCCGCCTGCTTCCAATGCACCAATTAACATGATCCTTCCTCCTTAAATGATGTTTATTTTTCTATCTGTTTCAATGATATATATTTTTCAATCTATTTCAATGATGTTTATTTTTCGATCTGCTTCAATGATGTTTAAATTTCTATCTGCTTCCGGTCTTCTGCCATCATAAGCCTCACTGATCCTGGCTGGCCCACAGCTTTTCATTGTAGAACTTTGAATGCCTGCCGAATTCCTCATCCTGCCTGCGGTATCCGTATTTCTCAGATAATGTCTCTTCCCCCGAGAAGAGATCAGTCCCAAGGCCCAGACGATTCCCTTCTATAGTAAATCCCAATGCCGACAGAGTTGTGGGAAACATGTCCAATGTCGTGAATCTGCGGTTTTTTAAGTTATCCCTGTATGAGACATTGTCCGGGGCAGGATCAATAAAACAGTTATAGACACGCCTTGGCGCAGATCCATCGTAATAGTTCAATATGAACTTATTGTCCATAGTTGTATGATCGCCTGCTATTACTATGGTCGTGTCTTTAAAAAATTCCTGGTCCTGTATCCAGGACACAAGGTCTGATACCTGCCTGGATGCACAGGCAAGCACGTTCTTATATTGGTCATCAAATTTATTCCGGCAGAGGCTGCATTTATAACCATCTGTCTGGTGGGTATCTGCAGTGAGAAGAGTCACATTGAAGGGCTCTCCGGTCTTCTCAGCATTTTCCGCAGCATTAAGGATCTCTGTCTTTGCGAAGCTGTACATGAGTGAATCCTCTATGCCCCACCACACATGATAATCTGTCGGTATCTTATGAAGCTCTATATCCTTAGTATAATCCAGTATCTGATAATCCCCATGCTGGCCAAAATACTTATCACGTCCCTCAAATGCAGCATTGGATCCCATGACGATCTCCTGATAATAGCCGTTTTCATGGAGGATATCCCCAAGTGTCGTGGCACCGGGCATGAATCTGTCAAGATAGCCATATTTTGTCCTGTTTGTCGAAAGTAAGAGAGGCAGGCCTGAAGTCTGCGCGGCCATTCCCGCTATGGTCCAGGTAGCCCCGCTGGAAGCATGACCGCCTCCGACATTTTCAGTCTCTGAAAAATTTACGTTATTCAGGGCAAGTTCATGAAGCTCAGGGATCAGTTCTTCATCCATTGCGCCTCCATCCTCTTTGGACTGGAATGTGGACTCCATGGATTCCATGAATATATATATAAGGTTCCTTTTCTTCTCAGGGGCTTTGATTGTTACATCTGCAGGGTCTGTATAATTATTCTCCACGTATTCCGAATCCACTTTTGAATTTCTGTACCAGCTTACTGCCCCGACTTCTGTAAACGCGAATATTACACATCCGCACATAATAACAAAAGAGCCGGCTGTTGTAAGAAGACCGGCTCTTTTTCTTTTATTCTTTATAAATCTGAAAAAAAATACAGCCGCTGCCGCAATTGCTATAAGACCTGCTGCCAATGCAGCTGTACAGGTGGCAAAGAACTCTCTGAACACCTCACCTGCCGTTCCATCCTTGGGTGCAAAGATCTGAAACATGATCTCATCGAAAGACACCCCGTTGTATTGCCTGTGAATATACCAGCACAGCACCAGGCTGAAATACCCGGCGAAGACAAGTACCCCTGCTGCAAACAGGGAAATAATATTGAAATATTTATTACTTTTGCTGTTCATACCTTTAAATAATACGATCAATTATAATCACAAAAATTTTATTGCCTGGGTTTGCTGTGTTCATCAGCCACGCTAATTTAACAGCACTTTGATGACCACAGAAAATCATATGTGATCCAAAGAGACTTCAATTCTCCCCATCCATGCGCAGGTGCGGAACCTTGATATACATCGGCAGTCCGTCGCGGTATGCTATGCGAACCTCGCCCTGTATGAGCGGTCTTATGTAGTCAAGCATTTCCTGCGTAACATTATTGTGCTCAGGCGTGATCCAGTCTGTCGGTACGCATTTCTCACGGTCTGCAATGTTCTCGATCCTTGTAAGCTCGATATTGTACCAGTAAGGAGCATTGGACATGCGCTTTATAACAGGTATGAAGTCGGTATTCCCCTCAAAAGCAAAATGTACCGCCGCCTGACCAAGCTTTATGGACTCATCAAGGTCCGCCTTGCTTGCGATGTGACCTGCACAGCGCTGAAGGATATTGAGTTCAACACTTCTGCACTTTACACCTATCTCATTCTTAACTAAGATCTCAAGGTTTTTTGCAGCGCCGCCGAGCTGAGAATGCCCGAATGTATCGGCGTGCGCATCTGTCGCAGAAATATAATTGCCGTCTTTATCATGGATACCCTCAGATACTGCAACTATTACATTCTTTGAATCCTTTAGAGCGGCATTTACGTCCTCCAGAAATGCATCTTTATCAAAATCCACCTCAGGGAGATATACCAGCTGAGGGGTCGCATTGTATTTATTCCTCGCAAGGGCTGAGGAAGCCGTGAGCCAGCCGGCATTTCTTCCCATGCACTCCACTATCGTGACCGTAGGGATATCATAAACAAAGGTATCGTGTGCCATCTCTAAAAATGAGGTGGCGATGAACTTGGCAGCAGAGCCAAAGCCCGGGGTATGATCTGTTACAGGCAGGTCATTATCGATCGACTTGGGGATACCGCCAAACCTGATATCTATGGAATGGGCTTCAGCATACTTTGAAAGCTTCATGACCGTATCCATGGAATCATTGCCGCCTATATAGAAGAATGCACCGATATTCATCTTATCCAAAGTCTTAAAGATCTGCTCATAGATCTCAAGATCGCTTTCCTCCTCAGGAAGCTTATATCTGCAGGATCCAAGATACATGGCGGGTGTCGTCGCAAGTATGTCTATAGCGCTTTCAGGCTCCATGAAAGAATCTGATTCAAATGAGTACTTTGAGCCAAGGAGATTCAGGCGTCCCATGGATTCGTAGATAACTGTTGTCAGGTCTGAGAGATTCACGAAGTCCTCGCGAAGGACTCCCTGTATTCCGTGAACTGCACCATAGACCGTTTCATAGCACCCGGTCTCTACAACACCCTTTATAACTCCGGCGAGTGATGCGTTGATAGCTGCTGTAGGGCCGCCTGACTGAGCGACCATTGCGTTCTTTTTCATGTTGATAATATCCTCCAGATAATTTTATTTGTATTGCTGTTATTACTTTCATTATTAGTGCCTATTCAGAGAAAATAATGCATTTCAATGATTCAGGTATAAATTTCTGTGAGTATGTCCTTACTCACTGCAGCAGATTACTGTTATAGAAAGGATCATGGCCTTCATATTCAGGATAAAGATCATAGAGTCTTTTCAGGGCCGCAATCCTCTTCTCTCTCTTCCGGGCATCTTCCTCATCCAGTCCGCGACTTAAGGATTCATGATGGTACAGTACTGCATCCATCCTGCACACGTTATACCAGCCATTTTTCATAAGATCGAAGCATAGCTTTACATCATTATATGCCACAGGAAAGCTTTCATCAAATCCTTGAACTGCACGGTACTTTTCTGCTGAGACCATAAGACATGCCGCAGTCACAGCCGTACAATCATAGTCGATCCTGTTCCTGTCATACATGAGAATCCTCTTATCATCGCTGCCGCAGTAAATATGTACCGGACCGTCTTTAAGCTCTGCAATGCCGATATGCTGAATCAATGAAGAATCAGGATATAATAGCTTCGCTCCGACTGCGCCCGTGCGCTTCTGCATGGCATGGCCAGCCATAAGCTCTAGCCAGCTGCCATTCACAACTTCAGTGTCATCATTAAGGAAGAGCAATAAGGAACCTTTTGCCTTGAAAGCCCCCTGATTGCACATCCTCGAGAAATTGAAATCAGCCTTTTCATATATATATCTTGAGAAAATGCCTTTCTGCTTAAGGCCGTCAAGGTAGTTCCTGTATCTTTCTTCTGTTTCTTTGCTGCTGCCATTATCAACCAATATTATTTCGAAATTTCTGTAATCTGTCTTCTCAACAATAGAATCTACACACCTTTTGAAGACATCGAAATTTTCCTTTGAAGGTATAATTATACTAACCAGCGGATTGCCAACAGGAGCATAGCATATCTTATAGAGGTAGCAGTCCGGTATATATACTACTTTTCCCTCAATATTTCTTCTTTGCAGCGCCTCCTCCTTCATCTTTTCAGTACGCTCATAGATGTACTTTTTCGCCATAGGATTGTCTGCAGTCGAGTTCTCAGACATTCTCCAATGATAAAGTATCTTTCTGATATGATATATATGGTCAGTCTTTTCTGTGAACCTGAGGGTAAAATCATAATCCTGGGCACCGTCATACTGACTTTTGAGCCAGCCAACTTTATCACCGACCGCCTTGCGAAAGACAGCAAAATGGCATGTATACATGGATGTCATAAAAAGATCAGGCGACCAGTCAGGCTTAAATAAAGGGTTCTTACGCTTTTTTGAGTCAGCAGTAAGCTTGTCCTCATCGCTGTAGATAAAGTCCAGATCCGGATCATCATTCAAGGCAAGTGCATTTTCATAAAGAGCATTTGGAGAAAGCACATCATCACAGTCAAGGAAACAGATGAAATCGCCATCTGCAAGCTCTATTGCAGAGTTCCCGGCTTTTGATATGTTGCCATTTTCTTTTCTATATACTATCTTTACCCTCGGATCTGATTCATATTTTTTTAATGTGAGGATAACCTCAGGCATGGTGGAACTATCATCCGCAATACATAGTTCAAAGTTCTTATAAGTCTGTGCAAGCACAGAATCAATACATTCAGACAATATTCTGGATGTAACATTATAAACAGGCACTACTACTGAAAACTTTGGATTGAACTTAAGTTTCTCTGTCTTCAATATATCCTTTTCATTGTCCTGCATCCAGTTCTTATAAAAGGTAAGCTTGTACCTGATCTTTTTTAAGAGGCTTCGAAAGCCTTCGACCCTTATGATATTTAATGCTTCATTAATCATATTTCTTACAGACATGAAATTTCTCCTTCATGATCATCTTCCAACAGCCTTTTGTCTGATACTATTAATAAAGTCCAGAGCCAGGGCATTCTTTGATGCTATCAGGACCGCCGCATATAATGCGGCAGATATAATAATTGCTGATATAACCCTGATAATAGCATTCCCAATAAAGCGGTTGCATGCATAACATACTGCATAGATGCATAAGCACCCTGCAATGACAGAAATAAGATTCTTACTTCCGGGAACTATAACTGTTATCCTGCATGAGTATATAAAACATATCGTAAAAACGGTAATTTCTGACAGCAGTGTGGTTAGTGCTGCAGCATAAAAGCTGAAATGGGGAATGAGAATAAAGTTAAGTATGACATTCAGGGATGCTCCGGCTGCAGTAGCCCACAGAATATACTTTTCCTGCTTATTTACTATCAGTATGCAGCTGGAATAGTAGTTGGCAAGTACAGCGAAAAGAAGTGACACGCTCAGTATCTTCATAGCAGCGCTGCCCGGCAGGTACTCATTGCCTCCGAGCAGTTCTATAATTCCATTTGACATCATAGAGAGACCTGTCACTGCAGGAAGCAGGAGAAGCAGTATAGAATCAAGCGTATTCTGACAAAGGTTCCTGTACCCCTTATGATCATCTTGCCCTTTTAGATAGGCAAGTCTTGGCATGACAGCGCTTACTATAGAGTTAAGCAGCATTACGATAGTGAAATATATCTTGGTAGCAAAGCCGTAGATACCAACTTCAGCCTGTGACCTGTATATACCCATTATCGTAATATCGGAGTTGATATAGACTGTAGTAGCAATATTATTGGCAAAGAGTATAAAGATTCGTTTCAGATGCTTCTTCGTCGATGAAAGCCTTGTCAGATGCGGCTTTACATAACGCCTGATATAGAAGATATTGAAGATATTCGCCCCTGCAGTGGCAAAAGTGCTTATTCCAGCATATAAGATGTAATCGCCTGCCTTATGTACGAATATGAACATAAGTGCTATGGCTATAGCCTGTACTACAATATAACGGATTGTCAGATAGGTAAAATCCTCATAGATGGTATTTATCCAATCAAGGCCAAGTGTAGTACATATGATGACGATGCTCTGCACCAGGATGACCTCTCTGACGCCCGGTTCCTTATGGATAAATATAAGTGTAATCAAAAGCAGAATATAGGAAACTAAAGTTGAGACTATATTGATAGTGAACATCTCATTTACAAATGATGAGAACTTTTCCTTGTCATCCCTTATTTTGGCACCTTCCCGGATAGCATATACTGCTATTCCAAGAGAAGCAATAAGAGAAAAATAACTGATAATAGAGGAACCAAAGCTTATCTTTCCATAATTGGCCTTATGAAGGATCCTGGAAACGTATGGTACAGTTATTAAAGGAAATATTACACTGCATAACTGCTTGATAACGTTCAACGCTGCATTGAACCTTACTGTATGCATCTTTCTTCCCATAACTCCACCTCTGAAAAGTTCATTAAATTCTGATCCTGCTGTCAATGATCAGATTTACTTGTAATTTACCTTGTAAATATAAATATTCCCCTCCTGGTATATATTCTCCAAGTCAAAAAAGTCATTAGGTGCATCTATCGCTTCAGTTGAAATAATGTAATCAATGTCAAGCTTTTCAAGATCCTCATAAGCAATATGTATGGTAAAATTATCGTCAACGTTCAATGTAAAGGAAGTCTGATCATCAGCTGAAAAGTCTGCTTCAATATGAGCGTATCTGTTGTAGATGTCCTCATACTTATGTTCCGGGTCGACCTTTTCCCAAAGCTCGATATCAGGGGAAGTATTTACCCGGTTAATAGTATTAGCACCGCATATCGATGAAAATGACTGAACTGCCCAGGTATTATACGCAATCCATACCGAATCAGGATCTTCCTTAACTATCTTCTCTATTTCTTTGGCAGCAGGCTTGCTGTATACAGCATCCATTCCATATTCGACAGGGCGGACAAAAAGTCCTGTCGCAAGGCATATGCATATGATGAGGCCCATAAGGATATTATAGCGCCTTCTGGATATCTTTCTGAAGAAAAAATAAAAGATCAGAGCATAGAGTATGAAGAGCCCGCCATAGAAAAAATATACAAAGGCTCCTCTTTCAGGATATCCCATTGATGCCCTGTAAGCTATATACATGCTTAGAGCTGAAGTGATAATAGCAGCAGATAGACTGAAAATAAGATTCTTTCTGTCTTTATCTTCATCAGCCCTGAGCTTCCTTTTGATCTGCTTATGCTTTCCTGTCTCTGCAGTCTTAAGTGACCCGGCATCCAGATACCTGGAAAAGAGGATCGCAAAGAAAAAGACCATATAAACTCCCAGAATACTCTGAGCCCTGGAAGGAGTAGAGAAAGACATCAGTGTACATACGGCCAAAAGAGGCGGCATGCCGCAGGAACAATATATAAGCAGGATGACGGAAATTACCGTCAGACCTGTTACAAGAAAATCTTTCTTCTTAGTCTTTATCATGTAATACAGAGACATGATCATAGGTACAGGGAAGAAGGATATGATAGCGCCGGATTCACTGGCATTCATCTTATATGGCTCAATGACAGAGAAGAATATAGCTGGAATGTAATCGAACAGGAGCTGCAGAGACATTCCGCCCTGGCTTCTCCTCCTGCCTGGATATACAGAGGACATAGCTGATATGATATAATCCCTGATAGAGTACAGGTAATATGCTACGGCAAGCAGGAATACAGCTATGCCTATTCCAATGATAAGCCACTGCTTCCAATTGTACTTCTTTATAATATCTATATTTTCCAGTATCACCCATATTAGAAGTATCAGCAGCAGAAAACCAAATGGTACCTGCCATGCCGGATAGAGGTTGGTCACAAAGCCATATCCTGATATAGCAGTTCCATAAAGGAAAAGTGCCTTCTGCCACCATTTATCAGATCTGAAGAAATAATAGAAGCAGACTGCCGCGCCGCTTGTGAACAGAATAAAAGGCGGAAAGCCCCACCACAGATAAAAGGATGAAAAGGTTATCATCATTGTCGAAGTCAGTGATAAAAGCTTCTTCTTTTTGGTAATGAGCAGGAAGAGTTCGTTAGTCACAAGAAAAGTAAGTATGATTTTATAGTACCAGTCATAGGAATACTGGGCATTAGCCCCAAAAACCACTCTGAAAATATCAGAAATAATAAGAAAAGGGTCAAAGATAATGGAGGTAATACCATACTCTATTCCGCCATTATGATATGCAGGCAGAGAAAAAGAAGAATTTACCAGCCATTCATCTGACCTGATAAGTCTTTCCCTGCCAATAACAGGATATATGTACTCAGAGCCTTCACCAGGCTGTACATAAGTATCATAGGCTGATAATGAATTGCCGTTGAAGCCATTGACAGCCAGGAAAAGAAGCAGGATACCTCCCACTGCCCACCTGTTTTTAAAAAGAAAGGCATACATCTTCTTTACATTCAGGACAAAGTGCAGACATATGAACATAAGAACGACAAATATCAGTTCTATGCGCATGAGTCTTATGCCGTTAAGTGAAGACAGGCTCAGAGCACTCTTTATGATACCGGACAGACCGGAGCCAGCTCCGCTGCCCTTATATACTTCCCTTGCATACATTATTAAGTTCCTGTCAAAGAGGACTGAAATAATATAAGCAGCCAGAAGGCTGATAATAAATGCAATAATAAGTTTTGTGATAGTTTTTTTCCCTGATGAAGTCTTAGCAGCTCCCATAGTTCCTCCTGTATATGTATTCAGAAGACCAACCGTCTAATTATATATTAACATGTAATAAGTGTAAAGATTACTGTTCAAGTCACCTTTCCCTGAAGTCTTCATACCTTAAGCTTAAGTTTATATTATAATAAGGATCTCCGTTGTCCATGAAGTCTTTCCACTTATGAACAAAACTGACTGTCTCCTCCTCCAATCTCTTACGCCTTTCAGGAGAGGTATCCAGCCCGCGGCTCTTGGATTCATAATGATAAAGACGTGCAAACGGGGTGAACAGATTTTTTTTTCCGTTCTTTAATATCTTTAAACACAGGTCAACGTCATTAAGTGCTACCTTAAAATCTTCATCAAAGCCACCAGCATATTCAAAATCTGTACGGCTTACCAGCAGGCAGGCACCGGTCACTGCACTCACTTCCTGAGTCATCATGAGTCTGTTCATGTACCCGTGAGCATCTGCAGGCAGGTACTTATGAGAGTGGCCTGCCATACCGCCGATACCGACAATGATACCGGCATGCTGAATGGTTTCATCAGGATAAAGAAGCTTGGCGCCTACTGCCCCTGTATCCTCTTGTATGCATAAGGAAAGCATCTCAGTAAGCCACTCACCATTGATCACTTCAGTATCATTATTCAGGAACAGAAGATATGATCCATGTGACTCTTTCACCGCGAAGTTATTTATTGCAGAATAGTTGAATATCCCCTTATATGTGATAACACGTATCTTTTCATGTGTTGTGTCAGAACTGACCTTTCCTGCATGATCAGCTGAAGGTCCATCATCATCCGACTTTTCAGAAGCATATAACCCGGCAAGCTCTCTGTAATATTCAAAGGTCTCCTGCTCCTCACTATTGTTCTCAACTACCAGTATTTCATAATTGTCATATGAGGTCTTTGCGATAATAGAATCTATACACCTTTTCAAAGTCGGGACCTGGTCCTTATTAGGAATGATAATAGAAACTTTTGGTCTGCTCGTAATTTCAAAGCTGATATGTCTTAGTGACCTGTCATAGCAGCCTGGTGTATCCATATCATTTACAAGATCCTTATCATCAATACTTTCAGCATGGGCACGAATGCCGATTCTTGCGATATAATCATTAAGCACTTTTAACTCTGCATCTTCCTCTTCTTCTCTGCTCCCGTAATAGTATGTCTCCTCGGGAATGTAAATAAGTGCACCAGACATGTGTCCTATGTTTTGTTTCTTTTCCACAGCTCTCATGAGAAAATCATAATACATACCAGAGCCGCATCTGCCGGAGTCAAAGCCACCAAGTATTTTATATCTGCTGTAATTTACAAAGAATCTGCTGCCTATATAATCAGAGCTCATCAGAGCATATTTTGAAAAATCAGGCTTATATTCTTTTCTTATTACGTTTTTAACATTTCCCGAAAATACCCTGTCATCGGTATAAAGAAGACTTACCTTATGATTATCAATATAAAGGGCAGCCCTGTAGAGCAGGTAAGGGTGAAGCAGATCACCGGCTCGCAGCTCAAGATACCAGAAGTCTGCCTGATTGCGAATGCTGTTCAGATCACTGCTTTGAAATTTATCGGATATTGTTTCAATGTTTTCAAGGATGAAATGAATGACATTTCCATAAGAGCCAGCATTAACAGAGTCTATAGTCCTTTTCACCTTCCGGTCTTCATCCGGATCATTCCCTGTCTTTCTGATACCTATAATAAAATGTACCGGAGACCTGAATTCATGATGTCTCTGCCTCTTGAGCTCCTGCTTGTTCACATAAAAAGGGATACGTACCCTGTGATGATATATTTCTTCAGAAATAACAGAATTAAAGTTCTTAATACCGCATTTCTTAAGTCCGAACCATATCTGTACACAAGTTCTTGTAAACTCATGCTCAAATAAAAAAAACTTCAATTCCATATCCAGAACCTTTTTCCTGCCTTATATGCATTTGCATGATATTTTTCAAGTACTTCCGCCTTAGCACCATACTTTCTTTCTAAAAGCATCTTTGAAGAACTTTCATCTTCTGTATGCTTTTCTACGATCATTTTTCTCATAGTGTCAAGATCTGCTTCCATGAGTTCAAGGTCCAGCTTCTTTCCAACTCCGAAATCGAACTTAAGCCCCCGGGCACTATCATTCACAAATACCGAATGCGGATCTGTCACAGTGCAGCTGCCATGCAGATATATAAAGCATGACAAAAGGCATATGAACTCCTCCATATCTTTATTATCAGGAACAAGACCTATAAAATCCTTTAATACAGAGCTTTTTACAGCATAAGCCGGACCATCATACAGATCAGCTTCATACCTGCAGACCAGTCTGTACATGTATCCAGGATCAGTTTTCTTATATTTTCTGAACAGGGGCCTGACGCCATAACCATTTAATACGGCATAGCCTGCTTCCTCTACAAAACCATCACCTGAGACGCCCAGACCTCCTGCTGCTTCATTATACTCCGGCAAAAGATCAGACAGTAGCATATTAACTGAATCCTTATGTTCAGGCTTATAACCTGACCTCAGAAAGATCAGTTCTGAAAATTCCCTGCAAAAGCTTTCAGGTCTGCTTAAGAAGTCTTTCCAATGACATACATTGCTATTTTCTGACAGTTGTTCAAACGCCTTCTGATCTTCGGCGATGATAACAGCTTTTTTATGACCATTGCCAGCTTCTCTGTATTCAGCCCTGTAAAATGGGCCCATTCCCTTTATGGAGCTGACCTTAAGAAATGGAACTCCGGCTTCCTTCAGATGGTCCTCAAGCGCCCTTCTGCCTGCCTCTGTGGCATAATCCTTGGCTCCTATGCCCGACGCAGTGGAGCCAGCTGAAAGCCGCCAATAGTAAAGGACCTGCGGTATATGAACTATTCTTTTTGCCGTAACAGAGGCCCTTAAGAAAAGGTCATAATCCTGAGCGCCGTCATATTCTTTTCTGAAAAGTCCCGGATGATAAATGCCTTCAGGACCATTAATATCCTTAGCTTCAGGATCTGCAGCATTCTTAGCTTCAGGCCCCTTAGCACACTTACCTTCAGGATCTGTATTATCCTCACTTTCGACAGTCTGACCTGTATTCGGCATGTTATATTCTGCATGAGTGAGTCTATATATAAGCTCTCTCCCCAGGACCGAAAAGTGGCAGATGTAATTATTGCTGTAAAGAAGCTCCCTCGAAAAATCCGGCTTAATATTGATGCTCTGTACTTTAGAGGTGTCTCCGGCAAATGAGAGCTCATCGCTGTAAAGGAAATCCGCCCCGGTCTTATTGATATAATAAGCGTTCCAGAAAAGAGCTGTGGAATGCAGCAGGTCGTCATGGTCCAGAAGACCTATATAATCTCCCGTGGCTATTGATATAGCTGCATTGGTATTTTCTGATATTCCATTATTCTCAGAAAGCCTTATATACTTTACCATCTTAATGCTGCCGGCATTAAGGCCCAAAGCATCATCCTGTTCTGATTTATTGCTATTATCCCTGTCTGTATTCAAAATTCCATTAATTTCACTTACTCTCTCAGATATAGAAAGATGTGAGACCCCATCACTTTCACAGTCTTTCTCATATATAGAAATATGTGAGACCCCATCACTTCCGCCGGCTCTCTCAGATAAAGAAATAAAAGAAGCTCCACTCCTGACTGAAGATTCTCTTATTATTTTTTCTCTTAATACATGGTCATCACTGGCATCGGCAATGACAAGCTCCCATCTGTCATATATTTGATCGGCCACAGAATCGATCATCTCTGACAGATAATTAAGATCGGTATTATAAAGCGGTACCACAATACTGAATAAAGGCCTGTTTTCAAAGCCTTCCTGCTTTTTTATCATGGCAGACCTTTTTTCATCACTGATGGCAAATGGATATAATCTCTTTCCCGCAAAATATTTTACAGCTGCACGCTCATATATCTTTTTCATGCTGTATAAAAAACCGTAATCACGGATCCAGCTGCTTATCTTTCCCATTTTCAATCCTTCCAGAGCTTCAGGAACTTAGCGTTCTTTTTTAATTTATGACTGAGAAAAGGATCACGTCCATGCAGGGCCCTGCCCCATTTCATACGAAGACGCTGTACCTCTTCATCGGTCATATCGTTCTTATCGGCGCCATTCCTTCCGATGAATGAAGCAAATGGGGTAAGGACGTTGAAGCTCTTTTCTGCAAGTGCCTTCAAGCACATATCGAACCAGGAATATGTCGAGAAGAGATCCGGAAAATAAATACCGGCCTGATCCCCCTCGGTCTTAAGAAGCTCCTGTATCTCCTCTTTCCTTTCCCCAAGATACTCCCTTAAGAAAAGTCCCTTTACTGCAAATGCGGCCCCGCCTAATAATGATACATTATGGCGATAGTCAAGCATATTCAAATATCCCGCATATGAGTCAGGCGCCCCCTGATATTTAAGCCTTACGGCTTTAGGAGCATCATCATCGTAATAGTATCCCGCATGAGTGATCTTACACTTTTCATTCACTGTTATGCTGCCTGCAGTCATATTCTCAGGCGGAACCAGAACATCAGTAAGCTCCACCAGCCAGTTATCTCCCGAAAACTCCGGCACATATCCGTCACGGACGAATATAATAACATCAGCATCAGGATCATTTAAGACCTTCTCCGCAGGGGCTGAAATACAGCCATCTATCACCTTCAGGTCATCAAGGCGAAGGCTTCCGTATGAAAGCAGCTCTGTGGTGTCTGACATAGGAGAACCGAATCTGTCCTCGTCCGTTATCTCTTTAACTTCCTCCTGCAAGGCCTTTGAAAGGTCAACTGTGTTAAATGATGCAGGGTCTGTATCAGGAGACCTGCGGCTCTTCTTCTGCCTGTTCTGACCTATCTTCATATAGTCAAGGCCCGAAGCGGCATCCCTGTACATACAGGAAATACGGACTATATTTCTGGTAACCCCAAGCTCTTTTTCCACAAGATCATAGACATTCTGATTCTCACAGACTACTAATATACGGACAGCAGTAGGAATGGTATATAAAGGTCTCATAGTCATGGAATGCTGGTCATATGCCTGTATCTCAGTATATTCTATACCGGTGCGGCTTAAGTGACGTCCTAAGGCAGCCATGGCATCATCCCTGTCAGCCCGGGTCTCTTTCTCTGATCGGGTAAATACCAGAGGCAGCGGGATATGCTTAATGCAGGCGGCATTTTCAGAGATCCTGTATATAAGATCTGTATATGCGGCTGTTCCCGACTCCGGATCAAAGCACGAATTTTCCTTGATTAGCCCGCGTGAGAAAAAGACCATCCTTGAGATGTAATCTGTACTCCTTAGCGTCTCGGTAGAAAACTCAGGCTTAAGACATGGCTCAGTTACCTGTATGCCATTCTTTTCGATCGTAAACTTGCATGAATCTGTATATATAAAGTCTGCGCCAAAGTGGTCAATGTACTTTACTGCCTCAAAAAGCGCTGATGGATGAAGGAAATCATATTGTTCCAGGACTGCAATATATTCTCCTGAAGCAAGTCCTATCGCATTATTTGCATTAAGGGCGAAGCCCTGGTCTTCACTGAGAAGATAATAACGGATACGGGACTTTTTCAATGACCACTCACGTCCCTTATAGCTCTTTATGATATGCTTTACCCTGTCTTCATCTATAAAATGATCGGGGTCAGCGGCCTCTGAATAGGCATCAGTTATAATAACTTCCCATTTTTCATAAGTCTGCTTTTCCATAGAGTCCAGAAGCAACTCCAATGCATCCGGATCCGGCACAGAAAAAGTTACTATGACACTTATGCACGGTGCAGTTTTAAATTGAGTATTCTTCTGCTTTTCCTGCAGGTCATAGGAAATATCATATGGGAAATGGGATCTTAAGTACATCCTGTCCAATACATTGATCTTTGGCATATATCCTCCTTCATGTACTTTATAAAAATACCCAGGGCAGCTAATAATGTTCTTAAGGGACATGAAGATCACGCTTTTTTTACAAAAGCATCTTCCGGGTCCGATGTATCAATATTTTCCGGATATAAGTATAAATTTAAAGATGATATCATCTATGCTGCGCTGTCTGAATATGCCCTGATCCTTTAAGAAGCTTATCCTATTTAATAAATGCTTCCTTGTCTTCACAAATTCTTCTGCTGTATTAAGATTCCTGCGCGCACGTTTTGTATGAGTGAACATATTGTGAAAGGCGGGCGGTCTCCCCTCTGCATCATACTTTAAGTCATCCTCAATTAACTGTTCATGAGCCTTGACATATGATGAAAGGTCTTTCCCTGTATATGACTTCACAAATGCAGCAGCCTGCATACTTAAGTCATTGCGGTCCTGCTTAAAGCGCTTCACCCTGTCGATGAACTCTTTTATATGGCTTGAATTCATGCCAAGCGCATTTCCATGGTGCTGTCTGTATTTGATATGAGGTTCATCGTCAAAAAATACTTTGCCGAAGCAGGAAGCAGTAAGATAAAGCCACCAGTCGTGCATTATGGTAAAGTCGGGAGATGTTTCCCTTACGAGTTTCAGAAGCACGTCATTAAAAACTTCTGTACAGCCTATACAGATATTTTCCACCAGGGCATTCTCGAATTCCGGATCGGGTGAGGTGCGGTCAATGTTTGAATGTATCTCTTCAAGGTCCTCACTGACGAGCTCAGGAGCACAGGCATAAAGAAAAGGGATCTTCAGTCCTTTCGATGTAGTATCCATCTGGTCTATGATATCGATCGCTGATGAGAGCTTATCGGAGTCCCATACATCATCCTGATCGGAAAATGCATAATAATCCGCGTCTTCAGCCTTCTTCATGAGATCAAAAAAGCTGCCGATGACGCCGAGATTCTTCCCCGAATAATATTCTATCTTAAATGGATATTTCTTTTTATAGAGCTGCAGGATGCTTAAGGTGGCATCCTTTGAGCCATCATCGCGCACCAGAAGCTTAAGGCTTACGTGATGGTCCTCCACGTCCTGGCTGAATATGGAATCCAGCTGTTCTTTTAAATATCTGCTGCCATTATATGTCGACATAAGGACAACTATCTTTTTCATAGCTTTCTCCTACCCATGCATTACTTATCATTAATATCGAAATCCTTCTCCACATCAGAGTAGATCTTTCGCATCTTCTTATCTACAACTTCTATAGAGAAATTCTTAATGTGTTCACGGTTCCATTCACCCATCTCACGGCGGCGGACGTCACGCTTAATATTGCTCTTGCCATCTCTGTCAGTGAACATTCTGCGTACCTTCACCGCATAGTCCTCAGGTTCCCATGTATTCACAAGGTATCCGCCCTTTGTGTGCTCTATGAGGTCTGTGATGCCGCGGATCTTAGTAGCTATGACCGGAAGTCCAACAGCCATAGCCTCCATTACCGCTACAGGAAGCCCCTCCTGGAATGAAGGAAATACGAAGCAGTCGGCCTGTACAAGGAGCTTTTCCACTCCGTTTACATATCCTGCAAACTTGACGCGTTCTGAAAGGTCTTCTTCATCTACGACATCCATGAGGTATGACTCAAGAGGCCCGCTGCCCACTATCAGATATGTGACAGGAAGGTCTAAAAGCTCCTTCATGGCACGTATCATGACTATATTATTCTTACGGTTAGTAAGCTCTCCGACACTTATAAGTATGGCATGAGAACGCGGGATCTGATACATATCATATATATCAGGTATAAGCCCCTCCTTCATATCTTCGGCATCGGGGGTATCCTGCACATGGCCTTCCGCTGCCGGAGCCTTATGATCATGGATATCCTCTTTTCTTCCATCATTCAAAGCTTCATCAAGAGTCAGCTCATGTCCCGACTGGACAGCCTTTTCCACTTCATCACTGCCATCGACCTTCCAGTTGGTCTTCCGGTAGTTTTCAAACCTGGAAAGATCCATACCGATCCCCATGGTACGCTCTATCTTGCCGCGGACCTTAAATTTCGCTCGGGCTCTGTCGTAATCCTCCTGATTGATGAGGATAAGCCTGTCAGTATACTTTGCAAGGTGCTTTTCGACCGGATAGTATATCCAGTTCTTTAAAGGGGCGCCTGTATAGAAATGAAGTCCATGGGCAGTATATATGACCGGAACATGCCTGCCGGTCTTTTTACGTACGCTTTCTGCAGCCATACGCACGATGACAGAGCTCATTGGCATATGAACATGAATGAGATCAAAATTTCCTTCAAGGAGAAGTCTTTTTACCTGTTTAAGAGCCTTAAGCACATATACGGGAGAAGGGCTTCTTTCAAAATCTATCTGGTGCTGTATGATATCGGTCCCATCCAGCCTTGAATTATCGCTGCCATATACTACTGTATTAAAATTTGCCGCATAGTGGATCTCATATCCCATCTCAGTAAGGATCTTTACGTTATTCATCTCGAATTGAGGAAGGAATCCGCTCACACGGGTAATAATAAGTGCTTTTTTCATTATTCTTCAGATCTCCATGTGTTATAAGCCGGGAAATGATGCGCACGATTCTCGGAATATAGTACTCCCGACCTTTTTAAAGATCGATCGGCATCCTCTATTTTTTCTTACCTGTCTTATCTCCCCGGACCTCGCTTATAGCCTTGAATACGCTTTCTCTGTTAACTTCTTTCATGGCATTAGTAGTACCGTCCTCAATACCTTCTGATGCATCCTTTTTAAGTACTGTCTTTACAGTCATAAGGATCAGCTTGATATCGAGCCACAGGGAATAATTCTCAATATAAAACAGGTCAAGCTTAAGTTTATCATAGGGTGTGGTATTGTACTTGCCGTATACCTGAGCATAACCGGTAAGTCCGGCCTTGACCCTGTTCCTGAACGGGAACTCAGGCATGGATTCACAATATTCTTTAATGATCTCCGGTCTCTCCGGCCGCGGTCCTACGAATGACATATCGCCTTTAAGGATATTTATAAGCTGTGGAAGCTCATCTATCCTTGTGGCACGGATGAACTTTCCGACCTGTGTTATGCGGTCATCATCCTTTGTGGCAAGGACAGCTCCGGCCTTCTCGGCATTCTCTATCATTGAACGGAATTTGATGATTTTGAACTCCTTCTCATCCTGAGTACATCTGACCTGCTTGTAGAAGACGTGTCCGCCATCGCACAGCTTGATAGCTATGGCAGTCAGAAGCATGGCTGGTGAAAGGATCACGAGCAGAACTAAAGAAAGAATAATATCAAAGATCCTTTTTATGAATCTCTGATCAAATGCCAATGCGTACCCCTTGGCAAGAAGCAGGGGAGAATCGAATACGTGAATGTGATCCGAACCCATCATGATTATGTCTGAGATCTTCGGCACAACATAGGCGCGAATATTGTTCAGATAGCAATATTTAAGGATGTCATTTCTCTTGATAGCTGAGATGTCACCTATGATAACTGCCTGGAAATCCTTCATCTTCTCAGCGATAGCAGGTATGCCCTCATCGATGTCGACAGCATCATAGATAGCATATTTATCACGTCTTGAGCTTATCTTGTAGACAAGGTCCGCCGCAGGTCTCTCACCATATATAAGGAGCATTTTCCATGGTTGAAATATCCGTCTGTAGACCTTTATGACACAGAAATCCCATAGTCCGGCGGCGCAGGTCTGAACAGCCAGCACAAGTATCAGCCTGACCGGGTTGACCAGCCTGAATGCCAGAAGTGAAATGATAAAATATTCAAGAAGATTGGCAATGAAGAGGCCGAGGAGCTGGGACAGCACGATCTCCGCTCCCTTGAGATTGCCTATTTTAAATCCTCCATATGTGGACATGAAGAAAAATGTCAGCAGGAAATAAAGGCCAAGTACCGCATAATTTCCTTTTCTATAGAATGAGACCACATACATCTGGTCATAGTAATAAGTAAACCAGGCATAAGCAAATACCAATGTCATGATCAGTACATTGATCACAGAAAAGAAGAAAAGGATGGTTCTCTTGTACTGATCGGCTTCTTTATTTCTTTTCATTTAAGATTCTCCGGTTTCTTGATCATGAGCTTCTCGTAGCCCTGCTTCTGTATATTCTCAAGTGCAAGAACTATATGTTTATTGGCCAGTTCCTCAGCAAGATCTTCATCTTTGTTCTTTATGGCCATAAGTATATCCTTATGTTCTCTGCAGGCATCTTTAGCTCTTCCGCTTTCAGAAAGCGTATTTCTCCTGATCCTCTCCACATAATGGTGATAATCTGTAAGCAGATGCTCCAATATGCTGCTTCCGCATGAATGATAGAGTGTGGTATGAAAGCGGTTGTCCAGCTCAAATATCTGATCCCAGTGTTCTTTCTCAATATGAAAATCACTTAGATATGTTATCTCCTCAAGCGCCTCTATCTGTTCTTTTGTGATATGCCTCGTTGCCCACTTGGCGCATAAGCCCTCCAGGTATGACCTGATAACGTATATATCATCGACATCCTTAACTGTGATTCCGTTTACGTATGCTCCTTTATTGGGAATAATGGTAACAAGCCCTTCCAGCTCGAGCTGCCTTAAAGCCTCACGTACAGGAGTTCTTGATACTCCAAGCTTTTTGCTTATTGCCGCCTCTCTGAGTTCATCATGATTAGAATAATTACCTGAAAGTATATCTTCGCGGATACGGTTGAATACCTTTCCCCTCAGAGAATATTTATCCGTGATATTCCTCTCACTGTCTATACTGTCCATGTTTTCCTCTCCCGTACAGTTCTTATAAAAAAGAACGCCTGTTAAAGGTCCTTGAAAAGGTATACGATAATACTGTTTTTTACTGTATATAATTAAATATTGTATATAATTGTATCTGCCTTGTCAATAAGACCGGCAGTCAGGAATTCCCTGTTTTCCTGTATTTTTTGCTTGTAGGCAGTTTTTCATAATGATATAATAAACTTGGTTTAAGCCCGTACGCTTATTCCGTTCCGGAACCGTACACCGGTAAAAAAATGGGGTCAGCTGCTTTTGCAGCCGGCCCCTTTTATTTGATCCCGTATTATTAATATTTTCGCGCCCGGAAAATATCTCCTTAACACTGTATTTTAATATTTAACGTCTCTTCTTCTTTTTTGAAGAACTTCCGGATGTCTTTTCCGCCTGTGACGATTCCCCATTATCAGCATCTTCCTTATCTGAAGGACCGGATATTCCTGATGAGGCTGTATCCTTATCAGCTGCTTTATCCGCATCGATAGCTTCATCTGACTTATTCTCCGCCTTAGTCTTTACCGGCCCGGTCTTTGCATCATCAGCTTTTCCGACGTCAGGCCCGGCAGAAATTTCTGCCTGCGAATTACCGCCAGCGGATGCTTTAGCTTTCTTAACTTTCTTTAATGGCAGAAGGCCATTAGTTCTTACGAAATGATTGATGCCAAGACCTATACCGAGAGCACACCAGAATATAGGAGCTGTAGCGGTACATGAGTCATTTGTAAGGGCGTGGAAAAGGTACCCTATCACGCCTGCCATATATCCTGCCCCAAGAAAGGCAATGCCGTCCTTATCATCGTATCTTGAGCTCCAGTAACACCTGAAGCTGTCTATGATATACCAGATGAACAGCACAAGCAGGGCGATCAACGAAGGAACACCGGTCTGAACCCCTACCTGCAGATAAAATTCATGAGGCTTTGTGATTATTTCATTCACATGGCCGGAATTATTGAGGCCGACTACATCGTCATTAGGGAAAGCGATTATGAATGTATCAGGGCCGCTGCCGAACAGGAAATACTTTTTCAGAAGAGGTATGGTCCTTGCCCAGATGTAGCCTCGCATATTGGCAAATTTGAAATGATCCTTAAGGAAAGGCACATTATTGGAATGTCTCTTAAGCTTGAAGTGTGAGCCGCCGCCGCCGTAATACTCTATGCCATCACTCCCCATAAGGGATGAGAACGGATACGGATTGCCATCAATGATCAGCTCAAAACCATTGAATGAGTCGGATCTTATAGAGAAGAATGTAAATGGAAAACGCTGATCTCCTATGGTACACTCCGCTGTTGTATTATCAGTTGTAAAAGGGATCTCCTTTCCATCCTGGTCAGTCAGCCTGAAAATATCATTGCCGGCTTCATCCTGAGTCACGCTCATAGTAAGAGTGTTATCACCATAATACACCTTTATGTCATCATGATCCGTAACTATATCCTTTAACTGGGTCGTATCCTTTGTAAAGCTGAACACTTCTTTTATACGGGTAATGAGCATATTATTGCTGAGCCTGTTTGCGACAACGAATGATCCTGCAACAAGAATTATCAGGATTATTAGCGCTACGATCGACAGCTTATTCTTTATGAAATATCTTCTCATGATTATGAGAAGTATGAGGACTCCTACCGCTACAGCAAATATACCTGCTCTTGACTGGGATGCAAAGAGGATGATCATAAGACTTACCGCCAGGAAAGCGCATATCAGCTTCTGCCATATTTTTCTGGAGGCAAAGAACAGTCCTATAAGTACAGGTACTGAAAGGGCAACATAGAATCCTATATAGTTAGGATTGTACAGGGTCAGATACGGTCTGCCCACTTCAAAGTTAAATGTAAGAGGTCCGCCATCATATGACGAAGGTGTCATATACTTAAGACCTGCATCAGTCCTGAAGAAATCGTGCCTGAAGACCTGTGAAAGTCCCAGAGCCGTCATAAGCGCCATACCACCTGCAAAGCACCAGGTAAGACGCTTTATGCTCGTCCTGTACTGGCAGAGGCTGAATGCGTAATAAAGCATAAGGGAATAGCTGAGCAGGGTCCATACGCTTTCAAACTGCTCATAGATACCGTTGAATGAATAGTGGCTGTTGATGGAGAATAAGGCTGATATAAAGCAGCAGCCTGCGTATACAGCGATGGGAACGAGCTCACGGGTCCATGTGAACTTCATTTCCTCTGCGAAATATACAAATATCATCAGCAATAAAGTCACTACACTTGTCACATTGATCCATACCATCTTCCAATACAGGAAAAAGTCTGTTGCATCTGTATAGCTTGAGTACCAGTTATATTGATCAAGACCTGTCTTATACTTATGAAGATAGGCTATCATGGGAATTATCGCCATAAGGGCAACTGTTGGGATCAGCAGGACAAAATTAAGACTTTTTTCTTTTACGCCGGTCTCTTTTTTTGAGCTGCTCTTTTTCTTTCCTGACTCCTGCATTATTACATCCTCTCTTTATTCACGGCTTCAGCTTCAGAAGCTCGATCTTATTTGGTCCGATATGGAATAACCGGGTCGGACCATTACCCGGAATAATATAATCAGTCCCATCCTCAAAACGGGCAGTAAACTTCTCTGTCCCGTTCATTCTGATAATGTGGACATCCTCAGATGAAG
The DNA here is from genome assembly GCA_036343175.1 of Lachnospiraceae bacterium. Classification (GTDB taxonomy): domain Bacteria; phylum Bacillota; class Clostridia; order Lachnospirales; family Lachnospiraceae; genus JAEEJA01. The sequence goes on from JAZASR010000010.1 coordinate 43,795, forward strand.
TAAATATAAGCTCATCCTCATAAAGACTCAGGTCATTATACATAACTTTATATTTTTTATCCATAACCTTACGGCCATTTATGGTATATGAGAGCACATGGCAGCCTGAGCCTCCCTTTTTGTCCGAGGTCACCATACCGACGAACTTATCATTTGCAAATATACTTCTGATATCGGTATCTGCCTTAATGGTGAACTGTCTGGAAGGAGATTTCATATCATTATATACGGTAATGTTATGTTCATCCGCAGCCGCGAGCCTGTCACTGCTTATAAAGAAAAGAGCATCCACGACCTTGTCATTGTAATCCATGACGCCTACCACATTGCCGGAATTCCTGCCTACATTTGAGAAGTTGTAAAAGACTATCCTTGATTCTGTCTTTCCGGATGCAATATTGATAAATGACACAGCGATGCTCTGAGCATCCGGCGAAATATCCATATTTATCGGATATCCTTCGTCCACGTTGGAAGGTATCTCAGCAAGAAGCTTATTCGATGAAAACGGATCGTAGACCATTATCTTATCTGATGCTGCAAGCTCGACCATCACGGCCGTAACACCGTTAGCAGCAACATGCGCCTCTTCTATTTCATAATCTGTGCGTATTTCCTTCCCTGCATTTTTCCCGTCATAAGTCATGCAGATCTTGCCGCCGCGGTCATATATGACAAAATATTCACCGCACATGTCGATATCAGGCTCATCCATATCATAACTGGCATTGAATATCACCTGACCCCTGCTGTCTGTAATAGTTACTCCATCGCCGTCATATTTGAGAAGATCTCCCTGATATGAAAGATATCTGCTCGAGCTTGTGTCACGCCTTTCCTTAGTCATGACAGTATCATATGCTGAAAAGCTTATATGGCTCATGACTGCATTGAATGCAATAATGGATCCGACGATAAGTACAGCAATAACGATGAAAATATAAAGAGGCGCACGGCTTTTCCTGCGTCTTACCATACCTTCAGGCATATCGCCATCACGGCCCTTAAATCTTATGATATTGCTGTTCTTACTCTCTTCAGCCGGCTCCGTGCTTTCTTCTTCAGGCTCGAAGTCTTCGATCGTATAATCGTCATCTTCTGTATTGATATCTTCATCATCAATATCCGATCCGATATCGGCAGAAGAGTCTGCATCTGACAGCTCTTCGCCTTTAAGAATATCACTTTTCCGAGTCTTTCTGTCCCTGTCCGACATATTTACTCCTTACATAAAAGTTCTGCCTTCGAGTGCCCGCAAAAGCGTCACTTCATCAATATTCTCGAGATTTCCTCCTACAGGTACACCGCTCGCGATCCTGCTCACTTTTATTCCCATAGGTTTTACAAGCCTGCTGATATAAGCAGCAGTCGCATCACCTTCGAGGTTCTTATTGGTGGCTATTATCAGCTCGCGAACATCTCCGGCCAGCCTCAGCACAAGTTCCCTGAGTTTAATATCCTGAGGTCCGATGCCAAGCATAGGGGATATGGCTCCATGCAGCACATGATAGAGACCGTTGTATTTGCCTGTCTTTTCATAAGCTGCGAGATCCCTTGGATTCTCTACTACCATGATCAGTCCATGATCACGCTTGGGATCCGAACAGATAGGGCAAAGATCTCCATCTGTAAGAGTACAGCACTCCTTGCAGTAATGAACATTCTTTTTTGCTTTAAGTATGGAATCAGTCAGATGACTCACATCCGCATCGGGCATATCGATGATATGAAAAGCCAGCCGCTGCGCGCTTTTGGGACCTATTCCGGGAAGTGCTGAAAGGGCTTCTATGAGATCTGAGATCTCATTGCCATACATATTCATGGTAAATAATCTTTCCTTTTAATATTATAAAACCTGTTTGCTGTAATATTTATTGAGCATCCGCAGAATGACCAATCATATAAATATTCCATGAATGACCGATCTATTGAACATCCGCATAATGATCGATCATTTAAGTATTCCCTGAATGACCGATCTATATAAAATCCGTTGAATGATCAAATAAGACAGCTGCAGCATATCGTTATCAGAGACCGAATCCGCCGAGTCCGCCTGTGATGCCTGCCATGCTTGCCTGATTTGCTTCATCTACTGACCTTACAGCCTCATTTACTGCAGCAGCGACAAGGTCCTCAAGCATTTCCACATCATCGGGATCTACAGCATCAGGGTCTATAGTGACTTTGACTACCTCACGCTTTCCGTTCATGGTGACCTTGACAGCACCGCCGCCTGCCAGACCCTCGAATTCCCTGGTCTCAAGCTCCTTTGTCTTCTCTTCCATCTGTCTCTGCATACGCTGCGCCTGCTTCATGAGATTGTTCATGTTGCCCGGCATACCATTAAATCCGCCTCTTCTTGCCATAATATTCTCCTTTTATTCTTAGTATATTATATATGCCCGGATCTTAGAAACCTTCCTCTGAAAATTCCGGTAAATGTTCTTTCCTGCTCTGCTCTTCTATCTCTTCTGTAGAAGCATCTGTAACCTCAAGTCCTTTGACCGTATCAAAGTCACCGACTATATCACGATCATCGATCCCGCCGTCTTCATCAAGCTGTACCTTTATCCTTATGTCATATCCGGTTACCTCTTTACAGATGCTTTGAAGTTCATCGATAACCTTTGACTCTTCAGAATTACTCTTTTCATCGAAGTGCTTAAGAAAGCCGGAAGTAAAAGCATCATGGGTCTTCAGAATGAGTTCATTGCCGTTTCCCGGAACTACTATAACGTTGTTAACATCGGAGCCGGTCATTTTAATATCAAGGAAGCTTGCCCCGGTCCGGCTTTTTCCAATGATCTTATGCCAGTTCGCTGCTGCTGCCTTTACCGCCTCCGATACGTCAGCATATTTCTTCTCAAACTCTTCCGGATCATGAGGTCTGTTATCGATAATCTCTGCCTTTTCAGTATATATCAGATTGCCTTCACTGTCAGCTATCGAAAGGCCGGGAACGATCTTTCCATCCTTATCAACTATATGGATGCCAGAGTCTAAACGGATGCCGCCGGGATCATTGCCGGCGGCTTTTTCAGGGAGTGTTTAATATCCCCTCCACCTGCGACTCAAGGCTTTTCAGCCTCTGACTTATATTTTCAATATTATCCGCAAGAAGCATCTGCGGCTTCATGAGCTTAATGAAGCATATTTCCATGAGGACACGCTTCTCGATCGAATACTTCATATCATTTATCAGAGCAGAAAGCGTCTTGATATAATTCATGATCGTATCAGAATCGGTAAGACCCGCTTCTTCTTCAAGATGCTTTTTTGCCTCTTCTGATGCATCAACGATCCCTGAGGCCTTTCCCGCCTCTTTTATGAGGAGGATATTTCTCAAATGCCAGATAAATTCACTGACGAAGATCCCGGCTTCACGACCGTTATCCATAGTCTCTCTTAGTATCCTCATGCATTCAGGGACATCAGATGCGGCAACCGCCCTGAAAAGCTCCTCATAGACAGCATTATCGACAGCTCCAAGTACTTTCAGCGTGTTCTCATAGCTTATATCCTGTCCGAGATAATAAGCCACTACCTCATCAAGGAGTGAAAGAGCATCACGCATGGAGCCATCTGCAGTACGCGCTATATACTCTGCCGCAGCAGGCTCTATTCTGACATTCTCTTTATCGGTGATCTCTTCGATCCTGGCAGTTATTACCTTATTGTCTATACGCCGGAAATCAAAACGCTGACACCTTGAAAGAATGGTGGGGAGTATCTTATGGATCTCTGTCGTTGCCAGGATGAACATAACATATTCCGGCGGCTCCTCCAGAGTCTTTAAAAGAGCATTCAGAGCTTCTGTGGTAAGCATATGGGCCTCGTCAATGATATAGACTCTGTACCTTCCCTCAGACGGAGCATATTTTACATCCTCAACAAGATCTCTTATATTGTCAACACTGTTATTGGAAGCAGCATCCATCTCTACCACGTTCAGGCTCTTTCCGGAATTAATGGCCTTGCACATGGCGCATTCATTGCATGGATTGCCGTCGACCGGATGCTCGCAATTAACTGCCTTTGCAAATACCTTTGCAACGGAAGTCTTACCTGTACCACGCGTACCGCTGAATATATATGCGTGAGCGATCCTGTTATTTGCGATCTCATTCTTCAGGGTCTTTACAACATGATCCTGACCCTTGACATCATCAAATGTCGATGGTCTGAATTTCCTGTACAGCGCAGTATATGACATATATGCTCCCTCCTTTCGAAAATAATTATTGCGGATCTTAAATATTTTCCCGGATTTACGGCGTTTAACCCTATATGAAAACAGATAAGTCAATGCAGGAGATAAGTTCTTTCAATAAAAAGGTTTGCAAGTAAACAGCCGTGTAAAAAAAGCTATTACTAAAAAAACTCTGAAAATAGCTGTATGCATACGCTGTTACTGCAAACCTTGAATTACAAGTTACGATCAACATTTCTGACCGCCTTATATATCTGACTGCTTCCACTTTAAAAAGATCCCATGGTCTTACTTCACGGTCAATAAAAGGGGCTTAAAGATCAGATACCGAATGAAATTCCCATATCCTGCATCTCTTTTATGATAGGCAGATCAGGACTTACAGTCTTAAGCTTTCCTGCGACCTCTGAAAGCGGAACAGGCACAATTGATGTTCCGTTAATGGCTACCATGTAGCCATATTTTTCATCGATGATAAGACGGCCCGCTGCAGCACCGAGTCTTGATGAAAGGACCCTGTCATATGCATCAGGGCTTCCGCCTCTTTGAGTATGGCCAGGAACAGTGATCCTTATCTCTGCTCCTGTGAGCTTACCGAGGTCATCACCGATCTTATATGATATGGAAGGATATGTCATGGCAGCTCTCTTTGCCTTGAGCTCCTTCTTAGGGAGTGCTGCATCTTCCTTTGAAACAGCCCCTTCAGCTACAGCAAGTATGGAGAAGCGCTTGCCGGCCTTTTGACGCTTATTGATAGCATTAGCCACCTTCTTCAGATCATATGGGATCTCAGGGAGAAGGATAACATCAGCACCTCCTGCAATACCTGCATAAAGAGTAAGCCAACCGACCTTGTGGCCCATGACCTCGACTATGAATATCCTGCTGTGAGAGGCCGCTGTAGTATGTATGCAGTCAATAGCATCTGTTGCTATATCTATTGCACTCTGAAAACCAAACGTCATATCTGTTGCCCAGATATCATTATCTATCGTCTTAGGAAGGGTTACGACATTTAAGCCTTCTTCACTTAAAAGATTAGCTGTCTTATGAGTTCCGTTGCCGCCAAGGACGACCAGGCAGTCAAGGCCAAGCTTTTTATAATTATCCTTCATGGCCTTTACCTTATCGAGCCCATTGGCATCAGGCTTTCTCATATCCTTGAATGGCATACGTGAAGTTCCGAGAATGGTACCGCCGCGTGTAAGAATACCTGAGAAATCAGATGGATCCATCTTTTTCCAATTGCCATATATAAGTCCCTTGTAGCCATCGAGCATACCGTAGATCACAACATCATCCTTGTAATGATAATAAAGTGTCTTTGCTACGCCTCTCATGGCAGCATTAAGTGCCTGACAATCTCCACCACTCGTTAAAAATGCAACTTTCTTCATCTTGTCTCCTTCCAGCTTATGCTTGAATACAGCTTGTAGATATCCTGCAAATTGCTTTAAAAAAATGACCGGCAAAATATCCGGAATACCACTGAAATCATACAGTTAAATATATTAGCAAATATCCGGTCTGATTACAAGTAAACATTGCGCCCGGTAACCGCACGATCTTAATAAATATCGACTTTATGACATAAAATCAAATATTGACATCTGATTGGAATCACTTAGGCCGCTGAGGAGTCCCCATTCGCTCATCTTATCTATGACAGCCTGAGGAACCTTTGCACGTTTCTTGATATCCTCCTTGGAAAGAAATGGTCCCTTTGCTGCCTCTGCCTCAAGCATCTCGGCAGCCTTATCACCCAGGCCGTTTATCGCAAGGAATGACGGCATGAGCTTACCGTCCACTATCTGGAAACGGTTGGCGTGGGCCTTATAGATATCAATAGGAGTAAAGAGAAAGCCTCTTGCATACATTTCACGTACTATCTTCATATTCTCGTATGCTGCCTGCTCCTGATCGGAAAGCGCTGCCTGCCGGCTTTCATAATCAGCCATGTGAGCAAGAAGACTCGACTGTCCCATTGCCATAAGCTCATAATCAAAGGCCGTTGCACGGATACTGAAATAGGCACTGTAGTAGGCAAGCGGCTCATGGACCTTGAACCATGCAACTCTTGTCGCCATCATTACATAAGCGACAGCGTGCGCTTTAGGGAACATGTACTTTATCTTCTGGCAGGACTCTATGTACCAGTCAGGTACACCATGCGCCTTCATGTCCGCAACCCAGCCCGGCCATTCCTTACACTTGCCCGAAGCTACCTTGCCTTTACGGACACGCTCCATGATGTTGAATGCTTCCTCATTCTCTATGCCCTTTCCGATCAGATATATCATGATATCGTCTCGGCAGCAGATAGCAGATGAAAGTGTACAGTAGCCATGAGTAATATAATATTGGGCATTATTGAGCCATACGTCAGTACCATGTGAAAGTCCGGAAACGCGCACCAGGTCGGAAAAGCTCTTTGGCTTTGCGTCCTGAAGCATGCTGATAACGAAGTTAGTGCCAAACTCGGGTAGTCCAAGGCATCCCAGCTTGCAGCCCCCTATATCATCCGGAGTGATGCCCAGAGCTTTCGTGCTCTCAAATAATGAAATAACGTCAGGATCCGCGATCGGGACCTTTGCTATGTCTATTCCTGTAAGATCGACAAGCTCTCTTATCATCGTAGGATCCTGATGACCGAGGATATCCAGCTTAAGCAGGTTGGCATCTATCTTATGGTAATCAAAGTGAGTGGTTACTATGCTTGTATTAGGGTCATTTGCCGGATGCTGGACAGGTGTGAATGTGTTGATATCCTCTCCTACAGGAAGAACGACTATGCCGCCCGGGTGCTGTCCCGTGGTACGTCTTACGCCGACGATCCCTGCCGCAAGCCTTTCTATCTCGGCTCTTCTCTTTGTAATACCTTTTTCTTCACAATATTTCTTAACGTAGCCGAATGCTGTCTTATCCTGGACACCGGATACGGTTCCCGCCTTATATGTCTGGCCCGCGCCGAAAATAACTTCTGTATAATTGTGGGCATTGGACTGGTATTCACTGGAGAAATTCAGATCGATATCAGGCTCCTTATTGCCTTTAAATCCAAGGAAGGTCTCGAAAGGTATATCGTGACCGTCCTTTTTCATGAGAGTCCCACATTTTGGACATGTCTTATCAGGCATATCACATGCTGACCAGCCGGCATATTTTTTTACATCCTCAGAATCAAAATCATAATAATGACACTTTGGACAATAATAATGGGCTGATAATGAATTGACCTCTGTGATACCCGCCATGTTGGCAACGAATGAAGAACCAACTGATCCTCTTGAGCCAACCAGATACCCATCCTCATTGGATTTCCAGACCAGCTTCTGTGCTATGATATACATGACCGCATATCCGTTTCCGATGATGGAGTTCAGCTCCCGGTCAAGTCTCTTCTCAACAATAGGAGGAAGGTCAGGTCCATATATTTCATGGGCGCGTCTGCTGCATATCTCCCTCAGGGTCTTATCGGAATCCTGAATGACAGGAGGGCATTTTCTTGGACTGACAGGCTTTATATAATCGATCATATCGGCAATGAGATTTGTGTTGGTAATTACTACTTCCCTGGCCTTTTCATCTCCGAGATAATCGAATTCCTTAAGCATCTCATCTGTAGTTCGGAAAAATATGGGAGCCTGGTCATCAGCATCATCGAAGCCTTTGCCCTTCTGCATGATACGCCTGTATACCTCATCCTCAGGGTTCAGAAAATGGACATCACACGTGCCAACTACAGGCTTATGGTATTCCTCACCCAATGCTATTATCTTCCTGTTTATTTCCTTCAGGTCTTCCTCATCCTGAATATCAGGAAAATGTTTTTCATCGCCTATCATGTATTTATTATTTCCGATAGGCTGTATTTCGAGATAATCGTAGAATCTGACGATGCGGTCTATCTCCGCATCGGACTTTTCTTCCTGTATGCCTTCATAGAGCTCGCCCTGTGAACAGGCAGAGCCAAGTATCAGACCTTCCCGGCACTCTTCTACCATGCTCTTTGGAACAAGAGGTCTCTTGTGGTAGTACTTTACATGGGACTTCGATACAAGCTTGTAAAGATTGATCCTGCCTGTCTCATTCTTGGCAAGGACTATGGCATGGTGGGAATGAAGCTTTCTGATGACATTATCATCAACAGAATATTTTTCACTGAGGGCATCAAGATCATGGATCTGAAGGCTGTCCTTGAGTTTCCCTGCAAGAGCAATAAAAATATTTGCAGTGCACTCGGCATCATCTACAGCCCTGTGATGATGACCAAGATCGACCTTCAGTGCTTTGGCCACTGTATCCAGCTTGAAACGGCTGAGCTCCGGGAGGGCAAGGCGCGCCATCCCCACTGTATCAACGACTGTGAAGTTTATCTGACGGCCAAGCAGCCCGGCATAATGCTTAATAAATCCATAATCAAAACTGGCATTATGAGCTACCAGGACTGAACCCTGGCAGAAGTCAAGAAATTCAGGAAGGATCTTCTCGTAATTGCCATAAGAGGCTACATCGGAATCCCTGATGCTTGTAAGTTCAGTGATCTGGTAAGGTATCGGCTCCTCGGGATCAACAAATGTGGAAAACCGGTCCTTTATCTGACCATGTACTACCTTTACGGCACCGATCTCTATGATCTTATGGGTCTTCGGGCCTATACCGGTCGTCTCAAGATCGAATACCACATATGAATCATCAAATGACTGACCCCTGGAATCTGCCACAGGTTTAATAAGGTCATCTACAAGATATATCTCACAGCCATATATTATTTTGATCTCCCTGTCAGGACAGTGAAGATTCGCATCCGGGAATGCCTGAACCACGCCGTGGTCAGTTATCGCCGCTGCGGTATGGCCCCAGCGGATGGCAGTATCTAAGTAGCTCTCAACGCTCATGACAGAGTCCATCTCGCTCATCTTTGTATGGGCATGCAGCTCTACCCTCTTCATGCCTTTATGCATGTCCTCGCGCTTTTTACGGAAGTCAGAGCTTTTCTTTATGCCCCTTATACTCGATAGGGAGATCTCGTGAGAATAATTATCGTACTGTGAGATCCCCTTGATAAGGAGAAATTTGCCGGGAACTATCCTTTCAGCTATGAAATCATGGTCTTCCTTGTCAAGAAAGAGCTTGGCACTGATACTGTCCGAAAAATCGGTCAGGTCAAACATGTATATAATACTTCCGGACCTGGTCTCTCTTTCCTCTACCTTTGTGATCTGGCAGTTGGTTATAATGTCCATGCCTTCGTGATCGACGTCCTTAAGAGGGACGATCTCACCGTCTGTATCATATCCGAAAAACAGACCATCAGGATCATCAGGGTTTATCCTTGAACGACCGCCGAAACGCTTTCCTCCATTCTGGCTATTCTTAGACCAGCCTGAAGGAGCTGCATCATTCCCGTGATCACCATATGAACTTCCTGATGAGCCGGAAGAGTGATCCTTCTCAGAGCCTGATGAATTGCCGGCCTTTTCCTTATCGGCTTTTGACACATCAGCTGAATGGCTGTCTTCAGCAGTCTTTAAGAAGGCTCCGACCTTTTTATGGTCTGATGCCCCGGTTCCGTTTTCCTGCCGGTCATCTGAGAGTCTGCTTCCATTGGCATTTATGATCCTTTGATAATATGGATCTGACATATCGATATCATCGGAAAACTGCTGCCTTGACGGGTCAGTCTGCTTCGCTTCAAAATCGATGGAAACCACAAAGCCCGCGCATCTGAAGACCCTGACCAGAATCCTCTCCACATCATTCTGGTATTTTTTATAAAGAAAAGTACCCGGATATGCAATATGCAGATTGTTCCCATCAAATGAAACCGAAGCCTCCTGCATCATGATACCGGCCGTCACGTCCTCTTCTTTCATCATCAGGATGACAGATTCCCTGTATTCTGTCCAGAAGATCTCAGGCGTATAGGCATCAGAAAGGTTAAAATACTGTATGACCCTTATCTTATGCCTGCTGCCTCCAAATTCATACAAAGCCTTTTTTAATGAACTGATATCCCTGTAATTTACAAGATGACTGCTCGTGAGCTCAACGCATACAGTACCATCCTGTCGTGATATAACGACTCTGTTGACTACAGTATCGCTTAAGTTCTTAATAAGTCTGTCGGTAAGCTTTAAATTGGGAAACACTTCAGAAATTGGTTTATTGATCAAAAGAACACTCCTTAATATAAGAAAAAAGCAGTATCAAATGCCGGCCACGGTCAGCTTAAGCATCGGGCCGGCGGGAAAAAGCTGATCATGAATAAATGATACAAAGCTAATCATGTATAAATAATACGTTATCATACAAGTCCTTTAAAAAGGACAACGACCCGCATACAAGCACAGGTCCCTGGTCTTTATTATACTCTATGGCTTCCTTTGCTTTTGACACATTATCAGCATTTTCCACGGGTATCTTTCCTCCGGCAAGCTTCTCTATGATATTTTTAAATATGCCGCTGTTGAGTCCCCGCGGACCGGGCGCGGTTATAGTATAGAACTTACGTGCAAATGGCAGGAGAAGCTTTACATTAGTTGCATAATCCTTATCTTTAAATGCCCCAATGACTATCGTAAACTTTTCATCTGGAAAATACTTTTTAAGGGATTCAATAAGTACCTTGATTCCGGGCGGATTATGGGCTCCGTCTACTATCACTGCAGGATCATGCCCGATTATTTCAAATCTTCCATGCCACTGTGCTGTTTCCAGTCCCTGATCGATCCCTTCTTCACGAATACGGGCAAAGCCCTGTTCCTGAAGTAAGGAAACTGCTTCCAGAGCAAGACACGCATTCATTACCTGATAAGTACCCTTAAGCTTTATATGCCTTGAAGTCCCTCTGTAAGTAAAGTCCGTTCCGTCCATAGTATATGAGACGTCTGTGATCTCCTTCTTCACCACATAAGAAATATGGCTTCCGCAGCTTTTTGCAGTATCCGACAATACTCTTTTTACCTCAGGCACCTGCAGGGCTGAAACCGCCGGAGCCCCGGGCTTTATGATACCCGCCTTATGCTCTGCGATCTTAGTGAGTGAATCACCGAGTACATCCATGTGATCTGAACCGATATTGGTAAGGACAGAAAGAACAGGCTTATCAATAATATTTGTAGCGTCGAATCTGCCGCCCATGCCCGCTTCTATTACAGCAATATCAACATTCCACTTTAAGAAAGTGGAGTATGCCAGTACTGTTTCCATCTCAAAAGGCGTCGGATGCTTCAAGCCATCTTTTACCATGGACTGACATATATTCTCAATGGCTGTAATGCCGTCGGCATATGTCTCATCGCTGATATTCTCTATATGAAGCTTATAATTCACACGGCATATCTTCTGTATGGTCTCATTGCGGTCAAATACTGCCGGTGATGAGAATCTCCCGACTTTATATCCGCTCATGGCCAATATGTCACATATAAATGTGCCCACTGACCCCTTTCCGTTAGTTCCCGCAATATGTATCACCTTAAGCCTGTTCTGAGGATCACCAAGCCTGTGGGCGAGTTCGGCAACATAATCTGTTACATATATACTTCCGCTTTCCTTTCTCAGCTCCTCAAAGAAAACGTCTGCTTCATCTCTTGTCATACTCATTTAGCCTCATCTGTATTTGCTGCATCATCTTTCAGCATGTTACCATTCTTATAAGAATAAGGATCTTTTAATATATATTCTTTCCGGCCATTTACTTCATGCCGTCACTATTTTTATCATATCAATATTATCATGCAGCCTGAGTATTATTTTACCACTTGAAAGGCATTCATTCAAACAGAACAGATAATTAAGATCAAAGCGTATCCGAACCGCCTTAAAACTCAGTATAGTGGCAAAAAAATCCCGTATGGAACGATCCATACGGGATTTTAAGAAAGGAATAACTCTATGAAAATGTATTTATTCTATTATTTAATGATGCGGACCTTGATGACTCCGTCAATTGCCTGAAGCTTCTTAACTATCTCATAGGTTGACTCGCTGTCGATATCTATGATGCAATAAGCATAGTCTCCACGGCTCTTGTTATTAAGATGGGAGATATTGATACCTTCTGCTGAAAGGACCTTTGTGAGCTGTGCGAGCATATCAGGAATATTCTTATGAGCTACTGTAATACGTCCCACGGAATCCGGCGCACCGGAATCACAATTAGGATAGTTTACGGAATTCTTGATGTTTCCATTAACGAGGAAGTCAGATACCTCGTCTACTGCCATTACTGCACAGTTCTCTTCTGACTCAGCTGTAGTAGCTCCAAGATGAGGAGTTGCAACGACATTAGGAAATGTGACGACCTTCGGATTCGGGAAGTCTGTTACATACTTGCGTACCTTGCCTGTCTCAAGTGCGCTCTTCAGATCATCATCATTTACAAGAGTATCTCTTGAATAGTTGAGAAGGATGACACCATCTTTCATCTTTGAAAATGCATCTTTATTGATCATACCCTTTGTACTGTCAAGAAGCGGCAGATGAAGGGTAAGATAATCGCACTTTGAGAAAAGCTCATCATAGGACTTGAGTACTGTAACATCCTTTGAGAGAAGGAGTGCATGGGTAACTGAAAGATACGGGTCGATACCATAAACCTTCATGCCCAGGCTAACTGCCGCATTGGCAACAAGTACACCTATAGAGCCAAGTCCGATGACTCCAAGCGCCTTGCTCTGGATCTCAGTTCCGGCAAAGTTCTTCTTTGCCTTCTCCATTGTCTTGCTGATGTTTTCATCGTCTTTATTGTCCTGTACCCACTTGATACCGCCGGCTACATCACGGGAACCTAAGATAAGGGCACAGATGATAAGTTCCTTTACACCGTTGGCATTGGCGCCCGGTGTATTGAATACGACGATACCGGAATCAGCGCACTTGTCAAGAGGAATATTGTTGACGCCGGCACCTGCGCGGGCAACGCACTTAAGCTCTGAAGAAAACTCCATGTCATGCATGGATGCGCTTCTGACTAATATAGCATCAGCTTCCTTATTGTCCTCAGTTTTCTGAAAATCATCAGAAAAGCCGTCGAGACCTTTCTTTGCGATAGGATTTAATGTAGCATACTTGAACATTATGAATTCTCCTTCTCATACTTTTCCATAAATTGAACGAGCTTCTCAACGCCCTCAAGAGGCATGGCATTGTAGATGGAAGCCCTCATACCGCCGACTGTCCTGTGACCTTTGAGATTAACAAAGCCAGCGTCCCCTGCAGCCTTGATGAATGCTGCATCCTTATCCTTGTCACCTGTGATGAAAGGAACATTCATAAGGGATCTGAACTCCTTCTCTACTGTTCCATGGAAGAGCTGACTCTGATCAAGGTAGTCATAAAGAACCTTAGCCTTTGCTTCATTCCTCTTCTTCATCTCTGAAAGTCCGCCGATCTTCTTGATCCACTTGAATACAAGACCGCAGATATAGATAGCCCAGCAGTTAGGAGTATTATAAAGAGAATCCTTATCTGCCTGTGTCTTCCACTTGAGCATGGTCGGTGTATTTGGAAGGACATCATCAGTTATTAGATCTTCTCTTATAACACTGATAACAAGTCCTGCAGGTCCGACATTCTTCTGGACACCGCCATATACAACACCGAATTTCGTAACGTCCAACGGCTCTGAGAGGAAATCTGAAGAAACATCAGCTACAAGGATCTTTCCCTTTGTATCAGGGAGTTCTTTGTATTGAGTTCCATATATAGTATTGTTGTGACAGATGTATACGTAATCAGCATCATCCGAAACAGGAAGATCTGAACAATCAGGAATGTATGTGTAATTCCTGTCTTCTGAGGATGCTATAGCCCTTGCATCTCCGAAGATCTTTGCCTCCTGATATGCCTTCTTTGCCCACTGACCTGTAATGATATAGTCAGCCACCTTATGCTTCATAAGGTTCATAGGTACTGCTGCGAACTGCTGTGAGCCGCCTCCCTGAAGGAAAAGCACCTTATAGTTATCAGGCACGCCAAGGATGTCCCTGAAATCTCTTTCTGCCTGCTTGATGATATCGTCAAACACCTTGGATCTGTGGCTCATTTCCATTACAGACATGCCGCAACCCTTGTAATCCATCATATCATCTGCTGCTTCTCTCAGTACTTCTTCCGGTAATACTGCCGGACCGGCTGAGAAGTTATATACTCTGCCCATCGTAAGCCTCCTTGAAAAATAAAATCATCAATTTATGATTATAACACATTCACAGACGTGAGTGAAGTATTTAATTTCAAAAAAAGAAGGCCGCATCCGGCCTTCCTTTTTTTGTTCTACGCACGATCAGCAGCAGAAGAATGCATTACAACAATAAAAATGGTCTGCAATATAAGAATGTAAACAAAGGCTGCGTATGTGGCGAGCGAGATGAAATCCATCACATGAAGTCATCCTTCCAGGCACAAGAAAACGCCTGTTTTAACAGCTTCTGCAGTTCGTCGATCTATTAAGCAGATAATCAAGTCATTTTACTGTTTTGAGGCGAGATCCGATGCATCAAAACAGTCTTCAAGCGGCTTTCCGCCAGGCACCATAGGGAATACCTTATCGTCCTTGTCGATCACAAGATCTATTACGACAGGACAGTCAGCATTGATAGCTTCCTTAAGGACCTGATCGACCTCTTCCTTCTTTGTGATGCGCAGTCCCTTTGCACCCATCGACTCAGCGAGCTTTACGTAGTCTACATCATCCTTTATGGTTGTGTTGGAATATCTCTCACCATAGAAGAGCGTCTGCCATTGACGGACCATTCCAAGAACTGAGTTATTTACAACAAGCTCGATGATGTTTGCGCCGGCACGTACGGCTGTCATCAACTCATTCATATTCATCCTGAAGCAGCCATCACCCGCTATGTTTACTACTGTTTTTTCAGGGTGTGCCACTTTCGCGCCTATCGAGGCTCCGAGACCATAGCCCATGGTTCCAAGACCCCCGGAGGTGATCAGCTGGTGAGGCTCTTTGTATTTATAGTACTGGGCAGCCCACATCTGATGCTGACCGACTTCTGTGGCGATTATCGCATCGCCCTTTGTGAGCTCATAGAGTCTTTCAATAACATATGGGCATGTAAGTACGTCATGATCATAGGAAAGAGGATGAGCTTCATCGTAAGCCTTAAGATCCTTAAGCCATTCAGCATGGTCATTCTTCTCGACCTTCTTATTCAGGATCTCAAGTACTGACCTTGCATCGCCTATTATGTCAACATCTACCTTTATATTCTTATTGATCTCGACCGGATCAATATCGATCTGAACAATCTTTGCCTGCTTTGCAAATGCTTTAGTATTGCCGGCTACACGATCTGAGAATCTTGAGCCTAATACTACCAGTACATCGCAATTGGATACCGCATAGTTTGCAGCCTTTGTGCCGTGCATGCCCAGCATGCCAAGGTACTTATCGGACCTGCCGTCATATGCGCCCTTGCCCATGAGTGAATCACATACAGGAGCATCGATCTTCTCTACAAACTCCTTAAGTTCCTTATCGGCTCCTGCGATGACTGCACCTCCACCGACAAAGATCACAGGCTTCTTAGCTTCATTAATGATCTTAACTGCCTTCTCAACGTGCCTTGAGTCGATCTGGTCAGTGCTGCGCTTGATAAGCTCCGGTACCTGTTTCTCGTAATCGCACTTATCTGCTGTTGCATTTTTTGCAATATCGATGAGTACAGGACCCGGACGGCCTGACCGCGCGATCTTGAATGCGCGGCGAATAGCCGGTGCAAGCTCTTTAACATCCTTTACAAGATGGCTGTACTTTGTGATAGGCATTACTATTCCGGAAATATCGACCTCCTGGAATGAATCCTTGCCAAGAAGGCTTACCCCAACGTTACAGGTTATGGCAACAAGAGGAATAGAATCCATATAAGCTGTTGCTATACCTGTTACAAGGTTCGTAGCACCGGGACCGCTGGTAGCCATGCAGACACCGACTTTGCCGGTGGCCCTTGCATATCCGTCTGCCGCATGTGCTGCACCCTGCTCATGTGAAGTAAGGATGTGGCGGATCTCATTGCTGTGCTTATAAAGTTCATCGTAGATATTTAAAATGGTTCCTCCCGGATATCCAAATACGGTGTCGACACCCTGCTCCTTAAGGCATTCAACAACTATCTGTGAACCAGTTAACTGCATAAATCTTTCCTCCCGTTATTTTCATTGATAAATATGGTTCTATTTTAATTATTTGCAAGACTATTTTCAAGATGAGCATACAGCTTTATTCAAAGATGTTTGCCCATCCTGATATTTATTGATCTTTAATCAGAAAATCAGAAATTACAGATCATAAATTTCATGATCTCAAGGTCAGCATAACTTACTGCCTGACTTCAAGGATCGCACCTTTATCAGCGCTTGTTACAAGTGATGCATATCTTGCCAGGTAGCCTGTTGTGATATTAGGCTTTCTAGGAGTCCAGTTTTTGCGGCGCTCAAGAAGCTCTTCATCGGACACCTTAACATTGATCGTATTCTCAGGGATGTTGATAGATATGATATCGCCTTCCTGTACAAGTGCGATAGGTCCGCCGAGAGCAGCCTCCGGTGATACATGACCGATAGATGCCCCACGGGATGCGCCCGAGAAACGGCCATCTGTAATAAGAGCAACTGATGAACCAAGTCCCATACCTTCAATAGCTGATGTAGGATTGAGCATTTCCCTCATGCCAGGGCCGCCCTTAGGTCCTTCATATCTGATGACCACTACGTCACCGGGAACGATCTTTCCACCCTTGATAGCTGCGATCGCATCTTCCTCACAATCAAATACCCTTGCAGGTCCTTCATGTACCATCATTTCCGGAAGCACTGCAGAACGCTTTACAACGCAGGTATCAGGAGCAATGTTGCCGCGAAGTACGGCGATACCGCCGTTCTCTGAATACGGATGGTCGATCGGTCTGATGAGCTCGGTATCTCTGATCTCATGTCCTTTGATGTTCTCTCCTACTGTCTTTCCTGTGCATGTCATGCAGTCCGTATTAAGCAGGCCCTTCTTTGTGAGCTCATTCATGACAGCGTATACACCGCCGGCTTCATTGAAATCCTCAATATAGGTATTGCCTGCAGGAGCCAAGTGGCAGAGGTTAGGAGTTTTTGAACTGATGCCGTTGGCGATATCAGGCGTAATGGTGATCCCTGCTTCATGTGCGATTGCAGGAATGTGAAGCATGGTATTTGTAGAGCAGCCCAGTGCCATATCAACTGTAAGGGCATTCTGGAATGCTTCCTTTGTCATGATGTCCCGGGGACGGATATTCTTTCTGTAAAGCTCCATTACCTGCATGCCGGCGTGCTTGGCAAGCTGCAGTCTCTGTGAATATACGGCAGGGATGGTGCCGTTGCCGGAAAGGCCCATTCCTATTGCCTCTGTAAGGCAGTTCATGGAGTTTGCTGTAAACATGCCTGAACATGAACCGCATGTAGGACATGCATTGCATACATAATCATCTACTTCTTCTTCACTCATCTTACCTGCTGCATTTGCGCCTACTGCCTCGAACATTGTAGAAAGCGAAGTCTTTTTGCCATGTACATGGCCGGCGAGCATAGGACCGCCGCTGACAAAGATAGTAGGTACATTTATTCTGGCTGCAGCCATAAGAAGTCCGGGAACGTTCTTATCGCAATTAGGCACCATGACCAGTGCATCGAATTGATGGGCAATTGCCATACACTCTGTAGAATCTGCAATAAGATCACGCGTTACGAGTGAATACTTCATACCTACATGACCCATGGCAATACCATCACATACTGCAATAGCAGGGAATACGAACGGTGTGCCGCCTCCCATGATGACACCCTTCTTTACGGCATCTACGATCTTGTCGATGTTCATGTGTCCGGGAACTATCTCGTTATATGAACTTACAATACCGACTAATGGTCTGTCCAGCTCTTCTTTTGTTACGCCGAGGGCGTTGAATAATGATCTCTGTGGGGCAGTTGCCATGCCCTTTTTAACTGCGTCGCTTTTCATATATTTACCTCCATTATTATCAGAAAATATAATCCTGCCGGAGCATGTATTTTATTGAAGCAGAAGAATATATTTTCTGAATGAATCAATTATCAGATCAGGCTTATATTTCTATGGAACAGAACTTGAAAAAAATATGCCGTCAGATCCTCTCACATACTTTATCGCCCATCTCACTGCATGAGACCCTGACTGTTCCCGGCCTTTCATCATAGATATCAACTGTACGATAACCATCAGAAAGTACCTGCTTTACAGCCTGCTCGACAGCATCTGCTTCTTTATTCAGATCAAATGCATATCTGAGCATCATGGCTGCGGACTCTATAGTTGCAAGCGGATTCGCAATGTTCTTACCGGCAATATCAGGAGCTGACCCGTGGCTTGGCTCGTAAAGAGACGGCTTTCCCTCACCAAGGCTTGCACTTGAAAGCATTCCGATAGAACCTGTTACCATACTAGCCTCATCTGAAAGTATATCGCCGAACATATTTTCCGTAAGGATGACATCAAACTGCTTAGGATCCCTTACTATCTGCATGGCACAGTTGTCTACAAGCATATTCTCAAGCTCTACGTCAGGATAATCTTCTGAGACCTCCTTAACCACTGCCCTCCAAAGTCTTGATGAATCAAGGACGTTTGCCTTATCTACGCTTGTTACTTTCTTTTTTCTCTTTGCTGCTGTATCAAAGGCTATCTTTGCTATCCTTCTGATCTCATTTTCATTATAGGTCAGGGTATCGACCGCTGTCCTTAAGCCATTTACGGTCTCTGTATGTCTTTCGCCGAAGTAAAGACCTCCTGTAAGCTCACGCATTATGACGAAATCAAAACCGCCTTCTGTCAGCTCTTCCTTCAACGGACAGGCTTTTGAAAGCTCACTGTAAAGAACTGCCGGGCGCATATTGCAGAACAGACCGAGTCCCTTTCTTATTTTTAAAAGTCCTGCCTCAGGCCTCTTCGAAGGCTCTATCTCATACCATTTTGACTGGCCCACCTTACCGCCGACAGCGCCAAGAAGAACTGCATCTTCTTTTTTGACGGCGCGGAGAGTCTCATCTGTAAGCGATTCTCCATAGACGTCTATGGAGCAGCCACCCATCAGATACTTTGTATAATTAAATGTGTGGCCAAACTTTGAGGCAGTCTTATCAAGAACCTTGACAGCCTCGGTTACTATCTCAGGACCGATACCGTCACCTGGGATAAGTGCAATATTGCAATTCATGTTATTATCCTTTCCGCATTTTTTTCTTTTATGCTTTTATTTATATTTTTATTTATTCTTCAATATAGCTTCAGCAATATCCATATCCGATGGATATGTTATTTTAATATTCTCACGGGAACCCGGAATTATATGTGAAGGGATGCCTGCGTGCGAAAAGACCCCAGTCACATCTGTGATCGCAAGTCTTTCCTCATCTGAAAGCCCTTCATACAGTTCCATAAACATCTTTCCTTTGAATGACTGCGGCGTCTGTACCTGGTACATGGTGCTGCGGGGCGGGACACTGTCGATCGTCCTGCCGTCAGAGCTTACCGCAATAGTATCAACAGCCGGAAAAGCCGCTGTGCAGATAGAGTATTTACAGGCGCATTCAATGCTTTCAGAGATCATATCACTGCTTAAAAAAGGTCTCACCGAATCATGGCTGACTATGATATCATCATTTCCAAGTCCATATTTTTGTTCAATGAATCTCAGCCCATGCATTATGGTATCATTGCGGTCTGCACCGCCTGCGCATACATCGACTTTTGAAGCTTTATCCGATTCCTTCACATATCTGCCGATAAGCTCTTTCATGTGATCAACATGATCCCCGGGCACAAGCACCACAGTCTCTGTAAGACCAGAAGAGCTCAGGAATGTCTTCACAGAATGTATGATCACAGGTATCCCATCCAGCAAAAGAAACTGCTTTGGAGTATTACCCCCAAATCTTTTTCCGATACCGCCTGCGACTATCATGCCGTAATTCATG
>JAZASR010000011.1:0-57704 GCA_036343175.1 Lachnospiraceae bacterium
CATCACAGCCCATCCAGCATAAAGTCAGCCTTTACATATGATGAATCGAGCTTCTTAAAAGCTTTGGCAAGGACCTGCTTCATTATTTCATCATCGCTGTTCTTTGATACATTCTCTATGGCATCGCGGACACAATTAGCTTCTTTAGCCGTCTCCGAAAGACCCGCATTAAGAGACAGCTCGGCAAGAGCTCCCGCATGCAGGAGAGCCTTTTCATAATCACTTACATCAAGGGCATTCTTAAGCTCATCAAAATGATCTATATCACGGTATTCTTTCAGCATGTCGAGGATCGCCTCTTTATCAGGGATCCTTTTTAAGACTGCGCTATAGTTCTCACCCAATGCTTCATAGAATTCATATACTTCCATATTCTCTCATCTCCAATCAGTAATCATGGGGTCTTCATCATCGATGATCTTCCGGACCTTTAAACCCTCATCAGCCACAACTGCATTTTTCTGCACCTATGCCAGGACGGACACTTTTGGGACCCTCAGCCTTCATCAGTCACAGCTGCCTCGAACTGGACCCTTGTCTTTCTGAATGCCTCGATAAGCTTTGGCGAGAATACGCCGCATTCACCGTTTATGATCATGTCGTAGGCTATCTCAGGAGAGACCTTATCCTTATAGCATCGGTCGTGAGTAAGGGCCTCGTATACATCGGCTATGGACTCAAGCTGGGCCGATACCGGTATATTGTCACCGGAAAGATGGTCAGGATAGCCGTGGCCATCGTATCTTTCATGGTGGTTGCGGCAGATCTCATATGCGAAATGACCATATTCGGGACTCCAGGCATCCTTTATGGATTCAATGAGTTCACACCCCCGGAGAGTATGGGATTTAATAAAATCGAATTCATCATCATCGAGTTTTCCGGGCTTCAGAAGGATGGAATCCGGTATTGATATCTTCCCAATATCATGAAGGGCCGCTGCCTCTGAAATAAGCATGGCGGCATGGTCATTAAGGCCATATTCCGGATAATCCTTTACATACTCATCTGCAAGGATGCGGGTGAGCTTCTTGATGCGCTTGATATGCATTGGATTTTCCAGGTCACGTGTCTCTGCTATGGTACCAATAAGCTCTATAAGATTGCGGTTCTTATTATCCCAGACCTTGTCAGCATTCTTAAGCTCTGCATTCTCTTCACGAAGGCTCTTAAGCTCCTTAGCTGCCTCGCCTGTAAGGCTGCCAGAAGAACTTCCTTCCTTCTTAGACTCCCTGCCTTTGCTCTTTGTCTCTTCAGAAACTAAGACAGCCGGACTGAAGCCTGATACAAGCGCCACCTTGCGGCTTACCAATGCCGCATCAAATGGGAAATAAATAAAATCTGTCGCACCAAGAGCAGCGCAATGCCTCTCTGACTCCTGCATGTTGCGCATAAGAGCCACCAGCACCGGTGTCTTTTCCAGTATATTATGAAGTCTCATATAGTCCAGTATATCGTACCCGGAGACACCTCCCAGTATCAGATTAAGTATTACAAGGCTATAACCATCTTTAAAATTTCCAAGCTTCTCGATCGCCTCTTCGCCCGAAGACGCAAAATCGATCTCATATGTCCTGCCAAGGATCCTGTCAAGCAGGTTCCTGTTCAGGACTTCAGTATCTATTATCAGGATCTTGTTATTCATAAAAAGAACCTCCCAGCCTGCTGTCTATAGACCAGCCGTTTACAAACAGCGAGATAAATAAAATTGCCCTTGCAGCTTCTTCATATACAACTTTTTCTTTTACAACTTTTTCATTTACAGCTTCTTCATTTTCAGCTTCTTCATTTACAACATTTTCTTTTCATTGGGTCTAAACCGATCGTGGCCTGACTTTCTCCGCGTGCGGACCCGCTTTAAGTCCTGCTGCGATCAATATCAGGGTCACCCTTCACCGATAGGCCTTACTCTTACAGCCTCGGCTATCCTCTGAATGATAATATTCTTTTCGGCATGACCTTTGAAGATCTTGCCATAGAAATCGATCTCCGTGCCTTTATTGATAATGCCATATATAATGACCTTAGCGAACTTGATGCCGTTTATCTCATCATTCACCTCATTTATATCGGCCCTTATCGAATCAACTTCCTTTGTCTTTGTATAGATCGCATCCTGGATCTTCACATACATATCCATGGACTTTCTCTGTTCAGGCGTGAACTTTTTATTGAAGCCGCGGTAAGCGCTCTTAAGGGATTCAAGCTCGGAAGATGCGATTTTCAGCTTCCTGTTGAGTCTTGCAAGCTCTTTAAGGAATTCATCATTCTGACCTATCTTAATAGAGGTCCTGACTTCGGTCTTATTGCCCAGTACCTTAACTGAAAGGCCCTTGGATGCTGACAGAGTGCCGCCTATTACACAGCCCTTCTCGCCCCTGAGCGATACGTGCCCTGCCGCGGATACCCTTGAGTTGAAAATATAATCGGCATAAAGATCTTTCTTAACCTCTATATTGCAGGATTCGAAGAACTTGCCATACACGCTCCGTTCGGACTTTACGCTGCCCTGGTTTCCGCCGTTCATGCCTTCCGTGATGACTATATCACCGCCGCAAGTCAGGCAGGCAGCATCGACATGGCCGACGATAACTATCTTCTCAGTTGCATCTATACGGACGTTATCGCCGACATTGCCGTAAATATACAGTTCTCCATCGTATTCTATCTTTTCCGGCCCGTCTATATCATCGTGGATCTCCCTGACATTATGAATGATGAGTCCGTGGTCATCGAACTCCATACGGCCGTTCGTGGAGGCCTTGTAGACTCTTCCATCGTCAGACACCGTAAAACCGTGTCCTGTAACTACAGGAAGCTCGTGTCCCCTTTTTCTGTGGAATATCCTGCCTGTAACAGTATATCCGTCATGGCCTTTGACCATAGGAACATATGTCATGAGGAGGTCTCCGGCATTTACCTTCTTAAGAAGAGTGAGCTTATTGAAATCAATACTTGCATCCTTATCCTGCTCTACATATTCCTGATCTTCATCACCCTTTTCAGCATCGGGATCGAAATTCATGTTGTAATAGCCGTCAAGATCATTTAAAAGATATGAGCCCTTGGCTATAAGCACGTTATTATCGGAAACTCCCTTGCGGGCGATCCTTTCTATGACATCGACGAAGATACCCTTTACTACTCCGGCCTTTTTAAGAGCCATGAGCATCTCAGCTTCAGAATAATGAAGGCGTCTGTCCTTAAATGTCATATAAGCTGCCATCTCATCGGGATCAATAGAAACGCTGATATTCTTTATGTTAAGGATCGACTCCTGAAGATGCTTCGAATATTCGCTTCCATAGCTCTTTTCATTCTTTTCGTCATCCCTGACCGACTTAATGGATATCTTATTGCCCCTGGAATCGTAAACTACATCCTCTTCCTCGGCACTGCGCCTTACCCTCTGCCTTGCCTTTATAAAGGCAGCTTTGGCCTTAAGCGCTTTATCGCGGGCGGCTTTAGCCTCGGCTTCAAGGTCCGTATTACCTATCTCAGACACTTCAGGACCGGATATCTCTCCTGCGGCTGCAGCATTGATATTTGCTGCATTTTCCGCCTTAATATTTGCTGCATTTTCCGCCTTGAATGAATTGAGATCAGCAAGCGGCTTGCTGCTTTTCTTTTCAATTGAGGATCTCTTTACTTTTTCCCTTGCATTCTTAAGTGCACGCTCGCGTATAGAATCGACGGTTGTCTGAGGAGCTACCCTCTTTGCGACCTCTTCCGGAGTTTCATCGGAATGTGCATTGGAATGTGCATCGGAATGTGCACCGGAATGTGCATCGGAATGTGCACCGATCGCACCTGCCGCTGCCGTATCCGCCATTGATTTCATTCCTGGCGCTTCTTCATAGATCTCACCGAAAGAAGCTTTCGCATTTACCTCATTATCAGGGACATCAGCATTATCCGTGGCATCGGCATTATCCGTAACACCAGCATTCTCCGGTGTATAGGCATTATCTGTGGCATCAGCATTACCCGTGGCATCGGCATTACCCAATGTATAGGCATTACCCGGGACATCGGCATGCTCATAGCCGTCCGTATCCTCAGCCATTCCTGATAACGGGGCTTCCAGAATATCATCCTGGTACATGCTCTCCAGAGCCAGCCGCCTGTGCTTCATCTCAGTCCATGTGTACATAAGAGACGCATATTCACCAACGTCTATACCACTCTCAAGACCGAGTCTGATCTCACGCATCTGCTCATAGCCAAAAAGCGGACTGGCATAAATGCCTGTATCAAGACGCTTTTCAAGGCCAAGGCGGATCTCATGCATCTGTCTGTTGTTGTACCTTATCCCGGCATAGGAATCGACAGGGACGCCATGTTCAAGACCAAGCCTGATCTCATTAATGGACTCTTTACGCAGATCCTTGGAAAGATACGGCTTTATGTCTACATTATTCTCAAGACATATTATTATCTCCTCAAGCTGACCGGTATCATATCCTTCATCTATGTATGAGGATATATCAATACCGCTCCGACGGGCATGTCTTATCTGCCGGATGAGTCCTGCAGGTTTGTCCAGGCAGTCAGAAAGATCAATATCATCTTCGAGACCCTTCCTGAGTTCACGCATTTTCTGATAAGGAATGGAAGGGTCAGCATAAAGATCAACATTAAGGCCAGCTGCAAGGCCGAGACGGATCTCCTGCATCTGGAACCAGTCGTACTTCTTATCCGCAAAGAGGCTCACATCGACCTTTTCCTCAAGACCGAGACGGATCTCCCGCATCTGCAGCGAATACAGCTCATTATCGGCATAAAGGCTCACGTCAAGCTCTTCATCGAGTCCGGCTTTGATCTCATCGATCTGGTCACGCATGAAGCCCGCCTTTATCAGCGCCTCCGGCGAAAAGCTGTCAGCTTTCAGATATTCGCTGATATTATCATCCATATAGTCACCTCCCCTGTTATTAACGTTTACCGATCGGTTTTTATCATTATACCATTATTAATGCCATTGTGGAATAAAGCTTTTATTTTGATAAATTCTCCTTAATAAACTGCAAAAA
The DNA here is from genome assembly GCA_036343175.1 of Lachnospiraceae bacterium. Taxonomy (GTDB): domain Bacteria; phylum Bacillota; class Clostridia; order Lachnospirales; family Lachnospiraceae; genus JAEEJA01. Next base: position 5,034 of record JAZASR010000011.1, read on the forward strand.
TCCCCGGACTTAAAGTCCGAGGATTTTTCGGAAAAGTATAGATTAACGAGTACCATTGTTTACCTATACACACCTGATTCGTCTTCTGCTTTCATTTATGTATAGCTTATACAACTTTATCGCCTTCCTATACACACCTGGTTCCTCTTCTGCTTTCATTTATGTATAGCTTCTACACTTTATCGCCTTCCTATACACACCCGGTTCCTCTTCTGTTTTTATTTATGTATTTTTTTTCGGTCAGTCGGTAAACATTTTTATTTCCCTGTCAGCAGCAGTCAGAAAACCTGCAAATCCACCTGCTTCAAGCTTGTCGAGAAATTTGCCCATTTTCTTTGGGCGCTTCATGACAGATACAAGATAGTCTTTTCTGTAATCTTCAGCAAGTCTGAATGCTTCCGTCATATTGTCATCATCAAAGAAGAGGGCGATGCGCTTTGTGGCCTGACTGTCTTTATAATTCTGCTCTGTAAGGATCGAAAAAAGTCTCTCGAATCCTATTGAAAATCCGACTGCAGGAATATCCTCGCCTGTGAACTTTCCGATAAGGTTGTCGTATCTTCCGCCGCCTGCAATAGCTCCTGAATATCCAGGCACATTTATCTCAAATATGGTGCCTGTGTAATACCCCTGACCGCGGACGAGCGATGGGGAAAACCTTATATTATACTCATTACCTGTGATCTGATTTACCGTATCGATGATCTTTTTCACATTATCTGCATACTCCCCGGCACCCGGAAGACCGGCCGCCTTGTCGAGCGAAAGAGAACCGTCGGCAAAAAGTGATTTGAATTTTTCAACGGCAGCCTTATCGAAGCTTTCGTCTGTAAGCTCATCTGCAACGCCGTCGAAGCCTATCTTATCGAGCTTGTCGAATATTATGGCAAGCTTTTCGAAATCCTCATCATTGAAGCCTGAGTATGTAAATATTGCCTTTAAGATATGTCTGTCGTTGATATTGATAGTGAAATCTGACAGCCCGGTCTTCTTTAATGCAGCTGTAGTAGTGAGTATGAGATCGATCTCGGCGTCATATGAAGCATTTCCAATGATATCTATATCACACTGCATGAACTCACGGAGGCGGCCCTTCTGAGGTCTCTCAGCCCTGTATACGCGGTCCATCTGTATGACCTTAAATGGTGTGACCAGCTGCTCGCGGTTATTTGCATAATATCTGGAAAGCGGCAATGTCAGATCATACCGCAGACCCATATCGGAAACTGACTTCTCGGTAGGATGCTCCTCAGCTATTGCCTCCTCGAATTTCTTACCGCGCTTTAAGACTCTGAATATAAGGTTTAAGTTCTCACCGCCGTCGCTCTTGTCGAGATTCTCAGCGCTCTCGAGTATAGGTGTCGTGATGCGCGAGAAACCTGCATCCCTGTAAGTCCCGAGGATAATGCTTTGCAGGTGGTCGCGAAGAGCAGTCTCCTCAGGTAGATAATCTCTTGTTCCTTTTACAGGTGTTTTTTTCATAGCAATTTTTCTCCTTCCAGATCAGTAATACAATTCGTAATTCTTATTGTAAGCCTGTTCATTATAACACGTTAAGTCTGATATATCCGAGCAAAATAGTGATGGATCATGTCACGTTTAGACCTGCAGCTCTGAGCGGCGTTATGACTGATCATGTCACGTTTAGACCTGCCGCTCTGAGCGACGTTATGACTGATGAAAGGCCGCCGGACTTTATACCCATATGTTCCGGAATATCATAAGGTCTGTAATTATCAGCATAGTTCCGTGGAGTGAAATCATAAACTATCTCATCTGCACCAGCTTCAACAGACTGGAGCATGTAGCCATTCTCTACGGTTTCAAATGACCTGTCTGCTATGATATGTGTTTTAGGGAACAAAAGTCTTAAAATTCCAATCAGATATAATGCGGCATAGGCATTACCGCTCATCTCATGAGCAAAACGGGTAGTGGATTCGGGATTAAATACCCCGACTGTTATGGTGTCAGGCTTAAGTTTCTTTAAATAGGTTATCTCATCCATCAGCTCTTCAACGTTTTGACTGGGAAGGCCGACTAAGAACCCTGCCCCATTGCGGATGCCTGTGGCTTTAATGTTCCAGGCAGCTGTCGACCGGACCAAAAGGGTCTGATCCGATGGAAACACTCTTCTAAAGAGCTTATCGGAGGCTGTGACCTCATTCATTAAGTATCTTACAAGACCATAATCCATACGACTGTTTTCATTGAGAAGAGCCTTGTAGAATGATGACGGTCTCTGGCCAAGTTCAAGAGTATAATCAATATCCGGGTATTTTCCATGAAGGTCAGATAAAAGCATTTTAAGCCCTTCAGGATCGTATATCCTGTCATTCCCGCCTGTAAGTATGATGCTGTGCAAGCCTGTCCCGGCAATCCTGCCCGCACGGTCAATTATCTCATCATCGGTCATCCTGTAACGCTTTATGACCTTCGAATCGCGGTTAAGACCGCATATAAGGCAGTCTTCAGAACAGTAATTTGTAAAGGCGATCATTCCGCTTACAGTAATATTATCATTCAGGCTTCGTTTGCGCATATCTGAAGCAGTTCTGAAAAGAAAACCGTCGTCCTCATTCCTGTTGCGGAAGATACGGCTTATGGTACCAATATCCACCTTCTGCCCATAGGACAGAGAGAGGATCGCGTCTTTATCCTTATCGTCCATGGCAACCTCTTTATCTGTTGATCGTTATCAATATTATAAATCCAAAATTACTTTATACCTCATCTTGTACCAGTTTCTTTGTGGACTTCATTATCAATATTACGAATCCAAAATTACTTAATATGCCTGACCCCGGACTGCAGAAAACACTTTAAGCTTTTAGAAACCATATCTTAATGCCTGACTTAAATCCCGGACTTTAAGGGTCACTTTAGATAAGCAGGAATCAAAGTTATCACAGTTTACCTGACCCCCCGGACTGCAGAAATCACTTTCCGGCAAGATATTGTAAGACCTGTGATGCAAGGGCCGAATGCTTCGTATTAATGGAAATTCCTCCAATCGGCCTGTCTTTGGTCTTTCCAGCATATTTTTCATATTTGGCATTATTAAGAAATATACCGCAGTAATATTCTTTGTTGGGATCGTAATCTCCGTGAGTATCTGTAGTAACTTTTTCTGATGAGGAACCCGCAGATGAATCTTTATCCGAAGATTTTTCTGATGAGGTATCTGCAGATAAATCTTTATCCGAAGATCTTTCTGATGAGGAATCCGCAGATGAATCTTTATCCGAAGATTTTTCTGATGAGGTATCTGCAGATAAATCTTTATCCGAAGATCTTTCTGAAGTCTCCTGCTTTGCTTTTTCCTCACTCTCTTTCTTCTCCTGTTTGAGAAGCTTGGATGTATCCTCATCGTAAGTATACTTTGTTCTGTAACGGTATTCCTCTGCTATGTCCTTGTAAAACTCCACATCCTCATAATCTGTATCATTCTTCATGTAGCCATTTGTGGCAAATACCTTATAAAATTCCTCAGGAGCTATGACTATATCGACTGTACCGCCATAGATAAAGGTCTGAAGACGATTCACAGCGTTATAATCTTTAGAATTGTAATCTGTATCTATCCTTATCGACTGATCATCAGGAATTTTGAATTTCTTTCTCAGATCCTTCTGCAGATTATCTATACTGTTGACATTGAAAGCATTATCAACTACGGCAATATTTATAGCAACATTTCTTGCTGTCCTTATGTCTTTGATAGCCACCAGGGCCACCACAAGAACTATAGCCGCAATTATTACATACTTAAGGTAATAATCCTTAAAGTATTGGAATTTCTGGGCAGGGGTCAGAGAATTCATTTCATCCCTGTGGCTCTGATTCTGATACTTTTTGTCGTAGATATCAGAGTTGGAGGAAAGCTTCCCTTCGTCGTCCAGGACTTTTCTCGCCATAGTATCTTCCTTTCATCTATTTTTGTATAGGTAATTCAGATTTTGTAATAGCCTATACACAATTACCTGTATTTTTTTATCGCCATGTTCCTTTTCGTGTATAGGTCAGCCAGGTTTTTCTTCAACCTATACACTCTGAAATGCATCCTTGCTTTATTTCGTGTATAGGTTGACGATGCTTTGTCTCAACCTATACACTTTTGCCCGTTTCCATGTTCCTTTTCGTGTATAGGTCAGCCAGGTTTTTCTTCAACCTATACACAATTACCTGTATTTTTTTATCGCCATGCTTTATTTCGTGTATAGGTCAGCCAGTTTTTCTTCAACCTATACACTCTGAAATGTATCCATGCTTTATTTCGTGTATAGGTTGACGGTGCTTTGTCTCAACCTATACACTTTCGCCCGTTTCCATGTTTCTTTTCGTGTATAGATCGGCCAGGCTTTTCTTCAACCTATACATAATTACCTGTATTTTTTCGTTTCCATGTTTCTTTTCGTGTATAGGTCAGGAATGTTTCATTTCGTATCAGACTCTTGCCATCAAATGGAGAATCCCCACACATACAGGAGTATCAGGCCTATGGCCATACATACGTTTATCAGGCCGCCTATAGTCGGAAAAAGAAACTTGATGTCAGGCTCCCTGCCTGCAAGGTATGCAAGCACAAGGCCAATAAGAGCAAGTATCAGAGAGAGACTTCCGAGGAAGCCTGCAGTTATGCTAAGGGACCCGCGTTCATTTCCGGCAGCTATGCAAAGAATAACTAGAAGCAGAAAGCTTATGACACCTAAAAACACAGAAACTATACCCTTTTTTGGGTGTTTTTTCCTGGTGAGCATAAGATTCTCACCCTGCTCAAGCTCTTTCATCCGCTTCTTTCTCTCTGACATATCTTCTCCTGTTCAGTAAAAGCAGGCCTGCAAGGCTGTATTCTTACAAGACCTGTAAAATTACATATTTACAAAGTTCTTCAACAAACATGTTCCCAATACCGCCCAGCTGAATATTACGAGATTAACCGAGATACATGTTTACAAGGTTCTCCAACATACATATTCCCAATACCGCCCAGTTGCCGCGAGCCGGGCAAATGTATGTATAAAGACAATTCCCATAAAAGGCGCTCTTTAAAGCTTCTGAGTGATATGACTTCTCTCTTTAAGCAAAGTTACAGAGGAAAAGGCACTCACGGCAGAACTCCTTTAAAGCTTCTATGTGTTACAGCCTTCTCTTCAAGCAAAAGTTACAGAGGAAAAGGCTCTCGCGGCAGAACTTTTTTTCAGCTTCTAAGTGTTACAGCCTTCTCTTTAAGCAAAAGTTACAGAGGAAAAGGCTCTCGCGGCAGAACTTTTTTTCAGCTTCTAAGTGTTACAGCCTTCTCTTTAAGAGCTGCCATGATCTTGTCCATCTTCTCATTGACCTCTGTATCCTTTAAGGTACGGTCTGAAGCCATGAACTTCAGGGTAAATGAGAGGGACTTGAAGCCGAGGCTTAACTGGCTGCCCTGATATACATCGAACAGGGTAACGCTTTCAAGAATCTTTCCGCCATTTTCCTTAATGATATCAGAAACATCCTGGGCTGTTACGTCGTCCTTCATGACAAGACTTAAGTCACGGGTAACTGCAGGGAACTTCGGAACTCCCTCGTATCTTACCAGAGGCTCATCCTTAAGAAGCTCTACTACTGTGTTCAGATCGAGCATGCCAAGGTAAGACTTTTCCTTAATGCTGTAGTTCTTAAGCACCAGAGGATGTACTTCGCCAAGATATGCGATCTTCTGACCTTTATAAAGGATATATGCCTGTCTGTAAGGATGCAGATACTCTATATCGGACTTTTCTGCACGGACAGGTCCTTTAAGGCCAAGTTCCCTGATGGTCTCCTCGATAACACCCTTCATGGTGTAGAAATCGCCGTCACCGTACATACCGAGCGTGAGCTGCATTCTCTCATCAGGACGCTCTGTAAGAGGCAGTGCCTTAGGGATGTAGACATTTGCAAGTTCAAATAAACGGACATCTTTATTTCTCTTGTTGTAGTTGGCTGCAAGACTGGTCAGCATACCGCCTGCAGCTGATCTTCTCATAACTGAGTAGTCCTCGCCGAGAGGGTTCATGATCTTTATGGACTGGCGCATAGGGTTGTCAGCCTTAAGAAGCAGTTTATCGTATACCTTAGGGCTCTCGAATGAGAATGTCATGCCCTCGTCGAATCCGAATGAAATAACTGTGTCACGGGCGATCTCCTCAAGCTGCATTCTAGGGGCAAGTCCTCCCATGACAGAGCTCCCCTTAGGAAGTGTCATAGGAATATTTGCATATCCATAGAATCTTGCAACTTCCTCAGCAAGATCAGCGAGTCTTAACAGATCCTGACGGAATGTTGGTATGTGAACAATCTTCTTTTCACGGTCTACAGGAAGGTCTTCCTTCTCGAAATAGCCGATCATGGTATCTTCATCGATGTCTGTACCAAGCAGGGCATTAATCTTATCAACGTCATAAGGGATATCGATAGACTCGCGCTTTACAGGATAGATATCAACAGCGCCTCCTATGACTTTACCAGCGCCAAGTTCTTCTATGAGGGCGCAGGCACGGTTCATGGCATCCATGGCATTATTAGGGTCAAGGCCCTTCTCAAATATCGCCTGAGCCTCAGTTCTCATGCCGAGCTTTTTGCCTGAAAGGCGGATGTTAGTTCCATCAAATGTTGCAGCCTCGAACATCATGGTCTTAACATCATCTGTGATCATTGAATTCTGACCGCCCATGATGCCTGCAATGCCAATGCTCTTCTTTCCGTCGCAGATCATGAGCATGGTGTCGTCGAGCTCGTGCTCATTGCCGTCGAGTGTTATGAATTTCTCACCCTTCTTTGCACGGCGTACGTTTATCTCGTGACCCTCGATAGTATCAAGGTCATAGGCATGCATTGGCTGGCCATATTCCATCATTACAAAGTTTGTGATATCAACAATGTTATTGATAGGTCTGATGCCGACAGATGCAAGCCTTCTCTGCATCCATTCAGGTGAAGGAGCTATATGGATATCCCTGACAACACGGGATACATATCTTGAGCAGAGGTCTTCGGCCTCAATATTTACTTTAATATATTTATTGACGTCGTCATCATCGCCTGTATCAGGCACATGAGGGAGCTTTAATTCCTTGTGAAATGTAGCTGCAGCCTCTCTTGCAATACCGATCATAGAGAAACAGTCAACGCGGTTTGATGTTATCTCATAGTCGAATACCACGTCGTGGAGGCCAAGGAGCCCTACAACATCAGAGCCAAGCGGTGCATCCTTATATTCAGGGTTATCGCTTAAGATATAAATACCATCCTTGGATGCATCCGGATAGAAATTGGTGTCCGAGCCAAGCTCCTCGATGGAGCACATCATGCCGTATGACGGGACGCCTCTGAGCTTCCCTTTCTTGATCTTTACACCATTCTCACCTGATGCGCCTGCATGAGTATTATCGACTCTTCCGCCGTCAAGAACTACAGGGACCTTCTGTCCTTCCTTTACATTCGGAGCACCTGTTACGATCTGGATCTCATTTCCTTCCTCGTCTATCTGGACCTGGCACACCACAAGGTGGTCAGCATCAGGGTGCTTTTCGATCTTATTTATCTTACCTACTACTATCTTGTCAAGATTTTTGTCAAATTCGCGGTAGCCCTCGCACTTTGTGCCTGAAAGAGTCATCGCATCCATATATTCCTGAGCAGTACAGTCAAGGTCAGGAACATAATCCTTTATCCATGAAAATGAAGTATTCATTATATTCTCCTTTGTTATTCGGAATTTTATTTTTTTCTGATCCAAAATAAGCCGGCATGCCATTTACTAAGATAATCAGCTGATTGCAGCCGGCACTGCCATTTCAAAGATCAGCAGCCAAGTTGAGCCGGCACTGCCATTTTTCTAAATTATCAGCTTTTAAAAACATCAGAACTGGTCAAGGAACCTCTTGTCGTTCTCGTAAAGAAGACGCATATCATCGACTTCATAGTCGAAAAGAGCGATCCTCTCGAGGCCGACTCCGAAGGCGAAGCCGGTATATACGTCTGGATCGATATGGCTCATCTCAAGTACATGAGGATGTACCATACCGCAGCCAAGTATCTCGATCCAGCCCTCTCCCTTGCAGAAACGGCAGCCCTTGCCGCCGCACTTGAAGCAGCTGACATCCATCTCGGCTGATGGCTCCGTGAACTGGAAATGATGAGGTCTGAACTTAACTTTTGTATCCTCACCGAACAGCTTCTTTGCAAACATTTCAAGAGTACCCTTAAGATCCGCAAATGTGATGCCCTTATCGATCACAAGACCTTCTATCTGGTGGAATGTCGGGCTGTGAGTGGCATCTACCTCATCGGCTCTGAATACTCGTCCCGGAGATATCATTCTGATAGGGAGCCTGCCCTTCTCCATCTCATGCACCTGAACGGACGATGTCTGGGTACGAAGAAGCAGATCCTTATTGATATAGAATGTATCCTGCTCATCCTTGGCAGGGTGATTGGCAGGGATATTCAATGCCTCAAAATTATAATAATCATATTCTATCTCAGGTCCCTCTACTACGCTGTAGCCCATGCCTGTGAATATATCCTCCACCTTGCGGAGAGTCCTGGTGTTTGGATGAAGGTGTCCAATTCTCTGGACTTTGCCAGGAAGTGTAATATCGAGCTTCTCGCTCTTCATCTTCTCTTCCAGAAGGGAATTTTCAAATGATTCCTTCTTTTCTGCCAGACTTTCCTCGATCTTCTTTCTTGCCTCATTTACCCTGCGTCCTGCCTCAGGACGGAGCTCAGGGGCTATGTCCTTCATGCCCTTAAGTACCTGGGTGAGTTCACCCTTCTTGCCAAGGAATCTGACCTTGACATCATTCAGCTTGTCAGCCTTGTCTGTGGAATTGATCTCATCGAGAGCTTCCTTCAGGATCTCTTCAAGATTTGCTGCCATAATTTCCTCCTTTAACTAAAAGAACCGCTTCCTTAAATTTCTTTAAGGAAGCGGTTCGTATATTCATATTGATCTTCCCTTAAAGAAAATCTTCAAGGGACGAAATAAAAATTCCGCGGTACCACCCTTTATTTCCATAAGCTTGTATGTCCGGTATATACGCAGCTGTTTATGAATACATTAAAATCATCCGAATAATGCAGCATGTCTTTTTTAAGCTCGTGGACTCTTTGGTTTGTAATGCTTAACGTGCATTTACCCGTCCGGACCTAATTGAAGAAAAACCAGAATGTTAATTGCCGGGCAAGCCGCACAGCCTAAGTGACAATGACCACATGACAAAAACACAGTGACAATGACCACATGACAAAAAACACAATGTATTCTCGTTCAGACCGGATGCTCAGATGGGAAAGTTCGGAAAATACTTTAATAACGTGCATGTTCTCAGCTTAAAACCAGCACTCTCTGTGTTAAATGGTAAGTCCTACTGACATCTTCATCGCAGATATTAGCATAATAAGGCTTAAACAGAGCAGATGTCAAGAGGAAATTTAAATCTCATTCACGCGCCCAGCCGAGTGAGTGCTCCACTGCTCTGTTCCAGCCCTTTATCATCTGGCCGCGCTTATCCTCATCAAGCGACGGATGGAAGGCGCGGTCGATCTGTCGGTTCCTTATGACCTCTTCGGGTGAAGCATAATATCCGACCGCAAGGCCTGCAAGGTAAGCTGCGCCTAAGGCTGTAGTCTCTATACAGGATGGCCTTTCCACGGGAATATTGGATATATCCGACTGGAACTGCATGAGAAAATTATTTGCGCTGGCACCGCCGTCTACCTTAAGATTCAGGATATTTATATGTGAATCCGACTTCATGGCCTGAATCACGTCATTTACCTGGTAGCCTATCGATTCAAGGACTGCCCGGATGATATGATTCTTATTGACTCCGCGGGTGATGCCTATAATAGTTCCTCTTGCGTACGGATCCCAATGAGGGGCGCCAAGGCCTGTAAAAGCAGGTACTACATAGCAGCCATTGGTATCCGGTACAGTCTCCGCTAATGCTTCAGATTCCTCTGCATCGAGGATAAGGTGCATTTCATCTCTGAGCCATTGGACGGCAGCTCCTGCGACGAATATGGAGCCTTCCAGGGCATATGTGACCTGGCCGCCCATTCCCCAGGCTATGGTAGTTACAAGTCCATTATCTGATACTACCGGCTTATTTCCTGTATTCATAAGCAGGAAGCTTCCGGTTCCATATGTAGTCTTTACTTCACCCTCTGAGAAACAGGTCTGACCAAAAAGCGCACATTGCTGGTCTCCTCCAGCCCCGCCTATCGGCACAGGACCTCCGAAGAATGAAGGGTCTGTCTCACCATAGACTTCACTGGACTGGCATGGTTTCGGGAGAATGCATGAAGGTATGTCGAGAAGCTTAAGTATCTCATCGTCCCACTTAAGCTCTTTAATATTAAAGAGCATGGTTCTGGATGCGTTTGAATAGTCTGTAACATGTATTTTCCCTTTTGTAAGTTTCCATATCAGCCAGGTCTCGACAGTTCCGAAAAGCAGGTCTCCTGACTCGGCGCGTGTCCTTGCGCCCTTTACGTTATCGAGTATCCATTTTATCTTTGTGGCTGAAAAATAAGGATCTATCTTAAGCCCGGTCTTTTCCTTTATCATAGGACCATAGCCGTCATTTTCAAGCTGACAGGCCAGGTCTGCAGTTCTCCTGCACTGCCACACTATGGCATTGTATACAGGCTTTCCGGTATTTTTGTCCCAGATGATCGTGGTCTCACGCTGATTGGTGATACCGATAGCCGCAACGCTTGTATAGTCGGCATTTACCTTTGAAAGCGCTTCTACAGCGACTCCAAGCATGGTCGACCATATCTCATCCGGATCATGCTCGACCCATCCCGGATGAGGAAAGATCTGTGTAAACTCCTTCTGTGCAACGCTCACGATAGTTCCCATCCTGTCGAAAAGTATGCATCTGTTGCTTGTAGTTCCCGCATCCAGCGCCATTAAGTATTTCTTCATGATACCCCTCCTTTAACTTACATAGTTCCCATTATTGCCCTGTTTTTCCCCATTCACATTTTTTAGATCCTGATCATTCAGAAAGAGCCTTTACGATCACACCGAAACCCATGGCATGCGAAGCCTTTACAAGTATGGTGTCCCTGTCTTTGACTATGTCAGAAAGACCTGCAAGCGCACTCTCTGTATCAGGAAAATAGAAGACTAAAGGTTTCCCGGACTTTTCATCTGAAGCCGGATCAGATGTACCATTTATCCGCTGAGTGTCATCTCCCCATCCGGCGGCCTCAGCCATATTTATGGAAAGCTTTCCTACCGCTGCAAGCACATCTACATTTTTCAGAGCTGCATAAGCCCCGATCTCCGCATGCAGCTCTTTTTCATTTTCTCCAAGCTCGAACATATCGCCGAGTATTGCAACAGTCCTGCCGGAAGCCTTCTTAAGGACGTCTATGCCCGCCTTCATGGAATCAGGATTTGCATTGTAGCAGTCATCTATTATCGTATATTTATCGGTATTAATGATATTTGTCCTGCCGCCGATAGTCTTAAAGTTTCCGATACCGCGGCTTATCTCATCAGTACTCATGCCAAGTGAGAGTCCGACACATGTTGCTGCAAGGGCATTCATGACCTGGTGCATGCCAGGAACAGAAGTTTTTGCATGAAACCTTATATCATGGTCGCAAAGAGGGCCAAATTCCGGATATAAGATGTCTGATCCATTCTTTTCGGCCTTTTCACGATCTATATAGTCCTTAATGAAGGCAGGAGCATCATGACTTTCTGATTCTGAGCAGACAGCCTCGTGTACGTCATGATCACAAGGTGCTGCATCAGGTGCTGAATCAGCTGCCGCATATGCGTCATGGTCGATAACGATATCAAATTCTGTCCCTTTAAGTCCTTTATCTACGATATTCTCAGCTCTTACTGCCTTATTAACTTTTGTATCTTTGTCTGTCCCATAAAAGACCGGCTGAGAAAGCCTGTCATATTTGCCGACCTTTATAAGATGGGCATCATCACCATTCAAAAAGACCCTTCCCCCATCCTGCATGCGCGTGAAAATATCTGTCTTTTCCTTAAGGATGCCATCCTGGCTTAGGAGATTTTCAATATGGGCAGTACCTATATTCGTAATGATGCAGGCGTCAGGCTTTGAAACACGGGCCATTCGCTCCATCTCACCAAAATGGCTTATACCCATCTCCACAACAGCCGCCTGATCACTCTTTCTGATACGAAGAATAGTAAGTGGCATACCCAGTTCATTATTGAAATTGCCGATAGTCTTAAGAGTCTTAAACCTCTCAGAAAGCACAGAAGCAGTCATTTCTTTTGTAGATGTCTTTCCCACACTTCCGGTAATTCCTATTATCTTAGCCGGCAGAGTCTCGCGATACCATTCGGCTATGTCCTTTACAGCCTGAAGAACATCTTTTACCTTTAAATAGGCATGAGGGGCGCAAACTGCATTTCCAGAATTAACGGCATTTTCAGTTTTCAGTGAATTCGCTTTTTTTTCATCAGCGTCCGAAGGATCATGACTTCGGGCCCCATCTGAAGACTTCCGGGCTTCAGCGCTCTCATCCATTATCTTCAAAGTCTCCTCACCCGGATCCTCTTCCGAAACTATCAATAAGGCACCGGCCCTCAAAACATCCGGCACGAATTTATTAGCATTGACTTTTTCGCCCTTAATAGCAAAGAAGATCGAACCTTTTCCGGCCTCCCTGCTGTCTGTCACTGCATTTGCAGCTTCTGATACTCTCGCTTCCTCATCTGCAGCGATGAGCTTTCCCCCTGTTACTTCACAGGCCTTCTCAGGCGTGAGACCTTCCATTATTTCCATATCAGACATTGATTCTCCTATGCTGAGCAGCAGTTTAAAGTCAAAGAGTAGATCTAAACAAGCCGCTGCAAATTTTTTGATCAAGCCGCTGCAAACCGCCGATAAATTGCGATCAGGCCGCAAAAAAACGCTTGCAAATAGCAATTAAACCGCATGCATACCGCCGATAAATTGCGATCAGGCCGCATGCAAACCGCCGATAAATTGCTATCAAGCCGCATGCAAAGCGCTGAAAAACACCAGTTAGGCTGCAGCAAACTTAGATCAAACCACGATCATTTCACAATTATTTAAAAACTTAATGCTTATTTTAATATCATCTGTGCATCTTCTTATCCTTATATCTTTCTGCCGCGCTCTCCACTATCATCTGACAAAGATCTTCGTAGCTGATGCCGCAGGCCTTTGCTTCACGCGGAATAAGGGATGTGCCTGTCATACCGGGGAGCGTATTTACCTCGAGAACATATGGCTCATCGCCTTTTAACAGGAAGTCGACTCTTGCATAGTCAGAAAGCTTAAGTACACGGACCACCTCAAGCGCTGCCCTTTCCATCTTCTTCTCCACTTCAGGACTGATATCGGCAGGGCAGACCTCCGTTGCCATACCTGCCTGATACTTTGTCTCATAATCATAGAACTCAGCATTGGGGATGATCTCAACTGCAGGAAGAGCACGGCCGCAGACAACACCCTTGGAGAACTCACGCCCTTTAACATACTCTTCGACTACAGCCTCCGGTTCATATCTGAATGCGTTATCAAGAGCCGCATCGTAGTCCTCAGGCCTCTTTACAATGCTTACGCCGACGCTTGAGCCGCCGCAGCATGGCTTGACTACGCATGGGTAAGTTATCTTATCACGGTTTAAATCACGGGTGTCATTGGTCACATTAAAGCCCTGAGCCGTACGGATGCCGGCTTCAAGTATTATCTTCTTGAACATTCCCTTATCCATACCTATAGCGCTTCCAAGGTAGCCTGAACCTGTATAATGGATACCAAGCACGTCAAGAGCCGCCTGGACCCTGCCGTTCTCTCCATCACCGCCGTGAAGGCCCAGAAACACAAGGTCAGCCATCTGACAGATCTTTATGACGTTAGGTCCTATAAGGCATTCAGGATGCGGTCTCCTTTTCTTAACTTCCTCGAGGTCAGGAGACTTCTGGCCGATCTTAAGCGTCGAGTCTATAAAGCCATCCTCAGACTCAAAGACCTTGTCCAATGGACATATTTTTTCATCAAATCCCAGGAAAAGGTCAATAAGTACAGCCGCATGACCTTTCTTTCTTAAAGCCTTGCAGACCTCCCTTCCCGTAATGAGCGAAACATCACGCTCTGTACTCAATCCGCCTGCAAGAACTGCTATTTTCATGTTATTATCCTCCATTTACTGACCGGATCTTATAGATCATAAAAGGATCAGTCAATAATAATATAGATCATATAAAGATCAGTCAATAATATTAAAATTTCCGGCTTTTTACGGGACATAATACAATAAAAAGCCAATATATTCTACTTTGTCGGCCGCGCTATGAGCACCACGTCATCGTCATAGCATAAGGTGTCTATTTTCGCGACACGGTTCCTGCTGCTGCTTGCAGAGATATCATAGCCGCCGCCAACATATGTCTCCACATGGCTTATATTCTTATAACGGCCATTGTAGCCTGCAAATGAGAAGCAGATGATATCTCCGGGAAGAAGCTTATTTATGTCATAGACAGGTCCCCAGGATATGATCTTGTGGTGGGACGCACACCACTGCCCTTCTGCAGCTGCTGTCGGAGCCCATCTGTTGCGGCCCCAGCCAAATGTATAGTTGGACAGCTGATAAGCCCTGTAGACAAGTGAAGAGCAGTCGTAAGCTCCTTTGTTCATCCTGTATCCCTGACTGTATCTTGTCCTGGTCTTCTCTATCGCGATCATCCTCTTTACTGTATCATATGCAGCCTTCTTGGTTACTGCTGCCTGAACTTCCATCAGACGGTGATCGACCATTACCTGAATTGTGGAATTTCCCAGACTTCCCTTTGCACTTACATTGCCATTTTGGTCGACAGTAACATTACTTCCAATTGCGCTGTAGCTTATAGCGCTCAGCTCATGAGTACCCTTGATCCTTACCTTTGCCTTACTGTGAGGATAAAACAGGATACATGTGTCTGTGAGCTGTGGGTCCGAAATAACGTACTTGATCGTAAACTCTTTGCCGTCAACATTGAACTCAAGTGTACATGCGCCTTTCGTGACACCTGTGACAGTCATGCCGTCAACGCTTATATTGCCGCCGTATTTATCAACATTTAGCACAGAGAACTCCGAAAGACCCTTTACAGGTATATCATAGGTCCCTTCTTTCGCAAGGATCACGGTCGTCTCCGTAACTCTCGGATCAGTTGCAATAAGCTTAAATGACAGCTCACGTGTTTCTCCATCCTCTGCTGTTACGACCATCCCTGCAAGAACTTCGCCTGCATTTACAGGCTCGAATTTATCAGAGTCTGTGACCTTTATTATGCTCTGATCAGAGCTTTTCAATACATAAGTATAATGTCCGGTAAGGTTATTGATCTCGGGGAGAAATGCACCTGTCCCAATTGCGCGGGCTGTATCTGCTTTAACTTCAGGAGACAGAACATTAACAGAAGCCGCAAGGACCTGTCCCCTGCTGTCTGTATCTGCATAGACCTTAAAGCCCGTAAAGCCGGTGACCCTTACCTTTGAGCCCTCAATTACTGCCGGATCCTTACTCCCGGTGAGATCATCATGATCATATACAACGCTGAAACCGTCTTTATAGAATGGGCTTAAAGCGCATGCAAGTTCAAGCTCTCCGCCCGATCCCAATGATACCTGCTGAGGGTCATATACTGTGATCTTGACCTTGTCTGTAATGATGCCATTTCCGGTATCAAATGAGACATCGATAAATACTGTTCCATCATGACACCCACGCACAGAACCATTCTTAAAAAGCTCCGCAGCTGTAAAATCTTCAGTTTCATAGGCAAATGAAAATGTACACTTTGAAAGAATTGCATCATTTGCAGATATTTTCTCATTCATGAGTTCAGAAAGATCTGCCAGATCGCCGGCATAGATCGCTGCTTCATGATACTGGAATATGCTCCCGTCTGCAATGCCTGTAAGATCCGGAAATTCCTGCGCAGATGCATTACCGTCATTTCCTGCACTATTATCATTCTGATCTTCAGAATTGCCTGTATCATTCACGGTAATATCTTCAGCTGATGCAGAGGAAAAAGCCTCTTCAGCTGACTGGCCGCCGCTGTTTGACCGCAATATCGCATTTCCCGAATCAGAAATATCAAAAACACCGGCATGGCCGATAACGTTAACAGACTGACCGCTTGCATCCTCAGCAGCCGGAAGTACTGCAGCCCGAACCGTTGCAGATAAAGGGCTCTCGTTCTTGAAATCCGCGGCAGCATTGCCTGTGCATGCAAGGAAAAGTGCAAGCATGAACATCACGAATAAATGTTTCTTTTTCAAACCATCATCCCCTTATTTAACAGCTTCTTCAAGTATATCCAGCAGGGTGCTTATCCCCTCACCGGTTTCAGAAGAAAATAGTACCACATCTTCAAAGACAATGCCAAGTGATGCGGCAATATCCTGAACCTTTTTCTTCTTTTCCGATCTCTTAAGCTTGTCAGACTTCGATGCTGCCACAACTACAGGGATACCATAATATGCGCACCACTGATACATCTGTATGTCATTGTCATTTGGAATGTGGCGGCTGTCAACAAGCAGAAATATAACTTTCAGGACCCCGGTTTCTGAAGCCTGCTTAAGATACCCCTCTATCATTTTCCCCCAGTCAGCAGTGCTTTCTTTGCTGCGAACATTATATCCGTAGCCCGGAAGGTCAGTAAGGACAAATTCTGATTTTGTATCCTCAGCACTGTATCCGACCTTATAAAAATTCACCGTTGCTGTCTTTCCCGGCGATGAAGACGTACGGGCAAGCTTTCTTCTCCCCAGAAGCTTATTGATAAGTGATGACTTGCCTACGTTGGACCTGCCTGCAAAAACAGCCTGTGGAAAAGATCCCTCCGGCAGAGAGACCGGAAATCCGCATACCTTCAGGAGTGAGGAGTTATTGATCTTCATCCCTTTATTTCCTTTCTAACATAAAAAGCTCAGGTGGTGGATCCCCATCACCTGAGTAATAATTGAAATCGATCGGCCTTACCGTTCTTAAAAGACTTAATTTACCTGTCTCAAAAAAGCTTAAGTGTCAGGAGCCTGATCAGGCAATATTTCCGCCTGCTTCACCTTCGGCCTGTTTCTTGGCAGCTTTGCTTTCCACCTTGCCGGTCTTCATGATCAGCGTCGGCTCTTTCTCTTTCTTTACAGCTTCTTCGGTAATGATACATTCTGAGATATTGTCATTGGACGGTGTCTCGTACATTACACTTGTCATGACTGACTCCATGATGGCCCGAAGTCCTCGCGCACCTGTGTGCCTGTCAAATGACATCTTAGCAATAAGCTTAATGGCGGCATCGTCAAACTTAAGCTTAACTCCATCCATCTCGAAAAGTCTCTTATATTGCTTAACAAGAGCATTCTTGGGCTTTGTCAGGATCTTTACCAGAGCATCTTCATCGAGCAGGTCAAGAGTTACGGTAACCGGAAGTCTGCCGACGAACTCAGGTATGATGCCGAACTTTACAAGATCCTCAGGAAGTACTTCCTTGAGAAGGTCTCCGATATTAGTATCCTTCACGTCCGCGATCTCAGCATTGAAGCCCATTGACTTTTTGCCGACTCTGCTGCCTATGATCTTCTCGAGACCGTCAAACGCGCCTCCGCAAATGAATAAGATATCAGTCGTATCTATCTGGAAGAACTCCTGGTGAGGATGCTTTCTGCCGCCCTGAGGAGGGACACTTGCTATAGTACCCTCGAGGATCTTAAGCAGAGCCTGCTGAACGCCTTCGCCTGAGACATCACGGGTAAGAGATACGTTCTCACCCTTCTTTGTGATCTTATCTATCTCATCAATGTAGACTATACCATGTTCGGCACGTCTTATATCATAGTCAGCAGCCTGTATGAGCTTAAGAAGTATATTCTCAACATCCTCGCCCACGTAACCTGCCTCAGTAAGTGTGGTAGCATCCGCAATGGCAAACGGAACGTTAAGGATCTTTGCAAGGCTCTGGGCAAGATATGTCTTGCCAGAACCTGTAGGACCTATCATAAGTACGTTCGACTTTTGAAGCTCCACATCATCACTATCATTATGGCGCTCTTCTGCAAGCACTCTCTTATAGTGATTATAGACCGCAACAGCAAGCGACACCTTCGCTCTATCCTGACCAATAACATATTGATCAAGGAAGTCCTTTATTTCCTTAGGCTTGATAAGGTTGATATCATTATCCGGATCATAATCAGTTTCAAGCTCATCCATCTCTTCATCGATTATCGATGAGCAGAGGGCAACACATTGATCACAGATATATACTCCTGCCGGACCGCTTATCAGCTTGCCGACCTGATTCTGAGTCTTTCCGCAAAAAGAACATCTTATCTTGTCGTCCTTTTTTGTCGCCATGTACTTTCCTCCTGGTCAATTAAAAAAATGTTACCGCCATTAACTGCCTTAAGCATATCCTGACAGAATAATCTTAAGGCATAGGTTTATTGAAAATATGATTTATCAGCTTTGATCACTTATGATCACTTGCGCTGTGTGATTATCTCATCGATAAGTCCATAATCGCGCGCCTCTTCAGCCGTCATAAAATTATCACGTTCTGTATCTGCCTGGATCACGTCAAATGGCTTGCCTGTGTCCTCAGCAAGAATACGGTTGAGTCTTTCACGTGTCTTTAAGATATTCTCAGCCATGATCCTGATCTCTGTCTCCTGACCCTTCGCGCCGCCTGATGGCTGGTGGATCATGATCTCAGAATTGGGAAGGGCATATCTCTTTCCCTTTGCGCCGCCTGCAAGAAGGAATGCTCCCATACTTGCTGCCATACCCATACATATGGTAGAGACATCGCACTTGATATAATTCATGGTATCGTAAATAGCAAAGCCGGCTGTAACAGATCCTCCGGGACTGTTGATATAGAGGCTTATGTCCTTCTTCGAATCCTGTGACTCAAGAAAAAGAAGCTGAGATACTATGAGGCTCGCAACGTCATCATTGACCTCATTGCAAAGCATAACTATCCTGTCCTGTAAAAGTCTTGAATAAATATCATAAGAGCGCTCGCCTGAGCTTGTCTTCTCAATGACATATGGAATACTGTAACTGTTGTTGATCAAGATCATCACTCCTTAAAATAATATTATGCCTGAATAATAACATATCATAAAGGTAATTAAATGCCATGTTGCAAAAGCAACAATATTAATACCGTAAAAACATATATTCACAAAGTGCCGGCTGACTGCCGGCACCTGATATTTAATATTAATGATCGTAAAAGTCTGACAAAAGAACTGAAATGATCATTCACCAGAAGACTGAAATATCAGTCTTCCTTTTTATCATCCTTCTTGTCGTCAGCCTTCTTCTCAACTTCCTTTGCGTTTTCAACTACAAAGTCAGCTGCTTTCTGGACCTTGACGTCCTCTTTAAGACTCTGAAGCTCTTCCTCGCCAAGCATCTTCTTCATATTGTCAACATCGGTCTTGTATGCTTCAGCGATCTTCTTGATCTCTTCATTGACCTCATCATCAGAAGCTTCGATGTTCTCAGCCTCAACGATCTTCTCAAGTACAAGTCTGCTCTGGATACGTGTGAGTGCCTGCGGACGGATATCTTTATCGAGCTGCTCCATTGAAAGACCGGTGAACTGCATATATTGTGAAAGTGAAAGCCCCTGCTGTCTGATGCGGGCCTCGAACTCCTGCTTCATCTGCTCGACCTGAGAATCCACCATAAGATCTGAGATCTCCATCTTTGAATTCTCAACTATCTTTGCAAGAACCGCCTCTTCCTTCTCACGCTTAATAGCTTCCTTCTTCTGATCAAGAAGCTTTGACTTGAGATCATCCTTGTATGCATCGAGTGTATCGAAATCCGAGATATCCTGAGCAAAGTCATCATCGAGCTCCGGAAGCTCCTTTACCTTGATGCCGTTGACCTTGACCTTGAATACAGCAGCCTTTCCTTCAAGTGACTTCTCCTGATAATTCTCAGGGAATGTAACAAAAACGTCGAACTCATCACCGATCTTATGGCCGATGATCTGATCTTCAAAATTATCGATAAAAGAATGAGAACCGATGCGGAGCTTATAGTTAGTACCCTTACCGCCCTCGAAAGGAACACCGTCAACAAATCCTTCGAAATCGATATCAGCTTCATCATCCATCTGAACCGGTCTGTCATCTACGTCGATGAATCTTGCTTCCTTCTCACGCTCGCGGTCGAGTTCAGCACTCAGCTCATCATCAGTGACCTCAGGCTGCTCCACTCCGACTTCAACTCCCTTATAGTCGCCCAGCTCGACCTCAGGCTTAACAGCAACTGTTGCTGTGAATATAAATGGCTTGTCAGCCACTAACTGGTCAACACCGATAGTAGGACGGGAAACCGCCTTTATATCAGCTTCCTTAAGAGCATCCTCATATGCGTCAGGGATGACTTCATTAGCTGCATCCTCAAAGAATACTTCCTTGCCATAGTACTGCTCTACCATCTTAAGAGGAGCCTTGCCCTTACGGAAGCCAGGAACCTGGATCCTGTTCTTCTGCTTGGAATATACTTTCTTAACAGCTTCATCGAATTTGTCCAGACCTACCTCTATAGTAAGCTTAACTGTACTCTTCTCAAGATTATCTACTTTAACGCTCATTTTAATAAATCTCCTTAAATTGTTGGTATAGAAAATCTAGTATAATATATCATGAAAGGTTTTTATCTTTCAAGGGCTAATTTATTTAATGACCCGATATTTTTATACCTGCTCATGCATCTTTAAAAAAATCAGACAGCAAATCCGCGCTCTCTTATCTTATTTACCACGCGGTCGACCATATCATTGCATATCTTTTTATCCCCGGCCTCCACCATAACTCTGACTAAAGGTTCTGTACCGCTGGCACGAAGAAGAAGCCTGCCTTCATCCCCAAGTTCATCTGATACCAGTTTCCCTTCCTTAAGGACCTCCGGATCATTCATCGCTGCATTCTTATCAGTGACCTTTACATTCTTAAGGACCTGCGGATACTTAACATACCCCTTGCAAAGCTCAGAAAGCTTCATCTTCTTCTCGAGCATTACTTCCATAACCATCAGAGATGTAAGGACTCCATCACCTGTGACAGCATATTTGCTGAAAATAATATGGCCTGACTGCTCTCCACCGATAGAATAACCATTTTCAGTCATACACTCATTCACATACTTATCACCAACTGCAGTGGTTACGACCTTGATATCATGCTTTGCAAGAGCTTTCTTGAGTCCCATATTGGACATTACCGTACCGACTACGGTATTGTTCTTAAGCTCGCCTCTCTCCTGTAAATATTTGCCGCAGATATAGATGATCATATCCCCATCAACTATATTGCCTTCATCGTCAATGCAGAGGCAGCGGTCCGCATCGCCGTCAAACGCGAAGCCTGCATCGAGTCTGTTATCGATGACAAAACGCTGCAGGTTCTCAATATGGGTAGAGCCGCAGTCATCATTGATATTAGTGCCGTTCGGGTTCATGCCGATGGCAAATGTCCTGGCACCCAGCGCATCAAATACACCCTTTGCAACTGAATACGATGAACCATTGGCACAATCGAGACCTATATTCATATGCTTGAAGCTTCTGGTGGCAAGTGACATAAGATAACCGATATAACGATGCCTGCCTATCTCATAATCAACTGTACAGCCGATATTTTCGCGTGTCGCGTAAGGAATGGTGTCGGAAGGTGAATCTATATAATTTTCGATCTTTTCAAGGACCTCTTCTTCCATCTTGCGGCCATCTCCATTTATGACCTTTAAGCCGTTATCATAATAAGGATTATGGCTGGCTGATATCATGATGCCGCAGTCGAACCTTTCGGTCCTTACTACATATGAAACGCTCGGAGTAGGGGTTACATGCAGAAGATAAACATCAGCGCCGCTTGCCGTAAGTCCTGCTGAAAGCGCATCCTCAAACATATAGCTTGATCTTCTTGTATCCTTTCCGATGACGATCTTAGCCTTTCTTCCCTGACCATAATACCAGCCTAAATATCTGCCTACCTTGAAGGCATGCTCAACATTCAGATTTACATTTGCTTCACCGCGGAAGCCGTCTGTACCAAAATACTTCATTGCTTTATTCTCCTGTCTAATAATTCTTTAGCAATAATACCATGTACATGGGCACAATACCATGAACCCGGTAATAATCAAGTCTAAAAAGTCCGGAAGGCATCCTTTATAAGCCGTATATGATCTCCAAGAATGGCTGCCACATCAAAACGGACCGAGGTCTCTTCCGGATAATGATGCTTCCACAGATATTCCCGCGCACCGTATATGATACGGCGGATCTTCCTCTGATCAACAGCTTCCTCAGGATATCCGCTTGTAATATCTCTTCTGTACTTTACTTCAACAAAAACAAGATATTCGCCATCACGCGCTATGATGTCTATTTCAGACTTTCTGGTATAGAAATTCTTTTCTATTATCTTATAGCCGTGCCTTTCAAGGAATTCCGCCGCGAGTGCCTCTTCCTCCGTACCCTTGGCTCTTTTATTTCCGATAAAGCTCACCTCTTATTTATCTTACTCTTGATCTTATCCATGGAATCAACAAAGACCAGGACTTCAGCCACTACCTTATAGAGCTCGGGCGGAATGAATTCTCCTATTTCAACTTGAGAAAGAGAATCAGCGAGCTTCTTATCCTCGTGTATAGGAACATTCGACTCCTTAGCTTTATCAATGATCTTTTCCGCTATATGGCCGCGGCCCGATGCAAGTACCTTAGGTGCTTCATCCCCGGGATCATAGCCAAGTGCAATGGCCTCTTTATCAGAAGTATTCTTTTCCTGCTTATAGCCGGAATTGAAAAACTGCCTGAATCCATTATTATCAGCCATAGAAAACACCTTACTTTCATATTGCTTCTCATATCAGCTAAAAACATTGTCAGAAAGCAAAAAATATACTACAAAAGATTACAGAAGGAAAAGTTTTTTTACAGAAAATTCTTAATAAAAGTCCTCCTGTGTATAGGACATGGACCAAGCTTCTTTATAGCCTCGATATGCTCGCGGGTACCATATCCCTTGTTCTTTGCAAAGCCATATCCCGGATACTGCCTGTCATATTCATCCATCATATGATCACGCGTGACCTTTGCGACGATCGATGCCGCAGCAATGGTAAAGACAGTAGCATCGCCCTTTACTATAGATTCCTGTCTTATATCGGTAATATCCGGAAGATGAAGAGCATCTATAAGAAGTACCTGGGGCCTGTGCTTAAGACTGTTGACTGCAGACTCCATGGCTTTAACAGTTGCATTCAGAATATTGATCCTGTCGATCTCCGAGCTGTCGACCATACCAATGCTGTATTCTATACATTTGTCCTTAATGACTGCGGCAAGCTCCTCACGCTTTTTGGCACTGAGCTTCTTTGAATCATTAACGCCCGGAATGATAACATCCTTCGGCAATATCACAGCGCATGTGACCACAGGACCGCAAAGAGGTCCGCGTCCGACCTCATCGATACCGCAGATATAATCTGCCATCTGATATTTTCTTTCATATTCCTTCATGGAATAAATACGGGCAAGCTCATCGCTGAATTTTTTCTGCCTGGCCTTGTATTGGTCTATTACCTTCCGGACTGAGACCCTGGTATCATCTTCAAGTGTCATTATAAGCTGTTCGGCATCATTCCCGGAAAGCTCATTCAGTTTCTTTTTTATCTCATTTATTGATAATTTGCTCATGTATAAATTCCGGGCATGATATGCCCCTATCCGTTTCTAAAAAATAAAATTCCGCTTTACGGCAAGCCGGCGGTACTCCCGACAGCCTTATTTCAAAGAACCAAAATGCTTCAGCGGCCACGTGCATATCCAGGCTTTGCCATCCATATCACGCTTATTTACAGGGCCGACATCTTCGCTTCGACTGTCTGTACTCATGTTCCTGTTATCTCCAAGACAGAAGTACATATTTGCTTCAAGATGAACAGGCTTTTCCGCCATACCCGGATCCAGGATCGGTTCTTTGCCATATTTGTCGCCCTTCAGCGGCTCGCCATCTATATAGACCTGTCCATCTGTTATCTGGACAGTTTCTCCCGGAAGACCGACTATTCTTTTTATGAGATATGTTTTATTCTTCCCGGTCCCCCTGCTGAATACGACAACATCAAAACGCTTTGGATCCGAGAAATAGAGGCTTACCCTTTGGATAATTACTGAATCTCCATCATCAAGGGCAGGCTCCATAGACTCTCCGGCGATCTTCGTCTGGTGGGCAACATAGACCGTGAAGAATTTGGCAAATCCTACCGCAATGATAAGACATAGAAGAACGATAAATATATTCATGCCTATATTCTTGCCAAAAGGGAGCTTTCGTTCCTTTTTTGCCTTTTTGCCGCTGTCTTCTTCAATATCTTCGTCTCCGGACTTAGGGTCTGAAGATCCTTCCATGTCTTCCGAAGAGCTTCCTTCATCCCCATTATCAGAAAGAGCAGTAAGGCCTTCAGGCATAGCCTCTGCTGCTTTTCTTTCCTCCTCAAGCTCCTCCTCATCCTCTTCATCGCCATCTCCGCGGAAAGCTTTTATCTTATCATTGATCGATGACCTTGATACCAGGACCCTTGAATGAAATGCGTCTTTAAGACTCTTTGTCTTTACTTCTGTGAGACTCTCTGACCCCTCGGCTGACCCCGATGCCTGTGCGGCAGGATCGGCCTTGGCACCTGCCTGATCATCTTTTGCTTTAGCTTCCTGCTCTGCAGCCATTTCAAGCCTTACTTTAGCATCATTGGCATGCACCTCTTCAAGACGCTTAAGCCTTTCCTTCTCCTCTGCAAGCTTCCTGTATCCCTCCGGAGTGGCAGCTATCGCTCTTGTTACCTTACGCTCCTGCTTTTCCTTCTCAAGGGCTTCCTGAGTCTCATAATTCTTATAAGCTTCATCAATGACTCTCTGCCTTTCAGCCTCTTTATTCTCAGCCATTGCCTGAGACACCTGCTCGAAAGTTCTTTCATCAGGCATGATCTTTTCATAGAGGCTGTCATGGATCTTATGCGCAGCCTTTTTCAGATTAGTTACGTCAAAGTTAATGGTAATGGAATATGTATTCTTCTTATGTTCATCATCCTCGTCGTCTGCAGGAGTGCCTATTATTACGGCCTGATCCTTCTTCACTTCAGGAAGGACCTCTATAGACTCGGCATCTAATACTTCATCTGCGGATTCGTCATCATGAGTTACTTTTTTTCTGATACTGTCAATGTTCTCTGATATATCTTTAAGAATAGCAGACTTGATGCCGGGCTTTTCTTCCTCAGGCTCAGATGCAGCCTCGACGATCCTTGGTTTTCTGGGCACTACAGGCTTTACAGGTGCCTGCATTGCTTCAACATTTGAAGCGGCTTCCGAAGCTGCCTCCTGTATACCCTTTATCCTTGCTATACCGGTAGGGGCTTCTGCCTGCATCGGTCTCTGCGGAGTCTGCGCTTCTGCCTGCACCGGTCTCTGCGGAGTCTGAGCCTCTGCCTGCTGCTCATCAGTCTTCTGAGCTTCATCAGGCATAAGGCTTTGAAGCTTTGTACGAATTGCTTTCTGCTGTGAAAGAAGGGAAATGTAGCCGGCCTTGAATTGAGCAGTCTGTGCTTCATTCAGCTGATGAGTCCTGTAAAAGTTTTCGGCATCAAGGCGCTGCTTTGCAATGAGGGCTTCACGGCGTTTAAGCTCCTGTATTATTTCTTCTTTTGTATACTGTCTTTGAGCCTGTTCAGGCTTATGAGCCTCTGATGGGGCCTGCTGCTTAGGCTTATGGTCCTCTGATGGGGCAGCCTGCTTCGGTTTATGGTCCTCTGATGGGGCAGCCTGCTTCGCAGGGCTGGTCTGCCGGGACTGGGCAGTGCCCATCTGCCGGGATCCGGGCGCCTGCTGAGACTGAGGCTGGGCAGGGCTTGTCCTTGGGGTTTCAGAGCCTTCAGTCTGTCTGGTGAGCTGCCTGTAAGAGGCAGAAAGAGACCTCTGTTTATCGGTAAGCTCCTTATATCTTTCATTTATTTTCCTGATCTGATCGTCTGTAAGCTTATGAGTCCTGGCATATTGCTTCAATGCCTCTACCTGCTGGGAAACAGCCGCATATGCTGTCCTGATCTCCGCAGCCTTTACAACTGCAGTATCCTGGCTCTGACCAGACGAAGCGCAGCTTTCAGCATATTGGGACCTCACTGCTCCATCAGAGGCATTATTGCCATTCTGAGCCTGCTGTGCAGCCGCTATCCCCAGCTGAGCCTTTTCATTTCTTCTTTTCAGTTCTTCCACCCATTGAAGACTATCCCTTGTCTCCTTCTCATCGTACATAACCTTATCCCCCTGGTTATATTTTATAGTACGTTTCCCCTTCAGGCAGGGAGCTCGAGAGTAAATCTGCCTATCTTTGCTGCCCTGAAATCATCGAGCAATATGATCGCCGCTTTTTCGAGATCGGGTTCTCCTTCCTTCTTAAGGATATTCCTTTTCTCAGCGGTTTTCTTAATAACGTCGTGACCATCTTTAACATCAGAAGTTCCAAGATAAGCCAGAAGCTCATCCCTGTAACGATCCAGCAGAAGATTCCCCAATTCTGCGGACAGGTTGTAAGTCACATATCTTTCATCCTTTATGGCGCCTGTAAATGACAGAAGCATTCCTGCATTTTTATCTTCGAATTTAGGCCATAATATACCCGGAGTATCCATAAGCTCAACTGTCCTGGAAAGTCTGATCCAGGCCTTCTGACGAGTAACGCCTGGCCTGTTTCCTGTCTTCATGGTACCTTTTCCTGTCAATGAATTGATAACTGTAGACTTGCCTACATTTGGTATACCAACGATCATTGCCCTAAGCGGCCTGTTCAGTATTCCCCTTTTCCGGTCTTTTTCATTCTTGAGTCTTGCAAACTTATTCAGCTCATCTGAAAGGTCCTTAAGAGTCTTCCTGCTCCTGCCATCACTTCTTACCACACCGAAGCCATTATCGGTAAAATACTCTTCCCAGGCAGCAGTTGAGGCCGGGTCAGCAAGGTCAGCCTTATTCATGAGAACTATCCTCTGCTTGCCATTGGCAATACCATTAATATCCGGATTCCTGCTGCTTTCAGGTATCCTGGCATCAAGGATCTCGACGATCAGGTCGACGAGCTTCAGATCGGCCTTCATTTCATTCAGGGCCTTTTTCATATGGCCCGGATACCATTGAATATCCATATTTTGATCACCTGTTAATCTTTAAATGCATCTATGCGGCTGACAAAAGCAAAAGGCTTTGTACGTACTAAAGCCTTTCCCATAATATTATCTGCTGTAATATTCCCGACAGTTACATTGCGTGAATCCATTGCATTGTTCCTGTTATCCCCAAGCAGAAAATATTCATCATCAGAAAGCTTTATCTCGTCAAGCGCAAGACCGCCATTCTTCATCTTCTCAAATTTAAGAGGATCCTTTTTCTCATTGCCATCTATATATATATTGCCATCACTGATCTTAACTTTTTCGCCGGGAAGACCGATCACCCTGAGAACAGTATAATACGTATGTCCGGAGCCCTTCTGTCTTATCGCCACCGCATCGTAACGCCTGATATGCCTGATCTTATAGTGCATCCTGTCTATAAGAATGTTCTGTCCGGCCTTAAGTGTCGGATCCATGTTATTATCAGAAACAGTCATCTTAAGAAGTCCGTAATGAGTGACAGCATATGCAAGCACTATCACGATCGCGGCTTCAATAACAGAAATAATTATTTTCCTGACAGTCGACGGAGATATTCTTTTTTCATTCAGACTTATTTCCCGTGACATATTGCTCACTTTCCATCTTATATTATCGCTCACTTTCCATCATAATATCGATATAAAAATATCAGATATTATAAGCGAAAAGAATGTCATATTTCATAAGCAGACCAAAAGCCATATTTTCTGATACATCAGAGGTCATATTCCTTAAGTACATCGAAGGCATTCTTTTTGATGAGACACTTGAAATGCTCCTTGCAATATTGTTCAGCATAATACTCCTGGCTTATGAAGGCAGAGAATTCATCGAGCTCATTGCAGAGATACAGGTAGTTATCCACCTTAAGCTTCCCCTTCTTTACAAGGAGATAATATACATTGCTCTCTGTATCCTTATAAATACTGGAAGAAACAGACTTCTCAGACATGTAATTCCTTGCAAACTCAGTTATACTGTCAAGACTCTCAAACCTGAACAGCTTTGGTCTTGATATTTCTTTCTCGAGTTCCTTCCTGCGTGCATCATCCTGTTCCTTCTGATAACTTCTGTAGGCCTTTACGATCTTATTGATGCCTTCTTCATCATAGCTGTCATTACTATCCGCATTGTCAGATGAGTCCGGATATCTTCCTTCGTTCTGTTCAGGTACCTGTCCCGACATTGTCTGCTTTAAGAACTCAAGAAAATTCGATATCTGCTGAGCTCTTGCATGGTCGGTAAGGAAAATATTAAATCCGCCATCAGGCATACGAAGGACCTGCATAGCTATCTGGCCGCTTTCGGGCTGATAATTGACCTCTTCTGAAGCCTGCTCTATGATCCTGTGAAGAAGAGCGTCAGTCTTCTCACGGTCCCTGAAAAGATCTTCATCGGACATCCCCAGATTCTCGAGCTCCTGATGAGAAATAATGCACTGAACTGTATATCTGTCTATTCTTTTAAATACCATAAGCAATTTCCTCTCTTTCTGATCATAAAGCGGGCTCTGCCTGTATATCTTAAAGCAATGGAATACTTTAATAGCTTCTTTATGGAAGGATGCCTTATGCAGCAAAACCGAAGTACAGGATAACAACGATACCAAGGGCTATTCTGTACCAGCCGAACGCCTTGAAGTCATGTTTTTTGATATATGACATCAGAAACTTTATAACAATGATCGATACCAGGTACGAAACAACCATGCCTACAATCAGGATGGCCGCCTCAGACGGGGTAAAGGCAAATCCGAACTTAAAAAGCTTTAAAAGGCTTGCGCCCAGCATTACAGGCACTGCAAGGAAAAATGTATACTCTGCTGCCGTCTGCCTGGAAACACCTATCACTATAGCTCCGATGATCGTAGCGCCTGACCTTGAAGTGCCGGGAAATATAGCCGCGATGACCTGAAAGACGCCGATGATAAGAGCTGCCTTATATGTAAGCTCTGCTATGGAATCCATATGGGGATCCTGCTTTCCCACTGTCGACTCCACTATGATGAAGGCTATACCTACGACTATAAGGGCTATTGCTATAGGTATGGGATGATAAAACAGCCTGTCTATCTCATCGTCAAATAACAGTCCGACTATCGCTGCCGGTATACAGGAGACGATGATCTTCATCCACATAGAGAAGGCTCCCGGTATCCAGCCGGGCCTTTTTACCTGCCCGCCATCCGTCATATGGACCTTCATACAGAATGGCCAGAGCTTTTTCCAGAATACCACGACAACAGCAAGGATCGCTCCGAACTGGATGACGACCTCGTACATATCGAAAAAGTCCTTGTCAACATCGAAATCTATAATATTATTCAGAAGTATCATGTGGCCGGTGCTGCTGATAGGGAGCCACTCTGTAATGCCTTCAACTACTCCGAATAATGCCGATATAAGCAGGTCAATAAAAAGCTTGAATGTCATGATCTTTTTCCTTTATCTTCAATAATATTTTCACATATATAATATCACAAGGCTTAAGTCATATATTTTCAAAAGTTTGAAACTTTTGTGAAAAAGCTTTGCCTGTATCATCCCATAATGTAATTGAAGTAATTAAAGCCTGTGATATCCGATCAGGCTGCAAAGCTTCTGTGCAGAAGACGTGTTACAAGCAGGAGCAATGCATTGTCCTTGTCTATCATCGAGCTTCTGACTTCTCTTATGGTATCAAGACAGGCAGCAGCCATATTATTAAGCTCTTCATAAGAGAACTGATCGGCCTGTCTTTCGTAATTCTTATAGAAATAAGGACTGACCTTTGCTGCCTTCTGCGCCATGTTCTTATCCATACGGCCGAATCTCTTTCCTGCCTTAATTACAAGAAGGGCATTGATATGCCAGTTGAGCTTTGCCATGACCTCGTCCGGGTCCGACAGGAGACGCAATGCTTCTTTATAATACGTAAATGTCTCCCCGGCTTTTCCATCAGCTATGGCATCTACCATCTTAAATATATCGGTCGTTACATTTTCCGAAGCTACAGCAAGTATATCATCTCTTACTATATAGTCTCTGCCGTCTGCGTATGCTGATATTTTTGCGATCTCATTCCGGACGGAAAAGAGAGAATTATCAATATAAGACAGCAGGAAATCAACGTCCTTCTCTCTTACCTTTTTTCCATATTTTGCAAATTCCAAAGCCGTAAACTTACGCAGATAATTTTCATCCGGAGCATTACACTCGGTAATTACGCCATTCTTTGCTATATATTTATAAAGCTTCTTACGCTTGTCAACTTCCTTTTCAACAAATGCTATGACACTCGTATCGGGAACCTTGTCCAGTTCCTTATCGAAGTCGTGCGCTGTATTAAAAAGTCCGGAATTTTCAACTACCACCAGCCTTCTGTCAGCCATGAAAGGGAATGTCATAGCCGTATCTATTATCTCTTTGATATCCACATCCTTTTCACATTGATAAAGATAATTCATATCTGAGGCAGGTCCATTAACCAACGCTTTTACAAGGCTGTCCCTGTAAATGGTACGCAGAAGACCTTCATCTCCATATATCAGATAAAAGCGGCTGAAGGTATTGTTCTTAATATCGCTCATGATATTTCCCATAGCCTTAATACCTCCTTTATCTGTATTTATAAGTCCTGCAGGCAATCTTAAAGTCGACTGCAGCTTAAAAATAATATGCATGCCATGCATAAGGCTCATCCTTAAAAAGCCTAAAGATAACAAAATATTAGAGTAAGCAGAGATGATTGTCAAGTTCATGCATGCAGGGGAACAAAAAAGAGCCATGAGAATTCTCACGGCCCTTTTCGTATCGCTGTGTAAATACTATAAATTATTTACGAAGACCAAGCTTAGCGATGAGGTCACGGTATGCATTGATATCCTTTGACTTAAGATAAGCTAAAAGATTACGTCTCTGACCTACCATCTTAAGAAGACCTCTTCTTGAGTGATGATCCTTTGGATTGTCCTTAAGGTGAGCTGTGAGCTCCTTGATTCTCTCTGTAAGTATGGCAACCTGAACTTCAGGTGAACCTGTATCCTTCTCGTCGCGGCCATACTCTTTGATGATCTGAGCTTTCATTTCCTTTGTTATCATGTTTCTTTCCTCCTTATGTGTTAATATGCCGTAAACCAGGTATACCATCGGAGGCATCCGGAATATACCGGGTCATACGGTAAAAATAAGCATGAAATATATTACCATATCAATATAAGCTTGTAAAGGACTTTTTACTCCATTACAGACTGATGCAGACTATATCAAAGCTTTGTATTAAATATCAGGATGCAGCTGTTCTGCCTCTGTCTGGGCTTTGTCTTAAAGATCAGGATGCAGCTGTTCTGCCTCTGCCTGGGCTTTGTCTTAAAGATCAAGATGCAGCTGTTCTACCTCTGCCTGGGCTTCTTCCTCAAAATCCTGGACCCTTTCCTTATCGATCTCCGGCAGGTCCTTTAGAGAACCGATACCGAAGTTCCTTAAGAATTCCTCTGTGGTTCCAAAAAGAATAGGACGACCGGGAGCGTCCAGGCGGCCCTTTTCGCATATGAGATTGTACTCTATGAGCTTATTTACGGCAAAATCACTCTTCACACCCCTGATGCGTTCTATCTCAAGCTTTGTGACAGGCTGTTTATAGGCTACTATCGAAAGAGTCTCCAGAAGGGTATCAGTCAGGACATGCTTCTTGGGAACATGGGTAATATTAATAATGGTGTCATACATCTCTGCCTTTGTACACATCTGAAATGACCCATCAAGCTCTATTATCTGAATACCATGGTCAGACTTTTCATACCCGTCCATCATCTTATGAAGCACTTTTCTCACCGTGTCTTCATCCTGGCCGGTAGCGGCAGCTATCCTGCCAAGCTCCACAGCTTCGCCCATGGTAAATAAAATAGCCTCTATCGAAGCTTCAAGCTCCGCTAATTTCATATTAACTTCACCTTTCAATTATATTTACTGTACAAGCACAAGATCTATGTCGCCAAAAATCTCCGACTGATCTGCATGAAGAACGCCCATCTTCATAAGCTCGAGTATCCCTAAGAATGTAACTATCACATTGAGTTTTCCGGTATATCCATTAAGGAGATTTCTGAATGAAAAGCGTTTGTGCGCCCTGGCATACTTATCGATATACTCTATACGCTCTTCGACAGTGATCGGTTCTTTCCTTATCTCACCGAATTTGCTTCTTACGGGATCTATCTTATCGGCCTGTTTCTTCATGACTTCGTAGAATATATCCTGCAGACCCTTAAGAGTTACGCCGTTCAGAAGAGCACCGACATCTATCGGTTCTTCATAAGCCTTTATTTCCTCCGGAACTGAAGGCTCTTTAAATACAACTCTTTCTGCATCCTCTTCCTGAGCTTTAAGCTCCTCTGAAGCATATTTATACATCTTATATTCAAGAAGACGCTCAACGAGCTCCGTTCTCGGATCCACAGGCTCTTCTTCATCCTCTTTCTTTTCAGCAGGAAGCAGCATGCGGGATTTGATATATAGAAGCTCGGCAGCCATGACAAGAAACTCGCTCATGTCATCCATAACATTTTCTGACTGCATGGTATTGATGTATTCCATATACTGATCAGTTATCTCATCTATAGGAATATCAAATATATCGATCTTATTGACCTCTATGAGCTTAAGTAAGAGGTCAAGCGGCCCGTCGAAGGCTTCAAGCTTAACAGGTATACTCATAATATCACCAAGATTCACTATATCAGACCCGCCGGCAGCTCTGTAACAAGCTGTAATGCGATCTGCCTTAAAGCAGGTCCGCCAAAATTTTATACACTAAATATACTTACTGGTCTATTCATAATATTCGAATGTATGTCCGTACATGCGAACAGTATCTCCCTCATTGACCCCAAGTTCCTTAAGACGGTCAACTATGCCGCTCGTATGAAGATACCTCTGGAAGAATGAAAAGCCTTTCTCGTCATTCAGATTGGTATATCCGAGCATTCTTTCGATCGCAGGTCCCTCTATAACATATTCATCATTTTCCTTATCATATGAAACATTGATGCCGCCCTTGTCCGCTTCAATATCGGGGATATACTCCTGCTCATAGATCAGGTCAGGCTGATGGAGCTCATCGAGCATCTGCCTTATCTTATATATGAGCTCTTTTATGCCGCGGCCTGTAGCAGCGGATACAGCCATTACAGGAACCCCCTTAGGCTCGAATTCCTCTTTGATAAGCGATATGACCGTATCCTCTTCATTGCCGATGAATACATCACACTTATTCAATGCTATTATCTGCGGCTTCTTCATGAGTCCTGCATCATATTTTTCAAGCTCTGCATTAATAATATTGATGTCATTTAATGGATCGCGCCCCTCTGTAGAAGCAGCATCGACCACATGCACAAAAAGCTTTGTGCGCTCTATATGCTTAAGGAATTCATGTCCAAGACCGACCCCTTCAGACGCGCCCTCTATGAGTCCGGGTATATCGGCCATTACGAAGCCATCAGCTCCCGGAACGTTCACTACACCAAGAATGGGATTAAGTGTCGTAAAGTGATAATCCGCGACCTCAGGCTTTGCATTGCTTACCTGTGAAAGTATAGTGGACTTTCCCACATTTGGAAAGCCGATCAGTCCCACGTCTGCCAGGAGCTTGAGCTCCAGGGTTATGGTAAGCTCTTTTGCAGGACGCCCCGGCTGGGCATACTTGGGTATCTGCATAGTCGGAGTGGCATAGTTCATATTTCCCTTGCCGCCGCGGCCGCCTTTAAGAAGGATATAGCTTTCTCTGCCGCCGGACATGTCAATGATGACCTTGCCTGAAAGAGCTTCTTTTATGACTGTACCTTCAGGGACCTTTAATATCAGGTCTTCTCCGGCCTTGCCATGCATACGGCGCTTTCCGCCTTCGCTTCCGTCACCGGCAGAGTACTTCCTCCTGAAGCGGAAATCATTCAGGGTATTTATTCCCTTATCGACCTCGACGATGACATCTCCGCCATCGCCTCCGTCGCCGCCGTCAGGTCCTCCGGCTGCTACATAAAGTTCACGCCGAAAGCTTACATGGCCGTCGCCGCCCTTGCCGGAGCGCACATATATAGTGGCCTTATCTGCGAACATGGACTTACCTCCTATCAAAAATACCAGGGTATGCACTCATACCCGCAAATCGTATTCGAGAAAGTGCGGGTAAATACGAAAATGTATACTTTTGCAGCGCGCCCTGGTCATAAAAAAGGCTGTCCGGAATAAGGGACAGCCTCTCGATTCTTATTAATGCTCTGACAAAAAGCTCTTTAAATTACTGTGCAGCTTCTACAGGATAAACTGAAGCCTGCTTCTTATCCCTGCCAAGACGCTCATAACGAAGAACACCGTCGACCTTGGCGAAAAGTGTATCATCACCGCCGATGCCTACATTAACACCAGGATAGATCTTTGTTCCGCGCTGCTTGTAAAGAATATTGCCTGCAAGAACATGCTGACCATCTGCCTTCTTGGCACCAAGTCTCTTTGATTCAGAATCTCTGCCGTTCTTTGTTGAACCAACGCCCTTTTTATGAGCGAATAACTGAAGATCCATTTCTAACATGATCATTACCTCTTTCTTTATAATGTAATAATGTTTGATTGCCTGCTCATCATGATGAATTAAAGGGGAATCTCCCGATCAGCAAAATGCTGAACAAAATTCATCACTCAATCGACGCTTACCTTAAGGAATCTGCTGCCATAACCATCCTCGACACTTTCAAGTCCCAGCAATAAGGAATTGAAAAGAAGTTCCGACTCTTCAGACTGACTGTCTGTAAACTCAAAGCTTACCTGATCATGCTCCTCGTCCTTATCACATCTGAAACCATCTTCCGTGAACTTTTCAACGGAATTGATAAAGTTGATGATAAGTACTGATGCGGCTGCGCAGACAATATCCTTTCCTTTGTCATCGTAGCCTGCATGACCCTCTGTCTCAAATTTATATGGCTTTCCATTGGCGTCTTTAGTCACATGAACTATCATAACAGCTCCTACTTAAGGCTCAGGCGTTGATAGATTCGATCTTAACCTGGGTAAATGGCTGTCTGTGGCCATTCTTCTTATGATATCCGGACTTTCTCTTGTATTTGTATACAATTACCTTACGTGCCTTGCCTTCTTTAACTACGCTTGCCTTAACGCTTGCATCAGCTACGTCAGCACCGGCTGAAAGCTTGTTTCCATCACTAATTGCAGCAACGTCGAATACTACTTCGTCACCCTCTGCTTTATTAAGCTTCTCAACATTAATGATATCGCCTTCGGATACCTTGTACTGCTTACCACCTGTTTTAATGATTGCGTACATCGTCCTTTCTTCCTCCTTTTATATCATTATAGTGCAGAACTGCGGTGTGTCCCTGTCGAGCCTCTGAAAGTAAAGACAGGCTCTCATGACAGCTTCATAAACTCTCGTCTAGCACATACTCGACCATTGTACTCTTGAAGATGTCTTTTGTCAAACTTTTTTTAAAAACTTCTGACCGCAGAATATATAAAGCTTTACCTGAAGGTGCAGGTAAAGCTAAAAGTGCGAATTATAGCCGCTGAATAATACCGGCTTACATTGTGATCTCTATCTTCGTTTCCTTCGTAAGCATCTCCGCAGGAATATAATCATCCTCAAGCTCTTTGCCATTGACTGCGAACTTTGTAAAACCTGATTCATGGCCGTCAGGATTCTTTACGCTTATGTCAAGGGTAAAGCCTCTGAAATTCTTCCGCATCTTAAATGACTTCCAGTCCGATGGTATGGAAGGCGCTATGCGTATGCCGTAAAGGTCAGGTCTGATACCGCATATTCCTTCAACACAGCCTACCATACAGGTAGATGCCGTACCTGTGAGCCAGTGTACGTGTGAGCGCCCTGCATACGGGCTTTCCTTGCTTTCCGTGAACTGGCCGTGTACATATGGCTCAAGGACTCTGATCTCGGCCCTGTCATTCATAGATGCAGGTGAGGTCTCCTCGAAATACTCAAATGCACGGTTTCCATGTCCCAGAAGGGCCTCAGCCAGTATGAGCCAGCCCTGTGTCTGTGAGAAAATACCACCGTTTTCCTTTGTTGAAGGATTGAAGAGCGGTGCGCGGGCCCCATCGAAATAATGATGTCTGTACGGCGGATCCATGAGGCTTGCTCCATATGGAGTATTGAGGATCTCATGTACTGAATTCATAATGGTATCTGAACGTTTCTCATCGGACAGACCTGAGATGACCGCCCAGGATTGAGGATTGAGCCACATGGAAGCCTCAGGCGCCTCCTTGCTGCCTATGCGTTCATTCTTATCTGATATGCCTCTTATATATCTGTCGCCTTCGAAGCTCAGTTCATCAATATTCTTCTTAAGTACCTTAAGGCGTCCTTCTGTGAGCTTTAAGTATTCTTCGTCACCTTTAAGCTCCGCGAACTTCTCCATAATATTAAGCGCAAGTACCAGCTGCTCTGCTACGAATATAGACTCACCCTCTGCTCCAAGTCTTAAGCAGTCATTCCAGTCTGCATAAAGACCTGCAGGTATATTATCTTTGCCCATATGATCGTATGAGAACTGGATAGCTCTCTTTAAATGATCATAGACAGTACCTTTGTCCCTGTTGGAGAAAAGTATGACTTCATCAAGGAAGTCAAGGTTTCCGGTCTCTGCTATATACTTAAATACTGTAGGGAATAGCCAGAGTGCGTCATCTGCGCGATATGCGGGATGACCTGTCTCCTTTACATACTCAGGATCATCAGGCGTTCCCTCGTGACCTGGATTATGATTAAACTTGACAAGCGGAAGTCCGCCGCCATTATTTACCTGAGCTGAGAGCATGAACTCTATCTGCTTCTTGGCTGCCTCAGGGTCCGTATGGATGACTCCCTGTATATCCTGAACTGTGTCTCTGTAGCCGTAACCGTTGCGCTCGCCGCAGTAAATAAGTGATGCTGCTCTTGACCATGTAAATGTCAGGAAGCACTGATATGCATTCCATGTATTGACCATAACATTGAATGATTCACTTGGTGTCTCGATCTTAAAGTTATCGAGCTTTGAGTGCCAGTATTTTATTAGTTCATTAACTTCCTTTTCCGGAAGATCACTGTCATCGTCATATTTCTTAATGATCAGAGCAGCTTCCTTTGAAGGATGTCTGCCCAGGATGAATGAGAACTCTGCTGTTTCTTCCGGAGCAAGTTCAAGGTCTGTGGAGAGAGCTCCGCAGGCATTCCCGTTATAATTCAGCTTATCAGGGCACTTTCCGTCTATTACAGAAACAGGATCGCCATAACCATGATATCCTCCGAGAAATGAGTTTTTATCGCCGCAGTAAGATGAAACGGGAGCGCCGGCAAGACCAAAGAAACGCTCATTCTCTGCTGAGTCGCTGCCATCAACGCTCCAGAACTCATTGATCTTCTGCGTGATCCTGTTTTTCTCGAACTCAGTTCTCGTAATAAATAACGTATATTGAAGGTTTACCTGATCCTGGTTGTAGTTATTATCATTTGTGAACTCAGCATATCCGAACGAAGAAAGCTTTCTCGTCCTGTCGGATCTGTTAGTGACTTTAACATTCCAGACCTCATATGCTGCTTTCAGAGGAACATAATATGTGATCTCTGAATGAATGTCCGCATAGTCAGCCCCAAATACAGAATATGCGGTACCATGTCTTACCTCTGACTTATAAGAATCGAGATCCCTGCCTACCGGCTGCCATGATCCCGACCAGAAGTCACCCGTCTCATTGTCGCGAAAATATACATATCTTCCGGGTGTATCATCGCTGTTAAAATGATAACGGATGATACGGCCGTTAGCACCGCTCTTTACAAAGCTGTAGCCTCCCGCATTATTGGAAATGATAGCGCCATATTCCGGTGATCCGAGATAATTGCACCACGGCGCCGGAGTATCAGGCTTTGTGATAACATACTCACGTCTTTCCTCATCAAAGTAACCGTACTTCATAAATACCCTCCTGTAAAATCATAATTTATCTCCATTATATAGTATCAGCCTGCCAATATTTATTAAAAAATTATAACTTTAAAAATATTTAAATTTAACTCTTCTTCCGCTTGTCAGGCACCGCTATACGGATCGCCTGCTGATAATTGCGGATGACCGCTTCTCTGCGGCTGCCGCCGTCCTCTCCATCTATAGTCCACTCTATCTCATCATCGGACTTTATCGTCATAAGGGAAGACTTGAATGAATAGACTGTAGCTGTATCGAAGTTCCTGCTTATGATAGCAGAAAGGGTATCCTGTATCTCAACAGGATTTTCGAGCTTTCTTATGAAAAATGCTTCGAGAAGACCATCATCGAGAGCTATATCTTTACTTGAGTAAGCCTTGATGGAAGCGATCGACTTGGAATTGCTTATAAGTCCCAGCATAAAGTCTCCCTCTTCTCTCTCTCGGTCATGCTCTATCACCATATGGTGAGACTTGATATTTGTCACATGCTTCATGGCTTCCATGAAATAAGCGAACTTTCCGAAGGTCTTCTTTAAGTCGCGGGAAGTCTGATATGAGACTTCAGTAAAGGCACCGAAACCTACCACATATGAGAACATATGACTGTTTATGCTGCCTATATCGCAGCTGAAATAATTCTGCTGCATGATCATCTCCGCAGCTTTCACAGCAGTCTTTGGTATCCTCAGGGATGTTGCGAAGTCATTAACTGTGCCTGTAGGTATGTATCCGCAGGGAGGACGCTTTTCAAGAGGCAGTTTCATAAGGCCGCCTGCAAGCTCATTCATGGTTCCGTCGCCGCCGCTCGCAACTATAAGGTCATATCCGGGACCTAAGTTCCTTACTATCTCTTCTGTATCCGGCCTTGCCTTTGTCGGAATGACAGTTACAACAAAGCCCTCATCGGAGAAGGTCTTAATGATCTGTGCAAGATGTGTGCGCATATTCTCACGGCCGGAGACAGGATTATAGAGGAAAAGCAAAGACTTGTCCCTCCTGAAGCTCTTCTTATCATCTTTCGGGCCTGATGGCAGCGATGTATGTGCGTCATCAGCTGAAGCATCTGAAGAGACAGCCGCATTATTATCTAAACCCCCATTGTTAAATGGCTCAATATGATCAGTTATAAACATGGCGTCACCAAATGAAAAAAATCTGTATTTCTCATCTACAGCAGTTTTATAAGCATTTAAAATATGCTCTCTGCCTGCAAGAGCGGACACAAGCATGATGAGTGTAGACTCGGGAAGATGGAAATTAGTTATGAGACAGTCAAGACACCTGAACTTATAGCCCGGATAAATGAATATACCTGTGTCTGCGGTCATCGGATGCACTATTCCATTATCATCCGCGGCGCTTTCAACAGTACGAAGACTGGTCGTGCCAACGCAGATTATCCTGCCGCCTGAAGCTCTGGCAGCATTTATCTCATTTGCAGCCTCTTCTGTTACCCGGAATGTCTCTGTATGCATCTGGTGATCTTCCACATTTTCACTCTTTACAGGGCGAAATGTACCAAGGCCCACATGAAGGGTCACATGAACTATCTTTACACCCATTGCCTTTATCTGTTCCAGAAGCTCTTTCGTAAAATGGAGTCCTGCGGTCGGAGCTGCTGCCGATCCTTCATATCTCGCATATACAGTATTGTAGCGGTCACGGTCTTTCAACTCGTGGGTAATATAAGGGGGAAGCGGCATCTGACCAAGTTTATCAAGGATCTCCTCAAATATTCCATCGTAAGTAAACCTGACATGTCTGTTTCCATCGGGAAGGACTTCAGTAATAGTACCTTTAAGAATGCCATCTCCAAATACGATAACATCGCCGGTTCTTGCCTTCTTGCCCGGCTTTACAAGAGTCTCCCATGTGGAGTCTGAAAGGCGCTTTAATAGAAGTATCTCCACATGCCCGCCTGTATTTTCACGATGACCTATGAGTCTTGCAGGTATTACCTTTGTATCATTGATGACAAGACAGTCGCCCTTCTTCAGATATCTGACGATATCATGGAATACAGAATGCCTTATCTGTCCTGTTTCCTTATCCAGTATCATGAGTCTTGATGAAGCACGGTCTTCAAGGGGGTCCTGAGCTATAAGCTCCTCAGGGAGATCATAATAAAAGTCTGATGTTTTCATATATATATTCCTTCTTTATAGTATTTGCAGCATTACTGTTCTGACCTGATCATTCTCTTCTGATATCAGATCTACATATTGTAAGCATGAGAGAGATACCTGTCAAACACTTTAAAAAGTCAGTATTCACTCTTATATTAATTTTCTTACCGGATCGATCACATGCGAAGATATTAATAAAAATATAACAGAAAAAAGTATCCTTAAGCCCCCGGACAGAAGCTCCCAATTATCGATCATGGAGGACCCGATCCCGAATTTCGATACAAGGGCTGAAATATATGATATATCGCCAAATTGATGTGAAAGCATGATACCTATATCCATAAAAGGATTAAGCATAAATATATAAGAGATCCAGGAAAGATCCTCTCCGGTATTTATAGAGCTCCCCAGATATCGTACCATTACGTATATAATGAATGGAATGACTACAGTAAATACAGCTGTAAGAATGATAAAAATATAGGAGATCAGGGTAGATCTGAATATCTTTCCGGTAAGTGACGATGCAAGAACTGAGAATGAGACCAGGAAAAATGCCGAAAGAAATATTTCAAGCATCAGTCCTGCCATATTATAAAGATTTATTCCTCCGACTGTAAATACTATAGAAAGCACGGGAAGGGCAGAAAATGCATAGATCATTATTATTATCATGGATTCCAGAAAACTTCCCGCAATTATTCTGAACGGGCTTATGCCTGTTGAAAGCAGAAGGTCAAATGATGCTCTTTCACGCTCCCCGGCTATGCCCACACAGCTTATTGAAGGAATTATCATGATCATCATAAAAAGAAGAAGAAGAGAAGACAGCATATAGATGTCCGTTGCCGAAGAAAAATCAATATAATCATTGATATTATAATTAAAACTGATCCTGTAGCCGAATACGGACACAAGCATAAGTATGATGTCGAATGCGGCTATGCTTATGGCAAATTTAACGGAACGTGTGCGTATAAGCAGATTCTTCGCAAGTATCGGATTAATATGATTCATAGCTCTTCTCCCTTCAGCAGCTTATAAAAGAGGCCGATCATATTTTCCCTCTGCCTTTCAAAACCGCTCACATTAATTCCCGCTTCCACCAATTTCCTTAATACGGAAGCTTCGATCTCCCTGCCTCCGGTTATACCTGCCATAACAGTATTTCCATCTATCGAGATGCTCTTTACCTGATCTATGACTTTAAGCACTGATACAGCTTCTTCAGCATCTTCGGAATTCAGCAGATGTATATATACAGGATTATTTTCCTCTATTCTGCGATTTATGCTGTCCATGCTTCCGGATAATACTTTTTTTCCATTATCGAGTATCAGAAGATCAGTACAGGTCTCGGATAAGAATTTAACATCCTGAGACGCTATGATCCCGGTCTTATCGGTCCACATTTTCTTAATATTACCGGCAAGCCAGATATTATCCTCAGTGCTTAAGTACTGACCGGGCTCATCCATGATAATGATCTGAGGATCTGACATAAATGTCCTCACGATCATCATCTTCTGTCTTACAGGCAGCGATATGGCATCGGTATATTCGTCTGAGGCGTCCTTAAGGTCAGCCCTTTCAAGAAGCTCATCAACTTTAGCTGAAGCTTCTTTCTCACTCATATCCGCAAGTCTTCCGAAAAAAGTCAGATAATCCCTTACACGCAGATTATCATATACGCCGTATGATTCCGGAAGATATCCGATCTTCTTTCTATAGGATGCAATAGAATCATATATGCTTCTGTCATCACAGAATACGTTTCCCGAATCAGGTCTTTCAACACCTGCCGCTATCCGGGTAAAAAGAGATTTACCGGAATCCTTGCCTCCATATACGCCAAGTATATGACCTGTATTTACAATAATTGAAACTCCATCAAGTGAAAATCTGTTTCTGTATCTTTTAATTATTTTTTCAAACCTGATCGACAAAATAGGACCTCCTTTCTCAAAATGCAAGCTTTACAACAGGAAGATGATAATACAGGTCAGCCCTGCTCTTATCGACCTTGTATATTACTGTAAGGGTCCTGTCCTTAGTATTTATGAAATCAGAGAGATCAGATGCAATACCTGCATTTTCCGAATCAAATACCTTAACCTTTTTTCCATCATTATTCACGAAATAAACAGTTCCTTTAAATACCGGATCATTGTCATATGTATATCT
Source organism: Lachnospiraceae bacterium (assembly GCA_036343175.1). Lineage (GTDB taxonomy): Bacteria > Bacillota > Clostridia > Lachnospirales > Lachnospiraceae > JAEEJA01. The sequence goes on from JAZASR010000011.1 coordinate 47,611, forward strand.
TAAGAATTCAGGGTTGCCGGACCATGTATATGCGGCCGCCCTGGGAATATTGCCATTAAATACATATTCCACACTGATCTCATCATCGTCGCCCACACTGTCCGATATATGTATACCGTCTGTCTGGCTTGTATTAAATTTTGCGGCGAAGTCAGAAAGATTGGATTCAAGGGCACTTCCCCGGTATTTCAATGTTACCGTGATATCCTGAGCAATGCCGGTCACACCATATGCATCCATATTGAGAGACTTGATAAATGAATTGTTATCCTTACTTGAAAATCCGTATATAAAGCTTCCTGATACATTAGACATCTGAGTAAGATATGATATGATCAGAGCTTTTTTGCGCAGATCCTCTGCAGAATACATGCTCTCCTGATCAAGAGATCCATGCCCGATGATCGTATCCGCGGCCTGAGATGAATCATTCACCATATCGTCAACAGCCATAGTATCACTGCTTCCGGTTACTATTGATATATTCCTTCTTTCCTTGCTTTTAACATTGCCGATCATATAAATATTTCCCTCAGAATAGATGAAAACGTTATCAAGGTCATAAGGGAAATTATTGGTCACCTCACCGGTCAGCCTGCCGGAATCGAATACAAGATCGCAGAAAATGTTTCTCTTCTCATTCACCATTGAAGAACTTTCAAAAAAATTCTGCTGAAAGGCATATGAACGATCCACAAGGATATCTGTAGATCTTCCGGAATAAGAAATTCCGTAATTATACTTTTCATTATTTCTGATACTCTTAATTGCTTTTCCCAGAGTTCCCTTTTCAGTGGTAAATGTTTCATCAGCAAGCACAGATACGTCACTGTCAGCCGGAAGCTTAATGGAGTAATGTGAATTATCAGAATTAGTGATTGAGAAATAATTCTGAAGAACGGAGCTTTCTGAATCCACCACTTTTATTTGAGAAAGGAAGTTTACGAACGGTTTTTCTATTCTTGTAACTGAGCCCAGCATATATATGATCATTGAGAAAAATACTGCGGAAAGCGGAACCATCCATATCATGGAAAATGTTCTTCCGGATCTTCTGCAGGCTAAAAAAATAACAGGTATGAGTCCTGAATATATGAGCAATATTATTGCATAAAGGGTAATGTTGGGAATTGATGATCTGTCATTGATCTTCAATCCCTCAACGTAATTTTCATTGGCGGTATCAAGAAGATCCATGGCTTCATTGCGGATACGGCTGCTTTCAGTAATGGAAAGAGAATTATCAAGTACATCACCAAGCCTGTCGCTGTATGAAAACGCATCTTCTTCAGGTATTTTAAGGCTCACTTCAGAAAAAAGACATATGCCAAGGCGTGTATTTACCTTTGAAATTATATTTTCTCCATTTTCCACTATTACAGGCTGAGCATTCAATATACTCAGAGAAGTGATATCTGTTTTATATGGGAATATCACTATATTATCCACAATACTTTCCTCTTTATCACTTAAAGAATTTGAGAATAAAGTATCTGCCTTTGCTTTGCCTTCAGTATCCTTGAAATAATCATACAGAGCGTTCTTCCTTGAAAGTATACTGTCCGTATCACCGGGATCGCTGAAATAATAATAATAATATTCGAGATATTGGTCCGGATCCATATTTTTCCTGCAATACTCGGCTAAAAACTGGACCTTGTGACTCAAGATGTCATTGCGGACGTTCTCCTTTATCAGTTTCAATTCATCGGCTCCGACGCCAAAAAATGTAAAGTTGCGGGAAGCAGGCCTTATGCTTTTTACTGTATACATATCCTGTGCGAATTCATTTATAATATCTCCGGAATCGGCTGCAGTAAGTAATAGGGTTCCTCCGTAGAGCGTCCATTTCCTGATGGTCTCACAGGTCTCCTCTCCTATTTCGTCTTTGGAAATGCCATCTATAATGATTACAGAGAAACGGTCAAGGTCACGGTAATCTGACCCGATCCTGTCAGGATCGACATAGAGGACCTTCCTTTCTGAACTGTTCAGATAGTCATAGCCTTCTGTCGTTTTTGAAATTACTCCGATAAGATACGACGAAGATCCGATTATTGGATTCAGGACAGAAAGACCTGTGATAATGGTCTCTCCGTAATGGTCTATAAGTGATATGGTAATCGTTGAATCTCTGAGTACAGCAGGAAAAGTAATAGAAAATTCACCCGTCTCGCCAGATGATACATCCGCTTTGATCTGATAGATACTGTCACGATTTCCACTGAGAGAAATACGGATAAAACCATTGAATTTTTTTTCTGTATCATTTGCAAGAGTAAATCTTATGCCTGTATATCTTCCCATCTTTACGAAGGCAGCATCTTCAGCCATGCAGGTTAGAATATATCCGCTGCCTGACAGAACCAGGGGGCTGTCATGCATGAGATCATCATGAACGACGGTACCATCTGATAATTTTATTTCTTTGGCATAAGAAGAAACAGGCATCAAAAGAGCCGGAACAAGACAGATGATAATAAGCAGAACCCCTCTTTTAAAAACCAGGGCTGATCTCTTCAGTAAGTCAGACATAATCCACTTTCTTCCTTCTTGGCAAATACACATTTTTACTTAGCGGATACATTATTTTAGAATATTTCATCCTGATATAATATTTTCTGAGGTCTGATCCATAACTTCTTCATTATCAGGAGTTTTATCTGCTCTAAGAGACTCAGGCAGAGAAACGTAAAATGTAGTTCCCGAGATATCGCTGGCTACGGAAATAGTTCCTCCATGAAGTTCCACGACCTGCCTGGCAATGTTGAGCCCCAGACCTGTGCCGCCGGTTTTTTTGGACCTTGAGTCCTCGACCCTGTAAAACTTTTCAAATACCTTTGAAAGACTTTTCTCAGGAATTACAAGTCCAAAATTTGTCACTTTGAAATATATTCCTTTTCCGGGCAGATTCTTGAAACCAATGATTATCCTTTTTCCATCTTTTCCATACTTTACGGCATTTGAGATAAGATTCTGAACGACGCGGGCTAAAAGCAGCGGATCTGCCATGATATGGACAGACTCAGCGTTTGTATTGAATTCGAATTCAAGACCATTCTGTTCGAATATAGGATAGAACTCTTCTATCATCTGACGAAGAAGCTCCACTATGTCTATCTCTTCCTTATGAAGCTTTACCTCGCCGCTCATAAGCTTTGTATAGTCAAAAAGCTCCTCTATCATCTTCTGGAGCACGCGTGCCTTATCTTCCGCAATGGCAGCATATTTTTGCCTCTCCTCTATCGTATGCTTCTCATCAAGCGCAAGCTCCATATATCCGACAAGAGAAGTCAATGGAGTACGCAGATCATGAGCTACTGCAGTGATCATATCCTTATTGGACTTTAAAGCACCTCTTTCATTTTCGACAAGCTCATTGATCTTTGCTGACATCTCGTTAACACTTCTTGCAATGTCGCCAATTTCATCATCGCGTTCTGTCTTAAGCACGACCTTAAGATCTCCATCGGCTATTCCGCGGATCTTCATGGCAATATGCGAAAGATCAAGCGTTATACTTCTTGATAACAGCATGAAATAAATAATAAAAAAGAAAAATCCTGAAACAAATACAGAAAATATGATTACTGTAAGCAGCCGCTCATCAATATTAAATAAGATCGAAAGTTTTTCTGCAAATGACATTGTTTCAGAATTCTTCTGAAGATCCATCATGGAATTTCTCATGATGGCTGGACCTGTTATATTATTGTGCCCTGTTCTGCCAGTCGAGACTGCAGCAAGATATATTATTATTCCTGCTGCCGCTTCTGTTACGAAAGTAAGGAGAAAACTTATGAAGCTGTAAATAATAAGCTTCCACCTGACACTTTTAAAAATGCTTCTGTTCACTTTTTATGGCTCTCCGTTATCAATAAAAAAGATAATGGCAGGAAAAATGTCATTTACCTGCAGGCATGCTTTTACTTACTCAACCTTGTAGCCGACTCCCCAGACAGTCTGGATAATCCTGCCCTTTGACGGATCGATCTCTATCTTGGAACGCAGACGTCTGATATGGACCATTACCGTGTTGCTCATTTGATAAGCTTTTTCCTTCCAGACATTCTCAAATATCTCATCAGTTGAATAAGTAACTCCCGGATGTGAAGCCAGAAAATAAAGGATGTCGAATTCTATAGGCGTGAGGTCGACATCCTTTCCGAATGCCTTTACCTTATGACTGTCGCGGTCCATCCAGAGATTTGTAAGATTGATCTCCCCATCATGGGATTCCTCAGTCTTACCGCCCAGCTTATGATAACGGCGTAGAAGACTCCTTACACGCGCTATGAATTCATTGGTATTGAATGGTTTGGTAACATAGTCATCAGCGCCGTTTTCAAGACCTGAGACCTTATCGAATTCGGTATTTCTTGCAGAGAGCATGATGATAGGAATACTTGATGTACGCCTGATCTGCCTGCATACCTCATTGCCATCAATACCGGGCATCATGATATCAAGAATGGCCATATCTATATCATTACTGTTAAAGATATTTAAAGCTTCCTTGCCGTCGACCGCCTTATAGACCTTGAAGCCTTCACCCATAAGATGGATCTCGACGAGGTCAAGAATATCATTATCATCATCTGCTACAAGAATGCTGTCCATATTTTCCTCCCAAAGTGCCCCTGATAGTAATAAGCGAATAGGCTTTACCTGATATATTACCTTAATATTGCTCTTAAAACAGCTGACCGTCCTTAAAAATTTACTTCAAATATTGAGAATGAAGATCTGCTGCCCTGTCGACGAGCTCCCATGGAAGACTCTCAGCATTGCGGCCGAAGTGGCCATAGGATGCAGTTTTCTTATATATAGGACGGCGGAGGTCAAGCATCTTTATGATACCGGCAGGCCTGAAGTCAAATTCCTTCTTAAGTATCGCTACTATTTCCTGATCAGTAAGCTTCCCGGTGCCGAAAGTATCTACAGCTATGCTGACAGGTGAGGCAACTCCGATAGCATATGAAAGCTGGATCTCAAGTTTGTCTGCGATCCCTGCTGCAACCAGATTCTTTGCTGCATACCTTGCTGCGTATGTTGCAGAACGGTCCACTTTTGTGCAGTCCTTGCCTGAGAAGCATCCGCCGCCGTGCTTTGCATATCCGCCATAGGTATCTACTATGATCTTTCGACCTGTAAGCCCGGAATCACCGTTAGGGCCACCGATAACGAATCTTCCTGTAGGATTGATGAAGATATTCGTGTTCCCATCGACCATATCAGGATCTACTACTTCATCTATTACGAACTGCTTTATATCCTTATGGATCTGCTCCTGTGTAATTGCAGGATCATGCTGGGCAGAGACAACTATAGTATCTATTCTGAACGGTTTGCCATTCTCATCGTACTCTAATGTGACCTGACACTTTCCATCCGGTCTTAAGTAGGAAAGCGTGCCATCCTTTCGTACCTTTGTAAGCTTCCATGCAAGGTGGTGGGCAAGCGATATGGAATATGGCATAAAATCAGGCGTCTCATTAACAGCAAATCCGAACATCATACCCTGATCCCCCGCTCCGATCTGTTCAAGCTCATCATCAGACATATCTGATTCTGTCTTTACTTCATAGCTCTTATCGACCCCCATTGCAATATCAGGAGACTGCTGGTCGAGAAGTATCCTTACCTCGGCATGGTCAGCATCAAAGCCTTTTTCCTCCGAATCATAGCCTATCTCTCTTATGGTCTGCCTTACAACAGCCTCATAATCAACCTGTGCCTTGGTAGTGATCTCACCCATTACCAGAACGTGTCCGGTTGTGATGCATGTCTCACAGGCAACTCTTGACATCGGGTCCTGAGCTATACATGCGTCAAGAATAGCATCTGAAATATTGTCACAGACCTTGTCAGGATGACCTTCTGTAACTGACTCTGATGTAAATAATCTTTTTTCCATGATAAATTCTCCTAAACATATTCTTTATAATACAGACCGAATATGCAGATAAGCATTATGATACTTTTTCGAACTCCTACGGTTTGCACTATGAGTGCAGCATGCTGCTTAGGACGCCTGCTCGTGAAAATCTATCACCTTCACTCGCATTCTTTGATTTGCCGCATCCGAAGCTGCTATGAGTGCGTTGCAGCCTTCGTATGCGGCTTGAATGCTCGTTTCAGGTGATGATTTTCATCTGCGCGGGCTTTATGCGCAGCATTGCTTGCACTCATACCAGCAAACCTGAAATTGTTCGAAAAAGTATACATTGCCGGACTGCTATACTTTATTGATAAGCCAATAAATGCTGATATTCATTAATACATGGATGATCAGCACATTCCTTTATATCATAACATTAAACAGTAATAATTTCAAACATACAGGAGCCTTTAAAAACAGCCTGGATCCGGACCCTTTTTTCCCGTGGAAGCCGGTCTGCAAAAATCTATAAAATATTTTATGTGAATAAACTAAAAGTCCTGTCCTAAGCAGGGTCTCTTAAAAAAAGCAGGGCTAAAAAGCCCTGCCTTAAAGTTCTTTCATAGATTCAGAAGATCTTTTCTGATCTTAAAAAAATAAAATGTCAGATTCAGGTATACTTTAATGTGAACCTGCAATGAAGTCAGTGGTCTTCATCAGAATTCCACATAAAGATCCTCAGCCTTGTCATTAACTACATAATAAGCCTTGCGGGAATTGAGGTTAATATATACCTGAAGCTTCTTTATATCTTCCTTCTTGTTACCTGCTGCTTCATAGGACTCCTCTATCTTCTTTACAAGATCGAGCTGAGCACCATCCTGCTCTAAGTAAACTTCCTGTGTCATATCGTCATCCTTTCCGTCGGAGAAACCGGCCTTTATAGTTATCTTCTTTTCTTCCTTCGGCTGAGCCTTCTGTTCCTTTTTCTGTACAGAAGTCTCCTTTGCCGGTGCCTTCTTTGCTGCTGCCTTCTTTACCGGCTCTGCCTTTCCTGCTGAAACCTTCTTTTCTGCAGGCTTCTTTAAAGTCTTTTCTGCATCCTTCTTTACTGCAGCTGCTTCTTCAGTTGTCTCCGCTGAATCTGATAGATCTGCCTTTACAGGAGCAGTCTTTGCAGCCTGACTTATAACTTCAGCAGTCTTTTTAGCTGCAGCAGAGGCAGCAGTCGTCTTACCTGCTTTCCTTGCTCTCGACATTATTGTTCTCCTTTCTTTAATAATAGAATCTCTTCATAAATGTAAACTATTTGAAAAGCCCTGTTTTTAGAGACAGGACACCTCTCAAATCAAAAGAAGTATACTTCTAAAAAAAAAATAAAGCAAGAGCTTATTTCTATACGGACAGGAAATTTATGATTCCCCTGCAAATATTTTCATAAAACATGTCAAAGGCTAAAAAAGTGTATTTACGCACGGATATCAAAGGAAAAGCGGCGTATTTCTGACGGCTTTACAACGTCTACTTTTGCATTCATAAAGGCATGGACAGGATTTTCCTCATCGTTCTTCTCCAGTTCATCGACTCTTACTGAACAGGCATAGCCGTTTTCATTGAGATGCTGTACAAGAAGGTCCTTATTCTTTTCTATGAGCTTTATGGAATCCTGATCTTCTATCATAAAAAGAGCTTTTACATCGTTGTAATCCTTTTTGATCTTAATATCCATACGGCCAAGATTCTCAAATTCAAGATGAAGGAGAACACTCATTGACTCCGGATTTGCTTTCAGCTTCTTTTTATCGGTATAAACATACAGGTCTCCGTGGACTGAATTATTCTGAAGCTTCAATGGCAGCTGGAAGAAGGCGACCTGGTCATTGATCATCTTCATGAAATCAATATTGCTCTGCATATCACGCTGCTGATTCATAAGTGATGACCCCGACTGGTCAGAAGACATGCCGGACATCAGATCATTCATCTTTGCAAGCTTGTCTGAAATATTGTCATAAAGTGAGTCAGGGGTCTTTCCATTGGAAAGGTCATCTGCAGTAAGAGTCATCTGTGACTGCATAAGAGAGCCCAGGAGCTTATGGAAAGATGGGGATCTGATAAGGTCTGCTGCTGCATTCTGGTTAGAGCTTAAATTTCCTTTAAGCTGCGACAGGAGGTCAGCGGTGCTTATGTCCCCCTTCAAAGCTTCGTCTGACAGCTGCAAAAGTCCGGGGTCACCCGGCTTAAGGCTCTTTATGATATCTGCCAGGTCTTTTCTCTCCGCACCGGAAAGCAGGCTGAATACGGCATCATTGTCACGGGAATTTTTTAAAGCTGCGCTCATCATAGAATCTATGACAGAAGGCATCTGCGGTGATGCCTGAGTATGTCCTGCTGCGGTCCGGGAACCATTGTCTGTGATCCCTGAATTCATAAGTCCATTCAATGAATTGACAGATGCTTTTGCTGCACCGGAAATATTTTTAAACATGTTCCTGAGGAACGAAGCTCCTGCCCCCTGGTCTGATTCTTCCTGACCGGTAATGGCGCCGTTTGGACCATTTTCAGAGACTAAAGCTCCTTTTGCGGAGTATGCATCGTCTTTTTGGTCCGGATCACCATTTAATATGAGCTGTACTCCCTCTTTGGAGATATTCTGTGCTCCTGCTTTGGAATCATAAGACCCGGTTCCATCTGCCTGTCCTTCTGCATCTGAAGCAGCCTCTGCCTGAGATAAAAGACGCATCTGACGTATAAGATCCTTGATGTCGCTGCGTTTAAGGGAAGGATCTCCTGTACTCATCTCCTGCTGGATCTGATTGAGCTTTTCCAGTATATCTTCTGCAGGGATCTTATTGTTGATACTTAATGTGCCATCCACTGCCCCTTTTCGTATAAGGAGCAGAGCTTCTCGAAGTCCCATATTTCCGGAACCTAAGCCCTCTTCCTGCTCAGGTGTCATTTCAACGCCCTTTAATATTGACAGCAGATCATTTCTTTCAGATGCAGAAAGCTGACCTACTGTCCCCTCGGGAGGAATGTTCCCTGAACCTGAAGGCATGTTTCCCGTCTGATAAGAAGCTTTATTTTCTTCGGTAAATAAGCTTATAAGAGCCTCACCAATATTTGCGGCCTGCTGACTCTTTCCTGCTGACACCATGTCCATGAGCATATTATTTACAGTGTCTGTCAGGGCATTGATCTTATTCATGAGCTGGTAATTGTCATTTCGGTAAGCAGAGAACTGCCGGACTGTCTCCTTATTGATGGTGAAATTATTGCGATTCATGATAGCAAGGCTTTGAAGATCATCGGTACCATATTGCTGAGACTGGACTAACAGCTTCTGAATGGAGTCGCGATTAATAGGCATCATATTGTCCATGAGGGCACGGACTGCATTCTGGTTCTTAGCTGTAAGCGGAAAACCCGAATCTGAAAGTGCACGGTTTATGATAGCTGCACCCGTCTGCTCTCCCTTTGAAATATTCACAGGCTTTACGCCTATATTACCATCCTTGTCGGCAATTATCTGAAATTGTCCGTTCTGACCTATGGAATAGTCCGGGGCATCCTCTATGAAGCCTGTAATGCTGGTATTATCAGAAAGTGTGACCGTGATCTTATTATTGGTAAGGTCCGTGATCTGGCCTGATACAGTTGAACCGGGGCCCAGATTACCAGCGTTGCGGACACTTACGTTCTGGGCTTCAGACGCACCTGAGGCGCCTGACATGCTGCCATTGATGCCCTGAGCACCATTCATATTCCTGCCTGCGCCTGACCGGACCTGACTGTCCATCTGCCTGCCCGCATTCATATTCATGGAAGCGGGAGTTATCCTTGTATTATCAACGGCCATGGTCTTACCTCCTGAAATGTCATTAAATACTTCTCTTACATTACCTCTATTATTATTCGTCATTTATTATATCAGAAATAAGAGTGAATGAGGCCAATTTAATATTTTGTGTCAAGATCGATGGTAAGGTGCCGTAAAATAACCAATATAAAAAACTTTATCCGGATGAACATTTCTGCATTTTCATGCCTGCTGAAATTCCGCATCCGGATATGATCCTGTACAATAAAAGTTGGCGACCTTTCCTCAAGGATTTCATTTATAATCAAGAGGAAAAAGGAGGCAACTACAATGGCAAAAAATCAACGCACCTATGACCACGAGTACAAAGTACAAGCCGTAAAGCTGGCGCAG